>NZ_JAPJAV010000007.1:0-304779 GCF_035616495.1 Mycobacterium sp. 663a-19 | reverse complement strand
ACAACAGATCTCAACGCCGGACGGGTCACAACAACACTCCTCAATCAGATGTGTTGCATCCATCCCTTGAAGCCGAGGGCGGCGGATTCGCAGCAGCTTCACGCTCGACGCGGCTTTGGCTGCGCCGCTCGGCACCGGGCGCAGCAGCCGATTGCCCAGCGGCTGGGCGGGTTCTAGCGTGTGAGAGATGCTGACGCGATTGGTGGCTCTGTCCCCGGGCGACGGGCGCATCACGGGCCTGGTCCGGCGGGTGTGCGCCCGGACGCTGTCGTTGCCGCCGCTGCCCTCTTGCGTCGAGGTTGGTGAGCCCGAATCGGAGGCCGAGGCCGTCGTCGCCGAGTTCGCCGAGCAGTTCAGTGTCGACGTCTCGGCGATCACCGCCGAACAGCGGTCGCTGCTGTGGAAGCAGTTGGGGGACAGGGCTTTCAGCGTGGTGGTGCAGATGTACATCGGCGACTTCGTTCCGCGGGTGCGTGCCGGGCTGGAAGCCCTGGGCGTCGGTTCGGACTATCTCGACTGGGTGAACCGTCCGATCGAGTGGGACCACACCACCGATCCCTCCGATGTGGTGTTCAACGACTTTCTGCCCGCGGTGGCCCGGATGCGCGCGCTCGACCCGGTCACCTCCGAGGTGGTCCGGTTGCGCGGCGCGGCCCAGCACAACTGCCGGCTGTGCAAGTCGCTGCGCGAGGCCACTGCCCTGGACGCCGGGGGTTCGGAGACGCTGTACGGCGACGTCGAGCGCTACGAGACGTCAACGTTGCTCGACGAGCGCGCTAAGGCAGCGCTGCGCTATACGGATGCGTTAATTTGGACGCCTGCGCACCTCGTCGCCGACGTCGCCGCCGAGGTGCGCGCCCGGTTTTCCGAGGAGCAGGCCGTCGAGCTCACGTTCGACGTCATGCGAAACGCCAGCAACAAGATCGCGGTGTCGTTGGGCGCCGACGCCGCCCGCGTCGAGTCCGGCACCGAGCGTTACCTGCTCGACGCCGATGGTCAGACGGTCTTCAGCTGACGTGGCGGGTGCCGGCGGTGCTGCGGCATGGCACCATGGGTGCCGCGCCAAAGCGGGGCGGTAGCTCAGTTGGTTAGAGCCGCGGACTCATAATCCGTTGGTCGCGGGTTCGAGTCCCGCCCGCCCCACGTCAGCCCCACGTCAGCCCCACGTCAGCCCCACGTCAGCCCCACGTCAGCCCCACCGGGAACAGCCCCACCGCGAACAGCCCGCCGCCAGGCAAAGCCAGCGGCCCTGACCCCATCACATCTACCTCTGGAGCCCTTCCAGGTACAGCCTGATCCGTTCCAGGCTGACACCGGTCTTGTGCCCGCCAGAGTGGCCGCCCAGGAGCAACTGATTGGTGCCATTTTCGTACAGCAAGTACTCGTCATGGCGTAGCCGGGTTACGACCATGTCGCACTGGGCGGCCAGCCGCTGAATCTGGCCAGGGTCCTCGGTGGTCAATGCCTGGGCTCCTCGGTTTGCGGGAGTGCTCCCTCGCGCTGGCTGGTGAATCTCGGACGGCTCCCGGCGACGTCAGCATCCGATTCCTGCCCCAATATGTACCCACCGGAAGGCGACGATTGAGCCCGCCATGTCGCGACGGTCGGTGAGGGAGTTAAGCGTGGCCCTTAGTGGACACCGACGCAGGGATTGGTCATAATTGTGACTATGTCCGAAGTCAGCTCGTTGGCCGAGGTGAAGGCGCATCTGTCGGAGTTGGTGGCGCGTGTCGGCGCGCAGCACGACCGGATCACGGTAACGGTGCACGGACGCCCCGCTGCGGTCCTTCTTGCCGTCGACGATCTGGAATCGCTCGAGGAAACGATTGCAGTGCTGTCCGACCCGACGGCGCTACGTGCCCTTGGCGAGGCCGAGGCTGAAATCGCCCGGGGCGAGGGGGAGAGCCTGGACAGCCTGACTGCAGCCATGCAAGCACGCCGAGCTAGGACGTGACCGACCGGCGATTTGAGCTGGTAATTGCGCCGACTGCGAAAAAGCAACTGGCCGAGCAACTTCCGGAATCGGTCGCATTTGCTGCCTATGAGTTCATCATCGGTCCATTGCTCGATAATCCGCGGCGGGTGGGTAAGCAGCTGAGGCCACCTCTGCATGATCGGTATAGCGCACGCCGCGGCACTTACCGCGTGCTCTACAGAATTGACGAGGAGCGGCAGCAAGTCACCGTCGTAGGCGTATTCAGCCGCAGCGATGCCTACCGTCGCCGATGACAACAGCATCCGCGCGCACTACGACCCGCACGTGAGCCAGCCGGTCCTCGTCCGCGCCGCCAGTCTGCATTCCATCGTGCCCATTCGGAACCATCAGCAGCCCGGCCCCCGCGTCGGAATCGACGCTTGCGTGACGTCCACTCGACCTTCCGCGCGCTGACGTCGACCTCGGCGTCGGCGGCGGAAAAAGTGTCCCCTAGGACCGCCGTCGTTGCTCCTACTTGTCAGAGCTGCCAACCGGGCGGCGACCACACCAAGGACAACCACCATGAGCTTTCATCGTCGGACCGGCGCGTCCTGGCCATCAAGGCGGTCCACAGGATCGTTCAAAATCGTGTTCGAAGCGACAACATGACATGCGTGCCGCACGTCGGATCTCTGGTCTGCTCGGTGCAGCTGTTGTCGCAGTGTGGGCGTCGCTGACCGCTGCCTCGTCCCTGCCATCCGCTAACTCGGCTCCCTGCCCCGACGTCGACGTGGTGTTCGCCCGAGGCACCACCGAACCCCCTGGCGTCGGCGGGGTCGGACAGGCGTTCGTCGATTCGCTGCGTTCGCGAGTAGGGCGGAGGACCGTCGGCGTATATCCGGTCAACTACCCCGCCACCAACAATTTCGGTAGTTCCATCCCCGCCGGTGCCAATGACGCGAGCGCTCATGTCCAGTCCATGGCGGCGAACTGTCCCAACACCAGGATGGTCCTCGGTGGATACTCCCAGGGTGCGGCCGTTATGGACGTCGCCACCACGCAGATGCCACCAGGTGTCGCCAATCATGTCGCAGCCGTCGCTGTCTTCGGAAATCCGAAGGCATCGGGCTCATTCGGGCGGAGATTGGGGGCGGGCGGGCTTCCCGCCATTGGCCCGCTGTACGCCGCGAAAACGATCGACATGTGCATGCCCGGGGATCCGATCTGCACCAACGGTGTGAGCATGGCGCCACATGGCCAGTACGTTCAGTCGGGAATGACTGCCCAGGCAGCGGCGTTCGCCGCGGGTCGGCTGTAGGCTTCGCGCATGCCGTTGAAAAACGGTGAGGTTTTCGCCGGCTTTGTGATTCGGCGATTCCTCGGCGCTGGTGGGATGGGCGAGGTTTACCTGGTTCAGCATCCCCGGCTGCCGCGCCTCGAAGCGTTGAAGGTCTTACCGCCGGCCCTGACGGCCAACGCGGAGTACCGCTACCGGTTCAATCGCGAGGCCGAGTTGGCCTCGACCCTGTGGCATTCGAATATCGTCGGCATTCACGATCGCGGTGAATTCGACGGCCAACTGTGGATTTCGATGGATTATGTCGATGGCACCGACGCCGATCGGCTGGTTGAGGAGAGTTATCCCACGGGCATGCCCCTGTTCGAGGCGCTCGAGATCGTCACCGGTGTCGCCGACGCACTAGACGCCGCCCATCAGCACGGCCTGCTGCACCGCGACGTCAAACCGGCCAACATCATGCTGGGACAGGCGCACGGGACCCGCCGGCGGATACTGTTGGCCGACTTTGGTATCGCCCGTCAAGCCGACGAGGTCAGCGGTTGCACCGGCACCAACATGACGGTCGGCTCCGTCGGCTACGCGGCGCCCGAACAGCTGATGGGCGAACCGATTGACGGGCGGGCCGACCAATACGGCTTGGCGGCCACCGCTTTTCACCTTTTGACGGGCGCGAGGCCATTTATGGACACCAACCCGGCCGTCGTGATCAGCAAGCAACTCACCACGCCGGCTCCGATGCTCTCCGAGCGCCGCCCTGATCTCGCGAACCTGGATCACGTGCTGTCGGTGGCGCTGGCCAAAGACCCCGATCAGCGGTACCCGCACTGCCTCGACTTCGCCGAGGCGTTAAGCCGAGCCGGCCGCCGGCCTTCCACGCAGGCCGACGAGACCGAGGCCCTCAGCCCTGGGCCGACGGGTTCGGGTGCGCGACCGGCCGCGGCCACACCAACGGCAGCTGCCACCCGGCCGATGATCGCGGCGTCCACATCCGTTGAGGTCCCGTCGCCCGCCGTGGGCGCCGCGGTGGCCCAGATGGTATTGGCGGACCACGACACCGAACCGCGCAGTGCGCACGGGGTCGCCGCCGACCTGCATGAGGAGCAGTCTTCGGCTTCACCGGGGACACCTGTTGAGCGGCGCGAGGCGTCCGTCGCTGAGCATGACTGGGACATCGTGCTGAGAGCGTTGGAAAATCTGCCCGCCCCCCAGCAACGCAAAGCACTGGTGGATGAGATGACGGCCCTGCATCAGGCCGGGCAATGGAACGCCGTCGTGGCCGCCGCGCGGGAGCTCGCTCGAATCGACGCGGACGACCTCGATCCGGGTGGCATCGTCTCCGACGCGCGGGCCAAGATTCGCGAAGCCGAACTCGCCGACCAGTACGCGCGGGCACTCGACCACCTAGACCAAGAACACTGGCAGCATGCCACCGGCCTGCTAGCCGCGATCGAGCAGGAGCAGCCGGGCTACCGTGACGCCGCCGCGCTGCTCGAGACGGCCGAGCAGAAACTGCGCGAGACAGCAGAAGATGCGCAACGAGCCACCCCACCATCACTGCCACTACCCCAGACGACGACCCCGACACCGAGAACCGCTGCACCACCGGATTTCGTTGCCGTCCAAAGACACTGGCAAACCCGCAGCTGGTTTGTCGCCGTTTCCCTTGTGGTCTTCGGCGTGGCCCTCATCGGCGGGCTGATCCTTCTGGCCGTAGTTCAAAACTCGAAGTCGTCGAACACGTCGACGTCGACATCAACGTCCACGTCAACCACGTCGCCTCCCCCGGTGTTCGCTCAGGCGTCGGGTCCGAACGAGACGATCGGCGACTACCTCAGGAAGAACAACATCCGGGCGACGACGATCACCCACGGCACACCGGGCGCGCCGAAGATCGAACTCCCGGTTCCCGTGGGCTGGACATGGATTCCCGAAGGCGCCGACGCTCCGTATGGCGGGATCGTCTTCAACACGCCGACCGATCCGAAGGACCCGCCCAAGATCATCGCGATCGTCGCGAAGTTGACGGGCGCTGTCGATACGGACAAGCTGCTGGCCGTCGCACCCGGTGAGGTAAAGAACTTGCCAGGCTATAAGGCCGGCGACGAGCGAAAGAGCTCGCTGAGTGGCCATCCCGCATACCAGATTGCCGGCTCGTACACCAAGAACGGCGTGACGCGAATGGTCGCCCAGAAGACGGTGGTCATCCAGAGCAACGACGGGGTCTACGTACTGCAGCTCAAAGCCGAGGGTCCGCAGGCCGACGCCAACGCGTTGAATGACGTGACCGGCGTGATCGACCAGCAGACCACGATCACGCCCTGATTCTCGGAAGGGCTTGGGGCAGAGGAGGCGTGCGCGATGAAGGTGTCCACCAGCTACTCTCGCCGCGATGGAGCAGCACCCCCGCCGCGGTGCCGGCGCCTCGGTGTTCTCATCGCGGCTTCTGCGTTGACCGCGGCTGTCGGAATTGTCGTGTCGGGGTCGGGGGAGCCGGGCGCCGCGCCGGGCGGCACAACCGGGACGAGCACCCCGTGGTCGGCGAGATTCTCGCTCATTGCGACCGGGTGGTGGACACCGGATTCGACGGCACCCCCAGCGGCGGAACCCCCAGCCGCGGCACAGGAACTCCCACCGGCGGCACCCCAAGTGGCGACACCCCACAGGGCGGCACCCCCGGCGGCGGTACCGCCGCCCCCTCCGGCTCCGGAGCTGAAGCTACGGCAGGACCACGCATTGGCGGCGGCCTTTGTGTCGATAACCAATAACGCAGACAAGCCTGCGGTGAGTTGCGTGTACAGATCCATTGCGGTGGCGGGAAGGGCGGCCGCCATCCACTGGAACGACTCCGTTAATTTCACCGTGACCGGCTCGCAGGAAACACAAATCAAATATCGCGGACCCGCCACGGGCTCGACGTTTCACGACACCGTGACGTGCGACAACGGCCTGTCGACCAGTATGGACAACGTATGGTGAGTGCGCGGGTTGCAAACGGCACGCCGTCTATCGGGGCAGCACGGCCTCGATGGCGCTGATGACCTCGGGCGCATCCGGTTCGGTCCGGGGTCGAAACCGATTGACCACCTCGCCATCGGGCGCGACCAGAAACTTCTCGAAGTTCCACTGAATGTCGCCAGCCTTGCCATCGGAATCGACGGTCTTGGTCAGCTCGGCATAGAGCGGGTGGCGGTCGTCGCCGTTGACGTCGGTCTTCTCCAGCAACGGGAACGTCACCCCGTAGTTGGTCGAGCAGAACGCCTGGATCTCCTCGGCCGTGCCCGGTTCCTGGCCCATGAACTGATTGCACGGGACCCCGACGACCGTCAGGCCGCGGTCGCCATAGGCGTTGGCCAGCTTCTCCAACGCCGAGTACTGCGGAGTGAGCCCACACTTGGAGGCTACGTTCACGATCAGCGTTGCGCCGTCGGACAATTCAGCCAGCGTGGTGGGCTTGCCGTCCAGGGTGGTCAGGGCGATGGCTTTGAGAGTCACGCCGATGACGTTAACACCCCTACTGGCCCGCGTTGTGAGCCATATCGATGGCGTACTGACTCACGAAGGTGCCCGCCGGCGGATCACCCTTGTCGCACGTTCCGTCGGATTCACCGGGACGTTTGATCCACAGGTAGGCGTCGGCGTGCGCGCCCGCGGTTGCGGTGGTGGGCGAAGCGCCCAGTCCTCGGCCGCTTGGGTTGCACCAGTTGAGCCCGGAGTCGGGCGCCGGTCCGGCGCCGTTGCGCGACGTGTCGATCACGTAGTGCGAACCGTTCGTGAGCCCCGAAATCGCTTCCCCGTAACCGATTTCGTCGCCGGTGGTGTAGAAGTTCGCAGTGTTGAGGCTGAACCCCCGCGCACGCGCGACGTCGACCTTGTTGAGCCTGGCGGCCATGTCCTCGGCGCTATGCCAGCGCAGGTGACCGGCGTCGACGTACACGGCCGTGGCCGGGCTGCGCGTCAGCGTGTCGACGGCGTAGCGAATCAAGTCGTAGCGTTCTTCGCGCTGGCCGGCCGACAGGCAGTCGGCCATGGCGAGTGCATCGGGCTCGAGGATGATCGCCGTCCGCGTGCCGCCCACGCCCGACGCGATGGTGTCGATCCACCCGCGGTAGTCGTCGGCCGTCGCCATGCCGCCCGCGGCGAAGCTGCCGCAGTCGCGGTGCGGGATTCCATAAATCGCCAGAACCGGGATGGCGCCGGCAGCCGCCGCGTCACCGGTGTACTTCGCGACCGTCCCCGCGGAAGGCCCCGGGACGATCCAGTACGCCTGCGGTGTGTTGGCGATGGCGGTCAACTCGGGACTCGGCGGATCGGCGTGCTGCGCGGCGCGCATGGCCGCCGAATTGGGATTGACGTAGAAGGGCATGCCGGCCAACGGGTTGGCGTCATCGGCCAAGCGCACCGCCGGGGCGGGAGCGACCTGCCCCGGGTTGGCCAGAAAGGCAACGGCTGTAACCGTGAGGAGGGTGGTGGACCACCGCGCGACTGCACCAACAGCTGAGAACGTCACCCCAGGGAAAGTAGTGCATCGAGCGCCAATCGCCGACGGCAGGTGCTGCCGAGCCTCGGCGCCGTCAGCGGGCTAAGTTACCCCTATGCGCGTTGTCCGCCCCTTCGGTGCAGTCCTGACGATCCTCACAGCGGGGTTCCTGCTGGCGCCCCCCGCCGGCGCGCAACCGCCGTCCAAGCTCACGGAGCCCATCACCGACAGCGCCGGGGTGTTGACGAATCCCGATCGGGCGGCGATCAATACCGCGATCGAGCGGCTCTACCGCGACCGGCACATTCACCTGTGGGTGGCCTACGTCGACAACTTCTCCAGGTTCAAACCCGACAACTGGGCGAACCAAACCCGCAGCGCTAGCGGGATGGGCGACCAGGATGCGCTGCTGGCCGTGGCCACGAACACCAAGTCGTACACGTTCAGCGCGCCAGCGCTAGCGGCTGCCGAGTCAAACAGTCTGCAACACAATCAGATTGAACCCAAGGTGGGCGCCAAGGATTGGAGCGGTGCCGCGGTCGCTGCGGCCGACGGTTTGGACCAATCGGCCAAACCGGCCAGCTCGTCGAAGCGGACCTGGCTGCCGATCGCGATCGGCGTGGCCGTTGTCGTGGTCGTCATCGTGCTGATTCTCCTGCTGTATGGCGCGCGCCGCCGCCGGCGCGCGGCGCAGGCCCAAACCGATGGGCAGGTCAGCATCGAAGGGCGCGACAACTCAACAGCACAGACGTTGTCCACCGCGGACGCCCGGCTGCGGCAAATCTCCGATTACGTCGCCAGGCATCGCGACAGCATCGGCGGCCAGGCCCAGGCCCGGCTCGAAGAGGCGAAACGACATTTGGCGGCGGCGCACGGCAAGCAAGCGACAAACGACACCGAAGCGACCGCCCACGCCAACCGGGCATCGACGCTGGCCGCTCAGGCGCAGACGCTGGCCAACGACGACGTGTTGGCGGCGCACCGCACAAAACGACGTCGGGGCAAGACGACCTAAATTTCCTCGACCTGATCCGCGTAGCGGCCGGGGTGGACGAGCGACGCCAGCGCGCCGGTCAGCATCATGAGCGCCGCCGCGACGAACACCACCACCAGCCCGGCATGGAACGGCCCGGAGATCAGCTCCGGGAAGAACGACTTGCCGGTGAGCACGCCGGCGTTGACGCCGGGTTGCTGCAGCGCGTGGGTCGGTGCGAGCAACGCGGCGATCGGGTTGTAGCCCAGAAACGCCGCGAACAGGCTGCCCACCGGCGGCAGGTTCGCGACGTCGTGCGCCGCCGTCGCCGACACGCCTTGCGCCTCAAGCCCGCTGCTCAGCGTCTGCGGCAACGTGTTCGCCAGACCGATGACCATGAGCGAGAAGAAGACGCCGATCGACAGCGCCGCGCCCGCGTTGAAGAATGTCGCCCGAACACCGGACGCGGCTCCCCGTTCCCCGGGCGGCACGCTCGACATGATCGCGGCGGTGTTCGGGGCCGTGAAGATGCCGCCGCCGAACGCGTTGAGGAAAATCAGCAGCGCGAAAACCCGGTAGTCGAAATCGACCGGAATCAGCAGCAGCCCGATGAACGTGACCGCCATCAGCAGCATCCCGGCGACGGCGAACGGCCGCGCGCCGAACCGGTCGGCCAGCCAGCCCGCCACCGGCGCCGCGATCAGGAACCCGAGCGTCGCCGGCAGCATGTAGATGCCCGCCCACAGCGGCGTCGACTCGAAGCTGTATCCATGAAGCGGCAACCAGATGCCCTGCAGCCAGATGATGAGCATGAACTGCAGGCCGCCGCGGCCGCTCGACGACATCAGGTTGGCCAGGTTGCCCATCCCGAATCCCGTCGACCGGAACAGTCGGATGTTGATTATCGGCTGCGGCACCCGTAACTCGATGGCGCAGAACGCGATCAGCAGCAGCAGCCCGAAGGCGATCGAGCCCAGCACCCACGGGTTCGTCCAGCCCGTCGGCTGGCCACCGTAGGGCTGAATGCCGTAGGTGATACCGACCAGCACGACGGTCAGCCCGACGCCGAACGTCACGGTGCCGGGCCAGTCCAACGGACCCGGTGTGCGCACGCCGATCTCGTGCAACGAGCGCACACCCCAGACCGTGCCCAGCACGCCGATCGGCACACCCACCCAGAAGATCGCCCGCCAGTCCCACTCCGACAGCAACCCCCCGAACAGCAGGCCGAGGAACGAGCCCGCGACCGCCGCGACCATGTTGAACCCGAGCGCCAGACCGCGCTGATTGCTCGGGAAGGCGTCGGTGAGGATCGCCGCCGACAACGCCATCAGGATCGCGCCGCCGATGCCCTGGATCACGCGCCAGCCGATCAGCCACAGCGCGCCGCCGCTGAGGTGGAAAGGGTCGAACGACAACGCGATCGCCGCAACGGTGAACACCGCGAAGCCCACGTTGTAGATCCGCACCCGGCCGAACATGTCGCCGAGGCGCCCGACGAACACCACCAGGACCGCGGTGACCACCAGATAGCCCATCAGCATCCACAGCAGATAGCCAATGTTGGTCGGGGCCAACGGATCCAATCCGATCCCTCGGAAGATGGCCGGCAACGAGATCAGCACGATCGACGAGTTGATCATCGCCAGCAGCATGCCCAGCGTGGTGTTCGACAGCGCGACCCACTTGTAGCGCGGGTGGTCGCGGTCCCATCGGAGACGACGACCGGCCGCCGGGGCGGGGGCCAGCGTCGGATTCGTCGCGGTGCGGCCGTCAGCCATCTACGTCCCAGCCGTCATTCTCAGCGCCTACCCATCGATCCGAAAACACACCGTTAGACAAACGAACAAATTGGAGCCATGAGCATCTTCGCCTATCGGCGCGCCAGGAATTCAACCGCCTCCGAACGGCCCGACGGGCGACGAGGCTCTTAGCGGACGGTTAGTCCCCTTGGGGGGCCCGTCGGGTCTTGGCTTCCGCCTCGCGTCGCAGCCGGATTGCCCGCGCCCGCGCCTCGGCGGCCAGGGCTTGGGCTTCGGCGGCTTCCGCCCCCGCCCACACCTCGGCGGCTCGGGCCTCGTTTTCGGCGGCCTCTGCCCGCGCCCGTGCCTCCGCGGCCCGGGCCTGCGTTTCGGCGGCCTCTTCCTGCGCCCGCTCCCGCGCCCGCGCCTCGGCGGCCAGCGCCTGGGTTTCGGCGGCTTTGGCCCGCGCCCGCGCCTCGGCGACCAGCGCCTCGGCCTCGGCGGCTCTTGCCCGCTTCCGCGCCTCGGCGGCCAGCGCTTGGGTCTCGGCGGCTTCCGCCTGCTTGCGCGCCTCGGCGGCCACAGCTTCGGCCGCGGCGGCCTCCGCCTGCTTGCGCGCCTCGGCGGCCCGGGCTTCGGCCTCGGCGGCTTCTGCCCGCGCCTGCGCCCGCTTGCGCGCCTCGGCCGCCACGGCCTGGGCTGCGGCGACCTCCGCCTGCGCCCGCGCCTCGGCGGCCAGCGCCTCGGGTTCGGCGGCCTTGGCCTGGGCTTCGGCGGCTTCGGCCTGCGCCCGCGCCTCGGCGGCCAGCGCTTCGGCCTCGGCGGCCAGCGCTTCGGCCTCGGCGGCCAGGGCCTCCGCCGCGGCGGCTTCCGCGCGGGCCCGCGCCTCGGCGGCCACCGCCTCGGCTTGGGCGGCCAGGGCCTGGGCTCTGGCGGCTTCTGCCTTCGCCCGCGCCTCGGCTTCTAAGTTGGGTGAATCGGGTAAATCGGGACGCCGCGGCGGCTTCGGCTTGGGCTGCGTCCTCGGGGGGTGGGTACGGGATTGGAGGCTCCGCTGCCGGCTGCCCACGGCGACCCGCACCGGGCGCTCGGCCACCCTTTGCGGGCCCCCGACGAACTCAGCCACCACCAAGACCGCGCCGGCCAGCACCAGCAGCGGCAGGGACAGGGCCGGGCGAGCGACCATCCCCCAAAAACCGACGACCGTCAGCGGCGCCGCCAACAACACCGCGGCACCCGGATGCCGATCGTCCCACGCACGCCGATGCGGCCGACTGATGACCATCCTCGGAGACCTCTCGATCCCTCTGCTTGGCGGAGATGCTGGCACATAAGCGTACTGCCAGGGTGGTCGCGCCGGTAACCCAAACGTTTGTGTGTCGGCGGCAATGTCGCCGAGGGTCGTCAGGCGTTTCCGGGCACGGCCGACCGCTCGTCCACGGGCAACAGCGAGTGCGCGACGTGCCCGCCCTCGAAACGCAATTCGTGCGCGGCACGGCGCAGCGGCTCGATGGTGTTGTCCGCGTGCACGACGACTCCGCCCCCGGAGGGGATTCCGATCCCGGTGACCGCTCCGCGGAGCAGCTCAACCGCGCGTGACAACCGCGCCCAGTCGGCGCGCTCGTCGTGCACGTCGACGATCAGCGGAGTGAGGTTGAACACGTCGAGCAGCTCGGGCGCGGGGGCCTCGACGATTCCGCAGCGTCCGAGCTGCACCGCGCCCGCCGAAACACCCACCAGCACAGCGCCTTTCGCGTGCCGGTCCAGGATTGCGTCCTTCATGCCGGTTTTCTCGAATGTGTTCCAGCCCAAGCGGACATCGCCGCCCGCGAGGACGATCAACTGGACGCGCGACAGGAAGGCGCGGTCGTCGGGGCCGAACGACGAATCGATCATGCGGCGCTCGACGATCCCGACCCCGTCCACCGCGGCCTCGAAGATCTCGTAGTACTCCGGACGATCCCCGTTGGAGGCGCCGACGTAGGCCGCGCGAAGCGGTGTGTCCCGAGCCAATCCGTCCAGGGCCGTCTCGAGGAGCGGCCGGCCGCGCCGCTTCCAGAACAGCAGCTGACTGTCGGCCAGCAGATAGAGCGGTTGGCGCTCGATCACTGTGACGGCGCGGGGCTCATCGATGCGATGTAGTAGGTCTCGTGCCCGGTCGGGTAGCCGCCGCCGTTGGTGGCGATGTGAACGTGGTCGTAGTGGTTGGCGGTTTCCGACCCCATGTCGGCCGTCCAGCTCCCCGAGGTGGGGCCGGGGTAGATCTTCTGCCGCCAGATCACGTGGTTGATTCCCCAGCGCTTCGCGTTCGCCAGGGCATACCCCGCGATTTGGTTGCCGAGCTGGATGCCCTCGGGCGAGTGCGGGTTCGGGATCATCACGTCGATCGCCAACCCGTTGGGATGCCACGGCAACGGATCTTGCCGGTAGCCGTAGATGGTCTTGATCTCCGGAAACAGCACGCTGATGACGCGCGCCGCCCAGATCGTCTTGACCTGCAACCTGTCCTCCGGCGCGATGCCGGGCGACAGCGGGAACTGGAATTGCTGGGCGGTGCCGGGCGCGGTTGTCGCCAACGCGGCCAACGATTCCACCTCCGCCTGACTGGCGATGCGTGGCGCGCCGGGCGGCGCGGACGCCTGGTCTTTCGGGGGCGCCGCTGCGGTCGGCGTCGGGGCCGGCGCCGGGGCTTCGGCGCAGCAGCGGGGCTTGGTGTCCTGGGCGTAGATCATCCCGCCGGCCACGACGAGCGAGGCCACGATTGCCAGCCATCGGCCCCGGCCGTTGGCCAACACCTGCGTGCTCACCAACAGCACTTTAGTGTCGTGCGCGGCGCGTGGGGCAACGTTTTGCGAGTTGAGTGCGCCCGTCTCCGGTCAACCGTCGTCATGCATGTTCGGCGATCCAGGCGGTGGTGAAGCGCTGCACATGGGGAATGCCCTGGGCCAAATCGGCTCCCATGGCCCTCTCGAACTTGCGGCCCAGCAGCGGGATCTTGACCTCCACGCGCACCGCGAGGCGCAGCTGCGAGCCGTCGCCCGATGGTTCCAGCCACCCGTCGGCCCGTCCGGATCCCAGCCCGCCGGTCGCCGACACGCGCACCTGCCCCCGCACCTTGCCTTCGCCAGTCGGTGTCCACGTCTCGGTGTGCACGACCTTCAGGTCGCCGGGAATGAGTCGCGCGACGGGCCCGGGCAGTAGCTGGCGGCCCAGGTGCTGGGTGACGCACGCCGTCACGGCACCGTCGTCGTCGACGATCAGCGAATCCAGCGTGGTGCTGGCGCGCGCGGGCTCCAGGCGGGCAAGCCAGTAGTCCTCGCGACCGAACGCCGCGTGAATCTGTTCGACGCTCGCGGGCGATGCGGTCACGATGTCGAATGAGCGCGCCATGACGGACATTCTGACAAAGCGGGGACGACGCCCGCCGCGAGTTGGCGATTCGTCGAGCGGCAACCGAGAAGATGGCCAATCCGGAACGCCAACGGGTCGACTCGGGCAAAATGACCGGATGAGCCACTATCTGCGACGTTGCGTGATCGGCGGGTTCGCCCTTGTGCTCGCGGGATTGCCCGCGGCCGCGCTCGCCTCGCCGGCGGTGAGCCGGGCCGACGATTGCGCCCCCGGCTGGGCCTGGAGCGTCGACTTGAATCAATGCGTGTTCGTGCTTCCCGCCGTAAACGGACCCGGCGGTCCGGGAGGTCCGGGCGGGCCCGGTGGGCCAGGGGGGCCGGGTGGACCGGCCGGGCCCCTCGGCCCGGGTCGCTAGGCCGACCCGATCGGGGGGACAAGCGAATGACGGCACCGCAACGCCGGGGACTCAACGACGCCGTCACGCGATTGTGGAGCTTCCTGGCCCCGGCCTACGACCTGCCCTTCTTGCAACAGTGGGTCTACCGTCCCCCGCACGACGAAGTGATCGCACAGCTGCGCGACCATGGCTCCCGCAGGATCGCTGACATCGCTTGCGGCACAGGGATTCTCAGTGATCGCATCGAGCGGGAACTGCGGCCCGACCAGATCTACGGCATCGACATGTCCGACGGCATGCTCGAGCAGGCCCGTGCCAGATCCGACCGGGTGAAATGGTTGCGCGCGCCGGCCGAGCAACTGCCCTTCGACGACGGGGCGCTCGACGCCGTCGTCACCACGTCGGCGTTTCACTTCTTCGACCAGCCGGCGGCGCTACGGGAATTCCACCGCGTGCTGGCCCCCGGCGGCCTGGTGGCCGTCAGCGCCCTGAGCACCCGGCAGCCGCGACTGCAGGCCTCCTCGGCCAATAGGTGGAAGCCGCAGCACAACGCGTCGCCGGCCGAGATGTGGTCGTTGTTCGAGAACGCCGGGTTCGCCGTCGCCGATCAGCACCGCATCCGCAGGCCGCTCTGGACCCAGATCGTGTCCGACCTGATCACCGTCGGCACCAAGAGCTGAGGGCGTCAGCACGGCGGGGGATCGGCATCCCATTCGGTCAATGTCCAGCCGCCGGAGGGGTTTCCGGTGATCACCACCCGGCCGACGTTCGGCAGCGGCTTGGTGTTCAGCAGCGACGGGTCGGCGTTGCGCACGTTCATCAGGACCCAGAACATGATCGCCGCGCTGTGTGAGAACACCACCGGGTTCTGCTCGCCGCTGTCGTAGATGCGTTGGACGGCGTCGTCGAACCGCGCGTCGAATTCGTTGCCGTCCACCGAACCCGGGATCCGCGCATTGCGGTCGCCCTGCAGCCACCGCTTCGGGACGACGAGGTAGGTGTGCGGGCTGTCGGCCTCGGGCGTGCCGTCGTACTGGCCGGCCTCGATCTCCTGCAGCCCGGGCAGCACGGTGACGGGCTCGCCCAACGCCTGCGCCGTCGCCGCGGCGGTCTCCTGCGTGCGGATCATGCTCGATGCGTAGATGCCGTCGTAGTGGTTTGGCGCCAATTGGGTGGCCGCGAGCGTCGCCTGGCACCACCCCCTGGCCGTGAGTTCGGGGCCGGGCGTGGAGGTGTCGATCACGCCCGCAGCGTTGCCCGCCGATTGCGCGTGCCGCACCAGCGTCAACGTGATCGTGTGCGGGCCGGCCGCGTGCGCCGATCCGCAGCCCACCGCCAACACCGCGACGGCGACGACGGCGACGAAACGTCGCAGCCTCACCACGATTTCACCGGATTCACGCGAGCAGTCTAGAGCGTGCCATCATGACGGGATGAAACTGGCGTTCGCGCTGCCGCACACGCTCGAGTTGCCGGCGATCACGGCCAAGTGGGAGTTCGCCGTGACGGGGCCGCAGCAAGCGGCGATGCTCAAGCGCGCCGACGAGCTGGGCTACGACATGGTTGCGGTGCCCGAGCATTTCGTCGTTCCGCATTCGCACCTGGAGTTGTCCGGCCCGTTCTACTTGCATTCGACGGTCGCGCAGGCGTTCGTCGCGGGCGTGACGCAGCGAATCCGGGTCAACTCCGCTGTGACGATCCTGCCGTTGCACCACCCCGTCGTGCTGGCGAAGGCGCTGGCGACCGCGGACTGGATGAGCGGCGGCCGGATCACCGTGACG
This sequence comes from Mycobacterium sp. 663a-19, assembly GCF_035616495.1. Lineage (NCBI taxonomy): Bacteria > Bacillati > Actinomycetota > Actinomycetes > Mycobacteriales > Mycobacteriaceae > Mycobacterium > Mycobacterium sp. 663a-19. The sequence goes on along the minus strand of NZ_JAPJAV010000007.1, from coordinate 288,843 downwards.
TTCGGGGTGGGCTGGGACGCAGAGGAATTCGACGTCCTCGGGGTGCCGTTCCATGAGCGGGGCCGCATCGCCGACGAGTCCCTCGAGGCGATGATCGAACTGTGGACAAGCGAGTCACCGAGTTTTGCCGGCAAATACGCGTCGTTCGACGGGATCGCATTCGAGCCGAAGCCGGTGCAACGGCCGCATCCACCGATCTGGATCGCCGGCGACGCGGACGCCGCGCTGAGGCGGGCGGCGCGGTTCGGATCGGGCTGGTGGCCGTTTCTGTCGAAGGTCGAAGACCTTCCGGCCAAGATCGACTTCATCAAGTCGCAGCCGACGTATGACGGCAGGCCGTTCGACATCGTGTATCCGCTGGGCATGGGCCGAGTCGGGGAGGGCCACGTCTCGACCGACGATCCCAACTACCGCCCGGAGATGAGCAAACAAGAGATCATCGACCAGCTGTGCCGGTTCGCCGAACTCGGCGTGACATACAGCTCGGTCCCCGCGCCGCGGGTGGACGGGCCGGAGGCGTATCTGGAGTTCGCGCAGTGGGTGATCGAGGAAATCAAACCGCACATCGCCGACTGAGCGGCCGGGCGCTCAGCGCAGCCGGTCGGTGATCTTCACCCAATTGGTCTTGCCGTCGTTGTGGTGGTCGGTCATGTTCCGGCATTCGCCGTAGACCTGGATGCGGCTCCAGCCGGGATTCGGCCCCCAGGACATGACCGCCATGATGCCGCTCTTGTTGATGACCCTTCCGTTCGGATGCAGTCCGGGCGGGGGCCCGTCGGTCCACCCGTGCGCGACCATCGTCGCGGCGACCTGATTGAAAAACGCGTCCGGGTCGCCCCCGGCGGGTTTGAAGCTCATCTCGACAACCCCGCGATAGGGCGGGTCCCCTTGGTCGTTGCACGATTCAAACGCGAAGCCCCCGTACATGTCTGGCAGGGTCACCAGCTGCGCGATCTGCTTGGCGGCGTCGACGACCTGGGCCTGGGCTTGGTCATCGGACAGCGGGTTCGCCGGGTGGGCGGTGTCGTGCCGGTTGGGAAACATCAGCGAACACCCTCCCAAGGCGATCGACAGGACGATTGCTACCGCGGTGAAGACCGCGGACCGCCACAGCATTTGGCGGCGATCAGCGAGGGGCGTACGCGCGGTATGCATGGTTATCGTGGATCGTATCGCGCGGGCGGTCGTGCTCCGGGTCGATATACGCGGGCAGCCCGGGTATTCGGAAGGGCCCGACGTGTGGCTGGCGCCTGCCGTCGGCGAGCAGGTCGTCGGTTGCCAGGCGCTCGGAGTGGCCGCTGGCGATGTCGGTCATGCTGCGCAGCGCCTCGCTGCCCATGTCGTAGTAGTGCGAATGGTCGTACCTGTCCATCTCGTCGGAGCCCGCCACTTCGGCGTGGAAGCGGATGGATCCGTAGCCGTCGCCGGCCGGGTCGCGGCCCAAACCGGCGTCGAAGGGAATCGGCAGTCCGTATTCCCTGACCTTGTTCTTGAGCCATTGTTCGGGCATGCCGCTGCCCTCGCCGATCCAGCTGACCGGGTCGGTGGAGGCCGCGCCGACGTAGACATGCCCGCCGTCGAGGTGGAAATCTGCGGCGCTGCGCGCCAGATCCGTTCCGGGACAACCGATCAGCACGGCGTCGTTGGCGTGCATGTTGCCGTGGGCGAACGCGTCGGCGACGGTGGTCGAGCCGTAGGAATGCCCGATGACGGTGACGTGCTGGGGTGTGAGGCTGTTGTGGGTCACCCAGAGGCCGTTGACGTCGGCGGCGAGCAGGTCGCCGCCGGCCCGCGCCAGCCCGGGCTCGCTGACCCGTAGATCGGAGAAGCCGTGCGGCGCTTCGTAACCCATCCACGCGATCACGGAGGTGTAGTGGTGCTCCGGGTCGGCCGCGAGGGACTGGTCGTACAGGTTGACCGCGTCCTGGTGGCCCGACATCCAGCCCTGCGCCACGCTGCTGCCGGTGCCCGGGACGATGACCGCGGTGTTGCGGGCGTAGTCGGGATTGCCGATCGCGATCGCCGCCTTACCCCAGCCGTTGAATGCCAACGGGTCGTAAGCCCACAGCATGACCGGCCTCTGGTTGGGGCCTTCCGGCCCCCTGTCGTAGTCCAGGCTGTCGCGCGTCTTCACGGCGTTGCCGTAGCGCGTGACATCGGTGGCAGAAAGCCCGTACATCCCCGGGTTGGCGAGCACGTCGGCGGCCGAGACCCCGCGCTGTCTGGCGATGTTCTCGACGCGGTCGATGTCGTCGTTCATCACCGCCTGATTGACGGTGTCGCGGACGATGGCGTTGATTCCGTTGAGGTTGCCCAGCTCCGGCGGGTGCTGGGCAACCAGCCGGTCCTTCTGCTCCTGGCTCAGCGAATCCCACCACTTCTTGACTTCCTCGGGCTTGGTATCGGGCGGTGGAACCTGAACCGGCCCTTGGGGTTTGGGCGGCGACTCCTCGGCGTCCAGGCCCTGGACGGGTGCCGCGTCGTACCCGTCGACGCGCAGGGTTGCCGTCGCCCTTTGCAGATAGTCGGAGTAGCCGTCGCGCAGCGACACGAGCTGGCCCAGCGCCGATTTGGTGTCGTCGATGGCTTCCTGTTCGAGCTGGGAGATCAGCGCGTCGAGCGCGGCCCGATCACCCGCGGTGAGGCGGGCGTCCTTCTCCTGTTCCACCGCCTGGCCGAGTTCGTCGTCGAGCTGCTGGAGCCGGCCCTCCAGCGCCGAGGTCAGCACCGCACCGGTGTGCTGCGCCTCGGCCAGGGCGGCGGCGATGTTTTCCAGGTCGACGCCGATCTTGGGCAGCTGCAGGGACTGGGCGCCCAGCGACGCGGCGACCCGTTGCACTTCGGCGGAGTCGTTGATCGGGTTCTCGCCGTCGTCCCGATTCCACGACGCCTCGAAGCGGCGACGGGCCTCGTCGAAGGCGCTACTGGACTCGGCGGTGCACCGGCCCGCGGCGTGAAACGCCTGCGCCAGGTCGGCGATCCGGGCGGGACGGCCCGCCTGCAGGCTGCGGTCGATCGCCCAGGGATCACCGCCGGCCTCGGCGATCAGCGCCTCGATGCTTATGTAGCGCAGCCGCATCGCACCGCCCGCGGTTTTGCGGCGCTGCGCTCATCCATGTCGGCGAAATCCGTGGCAGCACAATGCGCCTCGCGGCCGAGCGACTCGTTGGCGCCCGACCGCGGCACCTGCCTGCCGACGACCACCGCAACCCCTTATTGAGCTCGGCACAACGGTACTACCGACCACCCGGCCGTCAATTCACCTCGGTGGGGTGCCTGGTAGCCCCGGTCCCCAGGCGCGGCTCCGTCGAGGGAAGCTTGCCTTCGGGGCCGCCCGACGCCGTTCCGGCTGGTCGTCGCCACTTATGCCGGCGGGGCGCCTTCGCTCGTCCGGGGCGAATGTGTGGGGTCCCGCAGTTTCGCGGATCGGGATTTCGGTAAATTTCGGTTCATGTCGAACACTGGTGTAGAGCAGTTGGAGTTTCAGGCCGAGGCGCGACAACTGCTCGACTTGATGGTCCACTCGGTCTACTCCAACAAGGACTCGTTCCTGCGGGAGTTGATCTCCAACGCCTCGGACGCACTCGACAAGCTGCGCATCGAGGCGTTCCGCAACAAAGACCTGGACGTCGACACCTCCGATCTGCACATCGAGATCGAGGTCGACAAGGAGGCGCGCACCCTGACGGTTCGCGACAACGGCATCGGAATGACCCGCGACGAGGTCGTCGACCTCATCGGGACCCTGGCCAAGTCGGGCACCGCCGAGCTGCGGCAACAGCTGCGCGAGGCCAAGAACGCCGCCGCCTCCGAGGAATTGATCGGGCAGTTCGGCATCGGCTTCTACTCGACGTTCATGGTGGCCGACAAGGTCGAGCTGCTCACCCGCAAGGCCGGCGAGAGCGACGCCACCAGGTGGGAGTCCAGCGGCGAGGGCACCTACACCATCGAATCGGTCGAGAACGCACCGCAGGGAACGTCGGTCACGCTGCACCTCAAGCCTGAGGACAAAGAGGACGAGCTGCACGACTACACCGCGGAGTGGAGGATCAGGAACCTGGTCAAGAAGTACTCCGACTTCATCGCCTGGCCCATCCGGATGGAGGTCGAGCGGCTCACCCCCGCCACCGAGGAGGGTGGCAAGGAGGTCGTCACCATCGAAACCGAGACCCTCAACTCGATGAAGGCGCTGTGGGCCAGGCCGAGGGAAGAGGTGTCCGACGAGGAGTACAAGGAGTTCTACAAGCACATCGCGCACGCCTGGGACGACCCGCTCGAGGTGATCGCGATGAAGGCCGAGGGCACCTACGAGTACCAGGCCCTGCTGTTCATCCCGTCGCACGCCCCGTTCGACATGTTCAGCCGGGACGCCACCGTCGGGATACAGCTGTACGTCAAGCGCGTGTTCATCATGGGCGACTGCGACCAGCTCATGCCCCACTATCTGCGGTTCATCAAGGGCGTGGTCGACGCACAGGACATGTCGCTCAACGTGTCCCGCGAAATGCTGCAGCAGGACCGGCAGATCAACGCGATCCGTCGCCGCCTGACCAAGAAGGTCCTCTCCACGATCAAGGACCTGCAGTCCGAGCGGCCGGAGGACTACCGCACGTTGTGGACGCAGTTCGGCAAGGTCCTCAAGGAGGGCCTGATGTCCGACGTCGACAACCGGGACACCCTGCTGCGCATCTCCTCGTTCGCCTCGACGCACAGCGAGGAGGAAGCCACCACCCTGGCCGAGTACGTCGAGCGCATGAAGGAAGGCCAGGAGCAGATCTTCTACGCGACGGGGGAGACGCGGCAGCAGATCCTGAAGTCGCCGCACCTGGAGGCGTTCAAGGCCAAGGGCTACGAGGTGTTGCTGCTGACCGACCCGGTCGACGAGATCTGGGTGGGATCGGTGCCGGAGTTCGACGGCAAGCCGCTGCAGTCGGTGGCCAGGGGCGAGGTGGACCTGGATTCCGAGGCGGAGAAGAGCGAGGCCGAGCGCGAGGAGCAGCAGAAAGAGTTCGCCGACCTGCTGGAGTGGTTGAAGGAAACCCTGAGCGAACACGTCGCGGAAGTGCGGCTGTCCGCCCGCCTGACCGAGTCGCCGGCCTGCCTGATCACCCCCACCTTCGGCATCACCCCGGCGATGGCGCGGATGTACCGGGCGTCGGGACAGGTGGTTCCGCCCAGTAAGCGCATCCTCGAGCTGAATCCGACCCACCCGCTGGTCCTCGGCCTGCGGGAGGCGCAGAAGAACGCCGACGACGACGCCGCGCGCGCCCAGGTCGCCGAAACCGCCGAATTGCTGTACGGCACGGCCCTTCTCGCCGAAGGCGGCGCGCTCGAGGACCCGGCGAGGTTCGCCGAGCTGCTCGCCGACCGTCTGACCCGCACGGTGTAGCCCGGTATCGCCCTCTTTGGGCACTTGTCGGCGGACGCTACTTGCGATTGAATGCCGATAAGAAGGGATAACCACACCGGATGGCCAGGTTTCGAGTTATCGGCCCGCATGGCGAGATCGTCGCGACCAAGAACTTCGCCAGCGCGGAGGAAGCCCACGCCTGGTTCACGAACTCCGTTCCGCGCAGCTCCGAGCTCGGTTGGCGCATGGAGGTCGACGACGACGGCCAGTGGGCGTTCTTCGACGACACCGGGGGCTTTACCGCCCCGGCCAGCCGCCGTCCTCGACCGCGCTGATCCGTTCCGAACGGGATTCGGCCCGTTGGGCTTTCACGGTCCGACGACGAAGCAGCGGCCGCCGCTCGTGTTGAGCAGCACCTCCTGGACCGACGACTTGTCGACGGCCGGAAACTCGAAGCGATGCACTTGCTGCCCGGCGTCGATGTTGGCGTCCTGCGACTCGCTGGTGCCATCCTTCTTGCGGACGACGGCGGTGACCTTGTCGGGCTTGGACATGTTCTGCGGCTCGTGGAAGTACCACACCTCGATGCCCGCGCCGGGGTCTATGCCTCGCCAGCCGTCGGCGTAGTAGCACGCCGGGTTGCCCTCGGCGTCCGGCGGTGGCGGCGGACAGATCGACAACCCGACGCACTCGGGCGTGCTGGCGGGCGCGCTGGCCGCGCTGGGCGCGCTCGTCGAAACGGTCGTGCTGGTGGTCGCCGAGGGCCTCGCCGAGCTCGATGCGGGTGGCGGCGACGCGTGCTTTGACCCGCACGCGGCCACGCCGAGACAAGCGATGAGGCCAATGGCTACCAATCGGATCGCTTTGGACATGGCACCTCTCTTGCCGAGCTAACACTGTAAAGCACCCACCCGGAAAGCAATGCGGAATCGGGAAACCGGCGCTGGACGGCTGGCCACGGAGCCAACGCCGCCCGACTGGAAGGGGATACTGTAATATCTTCCGTTGTGACCGAGGCGAAGATCGCGCCCGACGCCGTCGCGGCGGCGGCGTCGAAGCCGTACTTCGTGCGCGACGGAAGCCGTTACGTGCCAACCGAAATCGCGCGCGGAGGGTGGGGCCCCACCCTCAGCGGGCACGTCGCCGGCGGGCTGTTGGGCTGGGCCGTCGAACAGGCCGTCGACGACCCCGAACTGCATCCCGCGCGGCTCACCGTCGACCTTCCCGCCCCGACCGCGCTGGAGCCGATCGAGGTGCACACCCGCGTGCATCACCAGCGACGGCGATTGCGGCTCGTCGAGGCCGTCATGATTCAGCGCGACGTCCCGGTCGCGCGCGGGAATGCGCTGTTTCTACGGCGTGGGCCGCAACCCGACGGGGATGTGTGGTCGCAACCGGTGCAGATGCCGCGGCTGCCGATCGAGGAGGACGGCATTCACCCGTCGCTGTTCATGCGGACCTACGGCTGGGGCTCCGGGGTGCAGAACCCCGACGCCGAATGGGTCAACGTGTCCGGCCAGAAATACACCTGGCTGCAGGAGACCCGCCCCCTGATCGACGGCGAGCCGCTGACCGCCTTCACCCGGGCCGCGATGGCCGCCGACGTCACGGCCGCCATCGCCAATTGGGGCACGAACGCCCTGCAGTTCATCAACGTCGACTACACCCTGACCCTGAGCCGCCTGCCGGAAGGGCCCCATATCGGGCTGGCCGCGCTGACCCACTACAGCCACGACGGGGTGGCCACCGGGTCGGCCGTCCTCGTCGACCACAAGGGCCCCGCCGGCAGCGCCGTGTCGGTTGCCATAGCGCACTCCGGGTTTCGCCCGCCGTCCGCCGATCAGCTGGCGAGATGAAGGTCGGAAGCCTGTCAGACGGTACGACATTCTGGGCGTTGATCGCCGGTGCGGCGCAGCGCGAACCGAACCGCCGGCTGCTCGCGGACGAGCACGGCCGCAGCCTGACCGCGCGTGAGTTTCACGACGCCGCGTGCGCGACGGCCGCTGCGTTCGCCGAGGGCGGGATCGGCGCGGGAACGGTGGTGTCCTGGCAGCTGCCCACCACGCTCGAAGCGATGGTTGTCATGGCGGCGCTCGCTCGGCTCGGTGCGGTGCAAAACCCGATCATCCCGATACTGCGGGAACGCGAAGTGGACTTCATCACCGGGCAGTTGGCGACGGAATTCCTTGTGGTGCCCGAATTCTGGCGAGGCTTCGACCACGGCGGCCTTGCCCGGACGTTGGCCTCGGACAAGGGCTTCCAGGTGATCGCCGTCGATCTGGAGACACCGCCGGTCACAGGCGAGCTTCGGCTGCCCCGCGGGAGCATCGACGCCCTCGCGGCGCCAACGGGACCTACGAGCGACACCCGATGGATCTACTACTCGTCGGGAACCACCGCGGCCCCGAAGGGAATCCGTCATACCGACGAGTCGGTGATCGCGGGCTCGGCGGGGGTGGTCGGCATGGTCGGTGCCACGAGCGGTGACGTGGATCCGATCGCCTTCCCGATCGCGCACATCGGCGGGGCCGCGATGCTGGCCGCCGCGCTGCTGACCGGCATGCGGCTGGTGCTGTTCGAGGCGTTCGATCCGGTCACGACGCCGCTTTCCATCGCCGCGCACAATCCGACATTCCTGGGCACGGCAACACCGTTCTTCGTGGCATTCCTGGAAGCCCAACGGGCCCATGGCGATCGGCCGCTGTTCCCCACGCTGCGGGGCTGCCTGGCCGGAGGCGCGCCGATCACGGCCGAGTTGGGGCGTCAGGTTCGCGAAACCTTGGGAGTCGCCGGCATCGCCAACGCCTGGGGGCTCACCGAATTTCCGTGCGCGACCTCGCCGCCCCTGACCGCACCGCCCGCGGTGCTCGACCACACCGTGGGCCCACCCGTGCCGGGGGTCAGCGTCCGCGTGGTCGACAACGGGGAGGTCGAGCTGCCCGCCGGGCGTGAAGGCGAGTTGCGGCTCAAGGGGCCCCAATGCTTCCTCGGCTATGCGGACGCCGCCCTCGACGCCGACGCGTTCGATCGGCAGGGGTGGTTGCGCACCGGCGATCTCGGGCTGATCGACGCCGACGGCAACGTTCGAATCACCGGCCGGATCAAGGATGCGATCATCCGCAACGCGGAGAACGTTTCGGCCCTCGAGATCGAAAACGTCCTGGTGACCCACCCGGCGGTCGCCGACGTCGCCGTCATCGGAGTGCCCGACCCCAGCGCCGGCGAGCGCGTATGCGCCGTGGTGGTACCTGTGTCAACCGGCGGTGTGTCGCTGGAATCCCTTGTGCAGCACTGCCGTTCGCGTGGGCTGAGCCGTTACAAGCACCCTGAGCGGCTCGTGGTCGTCGATGCGCTGCCGCGCAACCAGTTCGGCAAGGTGATCAAGAAAGAGCTTCGCGACGCCTTCGGGTGAAACCTCAGCTGTTGCGCCGGATCTTCAGCACGGTCGTGATCATCGGGATCTGCAGCGGCAGCCGCGCCAGGGCGGCGATGCGCATCGGCCAGGGCTTGCCCCACCACAACCGGACCATGTTGACGTTGGCCGGGAAAACCGCGACGAACAGCAGGGCGGCCGCCAGCGCCGCGAAGCGCCGGGTGCGTCGCGGCAGCAGCAGCGCACCGATGGAGATCTCCGCGACGCCCGATGCGTAGGTGTACAGTCGCGCGTCTCCGGGCAGCTCGGCGGGGACGATCGTGTCAAACGGTTTGGGCGCGAGGAAGTGCACGGTGCCGACGCCCATCAGCATCGCGCCGACGCGGTACGCGGCCGTCTGGGTGGCGTCGCGCTGAGCTACGGGTGTGGTCATGGCTGTCAGCCTAAACTCAGGCCATTACTATTGCCCATACGGTATCTGATACGATTCGCCGCGTCCGACCGCCCACCGCAATGAGGTTGAAACCATGGCCACACCCGTCATCGTCGGCGCAGTCAGGACGGCGATCGGGCGCTCCTTCAAGGGGACGCTCGTCAACACGCCGCCCGAGACGCTGGTCACCACGGTGCTTCCCGAGATCGTGCGCAGATCCGGCGTCGACCCGTCCGCCATCGACGACATCATCTTCGCCGAATCACATTACGGCGGAGGCGATTTGGCGCGGTACGCCGCTGCCGCAACCGGCCTGGAGGACATTCCCGGCCAGGCCGTGAACCGGCACTGCGCGGGCAGCCTCACCGCCATCGGCAACGCCGCGGCCCAGATCGGCTCCGGGATGGAGCGCGTGCTGATCGCCGGTGGCGTGCAGTCACTGTCGATGACGCCGCTGATGAACCAGCGGATTCCCGGCCCGGAGCTGAAGTTCGAGGAGCGCTGGCTGCCGCCCACCCACGTCGAGACGCCGGACGCGCCCACCAAGGACATGTCGATCACGGTCGGCTGGAACACCGCGCAGGCCGTCGGCATCAGCCGCGAGGAAATGGACGCCTGGGCCGCCCGGTCGCATCAGCGCGCCATCGCGGCCATGGACGCGGGCAAGTTCGTCGACGAGATCGTGCCCCTGAAGATCACCCAGCCCGACGGTTCGGTGACCGGGTTCTCGGTCGACGAGCACCCCCGTCGCGACACCACCGTCGAGAAACTGGCCGCGCTCAAGGTCCTGCACCCCGAGATCGAGGGATTCTCCATCACGGCGGGAAACAGCAGCGGCACCAACGACGCCGCCGCGGCGGTCGCGCTCGTCGACCGCGACTACGCCAACGCCGAAAAGCTCGACGTGATGGGCACGGTCAGGGCGTGGGCCGCGGTGGGTGTGCCGCCCAAAGACACCGGCCTGGGCGCCGTGAAGGTGATCGGCAAGGTGCTGCAGCGGGCCGGGCTGTCGGTCAACGACGTGGCGCTATGGGAGATCAACGAGGCATTCGCCTCCGTGCCGATCGCGGCGTGCCGCGAGTACGGCATCGACGAGGAACTCGTCAACTTCTCCGGCAGCGGCTGCAGCCTCGGCCATCCCATCGCGGCCTCGGGCGCGCGCATGGTCACCACGCTGACCTACGAGTTGGCCCGCCGCGGCGGTGGCATCGGGGTCGCCGCCATGTGCGCGGGCGGCGGCCAGGGCGGTGCCGTCGTCGTCGAGGTGTGAGCGGCGTTAGTTGCAGAACGTGTAGCCGATGAATTGCGTGTCGCGGCCGTTGCCGACGGAGTAGTTCACGTAGTGCACCGCCGGCATCCCGTTGTACTGGGTGGTCATCTTCTGCGCGGTCGGCGGGGGGACACCCTTCGGGAAGGCCAGGATCATGTCGGCGAAGATCCTGAGCCCCACCTGGCAGATGGCGTCCGGGCGCGGCGGCTGCGGATTCCATGCGTGCACCACGACGGGATCCGTGAGCTGATAGCCGGTTGCGCAGTTGGGATCGCACATCTTGAAGACGGCGGTGCCCGTCCCGTCGGCGCCCTGCGGCCCCCACGAGCTCCAGGACATGTCCTGCAGCGCAACGGCTACGCTCGCGCATCCCAAGACATTGAGCTTCTTTGGGCGCTCGACGGGTTGAACCGACGGGTTGTAGCAGCCCGGAATGGCCAAGCTGGTCGGCGGCGCCGCCAGGGGCGTGGTCGGACGCGCGGCGCCGCCCTGGTGCTGGGTCAGCCTCACCGCGACGAAGCCGAGCGCGACGATCAGCAGGACGGCCAGGGCGACACCGATCACGGTCCGGCGCCCCCGCGGAATGCGCCGCAGCCGGCTCGATGAAGAGACGTTGCCGCTCACGTTCACCAGGTTATGGCAGAAACGGCAACGCCGGGGCGGCGACCGCCGCGACGATCCCGGCACGGTAAGTTTGGTCAGTCCTACCAACATTTTGAGGATGGCCATGATCTCCGGAGCAACCGATGAATGACCACGCACTGGCCGCGCGGCTGGCCACCGAGGCGGGCCGGCTGCTGCTCGGGGTGCGCGACGAGTTCGCCGACGCCGATGCGAGCGAGCGGAAAGCCGCGGGGGACAAGCGATCCCACGACTTCCTCATGGAAGCACTCGCCGGTGAGCGGCCCGACGACGCGGTGCTGTCCGAGGAGGGCGCCGACGACCCCGTGCGCCTGCGCTCGGAGCGGGTCTGGATTGTCGACCCGCTCGACGGCACGCGGGAGTTCTCCGAGCTCGGGCGCGACGACTGGGCGGTGCACGTCGCCCTCTGGCAGGGCGGTGAGCTCGTCGCCGGTGCGGTGGCGCTACCGGCGCAGGGCACCACCCTGGCCACACCCGACGTCGCCGCACCCCCCGCCGCGCCGGGCAGGCCGCGCATCGTGGTGTCTCGCACCCGGCCACCGGCGATCGCTCTGGCCGTTCGCGACGCCCTGGACGGCATCTTGGTCGAGATGGGTTCCGCCGGCGCCAAGGTGGCATCGATCGTGCAGGGATTGTCCGACGTGTACGTCCACGCCGGCGGCCAGTTCGAGTGGGACTCGGCCGCCCCGGTCGCGGTCGCCCGCGCCGCGGGATTGCACACGTCCCGCATCGACGGGTCGCCGCTGGCGTACAACCAGCCGGACCCCAAGCTGCCGGACCTCGTGGTCTGCCGTCCCGAGCTCGCCGCGGCCGTGCTCGCCGTCACCGGCTGAGGTCCGATGCGGATAGACACCCACCACCACGCCATCCCGTCCTTTTACCGAGACTCATTGCGCAAGGCCGGGATTGACGCGGCCGGCGGTCGCGACCTTCCACAGTGGAGCCCGGAAGCGTCGCTACAGACGATGGGGGAACTCGGTGTCGCGACCGCGATCCTGTCGGTGTCCACGCCGGGCACCACGTTCCTGCCGAACCCGGCCGACGCAGCCTCGCTCGCGCGCGACGTCAACGACTACCTCGCCGAACTCGTCAAGGCCCAACCCGGCCGGTTCGGATTCTTCGCCACCGTGCCGATGCCACACGTCGACGAGTCCGTCGCCGAGGCCGTCAGATCGCTCGACGAGCTGGGCGCCGACGGCGTGGTGCTGCTCGCCAACAGCGCGGGCAGCTACCTGGGCCAGGACGGCCAGGGGGAGCTGTTCGCCGCCCTCGACGCGCGCTCGGCCGTGGTCTTCGTCCATCCCGCAGAACTGCCCGGCCCAGCGGTGGACGGCGTCCCGCCGTTCGCGGCCGACTTCCTGCTCGACACCACCCGCGCGGCGTATCTGCTTGTCCGCAACGGGATTTGCCGCGGGCACCCGAACATCAAGTTCATCCTCAGCCATGCCGGCGGATTCGTGCCCTACGCCTCGCACCGAATGGCGGTCGCCATCATGGGCGACACCGGGCGCAGCGTGGCCGACACCCTCGACGACTTCGCGGGCTTCTACTTCGACACCGCGCTGTCCTCGAGCGCCGCGGCACTGCCGAGCCTGCTCGCCTTCGCCAAACCCGGACACGTCACGTTCGGCTCCGACTGGCCGTTCGCACCCGTCGCGGCGGGCAAGCTGTTCGCCGCCGGCCTGGAAACCTATCCCGGGCTCGACGCCGACGCCCGGACGGCGATCGAGCGCACCAACGCGTTGCGACTGTTCCCCCGGCTCGGGACGGCGCCGCCGCCAAGCGCCGGGTCGCCGCTCGACCGGGTGCGCCACACGCTGAGCAGGGCGGTCATGCGCGGCGTCGCGCGACTGATCAACGCGGGATAACGCGCTCAGCGCACCGCCTGCTGCCAGGACACAATCCGGTCCGCGAGTTCGGGGCCGCTGTCCTCCTGGATGAAATGGCCGGCATTGATGCGGGCGTGCGGCTGGCCCGCCGCGCCCGGTATGTGCTTGATCAGCGGGCGATCCGCGCGGCCGAGGATCGGGTCGCGATACCCGAAGATCGCCAGGCAGGGTTTGTCCCACTCGCCCAGGGCTTTCCACGCGGCAAGGTTGGCCGGAATCGCCGGGTCTCCCGGCGACGTCGGCACCAGCTGCGGGAACGCGCGGACCCCGGCCTGATAGGTCTTGTCGGGGAAGGGCGCGTCGTAGCCGGCCCGCACCTTGGGGGGAACCCTGCGCACGGTGCCGGCGGCCACCAGGAGACCCGCCGGCAGCACGGGGGAGTAGCGGGCGAAGGCCCGCCACACGTAGAAGGCGGGCGGGGCCGGCCGCTGGGCGGTGGGGAGAAATCCGTTGGCCACCACCAACCGCGATATCCGGTCACCCTGCTCGGCGGCGATGCGCAAACCGATCAACGCGCCCCAGTCCTGGACGAACAGCGTGACATCCCTCAGGTTGAGCCGCTCGATCCACGACGTCACCCACTCGACGTGCCGCAGGTAGGTGTAATCCTCGATCCGGCTGGGCTTGTCGGAGCGGCCGAAGCCGATCAGGTCGGGCGCGAGCACCCGGTTTCCGGCGTCGGCCAGCGGCGGAATCATCGTGCGGTACAGATAGCTCCAGGTGGGCTCGCCGTGCAGCAGCACGATCGGCGGGCCATCCGCCGGGCCCTCGTCGAGAAAGTGCATCCGCAGCGGCTGGGTGTCGCCGGCCGCCACATCGAGGTAATTCGCTACGAACGGATAGTCCTCCAGGTTTTCGAATCGGGAGTCCGGGGTTCGCAGCACATGCACATTCAGCTCCTCGCGGTGAGTGGCATCTCTGCAAGCCTCTCTCTCCGAACACCTCTTCGTCCAGTGCGAGATTTCTTTGAGGTGGGCACGGCCGGGCACTAGACTGCAAAATTCATGGCCATCCGGCGTGCCGTCCTGCTGATCGCCGACATCAGCGGATACACGGACTACATGCATTGGAACCGGACGCACCTGGCACACGCGCAGCAGACGGTGGCCGGCTTGCTGGAATCGGTCATCGACGCCGGCAAGGGGCTGAAGCTGGCGAAACTCGAGGGCGACGCGGCGTTCTTCTGGGAGCCGGACGGCAACGCCAAAGTGCTGGTGTGCGACCGGTTGTCACGGATGCGCCGGTCGTTCCTGGCGAAGCGGGAGCGCTTCAAAACGGACATCTCCTGCGAGTGCGCCAGCTGCGCACAGCTGGACAAACTGTCGCTGAAGTTCGTCGTCCACCAGGGCGAGGTGGCCGAGCAGCGGGTCAAACGCCACGTCGAGCTCGCCGGTGTGGACGTCATCCTGGTGCACAGGATGCTGAAAAACATGGTGCCCGTGGTCGAATACGTGCTGATGACCGATCCGGTCGCCGAGTGCCTCGACGAGCCGACGCGCGGCCTGTGCAAGCCGCTGATCCACGACTTCGAGGGCATCGGAGAGACGTCGACGTACTACATCGACCTGGCCACGTCCGAGGTCGTACCGGCCGCTCCGCCGCGCGGCTTCCTCGGCCGGCTGGGAAAGACGGCGAAGTTCGAACTGAACACGCTGCCGTTCCTGCTCGGTATCAAGAAGCCCGCCGAGGGTTTCCGAAACCTGGGCCGCGGCGAGGAGATTCCCGCGTAGCTCTCCGCCTTTCGTCGAGATCGACGCCGGCGCGAACTTTTGCGAGTGAGCTACACGCTAGCGTCGATCTCGCTGCCCGAGCGCCCGGCCCATCCGCGACACGGCCTCGGTCAGAATCGCTTGCGACGTAGCGAAGTTCAACCGCACGTGCCCGGTTCCGCCGGTCCCGAACACGTGGCCGGAACTCAGCGCGACCCGGGCGTGGTCAAGAAACCAGCGGGCGGGCCCGGCCAGGTCGGCGACCACCGCGAGGCCGTCGCCGACCTCTCCTTCGTCGAAGCCGAGCCGTCGGCAATCCAGCCACGCCAGGTAAGTGCCCTGCGGCCGTGGGTATTTCACCCCCGGTAAGTGTTCCTCGATGAGATCGCCCAGCACGGCCCGGTTATGGTCCAGGCCCGGCAGCAGCGCGTCGAGCCAGTCGCCGCCGGTCCTGAACGCCTCGGCGTGGGCGATGATGCCGAGGTGGCTGGGACCGTGGCTGACCTCCTCCGGCATCCGGCGCAGGTCCGCGGCTGCCTCTGGACCGGCGATGGCCAGGGCCGCCTTCAGCCCGGACAGGTTCCAGGCCTTCGAAGCCGACGTCAGGGCGAACGCGTTCTCGGCGCCGGGAACGCTCAGGTACGGGACGAACCGTGCGCCCGGCAGGATGACGGGCGCCCAAATCTCGTCCGACACCACCCGGACCCCGAACCGGCGGGCCAGTTCGGCAACGCCGCGCAGTTCGTCGAACGTGTGCACCGCCCCCGTCGGGTTGTGCGGATTGCACAACAGGTAGGCGACCCTGCCGCCCGACGCGCAGGCGTGCGCGAACGCTTCCTCCAAGGCGCCCAAATCGATTCGGCCGTCGGCGTTTAGCGGCGCCTCGACCACGCGGCGGCCGTCGTGCGAGACGAAGGCGTAGAACGGGGCGTACACCGGTGGGTTGACGACGACGGCGTCGTCGCGGTCGGTGATCAGACGCAGCGTCTCGACCGCACCGAGCATGACGTCGGGGACGATCCGCGTGCGGCTCACCGCCAGGCCTTCCCATTGCCAACGGCGCGAGGCGAATTCGCCGACCGCCTCGGCGAGCGTGTGACCGGCGGGGTAGCCGGTGTCGCCGTTGTCGATCGCCGTGCGCAGGGCGTCGGCCACCGTCGGCGCGAGCATGACGTCCATCTCCGCGACCCACAGCGGCAACACGTCGGCGGGATGCGCGCGCCATTTCATGCTGGTGCGCAGCCGCAGCCGTGGCAGCGTGAGCTCCTCGAGCGGATTAAACGTCACTCGGGCAGATTAAGCCATGGCGAACGCGTGCTTTGGAATCGTCAACGGCAGGTCGACCGAGCTCAGCAGCCCGGGTTCCGCGGCAACGACATACGGCACGGCGTTGACGACGCGCATCGCGGTGGCGACCATTGCGCCCGCGCCCGAGGTCATTCCGCCGACCCCCGCCTTGCGGGGATCCTTCAGCGTCGCCGCCATGGTGCAGTCGATGTCGGGGTCGCCGGTGATCATGACGCGGTAGGACAGGTCGCCGATGCCGGTCGGCCAGTCGGGGGCGACGTCGTGCGCGAGCCGGGTGACGTGCTCGATGACGATGGCTTCGCGGCCGTCGACCACCCCGATCGCCTTCATGCGCAGCGCGCCGCACGTCCCGACCTCGACGGTTCCCATCGCGACCTCGAGCGTGCGGTTCGTGACGGCGCGATCGAAACCCTCACGGACTTCCTGGATTTCGACGCCGAGCGCGTCCGCGATCAACCGGATCTGCCCCTGCCACTCGCCGGCGATGGCGCCCAGGTAGCCGATCCACGGCTGGTAGTCCAACGGACGCCCGAAACCCAGCGCGTCGCTCATGATGTCGGGAACCCCGTAGTCGTCGTAGAGGCCGATTTCGAACGAATGAATCTTCTCGATGGACGACGACTGCGTGGACAGCACCAACGGCAGATAGTCCGCGGCGAAGCCGGGCTCGATGCCCGACGCGTACAACGACACTCGGCCCTGCTTGGCCGCGGCCAGCAACTGGTCGCGCCACTCGGCCGGCTCGTAGGCGTGCGGATTGACCAGCCGGGTGGTGCTGGTGGTGACGACGTTGATACCGGATTCGAGCAGCCTGACGTAATCCGGGATGGCCAAGGCATCGCGTTCCGGGCCGCTGGCCGCGTAGATCACGCAGTCGGGTTTCAGGGCGATCAGCGCGTCCGCATCGTTGGTCGCGGCGAGGCCGATGGGCTCCCCGTTGGCGAGTTCGCCGGCGTCCTTGCCGACCTTCTCATCGGAGTGCACCCACACGCCGACCAGATCCAGGTCGGGGCGTCGGTGGATGGTGCGGATCGCGATCGACCCGATACCACCGGTCGCCCACACGACCACCCGCTGAGCCGCCATCCTGTTCCTCCTGTTAAGAGAGTGCGCACTATCCTAACGAACAAATCTTAGGTTACTCTGCGGGTAATGTTCACGCTCAGGTTCGACATGCGCGCGCCCGACTGGACCGGGCCGGCCGCCGACCTCTACGCCGCGGCGATCGACATGTGCGCGTGGGCGGAGACCCGGGGCGCGGTGCTCGCGGTCCTCTCCGAGCACCACTGCGCCGACGACGGGCATCTGCCCGCACCGCTCATGTTGGCGTCGGCCATCGCGGCCCGGACCCGCAACCTGGCGATATTGCTGGCCGCGGTTCCGATTCCGCTGTGGGATCCCGTCCGGCTCGCCGAGGAGATCAGCGTCCTGGACCTGATCAGCAAAGGACGGGTGTCCTACGCGTTCGGTGTGGGCCATCGGAGTGAGGAATACGAACACTTCGGCATCGACATGGCTACGCGCGGCCGGGTGGCCGACGAGATCCTGGACGTCCTGGGCCCGCTGCTGCGCGGCGAGCCCGTCGAATACCGCGGCCGCACGGTCCGCGTCACGCCGCCGTGCGGATCGGCCAACGGACCGATGATGCTGATCGCCGGCGGCAGCAAGTCCGCGGCCCGGCGCGCGGGCCGTCTCGGGCTCGGGTTCGTTTCCCAGACCGACCTGCCGGGCCTGAAGGAGTTCTACGAAGAACAGTGCCGCGCCCACGGGCACGAACCCGGAATCGTTCAGTTCCCCGAACCGGGCGCCCCGACAACGGTTTTCGTCGCCGACGACGTCGACGAGGCATGGAACACCCTGGGGCCGCACCTGTTGCACGACGCGGTGACGGCGGCGTCGTACCGGCCCCACGAAGACTCGGTGGCCAGCATCACCCGCGCCGACAGCGTGGCCGCGCTTCGAGCCGACGGCGGCCCCTATCGGATCTTCACCCCCGGCGAGGCGGCCGACTACGTGCGCGGCGGCCGCGTTCTCCCGCTGCACCCGCTCTGCGGCGGGGTACCACCCGACGTGGCGTGGCCGTATCTCGAACGCGCCGCGGCGGCCGTCCATGAGTAGACACGAGTAGAGAGGAACGCTCCATGCGCACCGTCGTGTGGTCGACCGGGGGAGTCGGGGCGATCGCGATCGATGCGATCAGCCGTCGACCGGACCTGGAACTCGTTGGGGTATGGGTCCATTCGCCCGACAAGGTCGGTAGGGACGCCGGCGAGCTGGCCGGCATCGAGCCGCTGGGCGTCGCGGCCACCGACGATGCTGACGCGTTGATCGGTCTGGCGCCCGACGCGGTGGTGTACGCCGCGAGCGGCCCCGAACGCGACGGCGCCGCCGTGCCCGACTATGTGCGGCTGCTGCAGGCGGGCATCAACGTCGTGTCGACGTCGTCGACGAGCCTGGTGCATCCGCCGTCGTATTTCGCCCCGGACTGGCGGGACCGGCTCGAAGCGGCGGCGAAATCCGGCGGCGCGTCGTTGTACGTCTCGGGCATCTTTCCGGGGTTCGCCTCCGATCAGCTCGCGCTGCTGATGACGACGCAGTCGAAGGGCATCCGCACCATCACGGCCAGCGAGGTCGCCCTCAACGATCATTACCCCGTGGCCGACGTGATGATGGACGGGCTGGGATTCGGGCGTCCCCTGGATTTCGAGCCGATGATGAAGACGCCGGGCTTCATCGAAATGGCTTGGAAGGCACCGATATGCCTGATCGCCGACGGCCTCGGGGCCGAGCTGGACGGGGTGCGCGGAACCTTCGACCGCGAGTTGACCCATCGCGACATCGAGGTGGCATTCGGCACCGTCAAGGCGGGCACCTGCGGCGCCGTGCGAACCCGGGCGGCGGGCGTGGTGAACGGCCGCGAGGCGATCGTCATCGAGCATGTCATCCGGATGGCCCGCGACGTCGCCCCCGACTGGCCGGCTTCGGACTGCGACGCGACCTATCGCGTCGACATCGAGGGCGACCCCGACATTCATTGCGTGCTGACGGTCGGGGCGGCCGAGGGGCACGGCGCGGGGCGCGCCGCCATGACGGCCACGGCGATGCGGGTGGTCAACGCGATTCCGTACGTGGTCGAGGCGCCGCCCGGGCTGCTCAGTTCGCTGGACATCCCGACGACGCTGCCGCGGCACGTATTTGATGGAACGTTGACGCCGATTGCGGGCCCGTCGTAGCGTACGGGGACAAAGATTAGGTCATCTAGGAGTCGCCCTTGTACACGTTGCGTTTCGACATGCGTGCCCCCGCGTGGGGGGCGCCGCCGGCGGCGCTGTACGCCGCGGTGCCCGAGATGTGTGCCTGGGCCGAGGAGCACGGTGGCCTCGCCGCCGTGCTGTGCGAGCACCACGGATCCGAGGACGGCTACCTGCCGTCGCCGTTGATCCTGGCGCCGGCCATCGCGGCGCGCACCCAACGCCTCGCGATGAACCTGATCCTGATCCTGCCGTTCTACGACGCGGTCCGGCTGGCCGAGGACATGGCGGTCCTCGACCTCGTCAGCGGGGGGCGGGTGTCCTACACCCTGGCCCTTGGGTACCGGCCCGAGGAGTTCGAGCACTTCGGCGTGGAAATGAGCAAGCGCGGCCGGATCGCCGACGAAAAGCTCGGCCTGTTGCGCCGGTTGCTCGCCGAAGAATTCGTTGACGACGACGGGCGTCGCATCACGGTGACACCCCGGCCGCTGACCGCGGGCGGCCCGCCGATGATGTGGGGAGGCGGAACGCTGGCCGCGGCCCGTCGGGCCGGCAGGTATGGCCTGGGCATGCTCGGCAACGCCAACGTCCCCGGCATGCAGGAGGCCTACGAGGAGGCCTGCCGCAAGCACGGTCACACGCCCGGCCCGACGATGTTCCCCAGCCGCGACACCCCCTCGGTCGTTTTCGTCGCCGACGACGTGGACCGGGCGTGGCAGGAGATCGGCGAGCACCTGCTGCACGACGTGCGGATGTATGCGTCATGGAATCCCGGGGACGAGACGACGGCCGGCTTCTCGCACGTGCAGACCGTCGACGAGCTGCGCGCCACGCCGTCGTCGCACGTGATTATCTCTGTGCCGGAAGCGATCTCGCGTGTCCGCGACGGCCAGATGCTCAACCTTTCGCCGCTGTGCGGCGGGCTGCCGCCCGAAGTGGCGTGGCCCTACCTCAAGCGGGTGGGCGAGGTCGTCTTGCCCGAGGCCCTGTCGGAGAGAAAGGCGTCGCTATGACCAGTGCGACCGACGTGTACTACGACCCGTTCGATTTCGCCATCGACGACGACCCGTACCCGATCTGGAAGAGGCTGCGCGACGAGGCCCCGCTGTATTACAACGAGAAGTACAACTTCTACGCGCTGAGCCGCTACGAGGACGTCTCCCGCGAGCTGATGAACTTCGACACCTTCCGGTCCGGGCGCGGCACCACCATGGACATCATCATGAGTGGCATCGAGGTCCCGCCCGGAATCATCCTGTTCGAGGATCCACCCATTCACGATCTGCATCGCCGTTTGCTCTCAAGGGTTTTCACGCCGCGGCGAATGGAGGCGATCGAGCCGCTGACCCGCGACTTCTGCGTTCGTGCGCTCGACCCGCTGGTGGGCACGGGCAGGTTCGACTTCATCGAGAATCTCGGCGCGATGGTGCCGATGCGCACGATCGGCTATCTGCTGGGCATCCCCGAGGACGGTCAGGAGTCGATCCGCGACCGCGGCGGCCGGCAACTCACGTTGAAAGAGGGCACGTTCCGGCCCGCGACGAAGGAGTTTTTCGAGCAGAGCTATCAGATGTTCGCCGACTACATCGATTGGCGGGTCGACCATCCCTCCGACGACCTGATGACGCAGTTGCTCAACGCCGAGGTCGAGGAGGACGGCGAGGTGCGGCGGCTGACGCGGATCGAGGTGCTGCAGTACACCAGCATGATCGCCGGTGCGGGCAACGAGACCACCACGCGCCTGATCGGATTCATCGGCCAACTGCTGGCCGAACACCCCGACCAGCGGCGGCAGATCGTGGCCGATCCGTCGCTGATCCCGATGGCCATCGAGGAGGTGTTGCGCTACGAGGCGCCGTCGCCGGTGCAGGCGCGCTATGTCGCCCGCGATGTCGAGTGTTGCGGCACAACGGTTCCCGAGGGTTCGGTCATGCTGTTGCTCAACGGGTCGGCCAACCGGGACGAACGCAGGTATCCCGAGGGTGAGAAGTTCGACATCCATCGCGGCGACACCCATCTCAGCTTCGGGCACGGGCTGCACTTCTGTCTCGGGTCGGCGCTGGCGCGCATGCAGGCTCGGGTCGCGCTCGAGGAGGTCATCAAGCGCTGGCCGGACTGGGAGGTCGACTACGCCAACGCCAGCAAGGCCCACACGTCGAGCGTGCGGGGATGGGCGAAGCTGCCCGTCTTCACGGGTTAACGAGGTTGGTTCGGTACGCCCGGGAACAACTGGCCCGTCGGCCCCGCGGTCACCCAGCCGCCCAGCTTGGTCACGAGGTGCGGCGCGAAAACGGCGCCGTAGAGAAGGTTTCCGATGACGACGACGGCGACGATCGACAGCACCGACGATTGCAGACGGGTCTTTGATTGCTTGTCGGCCCACGCCTCGACGACGTTTCGGCCCTCAGCGTCGGTGCGCCCCAGCAGATAGGTGAACACCATCATCTGTATGCCCATCGCGAGGGAGTCGTAGAGCGGGTATTGGTGCGGGGTCCCCTCGCGTATCGCGAGCCCCGGAATCACGCGGCCGTAGTAGAAGACACCGAGCTTGGCACCGAGGAACCCGTTGAAGAGCAGCGCCCAGCAGAAGCCCACGACGAGCCCGACGATCAGGAGCGTGGTTGGCCTGCGCCACTGAAACTTTGCGCTCAACCGGCGTCCGATCGCCGCGCCCGTCACGGCCGGCAGCACGAAGTAGGAGATGTAGCCGATCGGAACGAACAACGGCAATCCGCCCCACGTCATGTTCAGCGGCCACCACGACGGCATGCGGGGGATGGCGGGCGGGAACTGCGCGTACATGGCCCAGTCGTAGGGCGCTTCGATCCACGAGAACGAGATCGCCGAGATGCACAGCAGCAGAAGGGGATGCAGCCGGCGCCGGCGAAAGCTCAGATACACGCCGATCGCGGTGAAGGCGATGCCCCCGACGATGGCGAAGCCGCTGGCCGCCTGCATCACCGGCGTCATCTCGGTGTTCATCGCTCGTGACCTCGACGCGCCTCGGGATCGAAGCGAAGCACCAAGCCGAATATCAGGACGATCAGCCCGAACAGCGTGCCCAGCATGATGACAGCACCCACGTCCGCACCCCTTTCGCGACGGGTCGACCCTCAAGATAGTGCATGCTATCTTAAATGTCATGTCGCGAAGACCGCCCACGGCGACCCGCCGGCCTCGCGGGGCGCCGCGCAAACTGCTGCTCGATGCGGCCCGAGATCTCTTCGCGCGTCGGGACTATCGGGGCACCACCACGCGGGAAATCGCCCAGGCCGCGGGTGTGACCGAGCACTTGCTGTTCCGCCACTTCGGCTCGAAGGCGGCGCTGTTCCGGGAGGCCCTCGTCTTACCCTTCACCAGCTTCGTCGACGAGTTCGGCCGCGCGTGGCAGTCGGTCGTGCCCGAGGAGACCAAGGAGGAGGAGCTGGCGAGCCATTTCGTCGGGCAGCTCTACGACGTGTTCGTGGAACACCAGGGTCTGCTCCTGACGCTGATGGCATCGGAGTCCCTCAGCGACGAGGAGAAGGTCGACGCCGGTATCGATGACGTGCGGCGGGCCCTCACGGTGCTCGGCCAGATCAGTGCGGAGGGCATGCACTTGCGGGGGTTGCGCTCGGATCATCCTGACCTGCCGGCGCATTCGACGGTGGCGATGATTGCCGGCATGGCCGCGCTGCGTGCGACCTACTTCGGGGCCAGGCAGCCGTCGCGGGCGGTGATCGTCGAGGAGCTCGTCCAGGCGATCCTGCACGGCTTCCTGCACCGGAACGATTGAGGGGCCGGGAAATGAGGCGCCGGATTCGCCGCGGCTACGAGCCGCTTTGGTCCACCAGGACGGCGCAGTCGGGCTGGTTCCCGAGTGTCTGAAGCGCAATGTCCTCGCCTTGGGTGGTGAGGCGGACGATCTCGGCCAGCTGTCCGGGGGCGTCGCACTGCAGGTAGTGGTCGCCGCCCGGCACCACCCAGTAGCGGTTCCGGCCGGGCTTGTCCTTCAGATACGCCTGCCACACGTGGTTGGGCACGCGCAGCGGCGCGATGTTGTCGTGCAGGCCCCACACCACCGTGGTGTTGATCTCGCTGCTGGAAAGCGTCTCGAGCCAACCGGTTTCACCGGCCGCGCGCTCGTTCAGATACTGGATGGTGTCGGGCAGCACCCGGATTCCGTCATTGTGGGCAAAGCATTTCGCCAACGCGGCGATCTCCGGATCCTCCAGCGTGCGCCGCGGCATGAAGGTGCTGGCGCCCAGGCCGGCCGCGAGTAGCTCCGGCGTCGTGGCCGCCGCGGTGGCGCGCCCGGTGGCGGGGTCGAGCAGCGCGGTCTGGAACGCGGTCAGGTTCGACAGCGGCAGGTAGATGTTTGCGTTGGTCAGGATCAGGTCGACGGGCAGGGCCGGTGGATCGTGGGCCGCCAGCATCTGCAGCGCGATCATGCCGACGCTGCTTCCGCGATCGTGGGTGAGCATGCGGTATTGGCTGAGGTTCCACACCTGGGTGATCGCGTGGACGAGCAGGCGCGCGTCGTCGTACAACGAATAGACGTACGGCTCAGGAGGTTTGTCGGACAGCCCGTAGCCGGGAAAGTCCAGCAGGTACATGTCGAACTCGGAGCCCAGTTCACCGGATAGGGCGAAGTAGTCGATGCTGGACGTCGGAAAGCCGTGCACCAGCACCAGTGCCGGCGCCCCGGGTGTGCCGCAGCGGCGGCTGAACACCGTGACGTCCCGCGCGTCGTTGGCGGCGGTGGTCGACCGCCAACGAAGTTCGGTGCCGCCCTTTTGCCACTCCGCGAAGATGTCCAAGCTGCCAGCATCCCAGAGGAGATCGCGGTTGGACAACAGGCGTCACAAGAGTTTGGGAACCCTACTGAGACGCACGCGGTGTGAACCAGCTGTGCGACGAGGACATCAAGGGCAGCCCAGTATCTCCTCGACATAGCGCTTTAACTCCGCAGCCTGGGTGAGAGAGATCCAGACCTGGTTGTAGTCGAGGGCCCGGTACTTGTGATCGGTGATGATCCTTACGCCGATGATCTGTTGCCAAGGCTGAGCGGGATACTCTTCACGAAACTCGGAAGGCAGATGGGACGCGGTCTCGCCGATGCGGCCGAGAACGGCCTCTGCAGCCCGTTGCTGACGCCAGTTCGTCAACAAGCACTCCCGGCCGTCAGCCACCAATTCAGCTGCCTCCCCGCAGGATTCGCGTAGATCATCGAGTCGGTCAACGAGACGATCGCCATATTTGTCCACAAGGTAATCGCGGCCGGTGCGCGGCGGCATCAGACGGGCACCGCGTCTGCCGCGACTCGGTGACCGAACCGCCCCTGCAGGGCGCCCTCGCTGACGACTTCGACCGGCACGCCGAGCAGTTCGCGCAAATCATCCTGCAGGAGCGCAACATCACCCAGCGATGCACCGGGTCGAAACCTCACCACCAGGTCGATGTCACTATCGGGAGTGTCCGTTCCACGCGCGACCGAGCCGAACACCCTCGGGTTGTCTGCACCGTACCTGCGGACAAGGGCCCGGATCTCGTCGCGGTGCCTACGCACCAGTTCCGATGGGCGCACTCGTGTCGCCTCCTCGATCATGTCCAAGACTCGCGGGGTCACCTTCCGTGCTCCGCTTTCGTAGGCGGACAGGTGCGGTTGCGCGATGCCGGTGGCGTCGGCGAGTTGCGCCTGGGTCATGGCGGCCCGTTCACGAAGGGCCCGAATACGGTCGGCGCTCATGGAATTGAATATACCATCTGTGGTATGTCGGCGGATGCGGTGCTCACGGGCACGTCACGTGAATACCGAATGTCACCTGACGCGTGCCGCTTTGGCCGGGCGCGCTCCCTTGGCCCGCGCCGGTCACCGTGTAGCTCTTGCCCTCCTTGCTCGCCTGGACCTGGGTCGGCGACTGCACCGCCTGATAGGGCAGCTGGTATTGGCCGTTTCCCACCTTGAGCGAGATGGCGAAGCCGTCGACGCTCGGCGGGACCTCATCCGACACGGCCAGCGATATCGACGCCGAATCGTCGTACGCGGTGATGCGGGTGGTCAGGTCTCCCGACTCCGCAGGCGTCGCACTCGGTTTCGCCGCCGAGCTGTTGCACTCGACCTGGCCGTAGATCGTGTGCGTGTGCTGGTCCAGCATGACGGTAGTGGCGGAGGCGGCCGGGCTCGAGGTCGCTGGAGAAGCGGGTCGGCCGGTCTTCGTGGAACACGCCGACATGCCGGCGGCTAGGACGACGAGACCGACGGCGATTAGCCGTGCGACCGCCACGCTCACAACCACGCTTCCCAAGCGACCATGGTCCGCAGCGGCCCCGCGAATACCGGCCGCACGGCCGTCGATCGCCACCGCTCCTCGACCAGCGGGGCCAGCGCGCCCGTGACGGCGAGCGGGTCGTCGTCGAGGTACACGACGGTGATGTATTGGTGGTCCGTCCGCCAGCCGCGCGGAATCCGCCACGCGACGGTCGAACCGAACGTCCAGGCGCCCGCCGTGCCGGGCACGCCGAGCAGCGCCGGACAGTGTTCGGCGTGCAACCATTGCAACCACCCGTCGGGGCGGCCGTCGGTGGGTTCCTCGACGATCAGCAGGATCCCGCGGTGCGGCCGAAACGGCACGACCTCAGCGGAAACCAGTGCGCGCGGCGCGGATCGCCATTGCAGCAGGCGTAACCCCGCCACTTGCAGGGACGGCCGGGTGACTGGGAAGCGGCCGTTGTCGCGCAGCGCGCGACCGAGCGCGACGAAGTCGTCGAACGTTTCCTCCACGGGGTCGCCGACCAGATAGTGCACGGCGTTGCCGACCTCGCCGAGCGGCCCGTCGGCCGCCAGGCGGTGGTCGGGGTAGTCGCCGTCGGCGATCCAGCGCAGCCCGTGCACGATGCCCGGCAGTTGGTATTGCTCCGGCATGTGATCGAGCAGGTGCCAGCGCAGGTAGCCGCCGTCGTCGTCGGGTGGTGCCGCGCCGGTGAGGCTGAAAATGCCTGCCCTGACCCGGTTCACGTCACACCTGCGGGGGGATGCAACTCCGCGAGCGCGTGCAGCTGCTCGAGGTAGTGCCGCGGCGATGTGTGGGTGAACATGGCGCTGACGATGGTGGCGCCGTGCGCGGCGGCGTCGGCGAGGACGTCTCGGGTGCGGTCCGGCTCTCTGAGAGGGTCCAGGAGCGCCGCGGGCGGCAACACGACCTCGAACCCGGGCCGAAGTTCGAAGCGGCCCAACCAGTCTCGGACCTGCCGCGGGCTCACGTTGAACGGTGCCCAGCCGTCGGCGAGAGTCGCGGCCCGGCGCAGCGAGCGCAGCGTGCGCCCACCGATCCAGATGGGGACGCGCTCCTGGACGGCGCAGGGGTCGACGACCATGCCGCCGAACGAATAGAACTCGCCGTGGTAGGCCGGTTCGTCGACCGACAGCGAGGCGCGCAGCGCCCGCAGCGCGTCGTCGCCGCGCGGTCCGCGGCTCTCGAAGGGCGCCCCGATGAGGTCGAACTCCTCTTTGAGGCTGCCCACGCCGAGCCCGAGGATGAGCCGGCCGTTGCTGACCTTGTCCAGGGTTCCGTAGCGCTTGGCGATCTCGAGCGGATGGTGATAGCCGAGCACCAGCACGTGGGTGGCCAACCGGATTCGCCGGGTGCGCGCGGCCAGGTAGCCCAGGGTGGCCAGCGGATCCCAGTAGCGGGTGCCGCGGCGACCCCGTTCGGCCGCGGGCAGCGCGATGTGCTCGCTGCAGGTCAGGTGGTGGTAGCCGAGTTGATCTGCGGCCTCGGCGATCTGGGCCAGGCCCTCGATCGACCCGGTCTTCTCCCAGTCGCCGCTGGCCCCGGGCAGCATCGTCACGATCGGCGTTGCCACCGACAGCCTCACGGTGCTCATCCCTGCATGTATCCTCCGGCGTCGACGGGAATCGATTGTCCCGTGATGGTCCGGCTTTCGTCACCGGCCAGGAACAGCGCCAGGTTGGCGACGTCCTCGGGTGTGGAAATGTCTTGTAAGGCCACACCTTTGAGCGACCTGGCGCGCTGGGTTGCGATGTCGATGTCTTGCTCGTCGGCCGTGCGCTTGAGCCAGTTGCGCCACAGCTCCGTGTCGATGGCGCCCGGCACGATGCAGTTGCACCGGATTCCGTATGGACCCACTTCCAGCGCAACGGCTTTGGTGAACGCGCGAAGCGACGCTTTCGCGGCGACGTAGTGGGTCTTGCGGACCATGCCGGTGTAGCTTGCCGTCGAGGAGAAGTTCAGGATGACGCCGCGACGGCGCTGCAGCATCGACTGGTTGAGCACCTCGCGGGTGCACAGCATCGCCGCGGTGCTGTCGATGGCGATCGTGGCGTTCCAGTTTTCCAGCGTCTGCTCCCAGATCCAGCGGTCTTGTCCGGGCGCGGCGGCGTTGTTGCACAGGATGTCGACCTGACCGAACTCGTCGACCGCCCGCGCCACCATGGCGGCGACGTCACGCTCGTCGGTCACGTCGGCCCGCATCGCGACGGCACCGGCACCCGCGGCGTCCGCGGCCTGACGCACCAGTTCTTCGCGTCGCGCGGCGAGCAGGACCCGCGCGCCCTCGCGGACGAACAACGACCCCAACACCGGTCCCAGCCCGGTGCTTGCCCCGGTGATGATGGCGACTTTCCCGTCCAGCCGGCCCGTCATTGGGCAGAGCTTACCGAGCGGGCGGCCTTGCTCCCGTTACCGTGCCAGGTCACGTGTTTCGAGCCATTCGTGAATGCGCTCGGCCACGGCCTCCCAGCCGGGTTCGAGCATCATGTCGTGGCCCATCTTGGGAAAGAATTCCGCTTCCACGCGATACGCGCGCGCGGTCGCGCGGATTTCCCGCTGCGTGAAACAGCCGTCGTTCTCGGCGCCGATCACCAACAGCGGGGCGGTGATGCGATCGGGGCGCGGCAGGCCCAGCGCCAACATGTCCAGCACGTGTTTGCCCAGATACTCTTCCCCGAGCCGCGCGGTGTAGCGCACCAGGTCGGCATGCGGAGTCGAGTCCGAGAAGAAGGCCTCGCGGGCCAATTCGGGTGTTGCGCCGATGCTGCGGAGCGATTTGGTTTTCGCCAGCTCCGACGCGGTCAGCCACGGGTGGCGCCTGAACCTGCGCAGCAGGAATCCGGCGACCCCGGTCACGGGCGCGGGGGCGAGCAGCACGCCGGCCGGAGCGTCGTGCGATTCCAGGTACTTCTGCACCACGAAGCCACCCATGGAATGGCCGATCATCACCGGCCGTCGGGGCAGGCTCCCGGCGACCGAGTCGGCGTCGTCGACGAGATCCGCCATCGAACAGAACTGCATGCGCCGCGGGGCGGGGCTTTCGCCGTGGCCGCGAAGGCTGACGGCCAGCGACCGATGGCCCTTTTCCGCGAAGAAGCCGAGGAAGTGCTCGTCCCAGCACCAGGCGCCGTGCCAGGCGCCATGGACGAAGAGCAGTGGCGCCTTGCCGGATTCGCGGGACGGCCGCCTTTCGATCACCTCGAGCACGCCGCTGAGATTAGCCTTCGGCCACCGGCGGAGGAGCGGAAATTACAATGTGAGCGCCGCCGAGCCCGAGGGAGTGCCCACCGTGACGCCGGATTCACGCGAACAGCGCACGCTGGTGTTGGCCGCGTTCCCCGCGGAGGCCGACGCGGTGTTGTCCCACACCACGTTGGACCCCGACCCGGTGGTGGTCGCCGACCGGCGGCACTTCTATCTCGGGTCGGTCGGCGGCAAGAGGGTGATCGTGGCGATGACCGGCATCGGCATGGTGAACGCCACGGACACCACCGAGGCCGCCCTCGCCCGCCTGACCGATCGTTACACCATTGCGGCAGTGCTGTTTTCGGGGGTCGCCGGCGGCGCCGGGCGCACCAGCATCGCGGACGTCGCGGTGCCGGCGCGGTGGACGCTGGACGGCGGCGCGACGTTTCAACCGGTCGACCCCGGCATGCTGGCGACGGCCGAGAAGCTGTCCGTCGGATTGACGCACGTCAACCTGCAGCGCCAACCGCAGGTGGTCGTCGGCGGCGACGGGTGCAGCTTCGACAACAACAACGGCGTGGCGTTCCCGTGTATCCCCAACGGCGGCAGCGTGTTCGGCTGCCAACCCGGCAACGCGCCCGACCGGTCGCGTCTGCACACCGGCAACTTCTTCCAGGCGGCGGGGCCCTGGCTGAGGAAGGCGCTGCTGAGCAACCTGAGGATCAGATCGACGGCCGACCCGGCCTTCGACGCGACCGACATGGAGACCGCGGCCGCCCAGGCCGTCGCCGACGCACACGGCGTCCCGTTCCTGGGCATCCGCGGGATTTCGGACGGGCCCGGCGACCCACTTCACCTGCCGGGCTTTCCATTCCAGTTCTTCCACTACAAGACGATCGCGGCGGGCAACGCCGCCCGGGTGACCGAGGCGTTCCTAAAGAATTGGCGCATCTGAATCGCATGCCGCACCGGGTATTTCCGGGCGGCTGGCGCTACGCGGCATATTCGGGTAACGCGATGTCGTCGCGGAATTCACGCCCGACGGCCCAGTCGGCCACCAGCGGGATGTTCAACAGTTTGGACGCCTGATTGCGCGTCCACACCCCGAGCGACGTCTTCGGGGCGAACATTGAGGCGAATCCGCGCGCCGACCGCTGCCTGGCCTCAACGATCGGCCGCAGCCGGCGCTCATAGCGACGAAACGCTTCGCGGTGATCGACACCCGTGCGGCTGAGCTCGCCGGCCAGCACGTAGGCCTGCACCATCGCCAGACCAGCTCCCTCGCCCGCCAGCAGGGACACGGCGGCCGCGGCATCACCGATGAGCGCTACTCGACCGTTCGACCAGTGATCCATGACGATTTGGCTCGCGCGGTCGAAGTACACCTCGGAGGACGCGTCGAGATTGCGTAGGATCTCAGGGCATTCCCAGCCGGCGTGGCCGAACACTTGACGCAGTGTGGTCTTGATCTCCGATGAGTCCCGCGGGTCGGGGCCGCTCATGTGGTCGGTGGCAAAAACGAAGAGAAACAAGGTCTTTTCGTAACGCATCGCGAATCGCGCGATCATTCGCCCGGGCAAGCTGTACGCGAGATAGACGAGTTCGTCGCGCGGCTGATAGCCATCGGCTTCGAAAGCGGCCACTCGGTAGCCGAGGTCGGTCTCGAATCTAGACTCCGGGCCGAACACCAAACCGCGCACGGGCGAATGGATGCCGCCGGCGCCGATGACCAAGTCGAACAGTCGTGGCCGGCCGTGCTCGAGTGCGACCTCGACACCCGAGTCACCTTGTGTGATGGCCGAAACGCTTTCGCCGAACAGGGTCTCGACGTCGTCGCCGATCGCCCGGTAGATCATGGCCGCGAGATCACCGCGCGGCACGGTGACGAACCGGCCACCAACGTTCCGTCGGAACAGATCTGCCGAAAAGCCGCCCACCTTCCGCGAGTGCCGGTCCACGAGTCGCACGTCATGAACCACGTACCCCGCGTCGTGCAATTCGGCGGCGAGTCCCATGCGTTCGGCGACGGTATATCCGCCACCCCAGAAGTCGACGACATAACCGCCGGTGCGGAGCCGTGGCGCCTTTTCGATCAGCGTCGGCTCATGGCCGTAACGCCACAGCCAGTACGCGAGCGTTGGGCCGGCGATGCCAGCGCCGACAATGGCGACCTTCATGTGCGTACCTCTTCCGCAGCAGGGATCGTAATTACTATAGCACTATGCAATAGTTGCAGTAGGCAAATTTGTTCAGGCCTTGCAAGCTATCGGGACGGTGCGCGTGTATGACGACGACGAATGCGATGACGCAGTCGCATGGCTGACCTCGCTCCCGGCCGGCGGTGATGTGTCCGCCCGTGACATGGCCAAGGCCTACATCGGTGGAGTGGGCGCCGATCTTGGGCGCTTGCAAGCTGATTAAACGAGACCGCGGCTCACGGGGTGGCTCGGATCCGAGCACCACTCGGACCACGACCCGGGAAACAGGGCCGCCTCGCGGCCCGTCGCCGCGAGCGCCGCGATCGTGACGGTGGCGGTGACCCCCGAGCCGCAGTAGGCGCCCACCGGGCCGTCACGGTCGATGCCGCGGTCGGACAGCAGCCGGGCCAGTGCCTGGTCGCCGACGAACGTGCCGTCGGTGGCCAGCAGCGCCGTGCTCGGCAGGTTCTTGGCGCCGGGGATGTGCCCGGCGACGGGGTCGAGGGGTTCGACGTCGCCGCGAAAGCGTTCCGGCGCGCGGGCGTCGAGCAACGTCACACCGCCGGCCGCGGCCTGGTGGGCGGTCAGCGTGGGTCGGGCTCCGGCGTACAAATCACGTTGCGGCACAGCCACATTCCCCGGGTGCGGCTCGACCGGACCGGCCTCGAGAGCGTGTCCGGCGGAGCGCCACGCGGACAGGCCGCCGTCCAGGATCCGCACATTCGGCAGCCCCGCCGCCGTCAACACCCACCACGCGCGCGCGGAGCCGGCGCGATTCCAGTCGTCGTAGACCACGACCGACGAGTCTCGCCGGATTCCCCAGCGGCGCGCGGCGGTCTGCAGATCGCGCCCCGACGGTAGCGGGTGGCGGCCGCGGCCCGCGATCGTGTGATCGCTGAGTTCGTCCTCGAGCGAGACGTACACCGCGCCCGGGATGTGGCCCTCCAGGTAGGCCCGTCGCCCGTCGGGCTCGTCGAGCCGCCAACGCACGTCCAGCACGGTCAGCGGGTCGCCCGCCCGGATCAGGTCGGCCAACTCCGCCGCGGTGATCAGCACCCGGTTGCGCGCTTCCACCGTTCCAACCTCCTTCTCCCGGAAAAAGCGTAGCGTCACGCGAGTGGGTTATGTACGGGCATTCACCAGGTGCCTCGCGGTCGGCGTCGCGTTGGCTATATCGACAGCGGCCCCGGCCGGGGCAGCGCCAAACACCCAGTGCGCCTTGGTAACCCCCGTTCAAGAAGTGCACAGCGTATCCCAGCTTCCGCCCGAACTCGTGGAGATCCTGCCGCCCATCGCCGACATCGGCGCGCCGTTCAATGCGACCGACTCGGTCAGCGATCCAACGCTGCCGTTCCGCCGCCTGATTCGCGCCGGCCATCGCGGCACCGACTGGTTCGTCTGGTACGAGCACGGCGGCGTCGGCTATTCGTGGCAGGCGGTCGTCGCGCGGATCGTGCCCGGCAGCGCCGCACAGGTGTTGGCGAACGCGGGAACGATCTCGGACACGCTGTGCACACTCACCGATGGCGTCTTTGCCGGCCAGGTGCCGCCCTACCCACCCGGTTCGTGGGCCGTCGCCGATTTCTAACGACGGATCCGACCGCCAGACAACGGAGGTACGAGAAATGAGCGCATCACAGCAGTCGCAGATCCGGACCCGCATGTTCGCCCGCGTATTGGGGCCGTTCTTCACGATCGTCCCCACCACGGTCGCCGTGCGCGGCTCCTACATGCAGACCCTGTTCAACGAGTTCAAGGCAAATCCCATGTGGCCGTGGCTGTATGGCGCCATCCTGCTGATGTTCGGCTTGGTGATCATCGCGTTTCACCAGTATTGGCGCAGCCTGGCGGCGGTCATCGTGTCGGTGGTCGGCTGGTTTCTGGCCATCCGCGGCGTGTTGTTGCTGACCGTTCCCCGGGCCTACGACGCCGCCGGCAACGCCATCTACAGCTCGGGCGCGACCGTGGCGATCTGGGTGCTGTTCGGCTGCCTGGCCGCGGCCGGCCTGTACATGACCTACGTCGGCTGGAAGCCCGAACGGTCGACGGGCGGTTAGGTTCCCAGCGACGCCAGCATTCCCGCCGCGGCCCGCTGCCAGGTGAAGTCCTCCGCGCGGCGCCGAGCGGAGCTGCGCCGGTATGGCTCGGGGCGGTTGACGATCGCGCCGACGGCCCGCGCGATGGCGAAGGGGTCGTTGTCGGCCAGGGCGCCGCTGTCGGGGGTGACGATCTCGGTCAGCGCCGACGTGCGCGACACCACTGCGGGCGTTCCGCATGCCAGCGACTCCAGCGCGGCGAGGCCGAAGGTCTCGTGCGGGCCGGGCGCCAGCGTCACGTCGGCCGTGGCGAGCAGGCCCGCGACGGCGTGGCGGTCGTCGATGAAGCCGGTGAAGTCGATGGGCAGCCGGGCGGCCTGCCGTTGCAGCCGGGCCCGCAACGGGCCCTCGCCGGCGACGACCAACCGGGCATCGACGCCGGCGTGGCACAGGGCGCCCAGTGCGTCGATGCTGCGGTCGACCCGCTTTTCCACCGACAGCCGGCCGCAGTGCACCAGCAGGATCTGTTCAGGCGCGGCCCATCGCCGCCGCACCAGGTGTGAGTGCCGGCGCGGGTGGAAGGTGTGCAGGTCCACGCCCAGCGGCACGGTGACGGTGTTCGTGGCGCCGATCCGGTCGAATTCCTCGCGGGCGAAACCCGTGGTGCACACCACGGTGTCGTAATTGGCGGCGGTGCGCCGGTTGGCGAAGTCGGCGAACCTCTCCGCGGGCCGATGCGGAAGTATCTGCCCCACAAGGCGATCGAGGCGCTCATGGGAGATCATCACCGTGTTGGCGCCGTGTTCGCGGCCCCACGGCCCCAGTGACCGCAGCGTGAGCCGGTCGGAGACCTCCAACGCGTCGGGCTTCAGCGACTCCAACACTCGCTTGACCGGCCACGGCCGCACCGCCCGGTAGCCGCCCGTGAACGGAATCAGCCTGGCGGGCAACGTGATTCGTACGACGCCCGTCGGCAGCCGGATGCACTCGGCGCGCGCGCCGGGAACGATCAGGAACACCTCGTGCCCGGCGGCGCAGTATTCCGCGCCCAGGCGATCCACCGCGGTGCGAAGGCCGCCGGAGCGGGGGCCGTAGAAGTTGGCGACCTGTGCCACGCGCATACCGTGAGGACAGCCGCCGCGCGTGTGCGGGCAACGATGTGGAATCGACGCGCGCCTGAACAGTCCGTGAATTCCCACAAGCGGCTATACCTCGTCTATTCGGAGTCGGCGTCGCCGAGCAGTTGCACTTCCTCCAGGTCCATTTCGTTCTGCAACTCGCGCAGCACGATGTCGTCGATCAGGTTCTGGTTTCGCAGCGCGGTGATTTCCCGGCGCTTGTGCTCGAGCACACCCAGGCGCACCCGTCGTACCTTCTCCTTGCCCTTGAGCAGGCGGTGATTCGGTGAGCCGTCCTCGGTGGCCAGCACCAGCGCGGCCTTTTCCTCGTATTCCTTTTGCAGCCGTCGCCGAAGGTCGTCGCTGATGCCGACCTCGTCGGCCACCGTCGGCAGCGCGTCGAGCGCCGCCTGAGCGCCGCGCCTGCGGGCCAGTTGCAGTTCCTCCCCGTGGGCGACGTCTTCGGGCATCTTGGCCCAGCGCACCACGGCCGGTAGCGTGCTGCCCTGGACCAGGACCGTCACCAGGATGACGACAACGACGATGAAGATGAGCAGGCTGCGGTCGGGGAACGGCGCACCGCTGAGCGTGGTCGTCGGGACGGCCAGCGCCGCGGCCAGCGACACTGCCCCGCGGAATCCCGCCCACGCGGTGACGAAACGCTGCCGCCAGGGGATGCGACGTTCGCGCTGCGCTTGGCGACGGTCCAGGAGGCGGATCAGCGCGGTGGTGGCCTCCCCCCAGATGATGCGGGACACGATGACGACACCGGTGATGGCAAGCGCCAGATACAGCGCGTGGCGAAGCCCGCCCTCGACGCCGGAAATGCCGCGCAGCGCACCCGGGATCTGGACCCCGACGAACACCCACAGCGAGCCGTTGAGCAGGAAGGTCGCGGAGTCCCAGAACGCGTAGGACTGCAGCCGGGAACGGGCCCGGATCACCACCGGCCCGGAGTAGGCCAGCACCAGTGCCGACACCAGGACCGCGACCACGCCGCTGCACTCGAATGCCTGGGCCAGCAGGAACGCCGCGAACGGTGTCAGCAGGCTCAGGGCGCCTTCCTCTTGCGGGGCGTCCATGCGTTTGCGCGCGACGGTCGCCAATCCGCCGACGAGCAGCCCGGCGGCGATACCGCCGAGGTAGGACACCACGAACCGGGCGGCCACCTCCGGCGGGCTGATCGCCGAGCCGCCGATCGCGATGTGCACGCTCAGGACGAACAAGACCAGCGCGGTGCCGTCGTTGATCAGGCTCTCGGCCTTGAGCACAGTGAGCGACCGGCGCGGCAGCTTTCGCGCGAGGCCGGCCACCGCCGCCGCGTCGGTGGGGGACAGCACGGCGCCGAGGACGCCGGCGGCGTGGGAGTCCATGCCCAGCGCCCGCGCCGTCCACGACACCGCCGCCGCGGTGGCGATCACCAGGACGACGCTGAGGAAGACGATGATGCGCACGTTCGTGCGCATCTCGCGAAAGCTGGTGTTCAGGCCCTCCCAATAGAGGATCGCGGGCAGGAACAGCAACAGCACGATCTCGCCGTTGATGTGAAAGTGACCGAATTGCGGGATCAGACCCAGCAGGGCGCCCAGCAGGATGAGCAACACCGGGGGACCCACCCGATAGCGCCGGCCGATGACCGTCCCGACGATGACGGTGGACACCAGCGCGACGATCAGGACGAGGCCAAACACCAGCCCCATCCTGCCGGACCTGGCCGGTTTGCGCGTGACGGGGCAGGCTGGCAGTGTGACCGACCTCGTCGAGGATTTCGAGGCGCAGCGGCCGCGCCTGTTCTGGTTGGCGTACCGACTGCTGGGGTCGGCGAGCGAGGCGGAAGACGCGGTGCAGGACGCGTACCTGCGGCTGCACGGCGCCGACCAGGCGCTCATCGAATCGCTGCCGGCCTGGCTCACCAAGGCCGTCACGAACCTGTGCCTCAACCGGCTCACGTCGGCGCGCGCCCGACGGGAGGTCTACCCCGGGCCGTGGCTTCCGGAGCCGGTCCGCACCGACGACCGGACGCTCGGCCCGCTGGAAACCGCCGAGCAACGCGAGTCGGTGTCCATCGCGCTGCTGACCCTGTTGGAGCGGCTCAAACCCAACGAGCGGGCGGCGTTCGTGCTCCGAGAGGCGTTCGCGTACAGCCACTTCGAGGTCGCCGAGATCCTGCAGACGTCGGAGGCCAACGCCCGGCAGCTGTACCGGCGCGCGCGGCAACGACTGGGTGAGCCCCGCCGGCCGGCGCAGCGACCGGATCGGGCGCAGTGGCGGCGGCTGGTGGACCGGTTCTTCATCGCCGCCGGCGCCGGCGACGTGGCCGGACTCGTCGACATCCTGACCGCCGACGTGACGTCGACGGCCGACGGCGGCGGCAAGGTGGCGGCCGCGCGGCGCCCGATCTTCGGCCGCGACCGGATGGCGACGTACGCGGCGCGGGTGTTCAGCAGGAACCTGGCGGCGCCGCGGGTGCGGTTGGAGGTCGCCGAGGTCAACGGCGAGCCCGCGATGCTGGCCTTCGACGGCGACACGCTGTCCGGCGTCCTGTGCTTCGAGATCACCGACGAGCGGATCGCGGCCCTGCGGATCCTGGCCAATCCCGACAAGTTGAGGTTCCTCGCCGGGCAGCTGTCACATCCGGCCGACCTGCCCGGTTCATAAGGGTATGGCGAACCGAGTACTGGTCACCGGCGGCACCGGCACCGTCGGCCGCGTCGTCGTCGACAACCTGGTGGCCGCGGGCATCCCGGTCCGCGTCCTGAGCCGGGGACGACGGGTCCATCAGCGCGCCGACGTCGAGCACGTCGTCGGCGACGTGCGATCCGGTGACGGGCTCGAGGCGGCGATGGGCGGCGTCGACACGATCGTGCACTGCATCTATCCCACCGAGCGCCTGGTCGCCGCGGCGAAGCGGGCGGGCTCACCGCATCTGGTCTACGTGTCCATCGTCGGGATCGACCGCGTCCCGTTCGCCCTCTACCGCACCATGCTCGCCAACGAAAGCACGATCGCCGACTCGGGCCTGCCCTGGACGGTGCTGCGGGCCACCCAGTTTCACGACCTGATCGCCTTCGTGTTGCGCATGCTGGCGAAGCCGCCGGTGATGGCGCTGGCGTCGGGCCTGAGGTTCCAGCCGGTCGACGTGCGCGACGTGGGCGCCCGGTTGGCCGAGTTGGCGCTGGGCGAGCCGATGGGGCGGGCGCCGGATTTCGGCGGCCCGCAGGTGCGCGCGCTCGACGACCTCGCCCGCAGCTACCTGGCGACCGTCGGTAAGCGCCGGCCGATCGTCCCGATCCGGTTGCCCGGCAAGGT
This sequence comes from Mycobacterium sp. 663a-19, assembly GCF_035616495.1. NCBI lineage: Bacteria > Bacillati > Actinomycetota > Actinomycetes > Mycobacteriales > Mycobacteriaceae > Mycobacterium > Mycobacterium sp. 663a-19. The sequence continues at coordinate 251,499 of NZ_JAPJAV010000007.1, read as the reverse complement.
GTTTGGTGGGATACGGGCCGGCGGGCTGCTCACCCCGGAGCACGCCGACGGCAAGATCACCTTCGAGCAGTACCTCGGTGAACAAGTCGCCGCCGGCCAGCGGCCGTACAAAGACGCCATCCGCGCGTACCTGCCCCAGCGCCGGCGGTGAGCGTGCTTCGCGCGGGAGTGTGGTTTCTCACAGCCGTCGAAATGGCGGTCGGGCTGGTGGCGACGCTGGCGCCGCGGGCGTTCTACGACCACGTGCCCTGGGTGGACCTCGTCCCGCCGTTCTCGGAGCACCTGATGCGCGACTACGGCGCGATGAATCTCTCGCTCGCGCTCGTATTCGTCGCCGCCGCAATGACGATGGAGCGCCGCATGGTGCGCATCGCGCTGGGCGCGTACCTGTTGTTCGCCGTCCCGCACCTGATCTTTCACGTCACCCACCTGGAGGGGTTCACGACGGCGGCCGTGGCCGGGCAGACGATCACCCTCGCGGTGGCCGTGCTGCTGCCGGTTGCCCTGCTGGTCCTCACGGCGTGGCGACCCGGGCGACACCCCATAATGGACGCAAATGACCGTCGTGAAGATCAGGCTCTTGGTGACCGTCGCGATGCTCGTTACATCGACGTTGGTGGGCTGCAACTTCCAGTCCAGGAACCCGCCGACGAGCAAAACCCTCCAGGTCTCGATGGATGAGGTGCTGAGGCAGGGCGTCATCACGCAGAACGTCACCTTGTCCGTCGGCAACACGTTGACCCTGAAATTGGGCTCGAACTACACCACCCCGTACCGGTGGACGGCCGAGACGAAGATCGGCGACGCGAGCATCGTCAAGCAAACCAGTCACCAGTTTGTGCAACCGACCTCCGACGCGCTGGGGGCGCCGGGGACCGAGGTCTGGACGTTCACGGCGCTGAAGCCCGGCGTCACGACGATCACCACCTACTACACCAGCTTCGTGGGCGGCGACCCGACACCGAAGAGCACCTACAACGCGACGGTGACCGTGCGGTAGACGGCTCCTCGCGCTACGGTCTGGCTGTGATCGGCTTCCTTCGCAACTGGCCCCAGTTGAGCAACGTGCCGGCGGAACTCCGCGAACAGCTCGAGGCCGAGGGTCTGGTTTTCCTTGCCCCCCGGGTCGGCGTGAGCCGGCACTTCAGCGGCCATGTCCCGGGCGTGTTTTCGGCCGCGGGCGTGTCCCGCTACACGGGCGCGTTCGCCTTCAGCGCCGCGCGGATCGTCGCCACCTTTCCCGCGCGCGGCGACACCAACCTGCGGTCAATCGACTGCGCCTGGGACACCGACTCGGGACCGGCGACCGCGACCATCACCAACAAGGGCCTCGTGATCGATATCGAGCTGCACGGGGTGGACCGCGCGTGCAGCGGCAAGATGAAGCTGAATTACAAGAGGAAGATCCCCGACGAGGTGCTGCAACGGCTGCCGACGACGTCGCTGCGGTTTCGGGTCGACCCCGCCTTCGTGTATCGCGCGGCTGGCGTACGTCCCAAGGTTTAGGCGACCAAAGGCTCTATCGGCCGCCGCGGGGGCGGCTCAAAATCCGTGAATGAGCGACAACCATTCCGGCTCAGCCGACATCGACAAATGGGATCGCGCCCTGACGGAGCACGTCGTCGCGCTGACCCGCCCGATCGTCAAGCTCTATTTCCGTTCCGAGGTCCGGGGCCTGGACCTCATCCCGCCCGGCCCGTCCCTGGTGGTGTCCAACCATTCCGGCGGTCTCACGTCGTTCGACCTGTCCGTGTTCGCCGTCGGCTATTACGACAAGTTCGGCTACGAGCGTCCGCTCTATGCGCTCGGGTTCGACACGATATTCGGCGGACCGGCCAGCGAATTCCTCAACCGCACCGGGGTGATCCGCGCGACGCGCGAGAACGCGGCGAAGGCGTTGGCCTCCGGTGCCGTCGTATTGGTCTTCCCGGGCGGCGATTTCGACGTGTACCGGCCGAGCATGCGGGAGAACGTCATCAACTTCGGCGGCCGAACCGGCTACGTCACAACGGCCATCGAGGCCGGGGTGCCGATCGTCCCCGCGGTCTCCATCGGCGGGCAGGAAGGCCAGCTGTACCTGAGCCGCGGCACTTGGTTGTCGCGACTGCTGCGGCTCACCAACTTCGAACGCAAGCACTTCCGAACCAACATCCTGCCAATAACTTTCGGGTGGCCGTTCGGGCTGAGCGTCCTGGCGCCGGTCAACGTGCCGCTGCCCACCAAGATCGTCACCGAGGTGCTCAAGCCGATCGACACCGCCGCCTTCGGCCGCACGCCCGACGTCGAACACGTCGACGCGCTGGTGCGCGGGCTGATGCAGAAGGGGCTCGACGAGCTGGCCGCCAAGCGCCGCTTCCCGGTATTCGGTTGAAGGTTGAAGCCCCTTATACGACAACCGATTTCGGCATCACAGTGGGCTTGAACCCGTAGCGCGGCCCGGCGAACCCGACGCCCTTCCCGGCGGTGGCCATCGCCGGCATCCCTGCCGCCACCGTCGACACCGGGGCCGATTCTTCCGGTGCGACGGTCCAGCCGGAGCCCTCCAGCGCCGAGGCGCCCGAGTGCATCGCCGGGGCGGCCGCGGACCAACTGCCCGGCACCGACAGGCCGCCGACCGTCGACGCCCGGCCCACGCCGGCCAGCACCGGCGCCCCGCCGAAACCGGTTGAGGCCGGGGCCGCGCCGACCAGCGCCGGGGCGCCGATCGGGACCGCGCCGGGCCCGGCTCCCGCGGCGGCCGCCGCAGGCGTGAGGGTGTGGTTGAGCAACACCGAAGTCGGGATGGTGTTCATGACCCACCACGCGGTGGTGTTCACCGCGCCGTTGATCGTGTTCGACACCAGCGAGTTGCTCAGGATGCTGGGCGGGTCGGCCGCGAGCGGGGCGGCAAGCCCGGCAACGGTATTGGGCAAGTTGGAGATCGTCTGCGTCAGCCCCGCCTGGGTGGCGGTGGCGGCGCCGGCGCGGGCGACCGCCGCGGCCTGGCCCGCCTCCCCGGCCGGGTTGGCGGTCGGTGCCGGCGGGGTCATCGGGATCAATCTCCCGGCCGCCGCCGAGGAGGCTGCGTAGGCGTACATGGCGGCGGCGTCCTGGGCCCACATCTCGCCGTAGTGGGCCTCGGTGGCCATGATCGCCGGCGTGTTCACGCCCAGGAAGTTGGTCGCGACCAGGGCCGCCAGCTGAGCCCGGTTGGCGGCGATCGCCGGCGGGGGCACCGTCGCGGCAAAGGCCGCCTCGAAGGCGGCCGCGGAGGCCGTGGCCTGCGCGGCCGCATGCTGGGCCTGCGCGGCGGTGACGTTCAGCCACTCGATGTACGGCTGGACCGCGGCGGCCATCGTCGCCGACGCCGGGCCGATCCACTGCCCGCCGGTCAGCTCCGAGATCACCGACTCGTAGCCGGCGGCCGTCGCATTCAACTCGGCGGCCAGATTGCTCCACGCCGTCGCGGCGGCCATCATCGGCCCCGCACCCGCACCGGCGTACATGCGCGCGGAGTTGATCTCTGGGGGAAATGCTCCGAAATCCATTTCTCTGCCTCTCCTTTGAAGAAATCCGTTAGCCGACCGTCGGTCGTCCCATCACGGTGGGCTTGACGCCGTATCGCGGTGCGCCGTAGCCGCCGGCCTTTCCGGCCGTGGCCATCGACGGCATCGCGGCCGGCACGGTTGCCGGCGACGCGGTTTGCGCCGCCGGGGCGGTCCAGCCCGCGGTCGTCACGGCGGCGGGGCTGGCCGCCGCCGGGGCGGCGCCCGCGGCCCAGCTCGGCGGCACCGACAGCTGGCCGACCGAAGCCGCCTGGCCCAGGCCCGCGACCATCGGGACGCCGCCCGAACCCCCAAGGCCGGCCGGAGCGACGGCGCCCGTCGGGATTCCCACGGCCGCGTCGGGCACCAGCCCTCCTTCGGAGACGAGGCCGGCCCCCGGCTGGACGAGCAGGCCCCCGGCGGCCATGTTGAGCAGATTCGACGATGCCGAGGACCAGTTACCCGCCCCGATGTCGATGATGTCGGCCAAGGGGGTGGCCGGCGGGTCGGCGGCGGCGGGAGCGGCGGCGGGGGCGACGTTGGGGGCGGGACCCAGAGCGGAGATCGGTCCCTGCGCCGCGGTCGCGGCGGAGTTGGTGGACTCGGTGGCCGTGTACGAATTCGCGCTGGTCCCCAGGGTGTGAACGAACTGCTCGTGATTCGCCGTAGCCTGCGCGCTGATCGATTGGTAGAGGCTGCCGTACGCCGAGAAGATCGCAGCCTGCAGCGCCGATACCTCGTCGGCGGCGGCGGGAGCAACGCCCGTGGTGGGGGCTGCGCTGGCCGCGCTTTCGGCCGCCAGCGCCGAGCCGAGCGTTTGCAGCTTGCCCGCCGCGTAGAGCAACGCTTCGGGCTGTGTCGTCACGAAAGACATCGATGTCTCCTTTGTGTAAAAGCCGTGGCTTCTTGACGGTTGGAGGCCGCCACAACCTGGTTTGACCGCCCGGCGTTCGGCGAAACCGCGGAACGACCGAGGGCCGCGTGTATTAGCGCCGGCTCTCGATGCTGCGCTATGGCGAAACGTATGCCGCGGCGGTCGCTATCTGAGTCGTCGGCTGCGCGGCTGTGGGTTTGAGTGGGTGATGGTCCGGGCGGGCTCCTCGGCCACCTCACGAGCCCGCAATTTCAGCTCGACCAACCGTTACACGAAAGATCGAGGCTAGGCGACGTTGGCCTGGCGTTGCGTCGCATAGACCTCGGCCAGGAATTGCTCGACGGCGACCGCGGCGTGGGCCGCGCGGGCCGAGCCGAAGATGTCGAAAGCGTGTTGGGTGAACGGCAATTCGGCGTACACGACGGGCTGGTTGCTGACTTCGCGCAGCTTGGCGGTGAAGTCGCGCGCCTGCTCGACGAAGGCCAGCGAGTCGTTTTTGCCGTGCAGCACGAAAAACGGGGGAGCGTCGGGGTTCACGCGGTGGATCGGCGATGCGTCGGCGAACGTCTGCGGGTGCGTCGAGGGCTGTTGTTTGATGATCGACTTGATGAGCAGTGCCGGCATCATCGCGTGCATCGAGTCGTCGAGGCGGGTGAAATCGTAAATGCCGTAAAAGGGTACGGCCGCCTGAACCCGGGTGTCGGCATTCTCGAAACCCGGCTGAAACTGCGGGTCGTTCGGCGTCAGCGCGGCCAGCGACGACAGATGACCGCCCGCCGAACCGCCGGTGATGGCTATGAAGTCGGGGTCGCCGCCGTATTCGGCGATGTGCTCTTTGACCCACACGAGGGCGCGTTTGACGTCGACGATGTGGCTGGGCCAGGTGTTGCGCGGGCTGTGCCGGTAGTTGATCGCCACGCAGATCCAGCCGAGCTCGGCGAGGTGGCTCATCAACGGATGTGCTTGTCCGCGCTTGTTTCCCGTCGTCCAGGCGCCGCCGGGGATCTGGAAGAGCACCGGCGCCTTGCCGTTCAGGTCGAGGTCGGGCCGCCGCCAGATGTCGAGGAGATTGGCGCGGCCGAATTCGCCGTAGCTGATGTTGGCGTCGTGGGCGTAGTCGCGGTAGATCCGGAACATCCGCACGACTCCCGGTGCTTTGGCGTTGCCGGCGCCGTCGGGCCGGCGCCAGAGGCCCGCCGACTCGGTGCGGCGTCCCGGGCCCAGGCCCTCGTCCAGCGCCTTGGACAGCGGGACATTGGCCTTGTGGCCCGCGCGACTGAAGTTCAGCAAGCCCGCCGCCGAGACGGCGGCGACCAGCCACGCGATCGCCCGCACCGGCCCGGTCAGGCGGCGCTGCGTCAACGCCAGTCCGCCGAGCTGGCTGACCAGCGTCTGCAGCGGCAACTCCGTCACGATAAAACCGAACAGCCACGAGTACAGCGACATGTACCCCTTGCGCGCCAGGGGGCGATATGCGTTGAGGGTCGACGCTGCCGTCACCGCCGTGACCACCAGCGATCCGAGTTGCCGAACGATGTGGCTGATCTGAGCTCTCTGCATGCGGTCACCTTACGAGGTCGCCGTAGACTCCGGCTTCGTGACATCGGTTCCGCCGGATGCACAAGAGCGCCTCGAGTTGTGCGACTTCTTCGACGTGGTGGGTCCCACGGCTCCGACGCTGCTCGACGGCTGGACCGCGCACGATCTCGCCGCGCACGTGGTGTTGCGGGAGCACGACCTGGTTGCCGGCCCCTGCCTTGTTCTACCTGGTGCTTTCGGACGGTTCGCAGAGCGACGTCGAGCCGCGCTGGCCGGGCGCCGGGACTTCACGTGGCTGGTGGCGCGGATTCGGTCCGGGCCGCCGCCCGGGTTCTTCCGCCTCGGGTGGGTGCGCGCGATGGCGAACCTCAACGAGTTCTTCGTTCACCACGAGGACGTCCGCAGGGCGAATAGTCGAGGGCCGCGTGTTCTCGGGCCGGAGATGGACGCCGCCTTGTGGCGAAACGTATGCCGCGGCGGCCGCTATCTGAGCCGGCGACTGCGCGGCTGCGGGCTGGAGCTGTCGTGGGCCGGAACCGAGGAGCGGGTGATGGTTCGGACGGGCTCACCGACCGCGCGGCTCAGCGGGGCGCCGGGCGAATTGCTGCTATATCTCTTCGGGCGCCAGGCCGCGGCGCGGGTGGACGTGAGCGGACCACCTGAGGCCATCGCGGCCGTGCGTGGCGCGCACTTCGGCATGTGAGGCGGCGGCAGGGTTTTGCGTCACATCAGCCACACTGGTTTCTGGAAGAGGCGGCACACACTTTGTCCACCTCTCAGCGACTGTTCACTTGCCGAGCGTCCTCAAAATGCCGGCTTGGACGGCGTGTCGCCGTACATATGAGCGCGTTCGCGGGTCTAGAAAACGGCCGACTGCTCGATGATGTTGACCAGCACGCGCAGGCCGATCGCGAGGGCCCCTCGTCAAAACACCGCTTGGCATCTATAGGAGCATCAATTCGCGACGGCGGGTTGAGTTGTCGCGCTGAGGCGGGCATATCGTCATATCCCTAACTTCCTGTGACGTAAGGGATTCAAAGCCTGGCAGGAGCCCAACGGCTGGCGACATAATGGCGCCATGCCCAGTGTACGAATCAACGACGTCCCCGAAGACACTCACCGAGTTCTGCGGGAGCGAGCGGCGCGCGCCCACCAATCCCTACAGGAATACCTTCGAGGCCGTCTGATCGCCGATGCGGATCAACCCACCCTGGATGAGGTTCTGGACCGCATCGCCGCGCGCCGTGGTGGCCGTGTATCTTTTGAGGCTGCTATCGATCACGTTCGGGGAGAACGTGATCGTCGTTGATGCCAGCATATTGGCTGTGGCGCTGGCCGAGGCCCTGGGTGCCGTGCTGGTCACCGCTGATGCACGTCTTTCAGGTGCTAGCCGTCGCCGAAGAGGACGTCGGGATTGAGGATGCCCGCCGGGTCGAAGCTCTTTTTGATGCGGCGCATGAGGTCGACCTTGACGGGGTCTTCGAGTTCGAGGAAGTACGGGGTCTTGGCGCGGCCGAGGCCGTGTTCGCCGGAGATCGCGCCGCCCAATTCCATTGCCAGCGCGAAGATGTCGGTCATCAGCGTCTTCTTTTTCGACGGGTCCTTACAGATGATCGCCAGGTGCACGTTGCCGTCGCCGGCGTGCCCGCAGCCCGCCGCGGCCCCGCCGGCCGCCGCCGCCAGATCGCGCGCGGCCGATAGGAATTTCGGCATCGCCGAGCGCGGCACGACGGTGTCGATGATGTCGTCGGCGCCGATCGCCTTGGCCGTCCAGAACGCCTTCTCGCGCGCCTCGATCAGCTTGCGCGCCGAAACCCCTTCCAGCACATAGGCGTCGACGGCGCCCAGCTCGGCGACGAGCGAGCCGGCCCGCTCGACGTCCTCGTCGAGCCGGTGCGCCATCTGATTCTCAAGCGCCACAACGAGATACGCTTGGCAGCTGTCGCGGATCTGATCGGGGATGCCCAGCTCGAGGTTCTGCGTGTGGACGAGCGCGGCCATCGTCATGTTGTCGATGTACTCGAGGATGTAGGGCGCCAGCCCGCTGGCCAGGATGCGAGGAACCGCCGCCATGACCTGGTCGAAGTCGGCGAACGGCGCGAGCACGGTGGCGCTGTGGGCAAGGCGCGGATGAAGCTTGACGATCACCTCGGTGGCCAGGGCCAGGGTGCCCTCGGAGCCGACGATGAGCTGGGTCAGGTCGTAGCCGGTGGACACCTTGGCGATCTTGCCGCCGGTCCGGATGATCTCGCCGGTCGGCAGGACGGCCTGCAACCCGAGCACGTTGTGGCGGGCGATGCCGTACTTGACCGCGCGCATGCCCCCGGCGTTGGTGCCGACGTTGCCGCCGACGCTGGAGGACAGCTCGCCGGGATGAACCATGTAGCTCAGCCCGACGTCGCCGGTCGCGGCGTCCAGTTCGGTCAGCGTCACACCCGGTTGGACGACGGCGACCTGGTTCGTCGTGTCGACCTCGAGCACCGCGTTCATCCGCTCGAAGGAGATGACCAGCCCGCCCTCGCGCGGTATCGCGGCGCCCGACAGGCCGGTCCCGGATCCGCGGGCCGTCACCGGAATCCCTTGCTCCGTCGCGGTTTTCAGCAGCCGCGCGACCTCGTCGGCGGTGGCCGGCCTCGCAACATACGCGGGCCGCTGCGGCGCCGTTGTCAGCACCTCGTCGTGGAAATAGTCGTCGGGGATCGCGTCGCCGGTCAGCAGGTTGTGGGCGCCGACGATCTCCGCGAACCGCGCCGTCACGTCGCTCAAGGTTCGTCCAACAACCGCAGCGGGTGCAAGCCGTCGACGGCGCCGACGAACGGCGGGTGGATGCTGTAGCCGATCATGCGTCGAATGTCGTCGGAGACGGTCCGAGCGACGTCGCGCGGTATCGACAGCGTGAACGCCTCCATCGGCCGCAGCCACGGCTGGCAGTATTGGGCCGTGACGGCCAGCCGCGCGCGGGCGCTCGTGTTGGCGCCGCCGCCGTGCCAGAGGGTTCCCACGAAAAACACGCACGAGCCGGCGGGCATGACCACGGGCAGCGCGGGATCGTCCGGCCCGGGCGGACGCCGGCCCCAGCGATGACTGCCGGGGAAGAGCACCGTGGCGCCGTTGTCGGCGGTGAAGTCGTCGATCGCCCAGATCGTCGCCGCGGCCAGGGGTGCCCGCGGCCGCGGGATCGGGTAGAACCCGTCGTCGTGGTGGGGCAGCTGCGCGGACTCGCCGGGCTGAATGTTGATGGCCTGCAACGCCGAAAGCAGGTAGTTGGGCATCAGCAGCCGATCGAGCACCGCCAGCACCCGCGGATGATCGACGAGCCGGTCGCACACGCGCGTCCGGCTCAGCACGCTGTAGATGCGCTGGGTGCGACGTCCTTCGAATGCGTTGCGTCCGGTGGGCCCGAGCCAGGGGCCGACGGTGTCGCGGATCTGCCGGCAATCGTCCGGGCCGAGCAGGTTCTCCCAGATGACGTAGCCGTCGCGGTCGAGGGCGGCCATGTCGGCGTCGACGATCGCGGGGTCGACGGAGGCGCCGCTGCTCGGTGTCCATTTGTGCCGGCCCGCCAAGTCGCCCCGGAGGTCGTCCAGCGTGGTGACCGGCTCGTCATCGAGGCTCATACGCCGACCTTGAACCGATGTTGACCGCTGGTCAAGTGATTCGGCGCGGGACGGCGGCGTGCCCTGGGCCTCAGCGGACACCAATGATGGTCAACCTGTCGTGAATGCCCTTGAAGTCAGCATCGTTGCGGGTGATGAGCGGAAGATCCAGCGCGACGGCGGCCGCTGCAGTGAGCAGATCGAATCGGCGCGGCTTCGGGTCCCGGCCGACGGCTCGAACCGTGGCGCACAGCGCTCCGTAGATCCGCGCGGCGCGGGTATCGAACGGGATCGGGTCGAAGGTATTGGTGATCCAGTGATAGCGCTGCTCGCGGGCAGCGTTGAGGAGTGGATCGTCGGTGTGTAAGCCGTACGAGAGCTGGACATTCACGACCAGCGCTCCCGTTCCGTTGCGCCTCGATTTGGGTGCTCTGGGCGAGCAATAGCGATGCGGCCCGGCCGCTCGCTCCTGCGAGCAGTCCGCGGATGTCGTCCGCGGTGAGGGCTGAGCCGAACGCTGCCGCGCAATCTAAAGCATGAAAGATAAAGCATAGAGGCTTGACTTCCACCGCCTTGCCGCCGCATGCTGTTTATGCATGAGATTTCAAGCATAAGGAGCAACATGGCTGGCCCAAGGCGAAGCAAGCCACGACTTGACGCCGCTATGCCTGATATTGCACGCATAGGACGCGCATTCGCTGAGCGCCGGATCGCGTTGCGGCTCACCCAACAGACCCTCGCGGACCTCGCCGGCGTCTCTCGGTCCAGCGTTCAGGCGCTCGAGCGGGGGAGCGGCTCGGTCAAGTTTGGCTACGTCGTCGAGATCGCCGACACCTTGGGATTGCGGATCGTCCTGGGCACCGCGGACGAATGACGAGACCGCGCCGGCCCGACCTACGGACCATCGCCGAAGCCGATGTCTACATCGGCGAAAGCCTTGCCGCTCGACTCGTTCGCGAACGCGGGGACACCATCAGCTTCGACTACATCGATCACTCCCCGACGGGGGCCAGCATCCGCGACCGATCCGTATCGTGGTCGCTGCTGAGGTCCGCCGACTACCCGGTTGTCACCACCGGTGGTGCTGTTCCGCCGTTCTTCGCGGGGCTGCTTCCGGAAGGGGTCCGGCTCGGAGTCGTGACATCATCGACGAAGACCTCGGCCGACGATCACCTCACGTTGCTGCTTGCGATCGGCGCGGACACTGTCGGCAATGTCCGGGTGGTCCCGGCGGGAACCGATCCGGCTTCACCGCCGCCGATGTTCGAGCCCGAGCGTGACACCGACTTTCGCGCGGTCTTTGCGAAGTTGACCGGCTCCGTCGAGGCCGACCCCGTGGGTCTGGCAGGTGTGCAGCCCAAGGTGAGTGCCGCGATGTTTTCGGCACCGGCCCAAACCCGATCCGGCCCAGCGATATTGAAGCTCAATCCCGTTCAGTACCCGCTGATCGTCGAAAATGAGCACTTCTTTATGACGATGGCCGCCGCATGCGGATTGCGGGTCGCAGCCACATCGCTGCTGCATGACGCCGAGGGGCGCAGCGCTTTGCTGGTGACCCGATTCGATCGGGCAGGGTCGACGCGAATAGCGCAAGAGGACGCGTGCCAAGTCGCGGGTATCTACCCGGCTTCCAAGTACCGCATCAAAACCGAGACGGCCATCACGGCACTCGCCGACGCATGCGGTCGAGGCGGCGGGTCGAAGCCTGCGGCAATCCGGGAGTTGCTCAAAACCGTTGTGTTTTCGTGGCTTATCGGCAACGGCGACCTGCATGGCAAGAACCTGTCGATCTACAACCCAGATGGTATTTGGCAACCCACTCCCGCCTACGACCTGCTGTGTACCCAGCCCTACACCCGATGGCGGGATCCCATGGCTCTCAACCTTTACGGCCGCGCCAACCGGCTCACGCGCGCGGATTTCATCGGCGCCGGCGAACGCCTGGGTCTACGGCCGCGCGCCGTCACGAGGATGATTGACGCGATTGTCGTTGCTGCACAAGACTGGCCGGACAGATGCGGTGAAATCGGTTTCGATGACCGGCAAACCAAGATGCTCGCGCAGATGCTGCGTGCCAGAATTGACAGCCTCCGATAAAGCTCGCGGGGTCCATGGCGCCAGCGTCGCACAACGCCCGGGGCCGGGCGACGCTAGCCTGCCACGCGGAACCGGGGGCCTTGTCCGTCGGTGCCCCGAAGTGACGTCCACCACGGGCGCCGTCGGGTCATGTGAGCGCTCGATTCGGGCACACTGGGTGTCGCGAGCACGTCTGGCTGAAAGGAATTCCAATGTCGTCCCGTTTCGGGCCATACGAGCTGCGATCGCCGATCGGTGCCGGCGCGACGGGCAAGGTGTATCGGGCCTACGACACGGTTAAGGATCGGACGGTCGCGCTCAAGCTGCTGCGCGCCGAGTTATCCGCGGATCCGGGCTTCCAGCAACGCTTTTACCAACAGTGCCGGGCGGTGGCGCGAATACAGGAGCCCCACATCATCCCGGTGCACGACTTCGGCGAGATCGACGGGGTGCTGTTCCTCGACATGCACCTGGTCGACGGCGGCAGCCTGCGGGACCTGCTGCGCGAGCGGGGCGCGCTGGAGGCCTCGCGGGCGGCGTCGATCACGGCGCAGGTGGCGCGCGCGCTGGACGCCGCGCACGCCGGTGGGCTGTTGCACCTCGACGTCAAACCCGAAAACGTCCTGCTCACGCCCGACCACTTCGCCTACGTCGTCGACTGCGGCATCGCGCACGCCGCCGGCGACGACCGGATGTCGCGCACCTACATGGCGCCCGAGCGGTTCACCAGCGGATGGGTGGGGCCGCAGACCGACGTGTATTCGCTGGCGTGTGTGCTCTACGAGTGCCTCACCGGCCAGCCGCCGTTCGAGGGCGCGGGACCGCAGGAGCTGAAGCGCGCGCACCTGTTGTCCCCGGCACCGCGGCCCAGCATCATGCGCCGCGGCGTGGGCCGGGCCCTCGACGACGTCGTCGCGCAAGGCATGGCCAAGCAGCGTTCGGCGCGGTTCGCCTCCGCGGGGGAGCTCGCCCGCGCGGCCAGCGAGGCGGTGTCTTCGGCCTACGAGCCTGTTGCGGTGGGGGCCGGCGCGAGCCTGCCGCTGCGCACGCGGCCGTTTACGACGGTCTATCCGAACCCCGACGACACCGGCTGCAGCCCGTATCCGCCCCCGGATGCGCCGCCCGAGCGCCCGGCCCGCCCGTTGGTGATCGGTCGCGCGCCGCTGGTGTTGACCGCGGCGGCCTTGGTGGCGCTGATCGTCGGGCTGGTGTTGGCCGTGGCATCGGTCTTTGTCGGCAACCACCGCAACGGCTCGCCCCCGCCGCCGCGCACGGCGACGGCCGCGCCTCCGGCGCCACCGACGCCCGCCCCGAAGACGCAGTCGTTGTCTGCTCCCGTCAAGGGTGCCGACGGGTTAGGGTTCGTCGGCGAGACGGCGCGGTGCGACCCGGGCAATCCGCCGGCGGCCGTGGTGCGAACCGCCAAGTCACTCGCGGTGGTGTGCCAAAACCTCAGCGGCAGCTATTACTACCGGGGCGAGCGGATCCGCGACGGCGCCAACATCGAACTGTCCAACGCCGAGCGCGTCGGCGACGGGTTCGACGTCACCAACCCGGTCGACGGCACCCTGTACGAGGTGCGCCCGAACCGGCTCAGGATCATCAGCAACGGCCACGTCGATTCGTCGGAGCCGGTGCTGCAATACGCCACGGCGTCGTGATCACCAGGGGCGCAATGAGGGTGGCACAAGACTATCCGGACGCCCTGCTCACGCCAGAGTCGTTGAGTCTGCTTGTGTTTGACTTGCCAGCCTGATTCCGATCAAGCGACGAGCTCGATGTCGGCATTATGACCGTGGGATTGAGCCAGTCTCCCGTCGCAGGTGATAAGCCTCGCAGCGAGCCCCTCGGCGAGGGCGAGGTATACGCCGTCGGCAACGGTATGAGTGCTCCGCAGTTGGTAAGCACGTGCGACCAATGGCTTTATAGGCCAACGCCGAACCGGCATGCTTCGAAAGTCGGCGACAGCGACGAGTCCTTCGTGATCGCTGATCAGCCGGCGCACAACCGCTCGCCGTATCGCCCCGACGACCTCGACGTCGAAATGGGCGGGCGCATGCACCGTCTCGCCCTGCAAGCGTCCAGCCACCGTCGCGCCCGGCCGGGTCGCGAGAACGAGTTCTACAGCCGCTGAGGCATCCAACACGATCACTCGGACCGAGCTTCTTCTACCAGTTCAGCCGCGCTGACGCCGAGATCTCGCCGCGGCAACGCTGCGAGGCGATCGAGGAGGTCATCAAGGGCGGGTTCTTCAGCGATTTCACTCAGGCGGGCAAGCAGGAAATCGCTGAGGCTCATCCGGTGCGCCGCTGCCCGGATCTTCAGTTCGCGGACGAGTTCATCGGGCACATTTCGGATCTGAACCATTGAAGACATGCGTCGAGCATAGCTCACATGTTTATCGCATGCATACAGCTGGGCTTCGGTCGCCGGATTCCACCACGAGTCGAGCAGAAACCTGGCTACCGTTGCCGTCTCGCGACAGGCAACCCGAGGTCGGCTGCCCGAGCGGCAAGCTTGTCGTCGAACGTGGCGATTGGGGCATTATGCTGCTCCGCGCTGTAGAGCACGCAGCAGTCCGGCATCTTGAGCATGGTCGTAGCGCGCAGCTCACCAAGGCGGTGGGCCGCGCCGGCCGGAAGGTCTGGGTTCTCGATCTTGCAACTGTGCCAGCAGCCGGTGAAGCCGGTCGGCTTGCCCGGCCCGGGCGGCACCGACGTACACCCCGGCGAGGGTGATAACGCTGGCGGCGAATGATTCGGACGCGTGCCCGGTGAGCAGAGTGGTCGCGTCGGTGTGGTGAGCGTCGGCCGACTCGAAATGCCCAATCAAGACGCAAGTCCAGGATGATCACTCGGGCCAGTCCTCGCGGAGCTCCTTGAGGTAGTCAGCCCCGAAGACACCGGCCAATGCGCCGACTGCTTGCTGGCGTTTGCGAGCGGCTGCAGCGTGATCGTGCGCGAGGGCGTCCCGTCCCACGAGGATGAGTTGATGCAACAGGGTGCCCGGCTTGTCGGCGAGCTCGGGCCACGTGCGGCGGGCGATCTCCAGCGCGTTGCTGATGTCGCCGGTTTCTGTGATGGTGTGGCGCCGGTGGTGGGTCGGCATCTCCAAAGTGTTACACCAATTGTCTTGGTGTAACACCGACTAGTTCTGCGGGACGACCCCGTGGACGTCGATTGTGCCCTGGCGTTGATGGAATCGGCTTGCCCGCGCGAGCGTGTTCGCGTCGAGGGTGGCGTAGATGCCTGGCTGCCTGGGCGGCGTCGTGATCATGCGTGCTGTCACAAGCGGGATTGTGGGAGCATCGGCGGCGTGAAGCAGCTGCTGCTCCGAGTGCCCGAGGATCTTCACCGCCGGTTGGTCGCGCGTGCGGCGCGCGAGGGGCGCAGCCTGAACGCGATGGCGACCGAGATCCTGGGCGCGGCCGCCGACGCGGATAGCGGCGATCGACGAGCGCAACTGCGCGCTGCGGCGGCCGCGGCGGGCACGTTACGCCGCGTGAAGGCGCGACCGGTGAGTGCCGACCGACGGCGGCGGATCATCGAGTCGACGCGCGGCCTCGGTCCCCGGATCGACGAGTTGCTCGCGCAAGAGCGCGAGAATGAGCATCGCCGGCCAACGCTTGGTCTGTGAACGCGCCGGCACGAGGATGATCGACGCGATTCTGGCTGCGGCACAAGACTATCCGGACAGATGCGGGAAGGTGCCCTCGAAACCAAGCTACTGGCGCAAATGCTGCGCAGCAGAATCGACAGCTTGCGATAACTCGACCTAACCCGGCGGTCGCGATCCCCACCCTGGACGCAGCGGCGGCAGATCGCTAAGTCCGGGGTCGGGCGGTTCAGTGTTTTCGCCGTCGTCGTCGATCCAGCGGCGACCGTATTGGTCGGGAATCGTGCCCCACCCCCAATACGGAAGCGGGGATTGCGGCATGATCCCCAATTCGGACTCCGGATCGATCCGTTCCGGTGCCACCTCGCACAGATACGTCCAGCCGTCGCCGAAATCGAACTCGTAGACGAACTGCTCGCCCAGCGACAACGCCGACAACTTCATCTCGTCGCCGTCGAGGATTCCCATGTCAAAGTCGTCGTACTCGGGCTGGCCGATGACTCGGCCGTCGGCCAGCTCGAACTTGTAGAGGTGCGCGCGGTCCCAGCGGGCGAACGCGGTGTCGATCGCCTCGGCCAGCTGGCTGAACCTGTGCGACCGGGCCGCGGCAAAGACCCGGCCGGGCCGCGGCCAGAAATACTCGCCCCGTCCGCTGACCAGGTCCACCCGAATCGACAACCAGGTTCGCGCCACGGTTAGCCATGTTGCCCTGCCGGCCAAGCGATTACCACGGGCGCGACGTGCCGAGGCTGGTTCCTGGTGTGAAGGTGACGGGCAGCTTGCCCAGCCCGGTCATGCTGGGGTTGCTGGTGTATTCGTCGACGTTGTCGAGGTCGACCCGGTAGTCGGGCAGGCGGTCGAGCACCGCCCTGACCATCACCTCGGACATCAGGCGGGCCAGGTGCGAGCCGATGCAGCGATGCGGCCCGAGCCCAAAGGCCAGGTGGCGGTTGGGCATTCGATCCAGGACGACGTCGTCGGGCCGGTCGAATTCCTGCTCGTCGTGGTTGGCGGAGAGCCAGCTGATGATGACGCGGTCGTTCTTGCGGAGGTGTTGGCCGTTGAGCTCGACGTCTCTGGTGACCGTGCGGCTCAGTGACTTGTTGACCGAGAAGTAGCGCAGGAATTCGTCGGTGGCGGTGCGGTAGAGCTCCGGGTGGTCGATGAGTTGTCGCCTCAGGTCCGGGTGGGTGCCCAGGTGTTTGAGCGTGAGCGCGGTCTGGGAGGTGGTGGTGTCGACGCCGCCGCCGATGAGGTTCCAGATGATGTTGAGCAGCTGCTCGTCGGTGAGGCGCCGGCCGTCGAACTCGAACTGGATGAGGAAGCTGGTGAGGTCGTCTGTTGGTTTGGCTCTTCTCGCCGCCGCGTAGTCGAGAACGCCCTGCATCATGGCAGGGACTTTGGCGATGGCTTCCAGATACTCCGGGCTGTCTTGGGGGACGGCCATGACGGAGTGGAAGAGGTTGGCGTAGAGGTGCCAGTTGTCATACGGCAGGCCCATTAGCTTCATGGTGAGGATGGCCGGGACGGGGCTGGCGTAGTCGAGAACGAGGTCCATCTGGCCGTCGGCGATTTTTTGGTCGAGGAACCAGTGGGCCGATTGCTCCATGAACGGCTTCAGTTTTTCGACGGCGCCGGGCGAGAAGAACGGGGCCAGCGCGTGGCGTAGGGCCAGGTGGTACTCGCCGTCGACCTCGCCGATGCCCAGGGCCGGCTGGCCTTCCGGCCGCGGGACGCCCATCTCGCCCTGGTAGTCGACTCCGTCTTCGGAGTTGGGGTCGTATCTGTGGGAGAAGGTGTCGTCGTCTCGGGCCGTTTGGCTGACCGCATCGTAGCTGCTGAGGTACCAGAATCCGTCGTAGTTCTGGTTCCAGGCGACGGGGCATCGTTGTCTGAGGTCGGCGTTGATCCGCTGTTGGTTGAGGTTGAACTCGTCGGAGTGGTGGTCGAAGTCGACGACGGCTTTTGGGTCGACTTCGGGACGGGTTGTCATCTGAACAATCCTCCACCGCAACGAGAGCTGGGCTTTCTATATTATCTTTGTATTATTACGCCCCGGGCTCTGTCGAGAAAGGCCGTCATGGGTAGGCACCGAACGACTTTCAACCACGTCGGGCTGTGCGTGGCCGACCGCGAGAGGTCGCGTCGCTTCTACGAGGGCCTGCTCGGCTTCCGGTTCTGGTGGGAGATCGAACCGCCGGACGACCGCACCGCCCAGCTGGTCGGTCTGCCCGAGCCGCTCGGAGTGCACGCGACTTACCTGGTGCGGGACGGCTTGGTGCTCGAGCTGATCGATTTCTCGAAGCGTGAAGTTCACGCTGGCGCCGAGCGGGTGATGGACCACGTCGGGCTCACGCACATCTCGTTTTCGGTTTCCGATCCCCATGGCGTGTTGGCTCGGGTTGCGGAGTTCGGCGGAGCGGTGATCGACGGGACGGTGACCGAGGGGTCCGCGATGATCCGG
This sequence comes from Mycobacterium sp. 663a-19, assembly GCF_035616495.1. Classification (NCBI taxonomy): domain Bacteria; kingdom Bacillati; phylum Actinomycetota; class Actinomycetes; order Mycobacteriales; family Mycobacteriaceae; genus Mycobacterium; species Mycobacterium sp. 663a-19. The sequence continues at coordinate 233,811 of NZ_JAPJAV010000007.1, read as the reverse complement.
GACCCGGACGGGCAGTTGCTGGAGTTGCTTTCGGAGGGGTGGCTGTCGGCGCTGCCGCCGCGACCGTCGGCCTGAGCTCACTTGACTTGGTTGTTTCGACGATCTCGATCGCCATTGGGGCAAGGGCTAGGGACTATCCATCCGCTCGAGCCCCGCCTCCCACTTCTGAGATTGTTTGCTGATTACTGGCGCTGATTTTGTCGCCGTCCGTGATGCTGCATCATGCGTGTGTCAAAGCGACGCGGTGCGCTATCCAGGCAGCGTTCTTGTGCTGACGTCGGATCGCCCCCAGAGGATGATGATATTGCAAACGCAGACTTGGTGATTCGGAACGCGTTAGGACCATTTGAAGGTTGTCGTGTTCCAGGCTGCCACTGCCGAGGAGCCCGATCCGACGTAGTCGGCCGCAGCCCAGGTCTCGCCGGCGGCGGGTAGAGGCTGAAACGGGAACCCCGTTGAAGCGAACTTCTGGCCGGTTCGCCAAAGCGGAAGTTGCACGACACCTTCCACATGCGCACCATGCTCCCGAACATCGGCCGATTCGACCGTGAACAGCACCGCGTGGGAGATCTCCCAGGTCTCGTCATACGCCTGGAAGAACGGCTGGCACGCAATGCGGAATGGACACCAGCCGCAGGCTTCGGTCGATGGTGATGCGAGGCTCTCGTCGAAGCTGTCAGCTGCAGAGTTGAATCGGTCGAGCATGTCGACCGCCCGTTCTACCAGGCGCTTGACTTCGTTCGGATCGACCGCAAAGGGGTACCGCTCACACCGTGACGTCTCGATCGCAGCGACAGCGGGCATCTCACCCAAATTGGCTTGTACTAGCGCACAGTAGATCAACAACTGGTCGCGCTGGTCTGATGACGGATTTGCTTGCGACAGACCAGTTTTCGTGTCGACAACCCAAATCTTCCCATTGACTCGCTCTACCAAATCAGGCTGGCCGGCCAGCGGGAGACTCGGATGATTAAGTTGAATTTCACGCCACGGTAGTGGTGGAAGGAAACCGTCTTTTGCCGCCGCCGTCCGGGCCACAGGCCCAGACTTAGAGCCGAGCCATGCCTTGCGGATGCGGGTCTTAGTTAAGGACCACCCTGGCCAGTTATCCGGTGACGGTGGGGTAGCCGGAGCCCACTCTGCAGCGAGCCTCGCCTGCGCGGTGGCAACTGCGGCATCCCATGTCGCTTCGAATCCCCTGGGGTCCCCGAACTGTCGCTTGACCGAATGAGCCACCGTGCCAAGTGCTCCCGCCGGGCTCCATCGGTCCAACGAGGACATCGCTGGGTCGCGTCTGAACCCCACCCGCCAGAAGCACTTGGTTAGTCCGCTCAGCGCGGTTGGGGTGATGCGGTCGATCAAGCGGGGGTGTGGCCGAGGCGGACTAAGCATTAAGTTGCGCCCAAACCGATAGCGGGTTGGTCCGAAATACACGGATGTCCTGTACATCCACGTGGCGGAAGCGATCCATGGCTTCGTCATACGCTTCTGACTGGTCATCAACAAATAGTGCCGGCTCAAGGCGCCATAAGGGATGGCACAGGACAACGCAGTTGTCGCCGCGCGTGACAATCGGCACCTGATTGATGCTGCCCGCCAAGGCGTCCATGGCTGCTGCGGCGGTCTTGATCCAAGGCTCATCCGCAGGCAACGACCGGCTTAGCGTCAATTGCTTGCCGTTCGCCAACTCCAGCATATCGAGGGCTAGGCGCCAGTCGAGCAATGAGTGCTGACGCGAATTGTAGTACGTGCGAAGGCAATCCGGGCAAGATGTGTCGCACCTCTCCCGGTGATCTGGGTCGTCCCACAGGGTGCGCCGGTCGATCAGGATGCTCTTCAACATCTGTTCGAAAAGGTCGGCCTGCCCCAATTCGGCAGCGTATCCGGCGCCGTTCGCGGCAGAATCGGCGAGGAACACCGCAGCGGCCACCTGGGCCTTGCTGTCGGGTGACTCAGTCCCGAACATGGGAAGACGCAAAGATGTTAAGCCGGAGAGTAATTCGAGCGGATCGAGGTCTAGGTGGACCTGTGCGCCGCAGGAGAGGACCTCAGCGAACGACGTGTAGGCTGCCTTCCCCGACGGTTGGTCGTATAGCGCGACGGCGCCGGTCTTCACGTCGAGGCGACTCGGAGTGATCTGCAGAGCGTCGGTTACTCGAATCTCGCCAACTGTCAGCAGCGGTGACACGTTGGCAAGTCCCGGCTCCCCAACGTATGTTCCGTCGGGTTGTGGAAGCAGTTTGTATCCCCTGGACATGTTGTCGTTGATGGACACCAACCTGCTCTGCTCGTAGAGATCGAGGTCGACGCGATCCAATTTCGCGTGTGAAGTGGGCAAGGCGGGCACCGTCAGCTCCGGGTTGCCGGCACCGCGTAAGACATCCAGTTCCTCATCGAAAGGCCTTGGCTTGTAGTCAGTTCGGAATCCGCGGGGCTCGTAGAGGGTGATCTGCTGCAGTGTGTCGTGGCAGGTACGGCATGTCGTGCTTTGCCCGAGCTCAGTGCGGCCGCATCGTTTGCATCTTCCTACGGGGTGGGGTGCGCCTAGCGGGTCTAGAGCCGCTATCACCTTGCCGTTGGGTCGATATGCGGCGAATCCGGCTACTCGATGGATCAATCCGTCCTTCACCACCTGCGCACCGGGCGCGAACGAGCTGATCGCCATCGACAGCGGCCGGTCGCTTACGACGTTGTTCAGGAAGGCGTTTCGGTTAGAAACCGGCGAATACCACAGGTTTCGGACACGAGTGGGGAATCCAAACATCGGTAATTTACCGTGCGCGGCAAGAGCTTTACTGAGCTCGGTGTCGGCTGATCCGGCTTCGAGTGCGACAATTTCATTGATCTCATCGACCAGTTTGCGCTTCAACCAGGCCCGAATATCGTCGGTTTTCGATTCTTCAAGCGGGGTGTGTGCGACGAGACGGCCGACGATCTGGTCGACTCGCGGCGAGGAGGCCAGCCATGACGCGACCTCGGAGCGATAGGTCGGCCACTCTTCGAGTTGCCCGAATGTGCCATGGCTGCTGTCCGGAGTCCAGTGAGGTCCGGACGCCAACGCCGAGAATGCCTCGTACAAGCACTCGCTTGTGGCAACACGCTTGATGATCCGGGTTCTGGTGAGGTCGAGGAATGGCTGCGGCGGGATGTCGCCGGTAATGCGGTCGGCGCGGTTGTAGTAGTACTCATCGTGGCTACGTTCCCGGCACATGGTGAGTGCGAAGCTCAGCGGTTGGCCGGCACGGCCGGCGCGTCCGACGCGCTGTTGATAGTTGAATCGCTGTGGCGGCATATTGGCCATCATCGTCGAGCGCAGTGAGCCGATGTCGACGCCAACCTCCATCGTCGTCGTCACGGACAGCACGTCAAGTTCGTCGGTGAGGTCGTTTTCGTTTTGTATGAACGCGCCCTTGAACCACCGTTGTCTATCTCGTTGCTCAGAAAGAGGTTTCGTCTGACCGGTCAGCTCCGCGATGGCAAGTCGACGCGGCGCTTGATGCGTCAGCCACGCGTAGTAGTCGATTTCGGATGCCTCAACGATCTTGACCTCTTTCAGTTCGCAGTGGAAACACTGCCGATTCGCGCAGACCCCGAGACTTGGATGCAGGTGCCCGAAATTACAACGGGTACAGCGCCACATCTTTCCCGTGCCACGTTGTAACACAAGGCTGGAATCGATCGAGGTTGTCTTGAGACGCCATCCGGATATTGCGCGGCCGACAGCTGGGTCGGCTACCAGATCGTCCAACTGGCGTTCCAGGGCCGCCTCAGTGAGCCGCAACTTGGTAGCGACGGATTGGAGGTACTTCTTGACCGGTGTTGGGGTTAAAGCTTCGGGATGGACGCCGCCCTTGGTGCTGTTCTCCGTCCGGCCCCACAGCCCTAGAATTCGCAGCACACTGGCCAGGAGCTGGGATTGTTGGGTTTCGTTAAGCGGGCCGACGACGGGTTTCCAGCCATCGACGTCAGCAAAGGCGATACCCACGTTCTCTAAGTCTCGCCGAGCCCGGTCGAAAGTTGTCTCGATAACGGACACCCGGAGAGCTGACCGTAATTTCTCCTGGCCCTGGGTGAGTGGCGACTCATCCCACAGGCCAGGTACGGGCGGCGCGAAGGCGCGATACCACGGTGTCTTTCCCCACAACTGGTCCTCCAGCTGTTGGTTGTACGGATTGGGGCCACCCGGGTTGGTTCCCAGCGACACCAGAATGTCGGTGACCTTGTTACACAGCTCGTTGAACGAAACGCTGGAGCTCTGCCCGAGTTTCTCGATCGCGTCGGCGAGGGCCTGTTCCTCGGAAGGATCTAGTGGGATTCCGGTCTTCTGTTTCATCCGAGCGACCACCGCTGTGCCAAGGCCCCTTTCCTGCGCAGTAGCCGGCGCGTTATTCATGATGGCATCGAGTGCTGCCAGCCCGTCCGGGCCCGCGTTGATCGCCTGACGTACGACCTGCCCAACCAGGCGTCGATGATGGTTAAGCGCAACGCCGGCTGCGGTACGGGCGGCATCGTCGCGGCTGTCGTTGAAGACAATCGTCTTTGCGTCGGCGATCGCCCGCCTTCCCGTTCTCCCGGCCGCCAGCGATCGGATGAGTTGCGACAGGTAAAGCTGTATTGAGGCGGCCGTACCAGCACCGTGTGATCGGATCGGGGAGAAGAGCTCTCCCTCACGGAAGTTGGTGACCCGACGGGAGATAAAGCCGCATGCCGGACACCGGTCCGGCAACGCGGGAATCCGATCTTCTGGCTTCTGGCCCGCAACTTTGAGGCTTACGCCCGTTGCGTTGCCGGGATTGGTGGATGGGTCGGCCGCTCCGATCGCCGGGTCCCACCTCGTGGTGGCGAATGCGAGTTTGAGGCTGCCGTCGTCCTTGGTCCAGTCGCGGGGCAGGTCTTTCGGCACCCCGGGCCGATACCAGAAGAAATCGGTGGCTGGGCGATGGAAGACCAGCTTGCCGCCCTGCTCTTCGGTCACTGGCCCAGGGGATAGGAGTATCTCATCGTAATCACTGTCGGTGGCAACGATGAAACCGCCCAGACTAATGTCACCACACTCATAGCAATACAACAGTTCAAGAACGCGGGAACCGCACGACGCACAGGCGCTAGGCGGGGTGTTGTACAGGCGGCCGATCTTTCGTTCTGGCGACGCTTCTGTCACCCCCGTGCACTCCGGGTTCGAACAGGCCCACAATCCGTGCGGCGTTCGCACGAACAGGTGCCCACGAAAAGAGATTAGCTCGATTGATGCCGAACTTGGATCTGAGTCCGCGAGCTGCTGAAGTAAGTTCGCGACTTCGGCTTGGCCGTCTGTGGAATCGGCAAAGAGCCGATTCGCGATGTCGTCGATAGCGGTGGCGCGCAACCGATGGTCGACGGGATCAATACACGCTGCGGCCAGTCGATGCGAGATTGTCACTGGGTCGTCACCGATCGGTACGGTCTCGGAGCGCAGAGGAATCTGCTGACCGGGTTGAATGGTGAAGGTTTCGGGCGCAACCCCGAAAAACTGCTCAAGATAGCGCCAACTGGCCTCGGATTCATCCAATGACGCCGACGTCGCGATGACCCGCAACTGCGGGCTGTCCGAGGATATCCCAAGCCGGCGGAACAGCGCCCGTAGGATCATCGCGACCTCACTGCCCGATGTGCCGCGATAGATGTGCAACTCATCTATTACCAACGTAAAGACGTGATTTGGGTCGGCCTTAAGCCACTCTGCGGTCTGCTCGAAGATCGTTTGCTCGAAATGCCGCATCATCATGGTGTTGAGCATCGAATAGTTGGTGACCATGATGTCGGGCGCGCGGTCGACCATATCCCAGCGGGTCATCATCTCTCCGGATTTCGGGTCAGGGAACTGACTCAGGTCGATATCGCGTCCCGCGTCACGGGACTTCTGCAACTCGTTGAACTGCCGTTGGTAAGAACGCAATTCAGCTGCGATGTCAGCTGCGGCCGCTTTTGACGGCTTGTTGTTGGAGCCCAAGGTGTTGCCGGTGTACCGACCGAACCAGATCGGGTTGCCGGGCATCAGCCCACGCAACTCGCGGACGGCGCGACGTAATCGGGTCATCTGGTCTTCGACCAGCGCGTTGGTCGGATACAGAATCAGTCCGCGGATCGCCGGCTCTCGGGTTTCTGGGTGGCGCATCGGGACAAAGTGTGGGCTATCTGAATCCCACCACCACTGGGCCTCATGTTGGGTGGGCCAGGTCCATGCCTCGGCAGCTAGGCGCAGCAGCAGCGGCAGCAGGAACGCCTCGGTCTTACCTGAACCGGTGCCGGATGTGACGACTACGTTACGCTCGGGGGAGTCGCCACTTTGGAAGTGATGGGCGATAGCCCGGGCCTGATGTTCGCGAAGCTTCAGGTCATCGGCCGCGATATTGGGAAACACGGCTTTCGCGACATCACGCGCGACGTGCTCCGAAATACCCACGCGGGCGGTAACATCCAACAGTCGTTCGGTACTGGCGTAAGGTATGACCGGCTCGAGCATGATCTGTCCGACCAATGCGCCAGGTTGCTCCAGCAGCGTGCGGCGCTCCCTCATCACCGACTCGTCGTTGAGCCAGAATGCGGTGTCGAAGTACCGGAGGAAGGCGTCACGTAAGCCGGCGGCGAGCGTGGCCGGGGTGATCTGGTGATCCACGATTCATCTCCTAGGTGGTGAATAAGGTGACCAGGAGGTCGGCGGCGTCTTGATCGACATCGGGGTACACTAGACCGGCGCGTCGGATTCCATTGAACGACAGCTGTTTTGGCTTTGAAAGCGCGCCCGACATCGCGGTGATTGCACGCCCGTACAGCCCCGGCAGGTCGGTGCCGAGAGGCACCAGGACAGCGCGCGTGTCGCTTTGGTAGCTCACCAGGGAAGAGCCAATCATGTTAGCGGCCAGGTGTTTAACCAGCGAAGGTGGAGCCAGTGCCGCCGTCGAGCGCTCCACGTCGCTCGCGCTCCGGAAGACGTAGAGCGTCTCGAATCCCCTTCGCAGCCGGTAGGCGCCGGGGGCGTAAGGATCCCCGGTCGGCACCCAACTGCCCGAGGAAACGTCGAACCGTTCGGCCGACTCGAACCCGGGCATGCCCGTACGGGGTAGTGCTGCGGCGACCTCAGACAGCCTCGGCAGAGCCCGTAACATCCGTATACCTGCGTCGTCGACGACGGTCACATCGCTGTCCTCGACGACCAAGTTGGCGGCGTCGTCCTGGCTGACCTCGGTGATGCAGTATTCGGTCGGCGCGTCAGCGCTGGGATGTTGGGTTAACTGGCCGCCGTAGCCGGCCGCCTCCTCGACGATGCTCTCAATGCCGTCCGGCGTCCAGAAGCCGGTGAAACGGTACTCGCCGTCCGCGGTCTCGGCCAGGCACGGCGGGGAGATCTCCCACCGGGTCGGGCGCCAACGTTCGTCGCGTTCGACTGCGATGTGGCCGAGCGTTTCGAGCGTCCGCCGGAAATTTTCGGCGAACAACGCAGTGCCTTCCAGTTGCAGCGCAATCTGATTCAAAGATGCGACAGGGCCGCCGCCCAGGTGTCTGAGGGCGTCCAGGGCCGCGTCCCAGTCAGCTTCGTTTTCGTCAGCCTTTGGTAGATCCCGTACTTCCACGGTGCTGATCGTGGACGAGCGTTGCCCAGCCGAGCGTGAGCCTGAGTTGCTGATCCAACCCGGGGAGCGTTTGACCAAACCGCAATAGCGGCAAGTGCCTTGAATGTATTTGGGTTGCCAACCGCCTAGGAACGGCGGATACACGAGGTAGTGCGCCCCGGTCACTACACAGGAACCAGGGTCGGGCGTGCCGATCTGAATCGGAACCCGCGCCACACTCGGCCGAGGCTCGCCCCAGCTGACCGCCCCAGCGGCATGCACGCTCGGGTCGACCCCCGACTCTTCGCCTGCCGCCACGAGACCGTCGACGACGGAGGCGCAATCCTCGCCGCAATGCTCGGACGCCGAGACTACGCCCATGGCATTGGTCAACGGATACACCAGGCGAGGGGCGTTGTGCCAGAGAACGTCCACATTGCGGCTCGACCGCAACTGAATGGAGGACTGTTGAACGGGATCCTTGCCGGTGCCGACGAACAGCGACAACCGGTAGTCTGCGTCCGTAAGGTTGAGCGCGTCGAGCGGCGCGACAATCGCACCCTCACCACTAACCCATTCGTGGATGACGTCGTCGGAGTCCGTACGGGTAATCGTCACGCGCACATGGGATTCGGTTTGCGCGATGGCTCGGACTTCCGGTGGGGCCAGCGTTGACCATTTCCGGATACGCGACGGGATGCGCAGCCCGCCGGCGATGGTGAGCTGGTTCTGGGCCAGCGGGAGCAGTTCGTTGACATCTGTACTCGGTGTGCTAAACAGCTGCACGTTCTTGAACAGCATCCAGCCGTCGGGGAGACCTTGGAGTGTTTCCACGATTTCGAAGCCGGGGCGTGCAGCCTGCTCCAACGCGCTACGCACTAGCTCCCGAGCGTTGATCTTCGCCTGGTTTTGCGCGTGCGTGCGCACGAGCAATAGCGAGTCGACACCCAGTTGGAGGCGCTCGGTCTCGAGGAAGGCCGACTGTAGCTCGTCATAGGTCAACGGGATAATCTGCTTTGGGAAGTGCTTATACTCCGGCCCAGCTTCGTCATCGGCGCGCCGAATCCGCACCACACCTTCGAGCATGGAAACAGTGTCGATGGCTTCGGTGTACGAGGTCCGCCAAAGGCCTGCCGTTCCCGGAGCGAGGTTGATCCGCAGCCACGACTGGTCGCTGGAAAGAATTTGCATTCTGCCGTCGGTGTCGGCGGGCAGTCGCAATCCGAGCGCGATCTCCAGCGACGATCCGCGGAATCCAGAACGCAGGTTGACCACGAGACTTGCGCGGGCGGTGAGGGCCGCCGCCTGGGCCTGGTCAGTGCTGCCATCGGGAAGCACGCCGTCCCAGTTGCTTAGCTCCACCGCTGCGATCGCGGCGATCCGCTCGTGGCTGGTCGGGCGTTGCCATAATTTGACAAGGTTGCCTGGGGCGCTCGAGCCCGGCTTCAGCCAGTCGTCGAGATAGCGGGTGAGGGCGTCGGGTGCGATCTGCATACCAGGGCTCAGGCCGTACTGCGCGAACATCGCAGGGAACTTGCGGCGGTCGCCCTCGCGGATGAGCGCCTGCGACATCGGTAGCCCGACGTAGCGGTGGGTGAGCGCATATGCGGTGGGCAGCCCGCGGTTCCCGTCCTGGTTGGCGAGCCAGGTGTTCAAGCACTGCCAGAAGAATTCGGCGTGTTTACGGTACTGGGTTTCGACTGATTTGTCGCCCACACGCACCCCGAGCCGACGGGCCAACCGTGGGTAGTAGGCATGCGCGGCCAACTTGTCCCCGGACTTGCCCATGTCCTCGGCGGCCAACGTGCTGACTGCCAGGAACGCCAGGCACGGTGGCGGCAACTCGATATCGTTGCGGCCCTTCCACGCCGATGTGCGGAACTCCAATAGGTGAAGATGCAGCTTGTCGTCGCAGTCAACCACTACCGCGCGCACGGCCTTGGCCAGCGCCTTATCCGGGTCCGGACCGGTGTGCCCGGCCTGGTCGGCGATTGCGGCGAGCTCGTCGGTTTCCAAGTCCATGTAGGCCGGCGCCGCCTCGTGGCCGAACGGGTATATCACGTCGGCGGTAGCGGCGTTCCACTTCAGGTACTCGTCCCATTGGGTGTTGGATGACGTGGGAATCACCCCTAACTCTGTGTCTGCTCTAGCTGCCTAGCAGGGACCCTCGGTCCAAGGTAGTGGTTTCTAGCCAGCTGCTAGGCGTAGTTTGCCGCAGAGGTAAGACATTGATTTCGTTCACCGTGACCACGCGATGGTGAGCGGACTCGCCCGTTGCTAATGGCGATCCTGTTACGACCGACGCCTTGTATCGGTGACCGGTCTGCCTACCGTAGCGCGGGTGCACGGACCGACAACGGGTTTCTGCTGCGCTGGCACAACCGGCACAGCCACAACGCGCCGCATTTCGAACATCCGGTTACAGCGTTCGGATACATCGTCTGTGTTATCAGGTATGAATGTCGTGCCGATGAACGTGGAACATCGAAGGAGCAGTGACGTTGAGCGAAAGAGCGTGGTTGGCGTTGTCTAAGGAAGGAGAGGCATACCGACGTTTGGTCGGAGGCGCAACCTATGACGACGATCCGGCGTCGCATTACAGCTGGGACAGCAGCGTTTCGAATCACGCCACGGTGAGGGCGGGCGACGTCATCGCGTTATGGGACCTCACTTCGTTGCTGGGCGTATCTGTGATTGAGTCCATCGACGTGTCAATCGGAACGAAATCGGCCGGGCGATGCCCAGACTGCAATCGGGCTTCATTCGAGGCCAGGAAGACGCTCGCCCCAAAGTACAGGTGCTACAGCTGCGGTTCACTCTTCGACGACCCCGTGCTCACTCCCGAGAAAGTGACGACGTACCGCAGTAACCACGCAGAGTCTTGGGTGGACTTGGAAGGGGTGCTTGACGCCGCAACCTTGAGGTCGCTTTGCGTGAGTCCGAGGTCACAGAATAGTTTTCGTCCGCTCAAGGTGGAAGCGTTTCGCCAAGCCATTGCGGCGAACGCGCCTAGCGATGTTCTACGCATACTCGACAACGTCGAAGAACAGGTCGCCGGGGGACATACAAAGCGGCTCGTCCGGGTGCGAGTCGGGCAAGCCGCATTCAGGGCAAAGTTGCTCGACCATTACGGGGACGTATGCGCGTTCACAGGCCCAGCGCCGAAGGCCGTCCTAGACGCGTGCCACCTGTACCGGTACGCCGACGTCGGAATCCACAAAGACCAGGGCGGCCTATTGCTGAGGAAGGACCTCCATCGCTTATTCGATCAGGGCCTGATCACAGTCGACTCCGAAGCTGTCCTGCATGTGGCCGAGAATGTACGCGACTACCCTGCTTACGCCGTCCTCCACGGAGCGCGGATGCGCGTCAAGCCAACCGCCAAGCAACGCGCTTGGTTGGAGGACCACTGGAAGCAGTGGCAAGACTCCGACGCATGAGCTAGTGGATGGCAGCGTGGGGTTAAGCGTGCCGACACGACGACGCAGGGACGCGAGTCCGATATACATGGAAATCGGAATACATGCGGCTAGCTTTGGAGCGTGGTTCCCGCTGAAACGTCAGACCCGCGTCCTGATGCCGACTTCAAGTTGTCGATCACTCGCGCGTTGGGTGATCAGCTCCGCTCCGAGTTGGATGCGTTAACGCCTGCTTTGTTGTCTAGCGACCAGCTTCGAAACCTGTGGCCCCGAGGCGGAGTGTACGTCCTCTTCCTCCGCGGAGTACGTATCTACGTTGGTAAGGCCAAAGATTCTCTACCCGACCGATTGACCCAACACATGAGGAAACTGTCTGGGCGAGTCGGGCCGTTCGGTGGAACCGTCACTTTTGTCTGCCTCTACGTTGAAGAAGACCTCGAAGCTTCCGCACCGGAGAAATTGCTGATCAAGCGGTACCAAGGTGAAGGTGGGCTTCCGTGGAACAACAACGGGTTCGGTAACAAAGACCCTGGCAGGAGACGCGACACCACTACGGTTAAGGAAAATCACTTCGACGCCCAATATCCAATCAACCTCGACTTGGCCGTCGCCCCTGGCGCGGCAGTCGCCGGCGACAGCAATATTCTCGTGTTCCTAACAGATCTAAAGAGGAAGCTTCCTTTTCTACTTCGCTTCGGCTCGGAAGGCCACGTAAAAGAACTTCGGGGAGCCGAACTGACGGTCCCTGCTGGCGAGTTGCCGGTGAGGCAGTGGATGAGGCGCGTTGTTGCGGCCCTTCCTACCGGCTGGCTAGCGACAGCGTTACCGGGTTACGTGATCCTGTACAAGGAGGAGGACCCTGATCGTTACGACAGTGCAATCGCGTACTGGCAGAAGGATGCCGACGGCTCGGTGCAGGAGCATCCCGGCCAGCGTCAGCAAGCGCCCCCAGGAGATATTGATGACGATGAGGATGAGTACGAGGAGAGTGACGTTCCCAGTGACCTGGCAACAGACCACCCGCCCGACCACAGCTGAGACACTTCCCTTGCGTTGCGGGTTTCTGTCGTAGCAGAGAGGTAACTTGATGCCGTGACGAACGGACCCGCGAAAACTCAGTCGCACAGTCGAGGAAGACGGCTAGCGGGTACAAGCATCGAACTGTTTACTGGTGGGGGTGGGCTTGCCCTCGCACTCCATGAGGCTGGATTTCAGCACCTTTACGTGAACGAGTTCGAACGTCGCGCCTGCAACACTCTCCGGGCGAACGGAGCTGTTGACGTTGCACCTCCTGGCAGCCGTGACACTGCTCTCCCCGTGGTTGCAGCGGCGCTCGGAGGCGCAAAATGGCCACTTCTGGAGTCGGATGTCCGCGAGCTGACATTCACCCAATGTGCCGCCAAGGTCGACGTGCTAGCGGGTGGTGTCCCGTGCCAGCCGTTTTCGCTCGGCGGAATGCACAGGGGCCACCGCGATGAGCGCAATCTTTGGCCAGAGTTCGAGCGAGTAGTTAGAGAGACACGCCCACGGGTTTTCCTTGGGGAGAACGTCAAGGGGCTAACTCGACCCTCCTTCGCGCCGTACTGGCATTACATACTCAGATCGCTTCGTGCGCCTTTTGAGTCACGTCGCGATGGTGAAAGCTGGGAGGACCACGACCGGCGCTTAGTGAAGATATTGCGAATGGACGGTGACCCCACTGAGCGGTATGACGTTGAGCCGTATCTGGTTAACGCAGCCGATTACGGCGTGCCGCAGATACGTTGGCGCGTATTCGTTGTAGGCATTCGACGTGACCAGGCTCTCGAATGGGAGTTCCCGCAAAAGACGCACAGCCGGTATGGATTGCATCATGCGCAGAAGGTCGGGATTTACTGGCGTGAGCATTCCCTCAAGGTGGACTCGTCACAGGCTATACCGTGCGGTGACAAGGAAGACGACCGGCAGCGGTGGCTGACGCTTCGCGACGCCATCGGGGATCTGCCAGAGCCGGTGGAGGGCTTGGAGACACAAGGATGGCTGCATCACAAGGGGCATCCAGGCGCTCGCATCTACGTGGGCCACACACCGAATGACTTAGACCGTCCGGCCAAGACGGTTAAAGCTGGAGTCCATGGCGTGCCAGGAGGCGAGAGCGTCTTGAGAAAGGACGATGGCGGCGTTCGTTACCTGACGGTGCGTGAAACAGCGAGGATCATGACGTTTCCCGACACATGGCAACTCCACGGCCCGAGAAGCGAACAAATGCGCCAACTGGGCAATGCGGTGCCCGTGCGGTTGGGCCGAATCGTCGCCGATTCCATTGCCCAGGCACTTGAAAATAGCGCGGAGCCACGCTCCGCATGACACCAGATGTCTAGGGCAGCTGCCTCTGATCATGTCGTACATTCACGAACCGGAAGTAAGTTCTGTCATCTTCGATCGGCACTAGGCTGAGGGTGTGCCGATGGAATCGTGGGCGTCGTCACCAGCCGTCCGTAACGTCATGCGTTCGAACCGGGGTCGCGACACCCGCCCTGAGATGGCGCTACGGCGTGCCCTGCACGCCGCCGGCCTGCGCTACCGGCTGAATGCAAGACCGATTCCCGACTCGCGAATGACGGTCGACGTGGTGTTCCCCCGTGCCCGCGTCGCCGTAGAGGTGCGCGGCTGCTTTTGGCACGCCTGCCCGAAGCATTACCGCCCGTCCCGGCGCAATGCGGACTTTTGGTCGGCGAAAATTGCCGGCAATGTCGCACGCGACGACGCCAAGAGGATTGCGCTCAGCGCCGCAGGCTGGACCCTCGTCGTTGTTTGGGAACACGACGAAGTCCCTGAGGCAGTTGAACGAGTGAAGGCGGCGATCGCCGACTCTGGACGTCTCAAAAGTACTGAACTGCAGTCGACACGTCTGGTCACTCACTGAAGCAATCCAGACAGCGGGTGGACATGAACAAATCATCGGCCAGCGCCCCTGACTTATCCCGTGCGTTGATCGGTGTCAAGGAGTCAGGAAATTGATCCCAGTTATTGAGACAGACCGAATTGACGTCCAATGAAATTGTGTAGCGTCTTTAGCAGCATTGCGCCCGCCTTGTATCTTCAGCGATCGATCAAAGAACTTCCGAGTCTCGCTGAGTTGGCGCCGGAGCTAGGTCTGACTCTGCACCCTTGGCGGCCGCCGACGAGCGCGATCCCTCTCATTGGCCTTCGAGTTGTGACTGTGGCGGCACTCGGCACAACGGCACCCGCTGTCATAGGCGACTTCTGTTCCGTGCTTCCCTAGTATCCGCCCTTCGGCGCGGACGCGGGCAAGGTAGGCGCGGCGTGAAGCGGCGTTCGCCATGCGACATCGGTCGCAACGACAACCCAGATTGTGGTATCCGTTCATCGTCCCGTGGCGGGGATCGTCGTCTGCCAGCAACACATCCGGATGGTAGGTCACCGTCGGGCTCGGCGATGTGGGAGTCTCGGCACCTGAATGTCGTCAGGCACATAGGTGAGCAATCAAGACCCTTGTTCGCGCCGCACAGTGCAAAAACTAACTTTCCGCAGGGATTGGCACCAAGTTCTTACCTTCGGGGTTAAAGAAATTCCTGTGGGACGTCGCCCGGAGCTCTTACCCTCTTCCCCGGAGGAGGAGACGTCATGGGGAACGACACCCTGAAGAACTACGTGCTGGCGCTCGCCGACGCCGACGAATCGCTGAGTGAGTCGGCACGGCTTGCGGTGCTGGCCGCGCTCGAGGATCCCGAAGTGCTCTCCGAAGCGCTCGGAGGTGCCGCGTCCACGCGCGTCGCCGATTCGCTCACCTCGGCCGACGAGGTCCCGGAGGAATCGGTTGGGGCGTATCTCGAATCGATCGCCGTATCCGGCTTCCGGGGTATAGGTCCGAAGGTTACGGTGCCGCTTCAGCCGGGACCGGGGTTGACGGTGATCGCCGGGCGTAACGGGTCCGGCAAGTCCACCCTGGCCGAAGCTCTAGAAGTGGCCCTCACCGGCGTCAACTCCCGATGGAAAGACAAGCCCATCGTGTGGTCGCAGACCTGGCGGAACCTCCATGCCGGCGAACCGGCGGAAATCCGGATAGGCCTCGCGGAAGAAGGCGCGGGCAGAACGATCATCGGGGTGGACTGGCCGGCGGGTGCTGAAGTACGGGTCGACGAGATGCAGTCCTGGGTGCAGCGGAAAGGTCAGAAGCGCGAGCCTGTTCACGTATTGGGGTGGGACGAGGCGCTGACGATGTACCGCCCTCTGCTCAGCTACGACGAGCTCAGCGGCATCCTCGAAGGCAAACCCAGCGAGTTCTATGACCAGCTCTACCGGCTGCTCGGCCTTGAACAACTCTCGGACGCCATCAACGTGCTGGACGCGGAGGTCAAAAGGCTCCGGCAACCCGGGGCCGACCTCAAGAAGGCGGCGGACGCGCTGAAGCCGGCGCTGGCCGCCCACGAAGATTCACGCGCCGCGGTCGCACTGGCTCAAGTCAAGAAGAACAAGCCCGACCTGGCCGCGGTGCGCCCCTTGATTACCGGAGGCCGGGCCGATGTCCCCACGGCGTGGGAACAAGCACGCCAGCTGATTGTGCCGAGTGGCGAGGAAGTCGACTCGAAATGTACGGCCTTACGATCAGCGGCGCAGGCCGAGCGGCGGGAAGCACAGCGTGTCGATGCGTTAGCGGCCGACCGCGCCCAATTGTTGGAGTCCGGCCTGGAGTTTCATGACCAGCACGGCGATCAGCGTTGCCCGGTCTGCGGTCAGGGCACCTTGGACCAAGATTGGGCGCTCGCGGCGCGTGCGGCCCTCGAGCGCGATCAGAGCGCCCTGCGCGACCTCACCGCGGCCCGCGCGGAGGTCCAGCAGGCTCGGTCGGCGGTGGTCACGATGCTTCGCTCGGTTGCTCGTGCGCCCCTGGCGGATGACGATCTGAGCACCTTGGTTGCGGCCCACGCTGCCTACGACCTCTTCGCCGAACTTCCGATGGGCGATGATCTTGCACTCGCCGATCACGTCGATACGACGCTGCCGGCGCTCCGAGCCGCATACGCGGAACTGATACAGGAAGCGTCGGATCTGGTGCAGGCACGAGAGGACGCGTGGAGTCCCGTGGCATCGGAGTTGGCGGCATGGCTGCATATGGCCGAAGCCGCCGCCGCGGTGTCCGACCAGCTTGCCGTCGCGAGTGAGGCGTTGAAGTGGCTGCAGACCAACGCCGGTCGGCTACGCAACGAACGGATCGCGCCGCTGGCCGAGAAGTCACGTGAGATCTGGGCGGCGCTGCGTCAGGCGAGCAACGTCGACCTGGGTGGGATCCGGCTGGAAGGACAGAAGACCAGCCGGCGGGTAGTGCTGCAGGCCGCCGTCGACGGATCGGAAACTGAGGCCTTCGGTGTGATGAGCCAGGGCGAGTTACAGGCACTGGCCCTTGCGATTTTCATCCCACGCGCGACGTCGCCGGAGAGCCCGTTCCGGTTCCTGGTGTTCGATGACCCGATCCAGGCGATGGATCCATCGAAGATTGACGGGTTCCTGGAGATCCTGACAGCGCTGGCCAAAGATCGGCAGGTGATTGTGTTCACCCACGACAACAGGTTGCCGGCAGCAATCCGCGGCTCTCGCGCGCCGGCACGGATCGTCGAGATGACACGCGCGTTGAACTCGGCGATCAGCATCGTGGAGTCGACGCGACCTTCTACGCGGTTGCTTGACGACGCATTTGCGATCGCGGCTGACGACGCGGTTCCCGAGGACATCAAGCGATCCGCAATCCCGGCATTGTGCCGCGAGGCTTTGGAGGCCACCGCGTGGGACGTTTACTCGTCGAAGGCGCTCGCGGACGGACAATCTCGCGAAGAAATCGAAAGGGCTTGGGAAGACGCTTCGAAAACGACCAAACGACTGGCGCTGGCACTGGCGGGTAGCGCCGACGACGATCTGGCGGTAGACAAGTGGAAGGCGGGCGGCTCGGCCCGCCGGGACACCCTGGTAGTGGTGAACAAGGGTGTCCATCAAGGAGTCTCGGACTATAAGGGCGCCGTAAACGATGCGCGTCTGGCGGTGGGCGACCTCATCAGAGGCGCTGCATGATTGGACGTGCCGCGCTGCTCGACTATGCCGATGACGTGCTCGATGGAACCATCACCCTTGGATCTCGCGCGGCACGGACGGCGGCGCTGTTGGCGCGCCTCGCTCTTGAGGACTGGCTGAACGAGGAGAGTGCATCGTGGTCGTCAGCCAGCGAGAAGTCACCGACGGTGAATTCGAAACTTGTTGTGCTGGGTAGGAACAGGGGAGCAGAGGTAGGGGAGCGGGTCAGGCGAGTGTGGCATTCGCTGAGCCGCGCAGTCCATCACCACGCCTATGAGTTGCAGCCATCGCCGGCGGAGGTGCGCCATCTGGCGGGGCAGGTGCGCACGTTCTGCAATATCAGTCCAGGTCGGTCACCAGCCAACACCACCGACGCTAAGGAGATCGAACATCAACGCGGAAAGCAAGAACCGGACTGACTGAGCCATAGTCGCGAATGCCGGCGTTCTTGTCGGTGCCTACTGGAATGATTGCAACCAAGGTCAACGGTCCATCAGCAAGACGACAGGAGGTCCTCGATGGCGGATGCCTCGGTGGAGGGTTACGACATCATCGGCGATGTCCACGGATGCGCCGGCCAGCTCGAAGCATTGCTCGTTGAACTTGGTTACCGGCCAGCTGACGGGACAGGGGAATACCGTCACCCTCGGCGCCAGGCCATCTTCGTGGGCGACCTCATCGACCGAGGAGACGAACAACTCCGCGTGTTGCACGTCGTCAAGCGCATGGTCGATGCGGGCAGCGCCCAAATCGTCATGGGTAATCACGAATTCAACGCGATCGCCTACCACACCGAGTGGCCGCACGGCAGCGGAAAGTACCTGCGCGCACACGATGACCCGGACAGCCCGTGGTCGGAGAAGAACACCAAACAACACCAGGCTTTCCTCGACCAAGTCACCGGCGACGATCGCCACCTCTACTTGGAGTGGTTCAAGACCATGCCGCTGTGGCTGGATCTCGGCGATCTACGCGTCGTACACGCATGCTGGCACGGCGATTCGATCGCGCTCATAGAGCAGCGGTGCGGTTCAAACATTCCGTTCACCGAGCCGGAGCATCTCGCAGCGGCCAGCACCGAGGAGGATCCGCTGTACCGTGCCGTCGAGACGCTGCTCAAGGGGCCGGAGATCAGCCTGGTTGACCACGGTCAGCCCAAGTACAAAGACAAGGACGGCATCCCGCGCGAAAACGCGCGAGTGAAATGGTGGAACAGTAGTGCTCGCACGCTACGCGACATCGCCGAAATGACAGGTAATTTCACCACTGTCTGCGGTGAGCCTTACCCGCGCCTCCCCGACTTGGAATTGCCCGAAGGCGCGCAGCCCTACGTCTACGTCGGACAGATCCCGGTGTTTTACGGCCACTATTGGCGGCAGGGCTCGCCCCGACACGGGCACGACTGGGCGGACTACACGGGGTGCGTGGATTTCAGTGCCGTCACGGGCGGGACACTGACCGCCTACCGCTGGTCCGGCGAAAAGCAGATCCGCCCTGACCATTACGTGCCGCGCGCTGACTGATGATGCCGATGTACAACGATTTCAAGTGGCCTTCGCCTGAACGGCTAGCCGCGCCCGCGCAGGGTGAGGTTCTCCGGCGGTACTACCTGGAGACCGCGGTGCGCTTCGATGGCGACTGTAGCGGAGTTAACCAACGCCGTGGCGGGCATAAGCATGACGGACGCGCCGAACGAGCGACGATGTCAGACCTGACCGATACCGTCGTAGTGGGTGGGCTGCACGATCGGAGGAACCAAGATGAGCGCAAACATCGTCTCCTACTGGGATTTCGATAACCAGCGTGACGCCCCGCTGACGTGTCCGTCTTGCGGCTGGATTGGGTCCGCTGAGGACCACATGGACATGCATAACGACCTGTTAGACGTCTCTTGCCCGAAATGCGGATGCATGATCCTCATCATTCTGTTTCCCACACTCGCCGAGACCCAGGCGGCCGCTGCCGCCGGCAATCAGCGCGCCGTGGCCCAATTGCCCGGCATCGAGGCGCAGGCAGAGTGGCGACGTCGTGCGAGCAACTCGATGTTGCGCGACGCCGCCGAGCTGCCCGACCTGGACGGTGATCGGCTGCTCATTCTCTGGGATCTCGAGACGGTCGACGACGAGAATTGGACGATTCTCCGACACGGCGAGCGGGAGATCTGGCGAGAGATCGCCTACTGGGAAGGCATCGAGCGCTTCGCCGAAGTCGTCGAGCTCTTGCGCGCCCGGTATGGCTCACGGCTGGTGGAGGTGTGTCCAACTCCGGCGAGCGAAGCCTACTTGTGGGGCGACAGGCACGGCGTAGACAAGATGATTGAGAGCATTAACGCCTCGCTATGCGATAACGACTGATAATGCGGCTGCACCGGTGTCGATCGACCTCGGAAACGCACTGAGCTCTTAGCTTTTGACAATGGCCGTCGATGTCGACAAGACGGAGCGCGAGGGAATGAGTGGGCGAGATCAACCGGACTCGGCGAGGCGCTGTTTGATCGTGCGTGGTCGGCGGTGAAGCCGGCCGATGATATCGCGACGCTGAACAACAAGCTTCCGAACGGGATCGCCTCGATTGCCGGTTCGGGTGTTTGGGGCCAGAACCTGCGCTCGCATCGGCTCGGGACTGGTTCACACAGGTCACCACGTTCGGCGACATTAACCTGGTCTGCCACCTCCGACCAAGTAGCCTGACTTCGGCGTCGGGCTAAACGGATCAACCCAACTCCGGAGACGTGCCAACTCAGCTGCAAAGGCGATCGCGGCGATCGAGCCGCTCTTCGTCGCCTCGAATGCGCGTTGGCCGCGCTCGCGGGCGGCCGCGTCGATGGCGTCGCCATCGACATCGATTTGCGCTGACATTCTGGCCTCCAGGACCGCTTTTCTAACGGGTTCGCTGCCGTCACCGCTCATGAACCCGCTGCGAGCGAGCACCGCGACCGAACTGGCGGGACCGCTGCCGCTGAGGCGTAGATCGCTCGGGTCGTTTAGATCCTCGAGATCTTGGAGCAGGTGCACTGTTTGAGCAGCCAGCCGGTTCGGTTCCTCCCGTTGGACTTGGATGGAATCGCCGTCCTCGTCACTCCACGACCGCGCACCTATAGAAAACCACAGGCGACCAGCAGCATCGCACCGGAACTCCACGAGTGGAGGTGACACCGCATACCTCCGTGAGATGGTGAAGACGTCCCGGGGATGCAACATCCCCGCGAGGTACGCCGCCACGAAGGTCTGGAATGATCGCCACTGGTTGTCCGAGGTGAACTCACTCATGACATGCCTTCCTATTCGCTCTTGCCGGCGCCAGTTGACGCGGGCCGCTTCGTCATCCGGGCCACCCACGAACGTGGGGTTGGCGCACCGTCTAGCCGGAGCTGCGCGACGGTGACTCGTGAAGCGTGTTCATCATAACGGGCGTCGCCGACAATCCTGGCGTCGAGACATCCACCATCGCTGTGGAATTTGAGCTGCTTTGCCGAGCAGGTCACGCCCAATCGGCACACTAATCGCTAGTGAGTCGGCAGCCGGCACGTCATGCCTCACGCGTTGAAACCGCAACCACTCTTCGAGAAGCGAAAACGACGAGACTAATGTCATTGCGCTACAGGTAGTGTCCCTGGGGCAGTTGAGCTTTGAAACGTCCAGATTGGACGGTTGCGATGAGGCCCGCTTGCGTGGCCAAACCGCTGGCGAGCACAGTGCGGCGCACGATCTCACGAATGTCCGCCCCGCTGATGTCGGTACTGAAATGGGCGGCAACGGTTCCTACGTCGATGCTCTCGCCACCGGGCACCCCCTGCAGGTAGGTGGACAGGATATGGGCGGCAGCCTCGCGGGTGGGGTAGCCGATCTCGATAATCGAATCAAACCGTGCCGTGCGGATAGAGGCAGCGTCCAGAGTGCTGACGTCATTGGTGGACGCCAACGTCAGGATCGGCGCCGATGGGTCGGTATCCATCACGGCCAGGAATTCCGACAACGCGCGTGTGTCGGCGCTCTTTCGGCGGTCGCCCACGATCAAGTCGAGGTCTTCCAACACGATCAAGGTCGGACCCAGCGTGCGGGCCTCCCTGTACACCCCCGCCAGAGCGGATTGCTCGGCGCGGGCGTCGACGGTGATAACAGTGAATGCACCCGCCAATTCGTTTGCGATCACCTGAGAAATCACGGTCTTGCCGACCCCGGGCGGGCCAGCCAACAGGACACCGCGCCGCACGCCCAAACCCAACCTCGTCATGAGCTCGCGGTGGGTGGTGACAGCGGCGACGTTTAGATCAATCTCCGACCAAACTGATCCTGGCACAATAACATTCGCGCGTGTAATGACAGGCAGCTCGCTCACTTCCAAAACCAGCCCGTTGTTTCAGTTGCGGTCAGCGCTCGCCCGCGGAACAGGTTCTTGGCACCCTCGGCATCGGCCATGATCGCCTCGATCACCGCCACGCCATGTGCCCGGTCTCCGGCGGAGGTGTAGACCTGCAGGCGGGCTCCGTCTCTGAAGTTGAACGCTTCGCTGAGCCGCACCACCAGCGGCGCCGGGGCAAGCTGCCCCGCGGCGAAGTAGGCAGATAGGGCAGAAGGCGGAGCCAGGTGTTGCTCGCCGATCTCGACGTGACCCCAGGTAGGTGGGTCGTCGTCATCGCCAGGGCCGATCTCGGGATCGAACCGGTCAATCGGCGCTGCGATCGCTAAACCCACGGTGACGTGCCCGATCGACGAGAGCTTCCGTGATTCACACACCAAATCTGAACCAGACCGACTCAGACTGGCCTGTAAGAACCCGCCCAATGTGGTTCGCGAGGTAACCGATCCGGCCAGGATCTGACCGGCCAACTCAACTGCGCGCCGCACATCCGGATGCTCGCCAGCCAAAGCGACGGCCACCGACGGCACTTCCAATTTGGACATGTCTGCAAGTCTGCCGCCACCCACCGACATTGCCGGATCCACAGAGACGCTTCCCAATGTCATTCCGCATCTTCAGCAGTGGAGTGCAGAAAACCAGCGGCGGCCCACCTACACCCTGTCTCCCGGGAGGCGTACTGGCAGAACCACCCTGACACCCAACCGGCGTCATTGACGAATTGTTACGTCGTATTCGTGCGAATCCAGTGGGCGCCGATTGGATACGCGACATCCATGCTCCGCGCTACGAAAGCCCTGACCGGGATCCTAGGATGGGATGATGAGTGCTGAAAAGGGCTGGATTGCAGAGCCGCAGCCTCCGCATATTCCCAAATATCGTTCGCGCGCCTCCTCTCGGGCCGACAAGATTGCGCGCTCGGGCGCTCTTGTCACCGAAGCCGACCTTCGTGCTCGACAACGTGCCCTGGACCAGACTTGGGCGGAGCAAGAAATCGAGAATGCCCGGTTACGCAAGATCGACCACGGCCATATCCCGCCACTGCGCATCACCGACCGCTACGCGACTGGTCGGCGGCACAAAGTAGCGCGCTAGGGCATCCCCTTCCCCACCTAATAGGTGAGGGAGGTTGGTGGTGTCGAGGTGCATTGTTACTCATCATGAGCAGGTCGAGCTGGCGGCCTTCTGGCGTCGGCTCATTCCGCGACTTCAATAAACAAAGCCATCGACGCGGTAAACCCGTGCAGCGCGTTGCGGCCCGCGATCGGGCCGATCTCTCCGGCGGCGAAGAAGCCGGCGAGCGGAATCCCGCCAAGCAGTTCCTCGATAGTCGACGCGTCGTGGTCGGCGACCCCGAACATCCGCCGGCCCCGCCCGTTGCAGGTGAACAACAACGCGCCCACTGGGCGGCCGGGCAGCTCGGCTGCCGCCCGCTCCACGGTCAGGTGCAGGTCCTTGTCGGCGCCCGCGGCGTCGCGGACCTGAAACTGCACGGTCGCGCCGACTTCGACGACCTCGCCGATCTCGATCGCCCCGGTCGTTTGGTCGGCGCCGAGCAGCCCGCGGATCAGGAAGTCGCCCTGACCCGGAGCCGCCAAATGCTCGTCGACGACAATCCCGACGTGCAGGCCGCGGCTGACCAGTTCCTGCTCGTCGCGCGACAGCCCCTCGACGATCTCGGTCAGGCGCTGCAGTGGCGGCCGGCCGCCCAACTCGGTGATCACCGTGCCGTCTTCGGCGCCGGTGACGATGTAGGGCTCGCCGATCGGCCGGCAGCCCTGCGACACGATCGGGACACCGTGCACGCCGGGCAGGCGCACCCCGACGAGGCCGGAGCTGAGCACACCGTGGTCGCGAAACAGCCGGGTCTCGCCCGGTCCCCGCCCGCCACTGACCACGCCGCCCAGCACCGTCGTTCCGGGAAGGTCGGTGTTGAGGTGCTCGACGAGCAGGCTCGACGGGAAGCTGTACGGGTCCGGCAGCAGCAGGTGCAGATCGTGCGCGGTCCGGTCGAACTGGTAACCGGTGATCAGCCCGCCTGAGTCGGTGCGGACGAACTCCAGCTGGAACGTCTCGGCGGCCAGGCCCGACGCCAGCCACACCGCCACCGCGGGCCCGTCCTCGATCTCGCGGCGGCCGGCGACGATCCCCTGGGCGATGCAACCGATCAGCGCGGGCGCCTCGACCGTCCGCTGCACCGCGTCGAGGATGTCCACCGCCTGCTCGGTGTGTGACCGCGATCCGAATAGCACGGCCAGCGTCGGCGCCTCACCCGCGAGCTCGTCGCGCGCGTGCGCTGCCGCCTCCACCGCGGCTTGCCGCGCGTCGGGCGCGGTGGAAACCCCCATTCCGATCCGCACCCTTCCATGATGCGCCGCCCCGACACATCCTCATGTCCCACCGAGCGCGTCGCGCACGCGTCCCCGCGCCCGGTCGAGCCGGACGGCGGCCTCGGCCGCGTCGACGCCCGCGAGCAGCGCGACGATCGCGGTCTTGGCGTGACCGCCCGCGGCGGCGAGCGCGGCGGTCGCGGCCTCCTCGTCGACCCCGGCGGCGTCGCGGACGATCCGCACCGCGCGCCGGCGCAGCTTGGCACTGGTCGCGCGCACGTCGACCATCCACGGCCCGTAGGCCTTGCCGAGTGCGATCATCACGCTCGTCGAGAGCGCGTTGAGCACAATTTTCTGGGCCGTGCCCGCGGTCAGCCGGGTGGAGCCGGCGAGCACCTCGGGCCCGGTCAGCAGCTCGATCACCACGTCGGCACGCGCCTCGCTGCCCGGGTTGTTGGCGATTGCCACGGTCAGCGCGCCCGTCGCGCGCGCGTGCTCGAGCGCCCCGAGCACGTACGGCGTGCGGCCCGACGCCGTGATCGCGACGAGCGCGTCGGCGGCGGTCAGGTCGGCGAGATCGGCGGGGTCGAACGCGTCCTCTGCGCCCTCGATCGCGTCGGTCAGCGCCGCCGGCCCGCCGGCGATCACGCCGCGCACGAGGTCGGTGCCGAACGTTGGCCCGCATTCGGCCGCGTCGAGCACGCCGAGCCGCCCGGGCGTCCCGGCGCCGGCGTAGATCAGGCGGCCGCCCCGCTCGAGCCGCGCGGCGATCGCCTCGGCCGCCGCCGCGATCCGCGGAACCGCCGCCACCACCGCGCCGTGCGCCTCGCCTTCGGCGGCGACGAGCAGCGCGACGACCTCGCCGATGGGCCACGCGTCGAGGTCGTCCAGGGCTGGCCGCACCGCCTCGGTGGCGAGCGCGTCGAGCCCTTGCGGCACAAGGGCTTTGGGGGCCTGCAGGCGGATCACGTGCGGCTCGTGCATTGCCGTTAGCCGCAGCGCGCCGTCGAGCGCGTCGCCGGCGGCCGGGACGAGGTCGAGCCGCTCGCGCAGCGCGTGGACCCCGTTCAAGAGTCCCGCCAGGCCGCCGACCATCGCCACCGGGCCATGCCCGGCGGCACGGGCGGTCGCGGCGAGTGCCTCGGCCGCGGCGCTGACGATCGCCAGCGCCGCGGCGTCGTCCTCCGCGGCCAGGACGTCGGGCGCGAAGGACGCGAGCGCTGCGGCACCGCTGACCTGCGCGGGCCAGGTCTCCGGCGCGCCGAAGCGGGCGCGGGCGGCGTCGAGCAGCGTGGTGTGCGGGCCGCGGCCGTCGTGGGCGCGCAGCGCCGCGCGCAGCCCGGCGGCGCCGATCCACTCGCCGCCGCCCTCGTCGCCAAGCCACGGGCCCCAGCCGTCGGCGGTCCGCAGCGCGCCGTCCGCGCCGATCGCGAGCGCCACGACGCCGGTGCCCGCGATCAGCACAACGCCCGGCTGCCCGTCCAGTGCACCCGCGTGCGCGATCACGGCATCGCTGGTCACCGCGACGCGCTCCACCCGCAGCGAGGCCAGCAGCGCATGGCCCAGCGCGCGCGCCACGTCCGGCGCCGCCAGCGCCCCGGCGGCGCCCACGATCACCTCGTCGACCGGGCCGAGCTCGCGCGCGACGGCCAGGATCGCCGCCTCCGCGGCCCGCACGCCGCCGGGCGTCGCGAGCCCCGGCGCACCCGCCCCCTGCGCCCTCCGGCCGCCCGCCGCGGCCCGGCAGGACGTCTTGCCGAGGTCGACGGCCAGGATCACCGCCCCAATATTTCATGAGAGGCGGCAAGTCTTAACCCATGTCTTGGCGGGTGATGGTTGAGTCGTTGGGCGCCGCCTCCGCTAGCCTGGCATCCGGCTGCGACGAGTCCACGAGGGGCATCGATGAGCGCAACGGGCGAGACCACCATCGAGGTGACGGGTTTGCGCCCGGTCGGGCGCGGCGTGGAGCGCCCGGGACACGTTCTGGTGGCCGGCGATGGCCGCGTCTTCGCCTCCGACAAGGCCTCGGCCGTCGCGGAACTCGTTGACGAGAACACCGTTCGCCGTGTGGGGCAGGCGGGCGGCGAGCCGAACGGGATCGCGCTCGACCGCGACGCCCATTTTCTGATCGCCAACTGGGGCCTGGGTGTGCTGCAGGATCTCGACCCGGCGACCGGCGCGATCACGGCGGTGCTGGACGGACAGCTCGACGGGCGTCCACTGCGATGGTTGAACTTCGTTCTGGTGGATTCCGTTGGGGCGCTGTGGTGTTCGGTGAGCACCATGGCAGACGATCTTATCGACACCATCGCGCGCAGCACCGCCGATGGGTTCATCTTTCGGGTTGCACCGGATCGCCAATCGGCGCGCGTGGTCGCCGACGCGGTGAGCTTCCCGAACTGCATGGCGCTGGATCGCGATGAGGACTATCTGTATGTGGTCCGCACGGTCGCCGCCGACATGGTGCGGTTTCCGATCCGGGGCGAAACACTCGGCCCGCCAGAGCGATTCGGTCCGCCGCTGGGCGGCCGGCGCCCCGACGAGTTCGGCCCCGACCACGGCCGGTTACTGGCCGACCCGCAGGTGGGCCGTCGGTGGGGGATGGCCGACGGCTGCGCGTTCGACGCCGATGGAAACCTTTGGGTCACACTCGTTTTGGCGAGCAGGATCGTGGCGATCGGCCCGGATGGCCGGGTGACGGTGGTGGTTGAGGATATTGACGGTGCGGTGGTGAGCGGCCCGACCAGCATCGCCTGGGGCGGGCCGGACATGCGCGACATCTACATCGGCTCGATCACGATCCCATATGTGCTCAAGGGGAGAAGCTCAGTGCCGGGCCTGCCGATGGTGCACCAGCGCTAGCCGCCCGAAGGCCCGGGTCTCATGAAATCGGGTATCGCGTCCTCCGTGTTGGGCTTGATCATCGATTCCGGCAGCCCCCACAGCTGCCGAATGGTGGCGCCGCCGTCGACCACAAGGGTCTGACCGGTGATGCGGGCCGCCAGCTCAGAGGACAGGAACAACGCGGCGTTGGCGACGTCATGCGCGCGGGGCGCCGCCAGCGGATTAATTCCGTTGACGGCGTACTCGTTTGGCGGTTGGTCCTCGTTGCCGGAGCCCACGTTGCCCGGCGCGACCGCGTTGGCGCGAATGCCGTAGCGCCCCAGTTCGTCTGCGAAGGTCTTGACGAGCGAGATGACGCCGGCCTTGGCGGCGCCGTAGGCGGCATGGTAGGTCGCCGCCGCGATGCCGTCGACCGAGGCGATCGCGACCAAGGATCCACCGCTGCGCTGGGCGATCATGTGCTTAGCCACGGCCTGGAAGAGGTAGAACACCTGGGTGAGGTTGTAATGGATTGCCGCGTCCCACAATTGGGTGGTGAAGTCCTCGACCTTCGACCACGTCGCGCCGCCGATGATGTCGACGCAGACGTCGACACCGCCCAAAGCCGCGACGGCTTCGTCGATCGCCCGACCGACCTGCGCCGGGTCGGTCATGTCGGCGACGATCGGGACGGCGTGACCGCCCCTGTCGACGATCTCAGCGACGACGCGATTGGCGCGCTGCCCGTCGATATCGATACAGGCCACCGAGGCGCCCGCCTCGGCCAGGGCCAGCGACGTGAACCAGCCATGGCCCGCGCGCTCCGGGATGTAGCCCGCACCCGACACGACGGCGCGCTTGCCGGACAGTCCCATATCGATCACGGCCGACCTCCCTTGCGCCCCAACCCGTCAGCGACCGCTACCGTACGCCGTCCGCAGCTCAGCGCGGATCGGGAACCGGAGCGCGCTGACGGGCATCCCACCAATACGCTGCCGGAACGACTTTTCGACTGGTACCATGATCCAGGTAGAAAGGTACCATCATGGCTTTGAACATCAAGAATGCCGCGGTCCACGAAGCGGTCAAGCAGATCGCGAAAATCACGGGTGAGTCCCAGGCTCAGGTTGTGGCGACCTCGGTGAGTGAGCGTCTGGCGAGGCTGCAACGGGACGATCTCGCGGCCCGACTCCTGGCCATCGGCCACAGGACGGCGAGCCGGATGAGCCCCGAGGCCAAGCGGCTCGACCACGCGGCTCTGCTCTACGACGAGCGGGGGCTCCCGGCGTGATCGCGGACACGTCGGCAATCATCGCGATACTTGCCGAGGAGGACGACGCGGCGGTCTACGGCCGGGCCATCGCCGGCGCCGACGTCCGAAGACTTTCCGCGGCAAGCTATCTCGAATGCGGGATCATCCTCGACGCCCAGCGGGATCCCATCATCAGCAGAGCCCTGGACGAACTCATCGAGGAAGCGGAGTTCGTGGTCGAGCCGGTGACCGAGCGTCAGGCCCGCCTGGCCCGCGAGGCCTACGCGGATTTTGGCAAAGGCAGCGGCCACCCGGCCGGTTTGAACTTTGGTGATTGCCTCTCCTACGCGCTCGCACTCGACCTACGCGAGCCGCTGCTTTGGAAAGGCGACGACTTTGGGCATACGGGTGTTCGATCCGCGCTCGAGGATGGGTCGGACGCAAGAGGGCTGCGGCGTGGTACTACAAATTCGTAGTACACTGGTTCGCATGTCTGAGGTGCCGGTGCGTGAGCTGAATCAAAATACCGCCGGAGTTCTCGCACGGGTCAAGCGCGGCGAGCAGATCGACATCACCGAACGCGGAGCCGTCGTGGCTCGCCTGGTCCCGGCCCAGGAAAATCCCCTAGCCGAAATGATCAGCGCGGGAAAGCTCCACCCCGCCACCCTCAGCGGACCGGCGCCACGCCCGTCCGGACCGATCAAGACCGACCAGGAGGCCGGTCAACGGCTTCGCGAGCTGCGCGACACTGAGCGCTATTGATGCTTTATCTCGACACGTCGGCCCTGATCAAACTGATACGGCGTGAACCCGAAAGCGATGACCTCGCTGACTGGCTCGACGCGCACATACCCGCGCCATGGGTGTCATCGACGCTGATCGAGGTTGAACTCCCTCGCGCCCTGCGGCGAATGGAGCCCTCGTTGCTCGCCGATGTGCCCGCGATCCTGGCTCGAGTAGCGCGCTACGAAGTCGACGAGGTCGTCCGTGCCGCCGCCGCGGCTTATCCGGACGCCACGCTGCGGTCGCTTGACGCGATCCATCTCGCGACCGGAGACGCGGTGTTCGGCACCCGGTTGACCGCGTTCGTCGCCTACGACGAACGCCTCCTCACCGCCGCCGCGGCGGCCGGTCTGCCGACCGCTGCCCCGGGCCGCTGACAGACGGACCGATGACCCCGACTTTTCGCGCAGGGGTGGGCGTAAGTTGTTGCGCGACCGACTAATAGGTGAACTTTGTTTGTGCTATCGCCGGTGATAGCGGAAACAAAATCGCCTTATGACCGGCTCACGGTACGGACGTGGCTCATGTGATCGGTCGCGTTCACCGCGACCCAACGTCTCACAAATCCGCGGTCGCGAAGGTGGGACCCGCGGTCGGGGAGGTGCTGATGGCGCCGTCATCAAATCAGTTGTAGGCCGTGCTTCCCTCGACGGGATGGGTTGTGCTGACGATCTTGGCGATGCAATGGTCGCGATCAAATCCTTGGCTCCTGCACCACGCCAGCGCTCCCGCAGGGTCCCGAGAAGTAATGCCGACAACGGTCACCCAGAAGTCGTTGCCAGAGAACGTCGACCAGTCTCCGGACCAAAGTAGCCTTACGCCTGGGTAGCGCTGCCTGAGCTGGAGGTGCTCTCGCAGCGTCATCGCGTTGTCCCACACAACGCCGTTGTCGACGACGCCGGGACGCTTGGAGCTGAGTTGTGGAATCCAGCGATCCGCGAGTTGGGCACTTATGAACGGCCGGTCATCATTCGCGATCTGCCGCAGCTGCTGCACCGGATCTTGGGGTGCGGGGGCTGGCGTGGGGGCTTGGGCCGGCTGCGTCCCTGCGGAAGATTCCGTGTAATAGGTGGTTACCGGGCTGGAGTAGGGGACGAGGGACGACGTAGCGGGCTCCGAGCTGTCGGAGTTTCGGTTTACGAGAAGAGCGATGACCACGCCGCCCAACACCAGCGCCACTGTGATCCCGATAGCGGTCACGGCTATTAGCTGCCTTGAAGTACCTTCCCGGGAGCCCGCCGCGGCCATCGGACCCGTTGCGGGATAGGGATATTGGGCATTGAACGGCGGGTAACTAGGTGGGCCATTGACCCGTTGGGGAGCAAGCATCGTATCTGGGAGGGGCGGGACAGGCCGCTCGGTTGACAGCGCGCGTTTTGCGGCGCGTCCCAGCGCCCCGGCACTGCCGTATCGGTCGTTGGGGTCTTTGGCCATACCGCGCGCGATGACATCGTCAAACGACGCGGGAACGCGTGGGTTCACGGCACTGGGCCGCGGAGGCGGCGACGATATGTGCGAGCCGATGACCTGCCCTGCGCTGTGAACCGGAAATGGTTTGGCGCCCGTCAGCGCTTCATAGAGCACGCAGGCCAGCGAGTAGACGTCGACAGCCGGCGTCGCTTCCCCGTCACCGAACCGCTCGGGGGCCATGTAATCGAAGCTTCCAACTTGATAACCCGCCATCGTCAGGTGCGTGTCGCCCTTTGCCTCGGCGATACCAAAGTCCACCAGATATGCGAAATCGTCCGGCGTGACAATGATGTTCTGTGGCTTCACATCTCGGTGGATCAGCCCTTGGGCGTGGGCGGCATCCAATGCCGCCGCGATCTGCCGGACGATGTCGACCGCGCGCTGCGGGTCGAGGGCGCTTCTTTTGAGAAGGTCATGCAGCGTCTCGCCCCGAACCAGCCGCATGTCGATATAGAGAATGTTGTCGATTTCGCCCCAATCGTGGATCGGGATCACATGCGGTTCCTGGAGAACCGCCGCGGCACGCGACTCGCGCAAGAAGCGAGCGCGAAACGTTTCGTCCTGGGCGTATTGATCGGTGAGGAGCTTCAGCGCGACGATCCGGCCCTTGTCCGTGTCGTAGGCCTCGTAGACCTCGCCCATACCGCCCTTGCCGAGCAGCCGTCTGATTTGGTACTTGCCAAACGTCCCGCCGACGAGTGACCTCATCGAACCCTCCCAGTTCGTTGCTGCGGTCAGTATCGGTCGAAGCCGTCGCCTTATGCAGGCGTTTGCTCAAGACGCTTTGTATTTAACTGACGGATGCGAGCTGTGAAACATCATTTGCCCAGGTGGCAGTGGCTTGCGCCCGTCCGCCAGCGCGGACCAGGTCGATGCCGCGGTGTCGCAGATTCTGACGGATGTTGGTCCGCGGTTTAACACCCCTAGTCGCGAATCATATTGTGTGTCAGGAGAGTTCGTCATGAGTGGGGCAGGCCCCGTGCAACGGACCGATACGTGAGTTCTCTTTGTGCTATCGCCGGTGATAGCACAAGCAAAAATCGCGTAATGGGCGGCTCACGGTACTCACGTGGCTCATGCAATTACTGGTAGTGGCGATCGCCGCGTTGGGGCATGCGGGTGTCCGCGCTGCACGGATGAGTCCGAACAGTACGCATCCGTCCCGGTGCAGCCGTGATTCCCTGTCGGTGGCCGGTGCTTGGATACGGCCGTGGTTGTCGAGTTGTGGTGCGGACGCTTCGCGCGCAACGACGTCGTCGGCATCCGGTGTTGGGTTCGTGGATCCGCTCCGGGATCTCGCCTGACATCTATATTGGTTCTGATATAAGATGGGCATCGATCTGAAGCCCATCAGATGGCTTGGCACAACTCGCGACGACATCCGCGAGCAGCGTCCGGCCATCCGGGACGAGCTCGGCCAGCAGCTGCTTCGAGTGCAGATGGGGCTGATGCCCAACAACTACAAACCGATGACCGCCGTGGGCCTCGGCACATACGAGATGCGAGTGCGGGACGCTGACGGGATTGCGCGGCTGATGTACGTCACGAAGTTCGACGACACGATTTGCGTCCTCCACGTGTTCACGAAGAAGGCGCGGAGGACACCGAAGACCGACATTGATCTCGCCAAGAAGCGCTATCGAGAGGCAAGAGATGGCTGACAGCGTGTTCTACGATCTCGCTGAAACCCCAGAGGAGGCAGCGAATCTCACCGCGCGTGGCCTGCTCATGATCGCCATCGAGCAGCGAATCAGGGAAGAGGGTTGGACCCAGACCGAAGCCGCGGCGCGACTTCACGTGACCCAGCCCCGAGTTTCGGATCTCCTGAACGGAAAGATCAGCAAGTTCAGCCTTGACGCCCTGGTCAACATGCTCGCGCCAGTCGGCCTGACGTTCGATGTTCGACCTGTCGAACGTCCGCCGGTGCGGGCGGCCAAGAAGGGCAATGGGCATTCCACAAGGGCCAGGTCGAGCAGGCGCAAGGCGCTCAGCAGGCACTGACCATTGGTACGGTTGTGGTCGGCCCGGTGGGCCGTCCAGATCCGTTGCGCGACAACCCGGTGATCTCGATGTTTTCGTCCCGCTGACTGATGCGTGTGGCACATTTGGCAAATGCAAGACGACGATCCCGAAAAGCGGATCCGCGAATTGGAACGCGGGCTTGCCGACACAACGCGGCCCGCCCCCGGAGCGCCGTACACGGGTAGCGCCCCACCGCCGCCGGATTCGTCGTACTACTACCCGAGCCCCACGCCGCCGCGACGCACGGGCCCGTCGTTCCGCATCCTCATGCTGGTGGTGCTGTTCGTGTCGATCGGCGCAGCCGTTATGGCGATCGTGGGAAGTTTGGCCGCGAACAACCGACCGACCGCCGGGCCCGGTCCCCGGGCGACGCCCAGCAACCGTCCCACCGCGGTGCCCCAAGGGGGTGAGATCAGGGTCGGCGGCAACATGGAGACGAAGACGATCGCCTGCAACGACGGCACCCTGACGCTCTACGGCTACGGCAGCACGTATTCCGTCACCGGCCACTGCGTCAGCCTGACGGCGGGCGGTTACAACAACAACATCACCGTCGACAACGTCGACACCCTCGAGGCGACCGGGTACGGCAACACGGTCACCGACCGGGCGTGCAACAAGTGCAAGCTCACGCTGTCCAGCTACGGGCTCGTCGTCAACGTCACCGGCCACGCCGCCAGCCTCACCATCACCAGTTACGACAACAAGGTCATCATCGACAGCGCCGACGCCATCAACGTCTCCGGCTACAACAACGACGTCACCTATCACTCGGGCAAGCCGAAGATCGCCGACTCGGGCTACTCCAATACCATCCACCAGGGTTGAGGACGCGCGAGCACAGGCTTGCGATCACGCCGGGGCGGGTAATGGGGGTAGCGATGAGCGACAGCGTGCAGACCGGAACCATCACCACCCAGGTGCCCGCGCGGCTGGACCGGCTGCCCTGGTCGCGATTCCACTGGCGCGTCGTCGTCGGGCTGGGCGGCGTGTGGATCCTGGACGGGCTCGAGGTCACGATGGTCGGCAACGTGTCGGCCCGCCTCACCGAAAAGGGCAGCGGCATCGCGCTCGACCCCGCGCAGATCGGCGTCGCCGCCGCCATCTACATCACCGGGGCATGCCTGGGCGCGCTGTTCTTCGGCCACCTGACCGACCGCTTCGGGCGGCGCAACCTGTTCGTGCTGACCCTCGTCGTCTACCTCACCGCCACCGTCGCGACCGCGTTCGCCTTCGCGCCCTGGTACTTCTTCGTCGCGCGCTTCTTCACCGGTGCCGGCATCGGCGGCGAATACGCGGCCATCAACTCGGCGATCGACGAGCTGATCCCCGCCCGGGTGCGCGGCCGTGTGGACCTGATCATCAACGGCACCTACTGGCTGGGCTCTGCGGCGGGCGCGGCCGGTGCGCTGGTCCTGCTGAACACGTCGAACTTCCCGGCTAACGTCGGCTGGCGGCTCGCCTTCGGCATCGGCGCCATCTTCGGCATCTTCGTCCTGCTGGTGCGGCGCAACGTTCCCGAAAGCCCGCGGTGGCTGTTCATCCACGGCCGCGACCAGGAGGCCGAACGAGTCGTCGGCGAGATCGAGGCAGAAGTTCAACAACACACCGGCGAACCGCTGCCCGAGCCGCAGGGACGCCCGCTAACCGTCCGCCAGCGCGAGACGATTTCGTTCGTCGAGATCGCCCGGGTGGCCTTCAAGCTCTACCCGCGCCGCGCGTTCCTCGGGCTGGCCCTGTTCATCGGGCAGGCCTTCCTCTATAACGGCGTGACCTTCAACCTGGGCACGCTGCTGAGCGGGTTCTACGGCGTCGCGTCCGGGACGGTGCCGATCTTCTTCATCCTGTGGGCGCTGAGCAACTTCCTCGGCCCGCTGCTGCTGGGGCACCTCTTCGACACCGTCGGCCGCAAGACGATGATCACGCTGTCCTACGTCGGCTCGGCGGCCGTGGCCGTCGTCCTCGGGGTGCTGTTCGTGACCGAGACCGGCGGCGCGTGGACCTTCATCGCGGTGCTTGCCGTCGCGTTCTTCCTGGCATCGGCGGGCGCGAGCGCGGCCTACCTGACGGTCAGCGAGATCTTCCCGATGGAAACCCGGGCGCTGGCCATCGCGTTCTTCTACGCGGTCGGCACCGCGATCGGCGGCATCACCGGGCCGCTGCTGTTCGGCCAGCTGATCAACTCCGGAGAGCGCGGCCAGGTGGTGTGGTCCTTCCTGATCGGGGCGATCGTGATGGCGGCGGCCGGCCTGGTCGAGCTGTGGCTGGGCGTCGCGGCGGAGCGACGCCCGCTCGAAGAGCTGGCGCTGCCGCTGACCGTGGCCGACGCCGAGCAGCAGGACGGTGAGCAGCAGGACGCTGAGCAGCAGGACGGCCCAACCCACCCGTAACCTTCACGGTGTGGCTGCACGGAAAACGGGGAAACCCCCGTCGACCCGCCTGTCGGTCCAGGACTGGCTGCAGGCCGGCTACGCGTTGCTCGCCGAGCAGGGGGTGCGCGCGCTCAAGGTCGAACGGCTTTGCCAGCAGCTCGGCGTCACCCGCGGCAGCTTCTACTGGCACTTCGAGGACATGGACGGCTACCGGGCCGCGCTCGTCGAATCCTGGAACACGTTTCTGGAACGCGACCGCCAATCGCTGGCCGAGCTCGACGCCCTGCCGCCGCGGGAACGGCTGTCCCGCATGATGATTGCGTTGGTCAGTCCGCAGCATTGGATGCTGGAGCGCGCGATGCGCGAATGGGCGCGCTCGGACCCCGTCGCCGCCGCCAACATCCGCGCGGCCGACCGGCGGCTGGTGAACTCGGTCGCAAAGGCCTACGCCGACTACGGCTTCAATCCCGACGACGCCCGGCTGCGCGCGGAGTTGACCTTCGCGGCCGGAATCGGGCTGCTGCACATCGCCGGTTCGGCCGAGCAGGCGCAGTCGGTTGCGCAACGCGAGCGGTTCCTCGACCTCATGCTCGCCGATCCGGCGGACGGTCGCTGACGCTGGTGGCGTAGCGTCGAAGGTGAGCCGTTTCGTTGTCAGCGGTGGTCTGCCGTCGTCCGGGCGGATGACACCCACGGGCAATGTGATTCCTCCGTCGCCCCGCGCCTGCGGGGCTGTCGATGCCGACCGTGAAGGAACATCCCGTGGATCGTCCAGATAAGTGGCGGCACTGAGGTGACGTATCCGATCAGGGCCCGGCGCCGGGCCAACCCCATCCGGCTTTCGGTGGCGTCCGATCTGGGCCGCGACATCGACGGCGCATGGTGGCCGTGGGCGGACCGCATCACCAACGAATTGCCCAACCTCGTCGCGGTCCTGACCCCGTTGCTCGGCGAGATCGTCTCGATCAACGTCAACTGGCCGCCGCTGCAACGGCCGCCCGATTTCAACTGTCAAGGGTGGGAGCAAAAGCGCCAGCACGTGATGACGGTCAACGGCGCCGACGCGTGCGCCAACCTGTTGATCGTCCCGTACGGGACGTATAGCGGGCTCGCCCTGATGGTGATGCGCCGCGCGGCGGACCTGCCCATCGAACCCGGCGACCGCAACAAGCCCGCGTTCCTGACCGCGGGCCTGATCCTGCATGCCGCCCAGTTGCAGCAGTCGCGGAGAAAGCTCGCCGACCCGACGTAGATCAGATCATCGCGATCGGCGAGATGTGCGCGCCAATCGCCAACGCCCCGGCCAACTCTCGGCCGACGTCGTAGTCGAAGACGACGTGGCCGGCCGCGATGTCGACGTCGCGCTTGGCGCGCTGCAACGGGTTATCCAGGAAGTGGGCGCTGGCCCCGGAGGCCTCCATGAGATCGGCGATGACGGACCGGGATTCGTGCACGGTGTAGGCCGCGGCCAGCCGCGCGTGGGCGCGCGTCGATCGCCGGACCCGTTCGCCGCTTTCGACGATGCGCTCGATCTCCGCGGCGGTGTCGGCGACGAGCGCCCGCAGCGCGCGCAGCCGCACGTTGGCGTCCGCGAGCCTGATCTGGGCGGCGGGCTGATCCTTTTGCGCGACTCCGCTGTACGCCAGCACCCGGCTCCCGAGCCGTTCGGCGAACAGCCCGGCCACCCGTTCGGCGGCCCCGAGGATCGGCATCGCCGCCGTCAGCGCGAGGGCCGGGACCAGCGGCCAGCGGTAGGTCGCCGCGCCGTGAAACCGCGCGCCCGGCGCCGTCCCGCCGTAGATGTCGGAGACCGCGGCGATGCGATGCTCGGGCACGAAGATGTCGGTGGCGACGAGGTCGTGGGAACCGGTGCCCCGCATGCCCGCGGTGTGCCACACGTCGGCGACGTCGATCTCGCCGGCGGGCATCACGACGAGCGCCGGGATGATGCCGTCCGGCCGCTCGAGCAGCGCCCCGACGATCACCCAATCCGCGTCCATCGCGCCGGTCGCCCACGACCACCTGCCCGTCAGGCGCACCCCGCCGTCGACGGCGCTGCCGCGGCCGGTCGGGGCCAGGGGAGCCGGCGCCAGGACCGGTCCCGAGGCGAACACCTCCTCCTGCAGCCGCGGCTCGAACAGCGACAGCATCCAGTTGTGCAGCGCATAGAAACCCAGGGTCCATGCGCTCGACGCGCAGCCGTGCGCCATCCGCCGAATCGGTTCCAGCAGTTCGGGAAACGACGCCTGCATCCCGCCGAAGCGGGCCGGGAGCAGCAGCCGAATCAGGTCGGTCCGCTTGAACTCGGCGACGGTCTCCGACGGCAGGCGGCGCAGCCGCTCGGCCTCGTCGGCGC
Source organism: Mycobacterium sp. 663a-19 (assembly GCF_035616495.1). Taxonomy (NCBI): domain Bacteria; kingdom Bacillati; phylum Actinomycetota; class Actinomycetes; order Mycobacteriales; family Mycobacteriaceae; genus Mycobacterium; species Mycobacterium sp. 663a-19. The sequence goes on along the minus strand of NZ_JAPJAV010000007.1, from coordinate 196,970 downwards.
GCTCGGCCAGCCGCGCGACGAATTCGTCGGTGATGCCGTGCAGCGGACGGCCGTCGGACATGCCGTCGACCGTAACATACTATTTTGTACGGTCAGCGCGGGCTGACGTGGGGTTTAGCCTCCGAACCCGCTGCGCGGGGCGCCCACCACACTCGCGGGCCCGCCGGAGGCTCCGTTGACACGGCCGGCGGCGAACGCCGCTCCCTGGTCGACGATGCTGCCGTCGTTGGCGTACACGTCGTGCGCGGCGAAGTTCATGCCGTCAGAGCACACCGGGTCTTCGGGGGCGCAGACCTTGATGGTCTTGGACGCATAGGTGGGGCCGATGACGACGGGCGGCTCGCCGAGGAAGTTCATCGCCCGCACGTTCGGCATGCCGAACAACACGACGGCGGCGACGTGGTTGGCGACGTCGGGCGACAGCGGCTTCGGCACGGTCGCCGGGTCGACGCCGTCGGGCACCGCCGCGGAGGTGACGAAGCCCATCACGGCCGCTCCCTGGGAGTAGCCGCTGAGCACCATTTTGGTGTTCGGGCAGGTTGCCGCCGTGGACTGGACGTGGGTGCCGGCGTCTCGAATGCCGTCGAGGCCGGTCTCCCATTCCTGGCTGGCGGGGTAGTTGACGGGGTAGACGGCCATCGACTTCGGGGCGATGCGCCCGCGCAGATCGTCGACGAATGCCTGTCCGGTGGGGCCCACGCCGGGGTCCTCACCGGTTCCCCGCGCGAACAACACCTCCACGTCCGGGCACGCCTGGGCGGAAGCGATTGGGGCAGGGGCAGACACCACGGAACCGCTGAGGCCCGCGGCGGCGAGTAGTGCTGGAGCAACGAAGCGAGTGATGTTACCGGCGATCATGCCGCAATATTTGCCCATTCCAGCGTCCCCCAAACCTAAGAATTTCCAGAGCAGTTCATAATTATTCCCTCATAAATCCGAGTTGCTTCGCAAGCCGCGCGGCGTGTCCCGCTCGCGGGGTCCGCGGACCGTCAGGTTTGCTGCGGCCCATGGCCAAACCCGTTGCCGGCCATCGATGTCGGTGGGGCCGAGTACGTTCCGGGCATGAGCAAGTCCAGGGCGAGCCCGGGCGGTGATCAGGTGAGGTGGCTCAGCCGTGGGCGATCGCCGCCCGATTGTTAGCATCGCGCGATGGGCGAACCGCGAGCCGTGTCCCGGCGTGACCTGTTGAGGTACGCCGGCGTCGCGCCGGTAGCGCTCGGTGTCGCGACGCTGGGCGCCCCGGCCGCGACGGCGGGCCTCTCCGGTTCGGCCGTCTTCCTCGACCCGGGCCACAACGCGGTCAACGACGCGTCGACCACCCGGCAAGTGCCCAATGGCCGCGGCGGCACCAAGCAGTGCAACACATCGGGTGCCGCGACCGACGACGGCTACCCGGAGCACGCGTTCACCTGGGACGTGGTCCAGCTGATCAGTGCTTCACTCAGCCAGCTGGGCGTGCGCGTCCAGTTGTCGCGGGCCAACGACAGCTCCGCCGGACCGTGCGTCGACGAACGCGCCGCGCTGGCCAACGCGATGCGCCCGGATGCGATCGTCAGCATCCACGCCGACGGCGGTCCCGCGTCGGGCAGCGGATTCCACGTGAACTACTCCAGCCCGCCGTTGAACGCCGCTCAATCCGGGCCCGCGGTGCAGCTGGCCCACACCATGCGCGACGCGCTGGTGCAGGCGGGCCTGCAGCCCGCCAACTACATCGGTTCCGACGGGCTGTACGGCCGGCCCGACCTCGCCGGCCTGAACCTGGCCGAATACCCGGCGATCCTCGTCGAGCTCGGCAACATGAAGAACGCGGGCGAGGCCGTCCGGATGGAAAGCGCGGACGGCCGCGCGAATTATGCCGCCGCCGTCGTCCAGGGGATCGCCGCGTACCTGAGCGCGAAGCCCACCGGCTGACGGGTGTTACACCAGCTGGGTCACCGCCGTCACGGCGATGACCACCAGCACGGCGCCCCCGACGACGTAGACCGGCGCCCGGGCGGTGAGGCGCTCCGGGAACGGCCGGCGCCCCAGGATTCGCTGGCGTCGCAACGTGATCAGGAAGCTGGCCAGTGCCGCGGCGCCGGCCAGGGCGGCCGGGATAACCTCCGTCGGCTCTTTGGTGCCGTGCCAATCCTTGATCGTCAGGAGCACCCCGTTGACCAGAAACGCGAACGACGTCCGGGTCCACGCCAGGATGGTCCGTTCGGCCGGCAGGGTGCTCGGCCCGGGAACACCGGGCCGGGTCAACCCGCGACCGCCTTGAGGATGACCAGGCCCAGCGCGACGATCCCGACCAGGCTGAGGCCGATCGCCAGGAAGACCGGGGAGGGGTGACGCGGCAGCGGGTCGCCGCGGCGCATCGCGCGGTCTGCCTGCCGCCAGCGCACCAGCCCCATCACGCTGGTGATGGTTGCCAGTAGCGCGAGACCCACACCCAGCAGGCGGCGCGACCCGGGGATCGCCAGCTCCGGAACGAGTTGCACCAGTGCGACGGCCGCCGCGAGCAGGCCGAGCGCGGTGCGCTGCCAGGCCAAAAACGTGCGCTCGTTGGCGAAGGTGAACCGGTAGTCGGGCTCGCCGGTGCCGGAAGTGCCCTGTTCGCCGGCGGCGGGGTTGTCGGCCACGAGGCACATCGTTGCATGATGAGGCCCGTGGTAAAGGCTTTGTTGTTCGACGTGCAGGGCACGGCGACGGATTTTCATTCCACCGTCTGCGGCGAGGCCCGGCGGATCAGCGCCGGCCGGCACCCGGGCGTCGATTGGGCCGACGTGGTGCGGCGTTGGCGCGCAGGCTACTTCGCCGGGTTGGAGGCCTTGTCGGGTGGCCGCGGCGGATGGGTTTCGGTGCACACGGTGTACCGCGACGCGTTGGACACCGTCCTGGCCGAGTGTGGCATCACCGGGTTTTCGGACGCCGAGCGCGACGAGCTCACGCTGGCCTGGCAGCGGCTGGCGCCGTGGCCGGATGTGGTGCCGGGGCTGACGCGGCTGCGGCGCGCGTTCACGTTGGCCACCCTGTCGAACGCCGACGTGTCGGCGGTGATCAACATGTCCAAGCGCGCCGGGTTGCCCTGGGACGCCATCTTTGCCGCCGAGATGGCCGGGGTATTCAAGCCCGACCCCGCGATCTATCGCATGGCCGCGACCTATCTGGGCCTGGAACCCGCGGACATCATGATGGTGGCGAGCCACAAGTACGACATCCGCGCGGCGGCCCGGCTCGGTTTTCGCACCGCGTTCGTGGCGCGGCCTTTCGAGTTCGGGGCCGACGGCGAGGCCGACGTCGCCTACTCCGACGAGTTCGACGTCAACGCTTCGGATTTCGTCGACCTCGCCGAGCGGCTGGGCTGCTAGGGCGCTGGTGCGCCGTCATTGCACTACCTTCATAACCTGCGTATCCTGCATACACAGGTATGGTCGCCATGGAAGGAGATGGTTCGAGTGGCCGAGTACATTGTGCTCGTGCCTGCGGATGCCACCAGCCCTGACCAGGTGGAACAGGCCTTGCGCGACCACGGCTTGGCCGCCACCGTTGTCGAACCGGAGACGCCCCTGCCCTCCGAAAAAGGGTTGCGTGCCATGGTGGAGGCGCTGGTGAACGAGGCCGACGAGTCCCAAATTGCGCGGCTGACGGCCGCGGCGACGGCGGAGCCCAACGATGGTCTCGACGAACGGTTCTGGGGCCCCGCTCCCGACTCTGTGACCGCTGTCAGCGCTGTCGTCGCTGATCTCCATGACCAGTTTTCACAACGGCGCCGACTTGCCGCGGACAGCATAAGCAGAGAAGAGGCTGCCGAGCTGCTCGGAATCGCTGCCCAGAGCGTCACGTCGAAGTTGGTGTCGGGAAAGCTGATCGGCATCAAGGTCGGTCGCGAATGGCGTTTGCCTCGTTGGCAATTCGATCCAGACAACACCTCCGGCGTGTTGCCGGACCTGGATGCACTTCAAGCCGCGTTTCCCGGAGGGCCGGTGGGCCTCTCCAATTGGATCACGCGGGCACAGCCAGACTTTGACGGACGAACACCGCGCGAGGAGATGATCATTCACGGCAGCGCGCCGGTGATCACAGCAGCGCGAGCGCTGACCGCGGCGGGATGGTAAGGCAGCTTTCCTCTCCGAAACGGCCCCTTCCCGCCGCCGACCACGTCTGGTCATGGACGCCGGACCCCGGTGCCGACAGCTGGCAATGGTGTCGGGTTTACCACCGCAGCGGCCACACGCCCGACGGCATCACGTTTCGCCGATATGGCCCGCTTTATCGGTTCGACCACCATTACGCCGCGGACCCGCCGGCCACAGACCCGGACGATCGGCGAATCCTCTACGTTGGTGAAGACTTGGCTACCTCGGCGTGCGAAGTCTTCGGCGCCACCGGTGTCGCGGCCATCTGCCCCAACTATCGCGTCTGCATCGTCGCACCGACAACACAACTAGCGATGTTCGACCTCACCGGTAAGGGTGCGGCAATGGCGATCGGCGCCTTGCCCGCGCTGGCCGACGGCAACGAAAAGCGGTCGTTGACGCAGGAGTGGGCACGCGCCATCTATGAGGACCAACCGGCAGGGCCGAAGATCGTCGGCATCCGCTACCGCTCGGGCTACAACGGCGGCAACGCGTTGGCACTCTGGGACTGCGATCGGGACATCGAAGTGCTCCGTGGTGCCCACGAGCTTCAAGACTTCAGGCTCAACGATCCGCGAATCCTCGGCCGCTTCCAAAAAGAAATGACCGAGCGCCGCATCAACGTCACAACGATTCCGGAAAGCGCCTGCAGGATTTGCAGTCGCACACCGTGATGCCGCGTCAGCGATGCGCTGAATGGGTGAGGGGCTGACCGTTGGCGGCCTGCAGCAGGCAGATGACGGTGCTCGGGGTGGGCGTGGCGCCGGTTCGGTCTTGGTTCGAGTCGATGAGGTAGGTGATCGAAAAGGCGCTGCCGTCAACGGGTTGCCCGGTGTAGGGGGCGAAACCGGCCGCGCAGTCTTTGCCGGCGATGTTGGCGATCGCGGCGTTGACGGCCAGCGGAGCTCGCAGGAACACTTCGGCCAAATGCGCTGTCGCGCAATCCACCACGGTGACCGTCACGCGGCTCAGGTCGGCCGGCGGCAGGTCCGCCAGGCAGTCACCGACCTGCAGGTCGATCCACTTCTCGGTGCGCGAGTCGGGCGGCGCCGGGGCGGCCACGGCGGTGACGGCGCTGATCGTGGCGCAGGCGCCCAGCAATGCGCTAGCGGCCAGGCCGCAGAGCGCGTGCAGGCTAGGCGTCCGCATCGCCGCAGTTTACGCGGAAGTCAGCTCCGGGTCCGGCTTTCCGGACGACATCGACAGCAGGCCGCGGGCGCAGCGCGCGGCCAGTAGCCAGTTCGACGGCCTCTTCATGTTCAGCCCGCCCAGCAGCTGCTTGATCATCGTCAGCGTGTCGAAGTAAATGCGTTCGCACACAAGCGTTTCCGTGTCGTCGAACACGAAGTAGGCCGTCATGCGGACCCGGAACCGGCTGCCGGTGGGCGGGACCTTGCCCAGGTAACCGCGGTGCGTGCCCTTCAGCCAGAACTCGACGATCACCGCGTCGGCGCTGTGCCGCAGCGCGATGATCTCGTGGTCCTGGTCGGGGAACGCGGTGCGGGTGTAGTTGTAGTAGCCGCGCACCGCCTCGTCGCCGTCGTGCACGACCATCTGCGGGATCAGCTCGTAGCGCGGGTGCGGGAACGTCGACAGCACGTTGTCCCAGGCCTGGCGGACCTCGTCGTGGAAGTGGTCGAGCACGAGTTTCTGCCGGGCGGCCAGCACCTCGGGCGCGGGAAACGCGGGAATGCTCACACCGGTGAGCCTATGGCGCGACGAGCAGACGCAAAAGCCCGCGACACGCCGTGCGGAAGGGGGCTTTTGCGTCTGCTCGCGAGGGGGCGCGGGATTACCCGGCCGGCGGAGTCCAGGCGACCGGCAGCGTCTTGATGCCGTGAATGAACTGCGACAGCAGGCGCGCCGGTTCCTCCGTCGCGACGATGTCGGGTATCTCGCGGCGCAACTCGTCGAAGAGGACCCGGATCTCGCGGCGGGCCAGGTTGGCGCCGAGGCAGAAGTGGGCGCCGCCGCCGCCGAAGCCGAGATGTGGGTTGGGGTCGCGCGCCACGTCGAATGTCCACGGGTTGGCGAACTTTGACTCGTCCCGGTTGGCCGAGTTGTACCACAGCGCGACCTTGTCGCCGGCCGCCATCTTGGTGCCGCTCAGCTCGAAGTCGCGGGTCAGCGTGCGCCGCATGTAGACCACCGGCGACGCCCACCGCACGATCTCCTCGACGGCGGTGGGCGCCAGGCCGTCGAAGTCCGCCCACCACTTCTCCCGCTCCTCGGGATAGCGGGACAGCGCCAACAGGCCGTGGCTGATCGCGTTGCGCGTCGTTTCGTTGCCGGCCACCACCAGCAGGATGAAGAACGACGCGATCTCGGACGACGTCAGCCGCTCGCCGTCGACCTCGGCCTCGACCAGGCTGCTCGTCAGGTCGTGGTGGTCGTGGTTGACCCGGCGATCCTCCGCCAACGCGCTGGCGTAGGCGCCGATCTCCATCGAAACCTTGATGAACTCCTCGGGATCGGTCGTCAGGTCGGGGTCGCCGACACCCAAAATCACGTTGGTCCAATGGAATACGCGCTGATGGTCCTCCTCGGGAATGCCCATCATGTCGCAGATGATCTGCAGCGGCAGCGGCCCGGCGAGCTCGCTCACCAGATCGGCTTCGCCGTCGGGATGGTTGGCGATCAGCGAGGTGACCAGCCGGTGCGCCCGCTCCCGCACCGAGGCCTCGATGCGGGCCACCACCTTCGGGGTGAACGCCCGGCTGACGATCGAACGCAGCCGCTGATGCCGCGGGTCGTCGAGGACGATCATCGAGCCGAAGTACTCGGCCACCTCCGGGTTCTGGTCGTTGATCGTGATGCCGGGCGCGGAGCTGAAGATGTCGGGATGCCGGCTGGCGAAGTGGACGTCGTCGAGCTTGGTGAGCGCCCAATACCCCTCGCCCGCCGGGAATCCGGGCAGTTCGATCGCGGGCCAGAACGAGATCGGGGCCTCCCGGCGCAGGGTGGCGAAGGTGCCGTCGCGAACGTCGTCGTCGAGGGCCCAGAAGTCGAGCGACTCGAGGTGAATGTCGGCAAGCGGAATGTCCGGCGGTGGCGTCCCGTTCTGTCGCGCCGCCAAGCCCTTTTTGACACCGGTGTTCAGGCTCACCTAGGCCCTCCTTCGCCGTTGAAGAGGTGACACTGGCGAGCCTAGCCCGTCGTCAGTGCGTACAGATGGTTCTGGCGGGCGCGCCCGTCGTCGCCGTCGCATGGGTGACCTCGGTGCCGTTCAGCAGGATCCTGCAGATCAGGGGTGCCGGACCCTGTGCACTGATGACGAACACCTGCCCGCCGAACGCGGTGAACTGCGTCGACCACGGCAGCGGCGCATTCAGCTGGTGCAGCTGGCCCGCGTCGGTTTGGTAGTAGATGTTCTCGGCGACGGCGGGGCCGCTCACCTCGTAGCGGACCTGAGGATTCTGGGGGATGGCGTTGGCCACGCCACACGCGTTGGCGATCCCGATCCCGATCGCGAACGCGACCGCGGGCCCGCTGAGATGCTTCGTCATGGATGTCATCGTGTCACCACCCACATCGCCCGGTCTAGGGTGAACCGGGGGCGGTGACCAGGAAGGTGAGCGATGTCGGAGCGCGGCTCGAAGCGAATAGTTGTTTGGGGCACGGGCTTCGTGGGAAAAATGGTCCTCGCAGAGGTCGTCAAGCACCCGCTGTTCGAGTTGGTGGGCGTCGGCGTCAGCAACCCGGACAAGGTCGGCCGCGACGTCGGCGAGATCTGCGGGCTGCCCGAAAAGGTCGGCATCCTCGCCACCGACGATGTCGACGCCCTGATCGCGCTCAAACCCGACGCGCTGGTGCACTACGGCCCAACGGCGATGCACGCCAAGGACAACATCTCGCTGATCACCCGGTTCCTGCGGGCCGGCATCGACGTGTGCTCGACGGCGATGACGCCGTGGGTCTGGCCCACGATGCACCTCAACCCGCCGAACTGGATCGCTCCCATCACCGAGGCCTGCGAGCTGGGCGAGTCGTCCTGCTTCACCACCGGCATCGACCCCGGATTCGCCAACGATCTGTTCCCCATGACGCTGATGGGCCTGTGCTCCGAGGTGCGCCGGGTGCGGGCCTCGGAGCTGCTGGACTACACCAACTACGAGGGCGACTACGAGGTCGAGATGGGCATCGGCCGCGAGCCCGAATACAGCCCGATGCTGGAAGACTCCAACATGCTGATCTTCGCGTGGGGCGCGACGGTCCCGATGATCGCGCACGCCGCCGGCATCATGCTCGACGAGATCACCACCACCTGGGACAAGTGGGTGACACCGACCGAACGCAACACCATCAAGGGTGTCATCAAGCCCGGCCACGTCGCGGCCGTCCGGTTCACCATCAACGGGGTCTACCGGGGCGAGACGCGCATCCAGCTCGAACACGTCAACCGCATCGGGCCCGACGCCGCGCCCGACTGGCCGACCGGGCACGACAACGACGTCTACCGCGTCGACATCGAGGGGACCCCGAGCATCTTCCAGGAGACCGCGTTCCGGTTCACCGACGGCTCGGGCCGCGACGCGGCGACGGCCGGATGCCTGGCGACCGGGATGCGTGCGCTGAATGCCGTCCCGGCGGTCAACGACCTGCGGCCGGGCTGGGTCACCCCGCTGGACCTTCCGCTGATCGCGGGCGCGGGGAACATCCGGTGATCGGATAGATGTCCGAAGGAGCCGGCCCCGCGCTGGGTTTGTCGGTCGGCGCCACCAACCTGGCGGCCGTCATCGCCGACAACGGCCTCACCCGCAGGCCCGTCCTGACGCTGTATCGCCGGCGCCCGCCCGAGGTCGGCGTCCCGTCGGAGAACCCGGAGCTGAGCGAGCGGGGCCTGGTGATCACCGACTTTATAGCCCGGGTCGGCGACCCGGCCCCGATCGTGGCGGCCGATGGCTCGACGCATCGCAGCGAGGCGCTGGCCGCCGACGGGTTGCGCGCGCTCGCCTACGCCGCCACCGGCGGGCGCACCCTGCCCGACAGCGCCGCGGTGGCGCATCCCGCCCACTGGGGGTCTCGGCCGGTGGAGGCGCTGGGCTCCGCGCTGAGCCGGGTGGCCGAGTGGGCGAGCCGGCCGCCGACGATGGTCCCCGACGCCGCGGCAGCCCTGTTCGCCGTGCGGGCCAACCCGGGGATACCGGCACGCGGGACGGTCGCGGTGTGCGATTTTGGGGGCACCGGGACCAGCGTGACGCTGATGGACGCCGCTTCTGGCCACCCGCTGGCCGCGACGGTGCGCCATCGCGACTTCTCCGGCGAGCTGATCGACCAGGCGATGCTGACCGCCGCCATGGCCAACTTTCCGGACGGGTCGACGATCGGCGCGCTGAGCCGGCTGCGCGCGGCCTGCCGGAGCGCCAAGGAGCAACTCTCGTCGGGCACCGTGATTGCGCTGAGCGACGACGTCCGCCTCACCCGCGACGAGCTCGACGACGCGATCCGCGACCCACTGAACGACTTTGTGGCGCTGCTTGATGAGGTGTTGGCGGACAACAAGATTCGCGATCTGGTCGCGGTGGTTTCGGTGGGCGGCGGCGCGAACATGCCGTCGGTCACCACCACGCTGTCTGGGCGCCTGCGGGTCCCCGTCGTCACGACGCCGCGCCCGCAACTGACCGCGGCCGTCGGGGCCGCGCTATGGGCCGCGCGGGGCGGCTAGCTCAGCGGTTAGCTGAGCCCTTTTCGCCCTTGTTCTCTTCTCTCGCGGCTTCCTTGAGCTCCTCGTTCCAGGCCTTGTCCTTGTCGATCTGCTCTTGCTTGGTGTCGTCGCTCCCGGTCTGGCCTCCGCCGGCTTCCGCGTCGGCTTTGGGGTTGCCTGCGTCGTCGAGCCAGTCGTTGACCGCCGTGCCCGAGACCGTTCCGCCGGTACCCGGCAGTACCAGGGTTGGCCGGTCCTCGTAGGCCGTCATCATGTCGGCGGCCTGCTTCTTGTCTTTCTCGTCGGGCTCCGGCTTCTCGGTTACCCGCTGACCGCCTTCTTGATCAGCGCCTTTGTCGTCCTGCACGCTCATTCGGCTTCCCCCTTCCGAGTCGCAGTCTCGACCGTCCCTTTCGGTGGGGGTTACCCGCCGCGGCGCTGTGCCGAAACTCTCGGCGGCCCGATTTTTCCGGCGTGACCAGCGCCGGAGCCGCGCTCCGGCGAAAAGTGCTGTGGCAGTTGTCAGTTCGGCTGTCAGTTCGGCTTGGGGTAACTGACGCCGGTGAGTTGTTCGGAAATCTCCCACAGTCGTCGGCTGTCGTCGTCGTTTTTCGCGTTGGCGGGCACCTTGGCCGGCGCCACGCCGCCGCCGGCCAGCTCGTAGAAGCCGCGGGGCCCGTAGAACGCGCCGCCCTCGGCGTGCGGCGCGGCCGCCGCGTACAGGGCGGGCAGGATCCCCTCGTCGATCTCCTGCCACAGGAACGGCGTGAAACGCCACGACAGCTTGTACAACCGCTCCATCAGCGCCGGCTTTTCGCGGCCATGCGACGGGCCGGCGATCTGCAGATTGGTCTTGGTCAGGCCGGGGTGGGCGGCGTTGGACACGATGCCCCAGCCGCCCGCGCGGCTGCGCTTGTCCAGCTCGCGGGCGAACATCAACACCGCCAGCTTCGACTGCCCGTAGGCCGGCATCGCCGAGTACGACTTTTCGAACTGCAGGTCGTCGAAGTGGATCTTGCCGCTTTGCCGGGCCGCGAGGCTGCTCAGCGAGACGACGCGGGGTTTTTGGGCGGCGCGCAGCAGCGGCAACACGTGGCCGGTCAACGCGAAGTGCCCGAGATGGTTGCTGCCGAACTGCAATTCGAATCCGTCCTCGGTGGTGTCGCGTTCCGGCGGCGTCATCACCCCGGCGTTGTTGATCAGGATGTCAATCGGGCGGCCCTCGGCGTTGAGTTGTTCGCCCAACGCCGCGACCGAGGCCAGCGACGACAGGTCGAGCGGTTTGATGGTCAATTTGGCGTCAGGAACCGTGGCGCGGATTTCTTCGATCGCCTTTTCCCCCTTGGCGCGGTTGCGGATCGCCATGACGACGTCGGCGCCGGCCGCGGACAGTCGCTTGGCCAGCCCGAACCCCAGGCCGCTGTTGGCCCCGGTGACGATCGCCAGCTTCCCCGACAGGTCCGGCACGGTGGCGACGAGATCGTTGGCCATGCGTATCCCTCCTTGCTCTTCTTTGTCATGAGCCCGGTCCTAGTGTGCTCCTTGTGTCGCCGTGCCGACAGCGCGTTCGCGGCTGGGCCGCCGCGGTGGTCGCCGGTGCGTTGCCCGCGCTCGCTTTTCCCGCGCCGTCGTGGTGGTGGCTGGCCTGGTTGGGCGTGGTCCCACTGCTGTTGGTAGTGCGGGCGGCGCCGACGCCGTTTCAGGGGGCCGTGCGGGCCGGGTGTGGTCTTGGCGGGTTCGTGCTCGTCAACCAGTACTGGCTGGCGACCAGCATCGGCCCGCTGCTGGTGCCGCTGGCCTTGGGGCTCGGCGCGTTGTGGGCGCCGTGGGGGTGGTTGGCGCATCGGCTGCTGTCGGCGCCCGTCTCCACCGGCCGCCTGGTTGCGGCGGTGGCCGTGCTGCCCAGCGCATGGGTGGCGGCCGAGGCGCTGCGGTCGGTGCCCTGGCTGGGTGGCCCGTGGGCGTCGCTGGGCGCGTCGCAGTCCAGCCAGCCCGTCACGCTGGCGTCGGCGTCGCTGGGCGGGGTGTGGCTGACGAGTTTCCTTCTGGCTGCTTGCAATACCGCCATTGCCGGCATGATCGTGCACCCCTTGGCATTGGGCCGGCTCGCCTTGTCGGCCACCGCGCTGGCGTGTGCGGCGCTGGGCCCGGCGTGGTACCTGCTGGGGCCCGCGCCGACCGGCGGCCCGACGCTGCGGGTGGCCTTGGTGCAGCCCGGCGAGATCGCCGACTCCGGGGCCCGGCTGGCGGCCAGCGAGGCGCTGACGGCTGCTCTCGTCGGCCAGCGACTCGACCTGGTGGTCTGGGGCGAGAGCAGCGTGGGACAAGACCTCGCCAGCCATCCCGAGGTGCTGGCCCGGCTCGCCGAGCTGTCCCGGCGGGTGGGCGCGGATCTGTTGGTCAATGTCGATGCGCCCGCCCCGGGCGGGGGGATCTCCAAGTCCGCGGTGCTGATCGGAGACCGCGGAATGCTGGGCAGCTACCGGAAGACCCGGCTGGTGCCGTTCGGCGAATACGTCCCGCTGCGACCGCTTTTCGGCTGGATCACTCGGCACAGCAAGGCCGCCGGCGAGGACCGGCAGCGGGGGACCGGACCGGTGGTGCTGCCCGTCGGAGCGGTGCTCATCGGGCCGTTGGTCAGCTACGAGGCGACCTTCTCCGACCTGGCCCGGCGCGAGGCGCAGCTGGGTGCCGGGCTGCTGGTGTATCAGAGCTCCACCTCGTCGTTCCAGGGCAGCTGGGCGCAGTCGCAGCTGGCCGCCCAGCCCGCGGTGCACGCCGTCGAGGTCGGCCGCCCGGCCGTGCACGCCGGATTGTCCGGGGACAGTTCGGCGTTCGACTCGCGGGGCCGCCGGCTGGCGTGGTGCCCGTCGGGCTTCCGGGGTGTGACGATCGTCGGCGTTCCGCTGGAGTCGACTGCCACGCCGTATCAACGGCTGGGCGACTGGGTGCCGGTGGCGGCGTTCGTGATCGTGGGGGTTGCGATCATTCGCTGGCACCGCGCGCCCTCCGGTGACACACTGCCTTGATGAGCAGCAGGCGGCTGGCAAAGGTTTCGCTGGCCGGCGCGATCGCGATGATGGTCGTGGCGGTTGTCGGCTTCATCGTCTCGCTGATGCTCAACGCCTTCGTCCTGGACAAGTACAACGCCTACGGCGAGGTCGCGATCCCCGGGTCGGGCAGCCTGTACCTGCCCGCCGGTGAGGTCACCATCAGCCTGCACACCGTGGTGATCGGCCGCCCCAACGGGGGCGGCCTGCCGGTGCCGCCGCTGGGGGTCACGATCTCACCGCCCGACGGCGTGGCCCAGCCGGCGGTCACCGAAAGCATCGGCAGCACAACGACTGTCAACAACGACGCGCATGTGCGGGTGTGGGTGGCTCAGGTCCCCGCGGCCGGCACCTACAACATCACCACCGACGGCAAGGTCAACGGATACATCGACCCGCGACTTGCCTTCGGCCACAAGAGCTCCTACGGCTTCCTGGTGTGGGTGTTCGTGGCCGTGTTCGTTGTGGGCCTGGTCGATTCGATCTTGTCCGGCCTGTGGCTGGCCCGCACCCGGCGCAAGGCCGCGGCGGCATACGTGACGGGGCACGAGCCCACGGTGCTGTGAGCTAGCCTCGCCGCGAGCGAGCATGTCTGGACGGCGACACGCCGGTACGGCTGGCATTTTGCGCACGCTCGCGAGAGTCTGGACTCGCTTGCATCCCAACGGCATTGAGGAACATGCTCGTGAATGCCGCACACACCTGTTCCGGATCGGGCATCTCCCAATCGGGCTGCCCGATGGCGGGCCGCATCAACACGTGGGCCATCAGAGGCCCGGTCAGTTGCTGCATCAACAGGGGGATCGGGATGTCGCGGATCGCACCCGCGGCCACCTGCCGCCGTAGCCATCCTCCGACCGTGACCACCGCCTGAGGAAAGTAGTCGGCAAAGACCTTGGCGGCGGCTCCATGCGGGCTCGCCAGCAGGTCGGCCAGCATCGCGGGGGCCACCCGCGGTTCGCGGGTCAGACCGACCGTCATCACCTCGTAAAAGCTCGCCACCGTGTCCTCGATGCGCGCGGTTTCGTCGGAAAACAGAACGGCTAGATCGCTCAGCGGACTGTAGCGCTGGTAAATCGCCGCGAACAATCGGTCGCGGGTGCCGAATATGCTCTGCAGGCTGGCCGTTGAGCAATGCGCGGACTCGGCAACGGATTCCAGCGTCACCGACGCGAGCCCGCGATCGCTGATCAACCGAGCCCCGGCTTCAATGGCGCGTTCGCGCACCGGCCGCCCACCGGGATCGACGCCGGCGTTGCGCACCGCCTCATCCAACGCCCGCCGAGATCCCCCGATCCTGCGCAGCAGCGTGCTGCGCGAGATTCCGGCCGACTCGGCGAGGGTGTCCACCGGCACCTCGGCCACCGGCCGGCCGCACCGCTCCGCCGCGCGGATCGCGGCGTCCACCAAGGCTGGCGGCACCCCGAATTCATTGCCTGTTGACATCTTACTAGGCATAAGACCTACTATAGTGTCAAGGTGTGGGCCCCGGAGAGGAAATGCGACCAAGATGCCCGGATATCTCGCCGCGTCAACGCTCGTGGTCTTGCTTGCCATAGTGATGACGAGAGTCATCCTGCTGCGCAGAACCGGCACGCAGGCAATGCATTTCGGGAACATCGACAAGACGGACTTTCTGATTCCGCCGGTAGCGCTGTTCTACTTCTACACGGTCTTCGCCGCCGCCTTCGACTGGCCGATCGTTAGCAGGCAGCGGTTCTTCCATTCGAACGCCGCGGCATGGGCAGGGGTTGCGCTATGCCTCGGCGGATTGGTGGTCCTGATGGCCAGCCTGGTCTCGTTCGGCCGCAGCTTCCGCGTCGGCATCGACGTTGACCACCCCGACGAATTGGTCACGACGGGCATCTTTTCGGTGAGCCGCAACCCGATCTACGTCGGCGGTGCGCTGATCTTGATCGGTGAGTTCCTGGCTTTTCCCAACTGGATACCCTTGGCCTACCTCGCCGGTGGGCTCGCGCTGTTTCACCGCCAGGTCCTGCGTGAGGAGGAGTTCATGCGCAACCATTACGGCCAGGAATACCTTCGATACTGCGAGCGCGTGAGGCGATATTTGTAAGCGCCGCGAGCGCGCCCATTTGTACAGCGACACGCCGGTACGGCTGGCATTTTGGGGACGCTCGCGAGAAAGAAGACTAGTGGCCGCGGGCCACCCATTCCTCGTAGTGGACGATCTCGTCGCCGACGGTGGTGCTGTCGCCGTGGCCGGTGTGCACGACGGTCTCGCCGGGCAGCTTGCCGAGCCGCTCGGAGATCGACTGCAGGATCGTCGGGAAGTCGGAGAACGACCGGCCCGTTGCGCCCGGCCCACCGGAGAACAGGGTGTCGCCGCTGAACACCACGCCGAGCTCGGGGGCGTACCAGCACACCGATCCGGGGGAGTGGCCCGGGGTGTGCAGCGCCCGCAATTCGGTGCCGGCCACGCTCAACGTGTCACCGTCGGCGACGGTGCGAAAGCCCTTGTCCGGGTGGGTTATTCGCCACAGCACCTCGTCGCCCGGATGCAGCAGCACCGGTGCGTCCAGCGCCGCGCCGAGCTGTGGGGCCACCGTGACGTGATCGTTGTGGCCGTGCGTGCACACCACCGCGACCACATTGCGGCCACCCACGGCCTTGATGATGGGCGCCGTGTCGTGGGCGGCGTCGAACACCACGACGTCGGAGTCGTCGCCGACGAGCCAGATGTTGTTGTCGACTTCCCAACTGCCACCGTCGAGTTCGAAGGTTCCGTGGGTCACCACGCGATCGATGCGAGCCACTACAACACCACCACCGAACGCAGCACCTTGCCCTGGTGCATCTTGTGGAACGCCTCCTCGACGTCGCCCAGGCCGATGCGCTCGGAAACGAACTGCTCCAACGGAAGCCGGCCCTGCAGGTAGAGGTCGATCAGGGCGGGAAAGTCGCGCTCGGGCAGGCAGTCGCCATACCACGACGACTTCAGCGACCCGCCGTGGGAGAAGAAGTCCACCAGCGGCATGTCCAGCCGCATGTCGGGCGTGGGCACACCGACCAGCACCACGGTTCCGGCGAGGTCGCGGGCGTAGAAGGCTTGCTTCCATGTCTCGGGCCGGCCGACGGCGTCGATCACCACGTTGGCGCCGAAGCCGTCGGTGAGGTCCTGGATGGTCTTGACGACGTCGAGCTCGCGGGCGTTGACGGTGTGGGTGGCGCCGAACTTGCGCGCCCAGTCCAGCTTGGCGTTGTCGGTGTCGACGGCGATGATCCGCCGGGCACCGACCAGCGCGGCTCCCGCGATCGCGGCGTCGCCCACGCCGCCGCAGCCGATCACCGCGACGGTGTCGTTGCGGTCGACCGCCCCGGTGTTGATCGCGGCGCCGATCCCGGCCATCACCCCGCAGCCCAGCAGGCCCGCGACGGCCGGGTCGGCGGCGGGGTCGACCTTGGTGCATTGCCCGGCGGCCACCAGCGTCTTGTCCGCGAACGCGCCGATGCCCAGCGCCGGGGTGAGCTCGGTGCCGTCGGTCAGCGTCATCTTCTGCTCGGCGTTGAAGGTGTCGAAGCACAATTGCGGCCGGCCGCGCTTGCACGCCCGGCACTGGCCGCACACCGCGCGCCAGTTCAGGATCACGAAGTCGCCCGGCTGCACCGCGGTCACGCCAGCCCCGACCGCCTCGACCGTGCCGGCGGCCTCGTGCCCGAGCAGGAACGGGTACTCGTCGTTGATGCCGCCCTCGCGGTAAGTCAGGTCGGTGTGGCAGACCCCGCACGCGGTGATGTCGACGACGGCCTCGCCGGGTCCGGGGTCCGGCACGACGATGTCCACCAGCTCGACGGGTTCGCCCTTCTTGCGTGAAATCACTCCGCGCACTGTCTGACTCATGCGCTCCAACCTACGGTGTACCGTCGCTGACCATGACGGCGACCGAAACGGCTGAGGAATTCGCCGGACGAATGGCCGCGGCCATCGACGGCGCCAGCCTCACGATCCTGCTGAGCATCGGGCATCAAACCGGCCTGCTCGACACCATGGCCGGGCTACCGCCCGCCTCCAGCGCACAGATCGCCGAGGCCGCCGGCCTCAACGAACGCTACGTGCGGGAGTGGCTGGCCGGCATGACCACCGGGCACGTCGTCGACTACGACGCCGGCGCCGGCACCTATTCGCTGCCCGCCCACCGCGCGGGCGTGTTGACCCGGGCCGCCGGGCCGGACAACCTCGCGTTGGTGGCCCTGTTCGTCCCGCAACTGGGCGGGGTCGAGCAGAAGATCATCGGCTGCTTCCGAAACGGCGGCGGGTTGCCGTACAGCGAATTTCCGCGCTTCCACGCGCTGATGGCCGAGATGAGCGCCGCGGTGTTCGACGCGTCCCTCGTCGACGTCGTGTTGCCGTTGGTCGACGGCCTGCCCGAGCGCCTGCGGGCCGGGGCCGACGTCGCCGACTTCGGCTGCGGCAGCGGCCACGCGATCAACGTGATGGCACAGGCGTTTCCGGCCAGCCGGTTCACCGGCGTCGACTTTTCCGAGGAGGCCATCGCCGTCGGCGCCCAGGAGGCGGCGCGGCTCGGCCTGGACAACGCGACCTTCGAGAGCCACAACCTGCCCGAGCTGGACAAGGCCGGCACCTATGACGTCATCACCGCGTTCGACGCCATCCACGACCAGGCCCAGCCGGGGCGGGTGCTGGAAAACATCCATCGGGCGCTGCGGCCCGGCGGCGTGTTCCTGATGGCCGACATCAGGGCGTCGAGCCGGCTCGAGGACAACGTCGGCGTCCCGATGAGCACCTACCTCTACACGACCTCGCTGATGCACTGCATGACGGTGTCGCTGGCCGCCGACGGGGCCGGGCTGGGCGCGGCCTGGGGCACGCAGCTGGCCACCTCGATGCTCGCCGACGCCGGCTTCGGTGACGTGCGGGTGGCCGAGATCGAGTCGGACCCGCTGAACAACTACTACATCGCCAGGAAGTGATGGCGGAATCCCTGAAGGCCCTCGCCGACTGGCCGGTCCCGGCCGCCTCCGCGGCGGTGATCGGACCCGACGGGATTCTGGCCACGCACGGCGACACCACGCAGGTGTTCGTGCTGGCGTCGGTCACCAAACCGGTGGTCGCCCGGGCGGTGCACGTCGCGATCGAGGAGGGCGTCGTCGACTTGGACGCCCCGGCCGGCCCGCCGGGTTCCACGGTCCGCCACCTGTTGGCGCACGCGTCGGGCCTGGCGATGCTCAACGATCACGTGCTGGCCAAGCCCGGCACCCGGCGGATCTATTCCAACTACGGCTTCGCCGTGCTGGCCGAGACGGTGCAGCGGGAGTCGGGGATCGAGTTCGGCCGCTACCTGACCGAGGCGGTGTGCGAACCGCTGGGGATGGGGACCACCCGGCTGGACGGCGGCGCCGCGGCCGCGGGGTTCGGGGCGACGTCCACGGTCGCGGACCTGGCCGGCTTCGCCGGCGACCTGCTGCGCCCGGCCACGGTGTCGGCGCAAATGCACGCCGAGGCGACGACGGTGCAATTTCCCGGCCTGAACGGTGTGCTGCCCGGGTACGGGGTGCAGCGGCCCAACGATTGGGGGCTGGGCTTCGAGATCAGGGACGCGAAATCGCCGCACTGGACGGGCGGGCGAAACTCGGCGCGAACGTACGGCCATTTCGGCCAGGCGGGCGGCTTCATCTGGGCGGATCCCGACGCGGGGCTCGCGCTGGTGGCCCTCACGGACCGCGATTTCGGCGATTGGGCGCTGGATTTGTGGCCGGCGATCTCCGACGCGGTGATCGCCGAATACACCGATTAGGCATCGAAGACTAGCGCAACACGGGTATCACAAGGCACAATAGACACGCAGGACACAAAAACATCAGCATTTCTGCCCGCGGATCCGCAGGTCGTTGGGGAAGACGTCCCTCGCGGAACCGAAGGAGCAGGAAATGCGTGCGTCGAATCAATTCGCCGACGTGACGGCTGGCGTGGTGTATATCCACGCCTCGCCCGCGGCGGTCTGCCCGCATGTCGAGTGGGCGCTGTCGTCGACCCTGCAGTCCAAGGCCAACCTGAAGTGGACCCCGCAGCCGGCGATGCCCGGCCAGCTGCGCGCGGTCACCAACTGGGTCGGTCCGGTGGGCACCGGCGCCCGATTGGCGAACGCGTTGCGCTCCTGGTCGGTGCTGCGGTTCGAGGTCACCGAGGACCCCAGCCCCGGGGTCGACGGCCAGCGATTCAGCCACACTCCGCAGCTCGGCCTGTGGAGCGGGTCGATGAGCGCCAACGGCGACATCATGGTCGGGGAGATGCGGCTGCGGGCACTGATGGCGCAGGGCGCCGACAGCCTGGCCGCCGAGCTGGACTCGGTGCTGGGCACGGCCTGGGACGAGGCGCTCGAGGTGTACCGCGACGGCGGCGACGCCGGAGAGGTGACCTGGCTCAGCCGGGGCGTCGGCTAGCTGTTGGTTGCGCGAGCAGACGCAAAAGCCCCCAAAAACGCCTGTTTTTGGGGGCTTTTGCGTCTGCTCGGCGGCGGTTAGACAACCGGCGGGCTTACCGGGGTCGCGGACACCGGCATCTCGAGGGTGCCCGCGCACGCGCCGCGGACGATGTCGATGTGAAACACGCCGGTCAGGGTGCCGTCGGGGCCGGGCGTCAGGGCGGTGATGGACCTCGCCGGGTCGTGTTCCACACCGCCGCCGAGCATCGGGCAATCCCAGGTCCGGTTGATCTGCTGCACCCACTGAGACCCGTTCCAGGCGAATTGGATCGATCGCTGCTCATACGGGCTCTTGGGTGCCGGGGGGTTGTTGACCGTGGCGACGCAGACGCCCGTCGAGCAGCTCGACGTGAACGAGTAGCTGGCCCGCTGGGAGGTTTCGGGCTGGCGGGCGGCCACGCTGGTGCCGGTCTTCTGGTTGGCGGCGAAGGTCAGCAGGTAGGGCCCGTTCAGGGGCGAGGCCTGAACCGCCAGCGCCGCGGGGGAAAGCCATACCGAGCAGCCCAACGCGGCGGCGCCCACGGCGATCAGTGCGGTCTTGCGGTGTCCCGACATCTTTCCCCCGTCCGGCGCCCCCCGTTGCGGCGCGTACGCCAAGATGTCGCGTTCGGTGCCCGATTCGTTACACCGCCGTGACTCTCAGCGGGCGGGGCGAAGGATCTGCAGCGCGGCCGGCACCGCCGAGATCTCCGCGGGCAGCGGGCTGGCGAAGTCGCCGTCGGCGTACACGTTGATGCCGGGGCACTCGACGTGGACCGACTTCGCGCGCGCCGTGCTCACCTCGTCGAGGTCGACATGGGTGCCCTTCATGACGGTGGGGAACAGGCGCAACAGCTTGGTCCGGGATGCCGAGTGCGCCATGGTGATGTCGAGCAGGCCGTCGGTGGGGTCGGCGCGTGGGCAGATCAGCAGCCCACCGCCGTAGCTGCGGGTGTTGCCGAACGCCGCGAGCGTGATGTCGGCGTCGATCTCTTTCGTGCCATCGAGCACCAGCCGGAACGGCAGCATTCGCAGCTGCGAAAGCTCGGCGAGCATCGCGATGTAGTAGCGCAGCCGCCCGTGCGGCCAGCTCATCCGGTTGGCGCGATCGGTCACCAGCGAATCGAATCCGGCCGCCGCCACGGTGCCGAACCACTTCGCGGATTTTTCAGGGCCGTCGGCCCACTGAATCCGGCCCAGGTCGATGGTTTGCGTCCAGCCGTCGGCGACGACGTCGGCGGCGGCCTCGGGATCCTTTGTCGGGATGGCGAATTCGCGGGCGTGGTCGTTGCCGGTGCCCGCCGGAATGATGCCCAGCGGAACGTCGGTGCCGGCCAACACCTGCAGCGCGTTGGAGACGACGCCGTCGCCGCCGGTGACCATGACCGCGTCGGTGCCCCGTTCGAGTTCGGCGGCGACGAGGTGGCGCGCGTCTTGCGCGTCGTCGCCGATGATCTCGGTGACCTGCACGCCCCGGTCGTGCAGCCGGGCGATGGCGCGCTGCGCCGCGCGTATCGCGGCGCCGTGACCCGACACCGGATTGGTCAGCGCGGTCACCTTGCCGACCTCGCGCTTGGTCACGGAATCAGCTTGCCGGGGTTGAGGATTCCGGCCGGATCCAATGTCGCCTTGACCGCCCGCAGCACCTGCACGCCGAGATCGCCCACCTCGTCGCGCATCCACGGGCGGTGGTCGGTGCCGACCGCGTGGTGGTGGGTGATGGTCGCGCCGTTGGCCATCATCGCGTCCGACGCCGCGGTCTTGGCCTTCTGCCACTGCTCGATCGGGTTGCCGCGTTGCCCCGCGACCACGGTGAAGTACAGCGAGGCGCCGGTGGGGTAGACGTGCGAGATGTGGCACATCACCAGCGCCGGTGTGCCGGTTTCGGCCAGCGCGCCGGTGAGCGCCTCGGTGACGGCGGCCTTGAGCGCGGGGATGTTGGACCAATCGGTCGCGGTCTCGAGCGTCTCGCACAACGCGCCCGCCGACAGCAGCGAATCGCGCAGGTACGGCGCGGCGAACCGGCCGCGTTCCCACGCCCGCGCGGGCGCCTCGCCCAGCGATGTGCCGCCGTGGGTCGCCAGCAACGCGCGGGTCTCGGCGTGCCGGCTTTCGACGTGCTCCGCGGTGCCCTCGAAGACGGTGATGCCCAGGCAGCCGCCGGTGATCTGGTTCTCGCCGATCGACTCGGTGGTGGCGAGGTTGACCCCCGTCTCCGCCTCGTCGGAGAGCCGAATGACGGTGGGGCCGGTGGCATTCTGGGTGACCGCGCGCAGGGCCGCGGCTCCGGTCGCGAAATCGGGGAACGACCACGCCTCGTAGCGCACGGCCTCGGGCGTGCGGTGCACGCGCAGCCGCACCTGGGTGATGACGCCGAGGGTGCCCTCCGAGCCGATCAGCAGTTGACGGAGGTCGGGACCCGCGGCCGACTCCGGTGCGCGGCCCAGCTCCAGCGTGCCGACGGGCGTGATCACCCGCAGCCCGCGAACCATGTCGTTGAACCGGCCGTAGCCCGCCGAGTCCTGGCCGGACGATCGGGTGGCCGCGAAGCCGCCGATGGTGGCGTACTCGAAGCTCTGCGGGAAATGCCCGAGCGAGAAGCCGCGTTCGCCGAGCAGGCGTTCGGCGGCCGGGCCGGTGACGCCGGCGCCGAACACGGCCTGGCCGGAGATCTCGTCGAGGGAGACGAGCCGGTCGAAGCGGCGCAAGTCGAGTGACACCACCGCGTTGAAGCCGTCGCGGGTGGGGTTCACACCGCCGGTGACGCTGGTGCCGCCGCCGAACGGGACGACGGCGATGCGCTGCTCCGAGCAGTAGCGCAGGATCGCGGCGACGGCGTCTTCGTCGCCGGGCAGCAGGATCGCGTCGGGAGCGTCCTGGACGCCGGTGGCCTTGCGCCGCAGCAGGTCGATGGTGGACTTGCCGCCGGCGTGCAGCAGCCGGTCGCGGTCGGCGGTGCGGCAGTAGCCGGCGCCGACGATCGCGGCCAGGGCGTCGCGATCCTTTTCGGACAGGGCGGACGGGCGCAGCTTGACGTCATCGGCCTCGGGTTCGGCCTGGGCCGAGTCTTCCAGTCCCACAGCCTGTTTCAGCAGCGCGCGGATTCCCTCGGAAAGCGGCTTGGCCGCGGCGGGATCTCCCCACGCGTTCCATTTCATCGGCGGGAGGAGTTCCTCGGGTTGCGTCATGCGTTACAGTATTACACATGCTGTCAATCAGTAATGCTCCCGCGGATACCGGGGAACGGATCCTCGCGGCGGCCGCCAGTTGCGTGGTCGATTTCGGGGTGGACCGGGTGACCCTGGCCGAGATTGCCCGCCGCGCGGGGGTGAGCCGGCCGACCGTGTACCGCCGGTGGCCGGACACCCGGTCGATCGTCGCGGCCCTTTTGACCCGCCACATCACCGACGTGATGCGCGACGCGCCGCTGCTCGGCGACGACCGTGAATCCCTTGTGCGACAGATCGTTACGGTGGCCAACCTGCTGCGCCGCGACGAGCTGGTGATGTCGGTGATGCATTCGGAGCTGGCGCCGATCTACATCACCGAACGCCTCGGGTCGAGCCAGCAGATGCTGATCGACGCCCTTGCCGACCGGTTGCGGGTCGCCCAGCGCCACGGCAGCGTCCGCGCCGGCGACCCGCTGCAGATGGCCACGATGGTGCTGCTGATCGCCCAGTCGACCATCCAGTCGGAGCGCATCGTGCGGCCGATCCTCGACGCCGACGCGCTGACCGCCGAGCTCACCTACTCGCTGAACGGATACCTGTCGTGACGGCCCCGAGCGCCCTGAACGCCCTGAACGCCGCGCGTCGCGCCGCCGACCTGAGCGCCCTCGCCGACGGCGAGCCGCTGGACGTCCTGGTGATCGGCGGCGGCATCACCGGAGCCGGGATCGCCCTGGACGCCGCCGCGCGGGGCCTGCGGGTGGCGCTGGTGGAAAAGCACGACCTGGCGTTCGGCACCAGCCGCTGGAGCTCCAAGCTCGTGCACGGTGGCCTGCGGTACCTGGCGACGGGCAACGTCGGGATCGCGCGGCGCAGCGCCATCGAGCGCGGAATCCTGATGACGCGCAACGCCCCTCACCTCGTGCGCGCGATGCCGCAGCTGGTTCCGTTGCTGCCGTCGATGAGCCGTTCGAAACGGGCCCTGGTGCGCGCGGGATTCCTCGCCGGCGATGCGCTGCGGATGCTCACGGGCACGCCGTCGTCGGTGTTGCCCCGCTCCGGGCGGGTCTCGGCCGACCGCGTGGTGCAGATGGCCCCGACGGTCCGGCGCGACGGCCTGGACGGCGGCCTGCTCGCCTACGACGGGCAATTGATCGACGACGCCCGACTGGTCACCGCGGTCGCGCGCACCGCCGCGCAGCACGGGGCCCGAATCCTCACCTACGTCGCGGCATCCGAGGCCATCGGCGGCTCGGCGCGGCTGACCGACCAACGCAGCGGCGAGTCGTTCGACGTGTCGGCCCGCGCCGTCATCAACGCCGCCGGGGTGTGGGCGGGTGAGATCGACGCATCGTTGCGGTTGCGGCCGAGCCGCGGGACGCACCTGGTGTTCGACGCTCCTGCGTTCGGCAATCCGGCTGCGGCGCTGACGATTCCGATTCCCAGCGAGCTCAACCGCTTCGTGTTCGCCATGCCCGAGCAGCTGGGCCGCGTGTACCTCGGGTTGACTGACGAGGACGCGCCCGGCCCGATTCCCGATGTGCCACAACCGTCTTCGGGGGAGATCACCTTCCTGTTGGACACGGTGAACACCGCGCTGGGCAGCGCGCTGCGAGAGAGCGATGTCGTCGGCGCCTACGCGGGCTTGCGGCCGCTGATCGACACCGGGGAGGGCCGCACCGCCGACGTCTCGCGCGAGCACGCCGTCGTCGAATCATCCTCGGGCGTCATCAGCGTGATCGGCGGGAAGCTGACCGAATACCGTTACATGGCAGAGGATGTGCTGGATCGTGCGGTCGAACTTCGACGGCTGCACGCCGGGCAATGCCGAACGCGCGACCTGCCGCTGGTCGGCGCGCCGGCCAACCCGGGTTCGACGGTGCCGCCCATGGCCGGCCTGCCCGAGTCGCTGGTCCTGCGGTACGGGGCCGAGGCGGCGAACGTCATCGCCGCGTCGACGTGCGAGCGGCCCGGCGACCCGGTTGCCGACGGGATCGACGTGACCCGCGCGGAGTTCGAATACGCGGTGACCCACGAGGGCGCCCTGAGCGTCGACGACATCCTCGACCGGCGGACCCGCATCGGCCTGGTGCCGCGCGACCGCGAGCGGGTGGTGTCCGTGGCCGAGGAGTTTCTGGCCCGCCTCGGCTAGGGCGGCCGACCGATGTCCTCGCGCCACAGGTCGGGGTGCTCGGCGACGAAGGCCGACATCAGCGCCACGCAGCGCGGGTCGTCGAGCACTGTGACGCTCACCCCGTTTTCGGCCAGCCATTCGTGCCCGCCGCTGAACGTTCGGGATTCGCCGACCAGCAGCGAGCCGATGCCGAACTGCCGCACCAGGCCGCTGCAATACCAGCACGGCGACAGCGTGGTCACCATGACCGTGGACCGGTAGTCCAGCTGCCTGCCGGCCGCGCGGAACGCGTCGACCTCGGCGTGCAGCGACGGATCCCCTTGTTGCACACGGCGATTGCGGCCCCGCCCGAGCAAGACCCCGTCGGCGGTGAACAGCGCCGCCCCGATCGGGATGCCGCCCTCCGCGAGCCCGGCGCGCGCCTCCTCGAACGCGACGTCCATCATCGCCGAGGGACTGCGACCGCTGCTCACCCAGCAATCTTGCACCACCCCACATTGTGATAGCTAGTCGCAAATGGTACTGTCTATCAGTATGCAGATCCGCGTTCCGGTCCTCATCGTCGGCGCCGGCGCCGGCGGGCTGGCCACGTCGGCGCTGCTGGCCAAGCACGGCGTTCGTTCGCTGCTGATCGAAAGGCGCCGCGAGGCCTTCATCTACCCGAAGGCCCGCAACCTGAGCTTCCGCAGCCTGGAGATCCTGCGCGCCCTGGGTCTGAGCGACGAGGTCCACGCCGTCGCCGAAGGCGTGTCCGCGATGGTCGTCAAGCCGACGCTGAACAGCCCCGACGAAGCACCGGCCATTGACATCGACGGCATCTTCGCGCCCTTCGCCGGGCTGAGCCCCGAACCGGCCGCGCAATACTGCCCGCAGAGCAGGCTGGAGCCGATGCTGCTGGCCGAAACGCGGCGGCAGGGTAACGAGGTTCGCTACGGGACGGAGCTGGTGTCGTTCCAGCAGGACGACACCGGGGTGACAGCGGTTGTGCGCGAACGGGATTCGGGGCGGACCGAGAGCGTGCGCGCCGACTATCTGGTCGCCGCCGACGGTGTGCACAGCCCGACCCGGGACCGGCTCGGCGTGAGCACCTCGGGATACGGTGCGTTGCCGATCTTCGTCATCTTCGTCTACTTCAAGGCGCCGTGGCGAAAGTTCGTCCCGGACCTGAACGACGGGGATGGCGTGCAAGTCAAAAACGCCGACGTGGAGGGGATCTTCCTGGTGGCCGAGGGCGACCTCGGCATGTTCATCACGACGTACTTGCCGCGCGAGGGCGAATCGGCGGAGCAATTCACACCCGAGCGCTGCGCCGAACTGCTCACCCGTGCCTTCGGCGAGCGGATCGACACGCAGGTCATCGAAGTCGCCTCGTGGCAACCCTACGAACTGGTGGCCGACCAATTCCGGTGCGGGCGAGTCTTTCTCGTCGGCGACGCCGCCCACACCATGCCGCCGTTCAAAGCCGGCGGCGCCAATACCGCCAGCCAGAGCGCGGACAACCTGGCGTGGAAGCTCGCCGCCGTCCTGAACGGCCAGGCCCGGCCCGCGCTCCTGGGCACCTACCACGCCGAGCGGCATCCGGTCGGGCGCTTCAACGCACACCAGTCGCTCACCGGGCCATCCATTGCGCTGCTCAGGCTGGACGACGACCGACCGCAATTGGCGCCGGAGGAAGAGGCGCCGATGTTCGCATTGTTGGCCGGCTACCAATACCGCTCGGCCGCCGTGGTTTCCGGCGAACCCCCGCCCGCGGATCCGGACGCCGTGTCGCTGGTGGAGGAGTTGCGCGGTCAGCCCGGCACCCGCGTTCCGCACGTGTGGATCCGGGAGGGCGTTTCGACGCTCGATCTGCTGGGACCCGGATTCACCGTGCTCACCGGCGACGAGCGATGGCGCTCGGCCGTCGCTTCGGCCGCTGCCGCCCTGGACATCCCGGTCACCGCCCATCGCATCGACGACGAAGCCTGGGCCGCGGCCACCGGACTCGCGCCCGAAGGCGCGCTTCTGATCCGCCCGGACGCCTTCGTCGGCTGGCGCGCCGAGCGACTGCCCAGCGACTCCGAAGGCGAACTCCGCCACGCGCTTTCGGCGATCCTGGGCCGCTGACGCTCGCCGGAAAAGGCGCCGGCGATCGCGGGCCATCCCCGCTGCTACAGTCGTAAGTACTGTGAATTTCGGGGGCTCTGGCGAACATTCACGACGGTTACGCTGCCGGTCGGCCACAACCGTCGTTGCTGTGCTGTCTCTTTTCGCTGCTGTTCTCGGCTGCTGGGCTTTGCACACTGACGTCGCAAATGATGCAGCGCAGTCGATGTCCGCAACGTCACAGGGCGTCCTGGATCCCGACCCGGTGCATTCCCGTGACGTCTCCGCCCGGGTGAGTCGGCGGGACCTGGGGACCACGTGGGACGACAAGGCAGCAAAGAGCACGGGATTCAAACACCATCGCGCAACGACCTGGTCGGTGTCCGAGCCCCGTTGGTCCTGGTCGCCACCCTCGATCGAGTGGGTGGCCGGGGTGCACCGCAGGGACGACGCACGCTCGCGCGCACCCGCGACTGTCCTTGCCGGGCAGGATCTTTTGACCAAACTCTGCGTGGCCCGTCGCTGATCGGTCGCGCCCGATTCTAACGCTGCGCTGCGGAGAGACGTCCCCAGCGCTCATCTAGTTCGCTCTTGCGGAATC
Source organism: Mycobacterium sp. 663a-19 (assembly GCF_035616495.1). Lineage (NCBI taxonomy): Bacteria > Bacillati > Actinomycetota > Actinomycetes > Mycobacteriales > Mycobacteriaceae > Mycobacterium > Mycobacterium sp. 663a-19. The sequence continues at coordinate 169,728 of NZ_JAPJAV010000007.1, read as the reverse complement.
AACGCTGCTTCGTTGGCGTGCGACTGCCGTCTGCTCACGAACAGCAAAGCTCAACCAGGCAAAGGAAATACGATGGATTTTGGGGCATTGCCACCCGAGATCAACTCCACTCGGATGTACATGGGTCCGGGAACGGCGTCACTGCTGGCCGCTTCCGCCGCATGGGACACACTGGCCGGCGAACTGCACATCGCCGCAGGCGGTTATCAGTCGGTGATCGCAAGCCTGACCCAAGAGTGGGCGGGCCCGTCGTCGGTGTCGATGGCCGCCGCCGTCGCGCCCTACCTGATGTGGATGAGGGCGACCGCCACCCAATGTGAGGCGGCGGCCAGCCAGGCGGCGGCGGCCGCGGCAACTTATGAAACCGCCCACGCGATGACGGTGCCACCGCCAGCGGTCGCGGCCAACCGGGTTCGGTTGGCGGCCTTGGTTGCGACCAACATCCTGGGCCAGAACACGCCCGCGATCATGGCCAACGAGGCGGAATACGCCGAGATGTGGGCCCAAGACACCACGGCGATGTACGAGTACGCGGCGGGTTCGGCCGCCTCCTCGACGCTGACGGCCTTCACGCCGCCACCGCGGACGACCAACCCGAGTGGGCTTGGCGTCGGGGCCAGCGCCGGCGCGCACGCTCAGAGGGCGTCGACGCAACTCATGTCCGTCGTGCCGCAGGCGTTGCACGGGCTGACAACCCCGGGGTCGTCCACCGCGGGAACGATCGCCGCATCGGGAGCGTCCTCGGCGGCCTCGGCCCCAATCACCGCGCTTTCCAGCCTCACCGGCGTGTCGGGCAACGGGGCGTTGAAGGGCATCGGTAAGAGCGCCGGCGCGCTCGAAGGCGCCGCGACCGGCCTGACCGGCCTGAACGAAGGCGAACTGGGCTTGGTCGAGGACAGCGCGGGCCTCGGCATGGACGCGGTCGGTTTGGTGGGCTTGGACGGCGGTGGCGTCGGTCTGGACTTGCTCGGCGTGGGCCTCGACTTCACGGGCGCCGACGAGCTGACCCAGTCGGGAGGCTTAGGAGGCTTGGGCGGCTTGGGGCACCTGGGCGGGCTGGGACCGTTGGGTGGTTTCGGCGGCGCCGCACCGTCCGCGAGCCTGGGCCGAGCGGCGTCGCTCGGGACGCTGTCGGTACCGCCGAGTTGGGGCAACGCGCTGTCGGTGCCCGCGGCGGCGCCATTGCTCGACGCCAAAGCCATGCCGGTTGGCTCGGGCGGCGCGCTGCCGGCGGCGCCGAGCGCGACCGTGTCCAAGTTCCCGCTGGGCGGCATGATCGGGCGCCAGACCGAGGGAGCTGTTCAGCGAATTGGGTTCCGCGCCTCGGTGATTCCGCATTCGCCCGGGGCCGGGTAGCCCCCGATGAACTACAGCGGGATGTTCTTGTGACGGCCGCGGCGCGCCGGCGCCTGGGCCAGCGCCTCGGTGAGCTTGCTGCGGGTGTGCGCCGGGTCGATCTTCTCGTCGACCACGCCGATCTCGATGGCACTGTCGACGCCACCGGCGATGCGCTCGTGCTCTGCGGCCAGCTGGTCGTGCAGCGCCTCGCGCTCGTCGTCCGGCGCGGCGGCCAGCTTCTTCTTGTGCAGGATGCCGACGGCGGCCTTGGCGCCCATCACCGCGACCTCCGCGTCCGGCCACGCGAACACCTTGGTGGCGTTCAGCGACCGGGAGTTCATCGCAATGTAGGCCCCGCCGTACGTCTTTCGGGTGACCAGCGTGACGCGCGGAACGGTGCACTCCCCGAACGCGTGCAGCAGCTTGGCGCCGCGGCGCACCACGCCGCCCCACTCCTGGTCGACACCGGGCAGATAGCCCGGAACGTCGACGACCACCACCAGCGGAATGCCGAAGGCGTCGCAGAGGCGCACGAAACGCGCTGCCTTCTCGGCGCTTTCGGAGTTCAGGCAGCCGCCGAGGCGCAGCGGGTTGTTGGCCAGCACACCGACCGTGCGGCCGGACAGCCGGCCCAGCCCGATCACCATCGACGGCGCCCAGTTGGCCTGGAACTCGTCGAACGGCGTCTCGTCGTCCAGGATCGCGGTCACGATCGGGCGCACGTCGTAGGCCCGCCGTGACGACTCGGGCAGCAACGCGTGGATGTCGGTGTCACCGGCCTCGGCCTTATTCCGGTCGAAATGCCCTTGCTGGCAGAACAATCCGACCAGTCGGCGACCCCGCTCGTAGGCGTCGAGCTCGTCGTCGGCGACGATGTGGCACACGCCGGACTTCTTGTGGTGGGTCTCCGGGCCGCCGAGCGCGGCCATGTCGACGTCCTCGCCGGTGACGCTGCGCACAACGTCGGGCCCAGTGACGAACACCCGGCTCTCCGGGGCCATCACGACGACATCGGTCAGCGCCGGCCCGTAGGCAGCGCCGCCAGCGGCGAACCCGACGACCACCGAGATCTGCGGGACATAGCCCGACGCCCGGATCATCGCCTCGAACACCAGGCCCACCGCGTGCAGCGCCTTGACGCCCTCGGCCAGCCGGGCGCCGCCGGAATGCCAGATGCCCACGATCGGGCTCTGCTCCTCGATGGCGGTGTCGTAGGCGTTGACGATGTGCGTGCAGCCCTCGATGCCCATCGCGCCGCCCATCACGGTTCCGTCCGTGCAGAACGCGATCGTGCGCACGCCGTTCACGGTGCCCGCGGCGGCAAGCACACCCGAGCGGTCACGCTCGTGCAGCAGCTCGATGCTGCCGTCGTCGAAGAAATTGCTCAGACGCAACAACGGGTCGCGGGGGTCGAGCGACTCGCCAACCGCCTCGGGGGCCATGAGTGTCATCGCGGGTCTCCTGTTTCCGGTGATGCTGGCGGTCGATGCCGCTGTTTAGTACCGCCCGAAGGCGATTGCCACGTTGTGGCCGCCGAATCCGAACGAGTTGTTGACCGCATACCGGAAATCACCGTGCCGCGGCTTGCCCGCCACCACGTCCAAATCGATTTCCGGATCAAGGTTTTCAAGGTTCAGGGTCGGCGGGACCAGCTGATCCCGCAACGCCATGACGGTCAGGATCGACTCCACCGCGCCGACCGCACCCACCGAGTGGCCGAGGGCGGACTTGGGCGCGTACACCGCCGGCTTGTTGCTGCCGAGGGCGAGGTTGATGGCCTTGCTCTCGGCCAGGTCGCCGACCTGGGTGCCGGTGGCGTGGGCGTTGACGTGGTCGATGTCGCCGGGGGTGAGGCCCGCCAGTTGGATCGCCCGGGTCATCGCGTGCCCCGCGCGTTCACCGTTGGGGTCCGGCGCCACCATGTGGAAGCCGTCCGAGGTGACGCTGGCCCCCATGATCCGGGCAAGGATGTTGGCGCCGCGCGCTTTTGCGTGCTCCTCGGTCTCGATCACCATCAGCGCGCCGGCCTCGCCGAACACGAAACCGTCGCGGTCCCGGTCGAACGGGCGACAGGCGCCGGCGGGGTCGTCGTTTTTGGTCGACATCACGATGCGCATCGCGGCGAACGCCGCGATCGGCACCGCCTCGATTCTGGTCTCGACGCCACCGCAAACCGCGATGTCCGCCTCACCCAGCACGATCTGCTGCCAGGCACGCGCGATGCCTTCATTACCGGACGCGCACGCCGAAACCGGCGTCATCACACCGGCTTTGGCGTGCAATTCCAGTCCGACCGCGGCGGCCGCACCGTTGGGCATGTACTTCTGCACACCCAGCGGCGAGACCGCCTTCATCCCGCGGGCACGCATGTCGTCGTAGCTGAAGACCATCTCCTCGGACGAGCCCAGGCCCGTGCCGATGGAAACGGCCAACCGGTTGGTGTCGACTTCGGGTGAACCGGCGTTCTCCCACACCCGGCGGCCCAAGATGGTGGACATCCGCTGCAGATAGCCCGTCCGGCGCAGCTCGATGCGAGTCAGCTGGCTGTCGAACTCTTCCACGAGATGCCCACCGATGCGGACCGGCAGGTCGAACTCCTCGACGAACGGGTCGTCGAGGGTGCGGATCCCACTTTGGCTGTCTAGCAACAGCTTCCAGGTGGTTTCCGCGTCGGGTGCCAGGGCGGTCGTCATGGCAATGCCGGTGACGACCACGTTGGGGAAAGCTTTCCCCGTAACCAGCTCTGTCATGGGTGTGGCGAACGTTCCTTTCGTGCCTCAGTAGCGCCCGAAGGCGAGCGCGACGTTATGCCCGCCAAACCCGAATGAGTTGTTGATCGCGTACTCGTAGTCGCCGTGGCGGGGTTCGCCTGCGACGACGTCCAGATCGATTTCGGGATCGGGAGTTTCGTAGTTGAGGGTGGGCGGGATGACGCCGTCCCGCAGGGTCAGCACCGTGAGCACCGACTCCAGCGCCCCGACTGCGCCGATCGAGTGTCCCAGTGCGGATTTGGGTGCATACACCGCGGCGTGCTCGCAACCGGCGACCCGGAGCGCATTGGCCTCGGCCGTGTCGCCGATCGGTGTCGCGGTTCCGTGTGCGTTGACGTGGTCGACGTCCTTGGGGGACAAGCCCGCCAACTCCAGCGCCCGTGTCATCGCCCGGCCGGCACGCACGCCGTCCGGCGCGGGCGCCACCATGTGGAAGGCGTCCGAGGTGATACCGGCGCCGAGCAACCGGGCCAGCGGCTTGGCGCCGCGGGCCTTGGCGTGCTCCTCGGTCTCGATGACCATGAGCGCCCCGGCCTCACCGAACACGAAGCCGTCGCGGTCCTTGTCGAACGGCCGCGACGCGCGCTCGGGCTCGTCGTTGCGGGTCGACATGGCCCGCATCATGGAGAACGCCGCGATGGGCAGCGCCTCGATCGGACCCTCCACACCGCCGCAGACGGCGATGTCGGCATCACCCATGACGATCTGACGCCACGCGTGGGCAATCGCCTCCGAGCCCGACGAGCAGGCCGACACCGGGGTCATCACCCCGGCGCGTGCCCCCAGCTGCAGCCCGACGGTCGCCGCGGCGCCGTTGGGCATGATCATCTGAACGGCGAGCGGCGACACCTTGCGGGGGCCGCCCTCGTTCATCAAGTCGTAGCTCTCCACGATCCGCTCGGCGCCACCCAGACCGGTGCCGACCACGACCGTGAACCGGTCGGGATCGACCTCTGGGTTGCCCGCGGACTCCCACAGCTGACCGGACAGCAACTTGCTCATCCGCTGCACGTAGGACATGCGGCGCATGTCGAGTCGGCCCATGTGGTTGTCGACGGGCTCCTTGAGGTGTCCGCCGATCTTGACGGGCAGGTCCCACTTCGTGATGAACTCGTCCTCGAGGACGTGGATGCCGGATTCGCCGGCCAACAAGCCCTTCCACGTGCTCTCGATGTCCGGCGCGATCGATGTCGTCGCCGTGACGGCGGTTACCACGACGCTGGGGTAACCGCCATTGGCAGTGGAAGGCTTGGTCACTTGCTGTCCGCTTCCATTCTCGCCTTGACGTTGGCGACGGCCTCGGGGTTCTCGGACTCGATCTTGGCGCGCAGCGCCGCGGCGGCCTCGGGGTCCTCTTCCTCGAGCTTCTGGATGTAGGCGACGACGTCACCGACGGTGCGGAGACCGGCGAGGTCCTCGTCGGGGATCTTGACGCCGTACTTGTCCTCGGTCTGAACGGCGATCTCGACCATCGACAGCGAGTCGATGTCCAGGTCGTCGACGAACGACTTCTCCGGGGTGACCTCGGAGGGCTCGATACCGGTGACCTCTTCGATGATCTCCGCAATACCGGCGATGATTTCTTCCTGAGTGACGGCCACAGCCTTGCTTCCCTTCGTAATGTGTTGTGTGTAAATCGAACTGACGTGCTTTTTGGTTGTACTGGCCGAGCTGGCGTCTAGAGGTTGGCCAACTCGTCCAGGTCTGCGGGTGACTTGACGGCGTGTGCCGGAACCCCCCGAAGTTCGCGCTTGGCGATGCCGGTGAGGGTGCCCGCAGGGGGGAACTCCACGATCGCCGTGACATTGAGCTCACGAAGCGTGTCGGTGCACAGGTCCCAGCGCACCGGCTGGGTCAGCTGGGCAACCAGCGCGTCCATCGCCGCGGCCGCCGAGGCTACCGGCTTTCCGTCGCGGTTGGACAACAGCGTGGCGGTGGGCTCGGCGGTCGTGATGGACGCCGCCGCGGCGGCGTAGGCGTCGAGGGCCGAGGCCATGTACTTGGTGTGGAACGCCCCGGCCACGCCCAGCGCGCGCACCCGGGCCCTGGCCGGCGGGTCCTCGGCCAGCTTGTCCAACGCGGCCAGCGAGCCGGCGGCCACGATCTGGCCGGGCGCGTTGCGGTTGGCCGGGAACAGGTCGAGCTGCTCGAGCCGGGCCAGCACCTCGGCCTCGTCGCCGCCGAGCACCGCGGACATGCCCGTCGGCTCGATGGCGCAGGCCTTGGCCATCTCGGCGCCGCGGGTGGCGGCCAGCGCGACGGCGTCGTCGGCACCCAGCACACCGGCGATCGCGTAGGCCGCGATCTCGCCGACGGAGTGGCCGGCCACGACCAATTCCTCGCCGGCCGGCAGGCCGCGCTTGGTCAGCTCCTGGTGGGCCAGCAGCGTGGCCGCGACGACCAATGGCTGCGTGACGGCGGTGTCGGTGATCTCTTGGGTCGAGGCGGTGGTGCCCAGCCGAACCAGGTCCAGACCGCTGGCCTTCGACCACAGGGCGAGTTGGTCAGCCGCGCCCGACAGCTCCAGCCACGGCGACAGCATTCCCTCGGTCTGCGAGCCCTGTCCGGGCGCAAGAAACGCAATCACGTGTCTAAGAGAACACTGTGGAAACGGTTTTGGCGGGTGTAACAGATCATGAACCTCGTCTTAGGTTTTTGTATACACCCTACAAAACGGCCTTGTAAGCTACATGTTTGATACCGGGCCGCGATCTGTTGGCTGGATCACTATCGCCCCGACGCCGCCGCGGCACCCCCTCTGACCGGCAGGGGAACGGGCGTGATCGTGCTGCTGGCAACGGCAGAGGGAGTCGTCGGGTAGTTGAGCTGACCCACCGTCGCCGCCACACGCAGCACATACGCATCACGGGGCTGAGTGGGATCGCGCCCGGTGAAGTCGGTGATCCGCTTGAGGCGGTAGCGGACCGTGTTTGGATGAACGAACAACTTGCGCGCGCAAGCCTCAATCGCGCCGCCAGAATCTAAGAAGGCTTCAAGGGTCTCGACGAGGGTCGGTCCGGCGTCGGCCAGGGGACCCATCACGTCGGTGTGCAACGCCACGATCGCCGACGCATCGCCCATCAGGGCGCGTTCGGGCAGCAGTTCGCGGGCCAGCACCGGCCGGGGCGCCCCGCTCCAGCCGGCGACGGCGTTCATCCCCGATATCGCCTCGCTGGCGCTGTGATAGGCGGCCGTCAGCATCGGCGCGGTGGGTCCGATGACCACCGGGCCGTCGGAGAAGGCCTCCAACAGGTCGCCGAGGAACTTGTCGGTCGGCGACAGGTGGCCGGACACGATCGCCACCAGCCAGGTGCCATGCACGTCGGTGAGCGCCGCGCGGGCGTGCCGCAGGGCGACGTCGCGGACGAGCTGGCTGGCCCGCTCGCTGTCGCCCTGGCCGTTGGCGTCGTCGCGCCCGGGCGCCGGGGTCCCGACCACCACCGTCGCCGGGGCGGTGGTGTCCCAGTTCAACGCGGCCGCGCGGGACAGCAGCTCCGGACCGGTGTCGCCGCGCACCACCGCGTCGACGACGCTGGCCTCCATTCGGCTGTCCCAGGTGCCGCGCGCCTCGGCCGCGTCCGCGTACGAGCTGGCGGCGGTGAAGGCCAGGTCGCGGCTGTACTTCAAGATGCCCACCGTCAGCGCGGTCAGCTGCTCTTCGGAGCGGGCCACCAGGGGCACGACCTCCTCGAAGAACTCCATGGTCACCCGCACCATGTCCACGCTGTGGCGCAGCGCGATCCGGCGGGCAAGGTCCTGGGGCACCAGCTCGAAGGCCTGCGCGGTGTAGCTCACGTTGCTGTGCGGGTCCTGCATCCACTCGACGAAGTTGTTGATGGCTGTTTGCACCACCAGGGCCACGCTGGCCCGCTGCGACGCCTCCAGATCGGCGAAGAACGGCAGGCGCTCCTGCATGACCGACACCGCCTCGGTCGCCAGCCGGCCCGAGTACTGCTTCAACCGGCGCAGCAGGGAATCGGGGACGGTGTCCAGCATTTCCAAGGGCGACCTTGGCTGCTTGGCGAACGGGCCGGCGAAGGGGTTGTCATTCACCCCTAAAACCTACGTCAGATTTCTGGAACTTTCCGCCAAAGCCGCGCCCGGGCCTCGGGGGTGTCTTAGTCGCGGCGGCCAAACCGGGCGCGGCGAGCGTCAGGCCACGCCGGGATCGGACGTCTGCTCCGGGGCGGCCTGCACGTCGTCGATCTTGTACTGGCGGGCGGCCGCGACCGGCACCGACGGGTCGATCTCGCCGTCGCGGGCCAGCGCCTCCAGCACCGCGACCACCTGGGATTCGGCGTCGGTGTTGAAGAAGCGCCGCGCGGCGGGCCGGGTGTCGGAGAAGCCGAACCCGTCGGTGCCCAGCGTGACGTAGGTGCCGGGCACCCACGGCCGGATCTGCTCGGGCACCGCGCGCATCCAGTCCGACACCGCCACCACCGGGCCGCCGGCATCGGCGAGGGCCGCGGTCACGTACGGGGTGCCGGCCGGCTGGTCCGGGTGGCGCAGCCGGGCCCGCTCGACGGCGACGCCGTCGCGGTTGAGCTCGCCCCAGCTGGTCACCGACCACACATCGGCGGCGACGTCCCACTCGGCGGCCAGCATCTCCGCCGCCCGCAGCGCCGACGGCATGGCCACCCCGGACGCCAGGAGCTGCGCCTTGTTCGCGCGCTGTTCCGTGGCGGCGCGGTAGCGGTAGATGCCGCGCAGCAGGCCCTCGGGGTCGAAGTTCTCCGGCTCCGGCGGCTGCACGTAGGGCTCGTTGTAGATGGTGATGTAGAAGTACACGTTCTCCGGGTTCGGGCCGAACATCCGCGCCAGCCCGCTTTCCACGATGTAGGCGATCTCGTAGGCGAAGGCCGGGTCGTAGGCGACCACCGCCGGGTTGCTGGCCGCCAGCAACAGCGAGTGGCCGTCGGCGTGCTGAAGGCCCTCGCCGGTCAGCGTGGTGCGTCCGGCGGTTGCCCCGAGCAGGAAGCCGCGGGCCATCTGGTCGGCCGCGGCCCACAGGCCGTCGCCGGTGCGCTGGAACCCGAACATCGAATAGAAGATGTAGATCGGGATCATCGGCTCGTTGTGCGTGGCGTACGAGGTGCCGACGGCGGCGAACGACGCGGCGGATCCGGCCTCGTTGATGCCCTCGTGCAGGATGTGGCCGGCTTCACTTTCCTTGTACGCCAACATCAATTCGGCGTCGACGGACGTGTAGAGCTGGCCGTTGCGGTTGTAGATCTTCAGGTTCGGGAACCACGAGTCCATGCCGAAGGTGCGTGCCTCGTCGGGGATGATCGGCACGATGCGGGGCCCAATCTCCTTGTCGCGCAACAGTTCCTTGAAGGTGCGCACGGTGGCCATGGTGGTGGCCACCTCCTGTTGACCCGAGCCCTTCTTCAGGGCCTTGTAGATGTCGCGGCTCGGCAGCGTCAGCGCCTTGGCCTTGGTGCGCCGCTCGGGCACGAAGCCGCCCAGCGCGCGGCGCCGGTCGAGCAGGTAGCGGATCTCGGGGGCCTCCGGGCCCGGGTGGTAGTACGGGGGCAGGTACGGGTCCTCCTCGAGCTGGGCGTCGCTGATCGGGATCCGGATGGCGTCGCGGAACCACTTGAGGTCTTCCAGCGCAAGCTTTTTCATCTGGTGCGTGGCGTTGCGGCCCTGGAAGTGCGCGCCCAGCGAGTAGCCCTTGATGGTCTTCGCCAGGATCACGGTGGGCTGGCCCTTGTGGTCGACGGCGGCCCGGTAGGCGGCGTAGACCTTGCGGTAGTCGTGCCCGCCGCGCTTGAGGTTCCAGATCTCGGAATCGGTCATGTGCTCGACGAGCGCCTTGGTGCGTGGATCGCGGCCGAAGAAATGCTGGCGCACGTAGCCGCCGTCGTTGGCCTTGTAGGTCTGATAGTCGCCGTCGGGCGTGGTGTTCATCAGGTTCACCAGCGCGCCGTCCTTGTCGGCGTGCAACAGGGCGTCCCACTCGCGGCCCCACACCACCTTGATGACGTTCCAGCCCGCGCCCCGGAAGAACGACTCCAGCTCCTGGATGATCTTGCCGTTGCCGCGCACCGGGCCGTCCAGGCGCTGCAGGTTGCAGTTGATGACGAAGGTCAGGTTGTCCAGCCCCTCGAGCGCGCCGACGTGCAGCAGGCCGCGGCTCTCCGGCTCGTCCATCTCGCCGTCGCCGAGGAAGCACCACACGTGCTGGTCGGAGGTGTCCTTGATGCCCCGGTCGTGCAGGTAGTGGTTGAACCGGGCCTGGTAGATCGCGTTCATCGGGCCCAGGCCCATCGACACCGTCGGGAACTCCCAGAAGTCGGGCATCAGCCGCGGGTGCGGGTAGGAGGGCAGGCCGCCGCCGGGATGGCTGTGCTCCTGCCGGAAGCCGTCCAGCTGGTCGGCGGTGAGCCGGCCCTCCAGGAAGGCGCGGGCGTAGATGCCCGGCGAGGCGTGGCCCTGGATGAACACCTGGTCCCCGCCGCCGGGGTGCGACTTGCCGCGGAAGAAGTGGTTGAACCCGACCTCGTAGAGCGCCGCCGAGGAGGCGTAGGTGGAGATGTGCCCGCCAACGCCGACGCCCGGGCGCTGCGCGCGGTGCACCATGATCGCCGCGTTCCACCTGATCCAGGCCCGATACCGGCGCTCGACGTCCTCGTCGCCGGGGAACCACGGTTCGAGTTCGGTGGGGATGGTGTTGACGTAGTCGGTGGAGGTCAGCGCGGGGATCGCGACCCGCTGCTCACCGGCGCGTTCCAGCAGGCGCAGCATCAGATACCGGGCGCGGGCCGGCCCGGAGCGTTCGAGCATCTCGTCGAACGATTCGAGCCACTCGCCGGTCTCCTCGGGGTCGATGTCGGGCAGATACGACGCGACGCCCTCGCGGATCACCCGCACCCGATCGGATTCGGTTGGGCTGCTTGAGTTTTGGGCCAGATCGTGGCGCACGAACTCGGTGGTCAACTTCCGCTCCTCGGTTGGCGGGTCATCTGCTTGGGTTTTCGCCTTCTATCGTGCCTTCTATCGTGCCGCACCGGCGTTCCGGGCGGGTAGCCGCGGTGTGCCGCAGGCGGCCGGAACCGCCACCCGGTAACGTCAGAAACCGTGCTCATCGGATGGCGTGCGGTCCTTGCGGGGAAAGCCGCAAAGCGAGGCGCTTTGGCTCTCGGCTGTGTCGCGATGGTGGTGATGGGCATCGTGGGGTGTACCACCGTCACCAACGGCACCGCGACGCCCGACACGAAGGTGGCCCCGGCCTACCGGCAGTCGGTGTCCGCGTCGGTGTCCGCCTCGGCCGCGACGTCGAGCATCCGGGAGACGCAGCGGCAACAATCCTTGACCACCAGGGCGGTTCGCAACTCGTGTGACACGCTGGCCACCACCAGCAGCGCCGCCATCGACAAGGTGAACGCCTTCGTCGGGGCGTTCAACGCGGGCCGCAACACCGGCCCCACCGAGGGACCGGCCATCGACGCGCTCAACGAGAGCGCCAACAACGTCGCCAACAGCTTCAGCGATGCGCTGTCGACGCAGATGAAGGACGCGTTCAACGCCTACATCGACGCCGCCCACGCGGTCGCGAACGCCATCGGCACCCACGCGCCGACGGGCGAGTTCAACAGGCGGGTCAACCAGCTCAACGACGCCAAGACGAAGGCGCTCAAACTCTGCCTGGCATCGTTCTGAGCCGGTTCTGAGCCGGTTCCGACTCGGTTCCGAGCCGCCAGAGGTATGGACCGGGTTCCGGCTGTGCGACGATAATCCCCATCGCAAGGCGCGCCCGCCTGGCGCGCACGGTTGAAGGAGGCTCCACGGTGGTCGCGGCGGATCACGCCCCGAGCTACGCTCGCAAGCTGGGCATCCAACGGGACCAAGTCGTTCAGGAGTGGGGCTGGGACGAAGACACCGACGACGACATTCGCGCCGCCGTCGAGGAAGCCTGCGGCAGTGAGCTGCTCGACGAAGACACCGACGAGGTGGTCGACGTCGTTCTGCTGTGGTGGCGGGACGGGGACGGCGATCTGGTGGACGTGCTGATGGACGCGATCGGTCCGCTGGCCGAGGACGGCGTGATCTGGGTATTGACGCCCAAGACCGGCAAGCCCGGCCACGTGCTGCCCGCCGAGATCGCCGAGGCGGCCCCCACCGCCGGGCTAATGCCGACCTCGTCGGTCAACCTCGGCGACTGGAGCGCCAGCCAGCTGGTTCAGCCGAAGTCGCGGGCCGGGAAGCGTTGATGCTGCCGGTCGGGACCACCGCCCCGGACTTCACATTGCGTGACCAAAATCAGCAGCGCGTCACCCTGAGTGCCTACCGCGGCGCCAAGAATGTCCTGCTGGTGTTCTTCCCGCTGGCATTCACCGGGATCTGCCAGGGCGAACTCGACCAGCTGCGCGACCAGCTGCCCGTGTTCGAGAACGACGACAGCGCGGTGCTGGCGATCTCGGTCGGTCCGCCGCCCACGCACAAGATCTGGTCCCTCGAGAGCGGGTTCACCTTTCCGGTGCTGTCGGATTTCTGGCCGCACGGTGAGGTCAGCCAGGCCTACGGCGTGTTCAACGACGAGGCCGGATACTCCAATCGCGGCACCTTCGTTGTCGATAGGTCGGGCGTCATTCGGTTCGCCGAGATGAAGCAGCCCGGCGAGGCCCGCGACCAGACGCTGTGGACCGACGCGCTGGCGGCGCTGCGCGCCTGAACGTTTTGGCTGCTTAGGCTGTGGACGTGTAGCCTGCCCGGCGGGCATGGGGCGCGTAGCTCAGTGGTAGAGCTCTGGTTTTACACACCAGCGGTCGGCGGTTCGATACCGTCCGCGCCCACTGGGGTTTGCGGGCTTCGCGAGCGTAATTGCACTGCGACTTTCGGCCCAGCTTTTCGCAGTGTGGTTACGCTTGCAGACTCAGCTGTGGCGTGTCGCCCGGCCGCTCAGAAGTTATGGCAGGTGTCGAACGTGCGTTGGAGGACTCCGATGTACGGCCGACTGTGTGGATTGTTCACGATCTGCTGGGCCGTCTGCCGGCGTTGGCTGAGCGACCCGGCGAGGAACTGGCGCAAACTGGCCTGCGCATCCGGTGAGGCGTTCAACGCCGCGGCGATGATCGGGTCTTGCGCGTTCAGCGCCGCCACCAACTGGTCATAGGTGCAGGTTGTGTTGACGGCCGGATCGAGATCGATGTCGGCGGAAGCGATCCCGGCCCCGGCGGCCAACGACAGCGTCAGGCCGCCAACCGCCACGGCAAGTCTGGTCAACCACCGTTTGTTCATTCGCGGACTCCTTCCCCAACACGCCAACTTTAATGCAAAGGTGCAGGTCAAGTCGATGTTATGCAAGGGGCGGACGACGCCGCGGTGCGGGCGCGCATCCGCGAGCGTCCCCATATGTACGTCGAAACGACGGTATTCGCGGCATTTTGGGGACCCTCGCGGCACAAAAGAGAGCCGCCGGCCGCGTGGACGACTGGAGCCAGGCCGCGCCCACCGGGGTTCGCGCTGCCGACGGTGAATGGTGAGATGAACGGGTGAAGCCGTTTCGCATCGACGTGTCCGATGACGTTCTCGACGATCTGCGCTCGCGGTTGGCGCGCACCCGTTGGCCCGAAGCCGAGTGCGTGGACGACTGGAGCCAGGGCATCCCGTTGGCCTACACCCGCGAGCTCGCCGACTACTGGGCCAACGAATACGACTGGCGGTCGCGGGAGGCCGCGCTCAACCGCTTCGACCAGTTCGTCACCGAGATCGACGGATTGGACATTCATTTCGTCCACCAACGCTCCCCGCATGAGGATGCCTTCCCGCTGGTGATCACGCACGGCTGGCCGGGCTCAATTGTGGAGTTCCACAAGGTGATTGAGCCGCTGACCAACCCGGCGTCGGGACGCGCCGAGGACGCCTTTCACGTCGTCTGCCCGTCGCTTCCGGGGTACGGGTTTTCGGGCAAGCCCACCCGCACCGGGTGGGGCGTGGAGAGGATCGCCGAGGCGTGGGAGACGCTGATGGGCCGCCTCGGCTACGACCGCTACGGCGCCCAGGGCGGCGACTGGGGCGCGGCCGTCACCACCCAGCTGGGCCGAAACCGCGGCCGCTGCGCGGCCATTCACCTGAACATGGCGATCGGCGCGCCCACCAAGGAGGCGCTGAGCAATCCCACCGAGGAGGAGAAGGCGGCCATGGCCCAGCTGGCCGAGCACCGCAAGTGGGGCACCGGCTATTCCAAGCAGCAGTCCACCCGGCCGCAGACGCTGGGCTACGGGCTGGTCGATTCGCCCGCGGGACAGCTGGCGTGGATCGTCGAAAAGTTCTGGGCCTGGTCGGATTGCGACGGACATCCCGAGAAGGCGTTCAGCCGCGACGAGCTGCTCGACAACGTGATGGTGTACTGGGTGACCGCAACCGCCGCCTCCTCGGCGCGCCTGTATTGGGAGAGCTTCCGGGTCTGGGGGCAGATGGAGCGCGTCGAATTGCCCACGGGCGTAGCGGCTTTCCCCAAAGAGCTGCTGAAGGCGCCGCGGAGCTGGTGCGAGCCGGCCTACAACATCACCCACTGGACCGACATGCCGCGCGGGGGGCACTTCGCCGCGTTCGAGCAGCCCGAGCTGTTCGTCGAGGACCTGCGGGCGTTTTTCGCGACGGTGCGCTGAGGCGCCCGCATGGCGCGACACCTACACGATGCGCCAACCGCGTCGCGCGCGAAATCGCATGTCCCACAGGTAGAGCTGATAGCCGAAGATCCACGCCCGGTGCGGGATCAACCTGTCGGCCAGCCGCAGCGCGGCCAGGAGCCATTCGAACCGGCGCTGCTGATTTTCCGACCAGTCCAGCTTCATCATCGCCCGGAACTCGGGGGCCAAAAACCCCGTCGTCGCAAACAAATTGAGCCGCCCGGCCAGCGCTCGCAACGGCAAGGGCAGGAAGGCCATCGAGGCCACCCCGCGCAGGTGCTCGCGCACCGGCGGGTCGATGTGCAGCTCGTCGAGCGAGCGCTTCCAGTACTCGTCGAAGGCGACCCGGTCCGGCGGCCACATCCGCTCGGGCACCTGCAGCGTGGTCCCCAGCCGCTTGGCGTCGCGATAGACGGCGTCCGCGGTGGCGTCGTCGAGCGGGCCGTGCAGGAACTCGTGCTGGTCGACGAAGTAGCGGTACAGGCACGCCGCCACCCACAGCTGCAACTTGGGGTCGAACGCGTTGTAGGACACCGGGCTGGACGACGTGGACCGCACCTGCCGGTGCGCGATGTCCACGGCGCCGCGAATCAGCGCCCGGTCGGACTCCGTGCCGATGGTCGCCACCGCCAGGTAGGTGCCCGTGGTGCGGGCCCGTTTGAACGGATGCTTGTAGACGTTGCCGCTGTCCACCGGGCTTTCCAGCACGCCATAACCGACGCCCGGCAACGACAACTGCATGATCACGTTCGCGGCCGGTAACAACACCGCGGCCGGGTTCAGCAGGTCGGCAATCCGGGTTGCGTGCCGCTTCATCGCGAAACTCGCCTCATGTAATCGAGTACACCACGTGTGAGACGCTGCGGGAATGTTCGCGACCCGGGCCCGCGCCGCCGGCGTGCTGGCCGGCTACCTGGCCGACCTCGCGCTGGGCGACCCGGCGCGGGGGCATCCGGTCGCGCTGTTCGGCCGGGCCGCCGCCGCGCTGGAGCGGGTCACCTACCGCGACACCAAGGCCGCCGGCGCGGTCCACGTGGGCCTGGTCGTCGGCGCCGTGGGCCTGCTCGGTGCGGCGGTGCAATCGGCCGCCGCCCGCCGGGGCCCGCCCTGGTCGATCGCCGCGACCGCCGCGGCCACCTGGATCTGTCTGGGCGGAACGTCGTTGGCGCACACCGGGGTGGCGATGTCGCGGCTGCTGGAACGCGGCGACATCGAGGGGGCGCGACGGCTGCTGCCGTCGCTGTGCGGGCGCGACCCGGATCGGCTGGACGGCCCGGGCCTGACGCGCGCGGCCCTGGAGTCGGTCGCGGAGAACACGTCCGACGCCCAGGTGACGCCGCTGCTGTGGGCGGCGGCCGGCGGCGCGCCCGCGGTGCTGGCATACCGCGCCATCAACACCCTGGATTCGATGATCGGTTATCGCTCGCCGCGGTACATCCGATTCGGTTGGGCCGCAGCGCGATTGGACGACGTGGCCAACTACGCGGGCGCCCGCGCGACGGCGGGGCTGGTGGCGTTGTGCGCACCGCTGGTCAGCGGGTCGGCGTCGGGCGCGCTGCGGGCCTGGCGCGCCGACGCGTCGCGTCATCCCAGCCCCAACGCCGGCGTCGTCGAGGCGGCCTTCGCCGGGGCGCTGCGCGTGCGGCTCGGCGGCCCCACCCAGTACCGCCACGAGCTGCAGATCCGCCCCACCCTGGGCGACGGCCCGCAGCCCACGGTGGCCGACCTGCGCCGCGCGGTCGCGCTGTCACGGGCGGTGCAGGCAGTCGCGGCGCTGCTCGTCGCCGCGTCCGTTTACCGCCGCCGCCCGTAGCGGTCGGCGAGTTTCTCCTCGACCGTCATCGGGCTCTCCGAAGCCTCGGCGACCGACGCCCTTTCCCGGCGGCGGGCACGGATTTCCGAGTACGCGAAGTAGCCCAGCCCGATCGGGGCCAGGATGCCGAACAGAATCCACTGGATGCCGTAGGACAGGAACGGCCCGGCGTCCAGGCGCGGGACGCCGATCACGCCGAGCCCGCCGGGCTGGTTTTCCACCAACTGCAGATAGGAGCCGGCCAGCGGGATCTTGGTCAGCGCCGAAACCTGCCCGGTGTTGATCGAATACACCTGCTGGAAACCGTCTCTGGTGAACGGGTCCTTGCCCGGCACGAGCGGCTCCGAATCCCGCAGCCGCGCCGTCAGGGTCACGGTCCCGGCGGGCGGCGGCGGGATCGGCGGCAGATGCGAACCCTCCTCGGGTCGCACATAGCCCCGGTCGACCAGGACGGTGGGCCCATCGTCGACGACGAACGGGACCAGCACCTCGAACGCCTGCTCTGCGTCGACGACCCGCAACCGGGCCAGCACAGCGACGTCGGTGTAGTGACCGGTCGCCGTCACCCTGCGCCATTGCGCATCCGGGGCCGACGAATCCTGGTGCGGCAACAGGGTTTTCAGTGGGACGGGCGCGGTGTTGAGGGAGTACTCGATTTGGTGGTTTTCCCGCGAGGTGCGGGTGTTCTTTCCCAGCTGCCACGGCGCGAGCACCATGAAGCACAGGTAGGTGAAGGCGATGACCACCAGGGCCAGCACGATCCAGCCCGGCCGCAGCAGAAATGCCAAGCGCCGCATCAACCGTGCCCGTTCTGCGCCAGTTGCTCGTCGACCCACTCGTGCAGGCCGGGCAGGGCGGATTCGATGACGGCGAAGACCTCTTCGAAGTCGGCGTGGTCGCCGTAGTAGGGATCCTCGACGTCGGGCACGTACGCGCCCGAGCGCGGGTCGAACGAGCGCAGCATCCGTATCCGGCTCTCGTCGACCCCGAGCTGCTGCAGCATCCACACGTGGTTGCGACCGAGGGCCACCACCAGGTCGGCCGTCAGGTGGTCGGTGTCCAGTTGCGCGGCGCGGTGGTCGGTGGAATAGCCGTGCGCGCGCAGCACCCGGGCGGCCCGCTCGTCGGCGCAGCTGCCGACGTGCCAGTCGCCGGTGCCGGCGCTGGTCACCCGCACCGCGTCGCCCAGGCCTCGCCGCCGCAGCTGCTCGGCGAACATCTTCTCGGCCATCGGCGAGCGGCAGATGTTGCCGGTGCAGACAAACGTGACGTGCAGCGGTTTAGACACCCAGCGCCCTCCGCAGGTCGGCGACGGTGGCGGCGTGCGTCACCCGGCCGTCGGGCGCGCCGTTGTGGTCCGCGAAGTCGTCCCGGCCGTAGCCCCAGCCGACCACCACGGCCTCGATCCCGTGCGCGGCCGCCCCGTCCACGTCGTGGCTGCGGTCGCCGACCATGAGCACCCTCTCGGGCAGCGGCCGCAGCTGGGCCAGCGCGTGCGCGAGCACCTCCTCCTTGGTCTTGCGGGATCCGTCGGGACTCGCGCCGGCGACGACGTCGAAATACCGGTCGAGATCGAAGTGGGCGAGGATGCGCCGTGCCGTCGGCTCCAGCTTGGAGGTGGCCACCGCGAGCCGGACGCCGGCGGCGCGCAGGTCGGCCAGCAGGGTGGCGATCCCGTCGAACAGCGTGTTCATCGCCCAGCCTCGGGCGCCGTACTCGGCCCTGAACGCCGCGATCGCCGCGTCGGCGTGCTCGCCGAGCCCCATCGCGCGGAACGTGTCGTCCATCGGCGGGCCGACGATCCTTGCGGCCAGGTCACCCTCGGGCACCGCGACCCCGACGTGGCCGAGCGCGTGCAGGAAGCTGGCGACGATCCCCTCGGCGGAGTCGGTGAGGGTGCCGTCGAGATCGAAGATCACCAGCTGGGGTGCAGCCGACATCATGTCTGTCACGCTCCCATTGTCGGTGATCGGACGACAGCCCACTCGACGCTCGCGCGGTGTTCGCTAGTTGCTAGCAGTCTGCTAGCATAGCGATCGTGAAGACCCTGTACCTGCGCAACGTGCCCGACGACGTCGTGGAGCGACTGGAGCGCCTCGCGAAACGCGACAGGACCTCGGTGTCGGCGGTCGCGGTGCGTGAGCTGGCCGAGGCCTCTCGCCGTGCCGACAACCCCGCCCTTCTCGGGGAGCTTCCCGACGTTGGTGTCGACGCCGCGGAGCTGGTTGCGGACATCGACGCCGAGCGCGCGCGTCGATGATTGTGGTCGACGCCTCGGCGGCGTTGGCGGCGCTGCTCAACGATGGACCGGCTCGGCACCTGATCGGCACCGAGCGGCTACACACCCCGCACCTCATCGATTCGGAAATCGCGAGCGCGTTGCGCAGGCAAGTTCGCAGGAGTCGGCTGAGCGCGGCCAAGGGGTGGGATGTCCTTCGAACATGGCGTCGGTTGGCCGTGACTCGCTATCCCGCCCACGGCCTCTTCGAGCGCATGTGGGAAATCCGCGAGAACTTCTCGGCATACGACGCGACCTATGTCGCCCTGGCGGAAGCCCTCGACTGTGCGCTAGTCACGGCGGACGCACGGTTGGGCCACGCCGGTCAAGCGCGATGCGCGATCACCGTCGTGCCCGGATAGCGGGCGCACTAGTGTTTCACTGATGGCGAGTCTGGATCCGAGCCCGCCTGCCGCGGGTCGCTACCACGGCGATCAGGCCGTCGCGCCGGGAATGCTGGATTTCGCCGTCAACGTCCGACACGCGCAACCACCGGAATGGCTGATGCGGCGGCTGGCCGCGCGGCTGCCGGACCTGGCGCGCTACCCCGGAATCGAGGACCGGCATCGCGCGCAGGACGCCGTCGCCGAACGCCATGGCCGGGCCCGCGACGAGGTGCTGCCCCTGGCCGGGGCGGCGGAGGGGTTCGCGCTGCTGCCCAACCTGGACCCGGCGCGGGCGGTGGTGGTGGCGCCGTCGTTCACCGAGCCGGCGGTGGCACTCGCCGCGGCCGGGGTGCCGGTGCACCAAGTGGTGCTCGAGCCGCCTTTCGGGTTGGACGGTGCCCTGGTGCCCGACGATGCCGACCTGGTGGTGGTGGGCAACCCGACGAATCCCACCTCGGTGCTGCACGGCCGCGAACAGCTGCTGGCATTGCGCCGGCCCGGGCGGATCCTGGTGGTCGACGAGGCGTTCGCCGATTCGGTTCCCGGCGAGCCGGAGTCGTTGGCCGGCTTCTCGTTGCCCGATGTGGTGGTGCTGCGCAGCCTGACCAAGTCCTGGGCGCTGGCCGGGTTGCGGGTGGGATACGCCCTCGGCCCGCCGGAGGTGTTGGCGCGGTTGACCGCCCGGCGGGCGCACTGGCCGGTGGGCACGCTGCAGCTGGACGCCATCGCGGCCTGTTGCGCCGCCGAAGCCGTCGCCGACGGGGCGGCCGACGCGGTGCGGCTGGCGCGGCTGCGAGCGCAGATGGTGGCCGGCCTGAGTTCGGTGGGCGCCGAGGTGGTCGACGGCCGGGCCCCGTTCGTGCTGTTCCGCCGGCCGGATGCGGATCTGATACGAAAGCATCTGCGCGACAAAGGGATTGCGATACGACGCTGTGACACCTTCGTCGGCCTGGGCGAGCAATATTTGCGGGCGGCGGTGCGCCCCGAGTGGCCGCGACTGGTCGAGACGATCGACGAGGTGCGCTCGTGAGCGTGCGGCTTGCCGACGTCATCGAGGTGCTGGACGAGGCCTACCCACCGCGGCTGGCCCAGCCGTGGGATTCGGTCGGCCTGGTGTGCGGTGACCCCGGCGACGTGCTGGGCTCGGTGACCGTCGCCGTCGACGCCACCCCGGGCGTCGTCGACGAGGTTCCCGACGGCGGCCTGCTGCTGGCCCATCACCCGCTGCTGCTGCGCGGGGTGGACACCGTCGCGGCCAGCACCCCGAAGGGCGCGCTGGTGCACCGGCTGATCCGCAGCGGCCGTTCGCTGTTCACCGCGCACACCAATGCCGACTCGGCGTCACCGGGTGTGTCCGACGCGTTGGCCCACGCCCTGGGACTGAGCGTCGACGGCGTGCTCGAGCCGCTGTCCGCGGCGGCCGACCTGGACAAGTGGGTCATCTACGTGCCGCGCGAGAACGCGGAGGCGGTGCGGGCGGCCGTGTTCGACGCCGGCGCCGGCCACATCGGCGACTACTCGCAGTGCAGCTGGAGCGTCAGCGGCATCGGGCAGTTCCTGCCGCACGACGGGGCGAACCCCGCCGTCGGCAGCGTCGGCACCGTCGAGCGGGTGGAGGAGGACCGGTTCGAGGTCGTCGCGCCCGCGAGCGCCCGCGCCGCCGTCTTGGCGGCAATGCGGGCCGCCCATCCCTACGAGGAGCCCGCCTTCGACATCTTCGCGCTGGTGCCCCCGCCCGGCGACGCCGGGCTAGGCCGCATCGGCTCGCTGCCGCAGCCGGAATCGTTGCGCGCCTTCGTCTCCCGCGTCGGGGCCGCGCTGCCGCGGACATCCTGGGGCGTGCGCGCCGCGGGCGACCCCGACATGCCGGTGTCGCGGGTCGCCGTGTGCGGCGGCGCCGGGGACTCGCTGCTGGCCGCCGCGGCAGGCGCGGACGTCCAGGCCTACGTCACGGCCGATCTGCGGCACCATCCGGCCGACGAGCATCGCCGGGCCTCGGGCGTGGCCCTGATCGACGTCGCGCACTGGGCCAGCGAGTTCCCCTGGTGCAACCAGGCCGCCGACCTGCTGCGGTCGCGTTTCGGAGCGGCGCTGCCGGTGCGGGTGAGCACGCTGCGCACCGACCCGTGGAACCTCGGCGACTAGGGGGGAGATCATGAAAGCTGAAGTGGCGCAGCAACAGTCGCTACTCGAGCTGTCGAAGCTGGACGCCGAGCTGTCCCGCATCGCACACCGCGCCGCCCACCTGCCGCAGCGGGAGGCATATGCGCGGCTGCAGTCCGAGCACACCGCGGCCAGCGACCGGCTCGCGACGATGCGAATCGCGGTGGAGGACTTGGACGCCCAGGTCTCGCGATTCGAGTCCGAGATCGATGCCGTGTGCCGGCGCGAAGACCGCGACCGGGAATTGCTCAAGTCGGGTGCGGCCGACGCCAAGCAGTTGACGGATCTGCAGCACGAGCTGGAGACGCTGGTGCGACGCCAGACCAGCCTCGAGGATTCGCTGCTGGAGGTGATGGAGCGCCGCGAGGAGTTGCAGACCCAGTTGGCCGCCGAGCAGCGCGCGATCGAGGCGCTGCAGGCCGACCTGGTCAGCGCCCAGCAGGAACTCGATGCCGCGCTGGCCGAACTCGACGAGGCCCGCCACGAACATTCGTCGCGCCGCGACGCATTGACCGCGGCCCTGGACCCCGACCTGTCGGCGCTGTACGAGCGACAGCGCGCCAGGGGAGGGGCGGGCGCCGGGCCGCTGCTGGGGCACCGGTGCGGCGCCTGCCGGATCGAGATCGGCCGCGGGGAGCTGTCCCGCATCTCGGCCGCCGCCGAAGACGAACTGGTGCGCTGCCCCGAATGCGGTGCGATCCTGTTGCGGGTCAAGGGATTCGAGCGGTGAAGGTTGTCATCGAGGCCGACGGCGGGTCGCGCGGCAACCCCGGACCCGCCGGATACGGCGCGGTGGTGCGCACCGAGGACCGCTCGGCCGTGCTCGCCGAGACCAAGCAGGCCATCGGCCACGCGACCAACAACGTCGCCGAATATCGTGGCCTGATAGCCGGTTTGGACGACGCCCTGAAACTGGGCGCGACGGAGGCCGAGGTCTTCCTGGATTCCAAGCTGTTGGTGGAGCAGATGTCCGGGCGGTGGAAGGTCAAACACCCCGACCTCGTCGCGCTGCACGCCGAGGCCCGACGGCTGGCGTCGCGGTTCCAGCGGATCAGCTACGCGTGGGTTCCGCGTGCGAGCAACTCGCACGCGGACCGGTTGGCCAACGAGGCCATGGACGCCGCGGCCGGCATCGAAGAGGAGGAACCGGTGCCGGTTGCCGACGAGCCCGCGAAAGCCGCCGCCCACGCCCCAACGGCGCCCGGCTGGACCGGGGCGCGCGGCAAGCCGACCCGGCTGCTGTTGCTGCGGCACGGGCAGACCGAGTTGTCGGTGGAACGCCGCTACTCGGGCCGCGGCAACCCGGCGCTCACCGAGGTGGGGCGCCGACAGGCCGACGCCGCGGCCCGGTACATGGCGCACCGCGGCGGGATCGCCGCGGTGCTGTCCTCGCCGCTGCAACGCGCCTACGACACCGCGGCGATCGCCGCCAAGGCGCTGGGCCTGGACGTCACCGTCGACGACGACTTGATCGAGACCGACTTCGGGTCCTGGGAGGGGCTGACGTTCGCCGAGGCCTCCCAACACGATCCGGAGCTGCACCGCCGCTGGTTGCGGGACACCAGCACCACCCCGCCGGGCGGCGAGAGCTTCGACGGCGTGCTGGACCGCGTGCTTCGGGTGCGGGACCGGATCGTCGCCGCGCACCAGGGCACGACGGTGCTGGTGGTGTCGCACGTGACACCGATCAAGATGCTGCTGCGCCTCGCGCTGGACGCCGGGCCGGGTGTGCTGTATCGGCTGCACCTCGACCTGGCGTCGTTGAGCATCGCCGAATTCTATTCCGACGGCGCATCTTCAGTGCGGTTGGTCAACCAGACCGCGTATTTATAATCGGTGCAAGGAGGGCATCGATGCAGCCGGCGCAACGACTCCAGGAGACCATTCCCGCCGACGTCCGGGCGCGGGTGATGCCGGCGGTGCTCGACGAACTGGTCCGTTGGGGTGTCGAGCGGTTCAGCATCGAGGCCCTGGCGGAGCGCCACCGGCTCGACGCGGCGATGGTCTACAAGTACTGGGGCGATCGCCGGCATCTCATTGTCGATGCGGCCCTCACCGACGTCGAGAACATCAGCTGGGAGACCGATACCGGCTCGCTGCGCGGGGACCTACTGGCTTTGGCCCGCACGGTGGCCGATCGGATCAACGCCGAGATCGGCCGAACCTTGTTGCGGGCCTTGGTCATGGACGGCCGCGGGTATCACGACGAAGAAACCCGGATGAGGTTCTGGCGGGTGTATTTCGCCGCCGTGCGCGCGGTCGTGGATCGGGCCAGGGAGCGCGGCGAAGTGCGCGATGGCGTGAACACGCTGGCCGCCGTGCAGATTGTCCTGGCCCCGCTGAACATTCGCGCCCTTTACACCGACGCGCCCATCGACGACGGCTACTGCGTGGCCGTCGCCGACATGGCGTGGCATGCGCTCGTCCGCAGATAACGTCAGATAACGTCACGCCGGAGTGAACTCGACGGGCAGCCGCGCCGGCGACCGGAACGCCACCCCCACCACATGCGGCGCCGGGGCGCCCGCATCCAGCCGCAGGTCCGGCAGCCGATCCAGCAGCGCGTTGATCGCCACCGCCGCCTCCATCCGCGCCAGATGCATGCCCAGGCAGAGGTGGGGGCCGCCGCCGAACGTCAGGTGCGCGATGTTGCGGCGGGTGGGATCGAAGCGGTCCGGGTCCGGGTAGCGCGTCGGGTCCCGGTTGGCGGCCGCGACGCTGACATTGACGTTCGTTCCGGCCGGAATCGCGACCCCGCCGACCTCGCAGTCGCGGGCCGCCCGTCGCACCACCGTGGTGATCGGCGGCTCCCAGCGCAACGCCTCCTCGAAGGCGCCGCGCAGCATGCCGCGATCGGCCCGCAGCGCATCCATCAGGGCTGGCTGCGTGAGCAGCGCGACCAGCAGGTTGCCCGAGGCGCGGTAGGTCGTCTCGACGCCGGCGGGCAGGATCAGCAGCAGGAACGCGAAGATCTCGTCGTCGCTCAGGCGCGCGCCGTCGATCTCCGACTCCGCCAGCGTGCTGATCAGGTCGTCTCGCGGGCGCCGCCGCCGCTCGGCGAGGATCTCGGCGAGGTAGGCCTTCAGGGTGGCGGAGGCCGCGAGGCCGCGCTCCCAGTCGTAGACCACGTTGAGCAACTCGATCGACAGCCGCTGGAAGCGCAGGTAGTCCTGGCGCGGCAGGCCCATGATCCGCGCGATGACCTGCACCGGAAACGCGAAGGTGAATTCGCGGGCCAGCTCGGCCCGGCCGCGGGGCGCGAACCGGTCGATCAGCTCGTGGACCACGACCTCCACCAGCTCGCTGCGCCACCGCTCCAGCAGCGCAGTGCGGAACGACGGCGACACCAGGGCGCGGCTGGCGCGATGCTCGGCCCCCTCGAGTTCGAGCAGGGTGCGGCCCATGACCGGGCCCATGATCTGGTCGTAAATCGACGACGAGAAGGTGTCGGGATGGGTGAGCACCGTCTGGCACTCGTCGTAGCCGAGCACCGTCACCCCGAGGTCGCCGACCTGCTGGGAGCTGGTCTCCGCGAACGGGTTTCCCAGCATCACCCGGTGCCGCTCGCGGGCGTCGCGCAGCCGCTCGTGCACGTTTTCGACCTGCATGAGCAGCCCGGTCTGCAGTTCGACCGGGTCGAATTCGTCGAGCGCGGGGTCAGCCATGGGCCGGTACCGTCTCGGTGTCGCGCCCGGACCGCAGCACGGTGCCGGGCAGGGCGCCGGTGGCGACGCCGTCGTGACACACCTCGATGCCACCGACCCACACCGAGGTGATCCCGTGGGCGTCGGCGACCAGGCGGGGCGCGCCCGACGGCAGGTCATAGCGGGTGCGCTCGGGCCCGTGGTCGATGGTCGCGGGGTCGAACAACACCAGGTCGGCATGCCAGCCGGGCGTGATCCGGCCGCGCCCGGTCAGCCCGTAGAACCGGGCGGGCACGTCGGTGATCAACCGGACGGCCTCCTCGAGCGTCACCACCCCGTGTTTGCGGACGCCGCGGCCCAGCAGCGACGTCGTGTAGATCGCGCCGCACATCATGTCGAGGTGGGCCCCGGCGTCCGAACCGCCGATCACCGCGCCCGGGTGACGCCACACCTGCGCGCGGGCCCGCCAGTCGGCCGGGTCGTCGCCGGTCAGCGGGGGAGACAGGCCGGTGCGCAGCTCGTCGGCGATCACGATGTCGCACAGCGTGTCGAATGGCTCGCCGCCGCGGGCGGCGGCCACCTCGCCGACGCTGCGCCCCGTCGCGTCGGCATTCTCGGGCGCGAACGTCTCGACGATGAGCAGCCGATCCCACTGCGCCAGCCCGCGCAGCATGCCCGCCTCCTTCGACGAGGCGCCCTCGGCCAGGCGGCGGCGGGTCGGCGGGTCGGCAAGCGCGGCAAGCCTTTCCGGCACCGGCAGGTGCATGGTGTCGCGCCAGCCCGGCAGCCCGTCGAGCACGAAGCCGGACAGGAACGAGAGCCGGATCTTCATCGCCTGCGGCAGCGTCAGCGCCACCACCCGGCCGCCGCGCCGGGCGGCGATTTCGAACGCGCGCAGCTGTTTTTCGTGCCCCGCCGGATTCGCCGCCGAGACGCCGAGCAGGTTCCAGTTCAGCGGCCGGTCGGCGGCCACCGACATGTCGGTGAGCAGCGCGATGTCGTCGTCGGTGAACCCCGACAGGCAGCCGGGGATGATCGCCTCGAGCGTGGTGCCCGGATGGTCGCGCAGGCCGCCCGCGAGCTTGACCAGCTCGTCTCGCGAGGCGCTGCGCGACGGCACCGGCTGGCCGGCGCCGTCGTTGTGGGTCGGCGACTGCGAGGTCGAAAGCCCGAGCGCCCCGGCGTCCAGCGCGTCGTGCAGCGCCGCGACCATCTTTTCGATCTGGGCCGGTGTGGCCTCGCCGCCGACGGCGTCGTCGCCCATGGCGGCCAGCCGCAGCGCCGAGTGACCGACCAGGAAGCCGGCATTGACGGCGGTGCGGCCGTCGAGGCGGCCGAGCCAGTCGCCGAATGACGCCCATTCCCAGTCGAGTCCGGCGCGCAGCGCGTCCAGCGGCATCCCCTCCACCCGCGCGAGCATCCGGGTGAGGTAGTCGTGCTGGTCGGGCGCAGTGGGTGCCAGCGTGAAACCGCAGTTGCCGCCGAAGACCGTCGTGACCCCGTGCTGGATCGACGGGCTCGCGGTGGGGTCCCAGAACAGCTGCGCATCGTAGTGGGTGTGCAAGTCGACGAAGCCCGGCGCGAGTGTCTGCCCTTGGGCGTCAACGGTTTTCGCCGCCGCGTCATCGACCTCGCCCACGGCGGCGATGCGTCCGTTGCTGACGCCGACGTCGCCGCGGCGGGCGGGTGCGCCGGTGCCGTCGACGATCTGGGCGTCGCGAATGAGCAGATCTAACATGCGAGCCACTCCTCGTCGGGTAGCGGATGGCGGAACAGCTGCGCCGCGTTGCGGTGGGTGATCCGGGCCGCGTCGTCCGCCGACAGCCCGGCGACGTTGCGCGCCACGACTTCTTGGGTGTCGGGCCAGGTCGAGTCGGCGTGCGGGTAGTCGCTCTCGACGAGGATGCGGTCGGTGCCGATCGCGTCCAGCGCGCCGAACGCGTGCGGGTCGTCGATCGAGCAGAACCAGAAGTTGCGCCGCAGTACCTCGCTGGGCAGCAGGTCGCCCTTCCACGCCCCGCCCTCGTGGCCCGAAGCCGAGTGCGCCAGAACATAATCCGCGCGGTCGCCCAGCATGGCCGCCCAGCCCAGGCCGCCCTCGGCCAGGGTGAAGCTCAGCCCTGGAAACCGCACCGGGATGCCCGACCACAGCATGTCCGCGCAGGCGACCAGGCCGTTGACCGGGAACAGCGTGGTGATGGTCTCGAACGGGGTGTCCGGGGCCGGGATCGGCGCCCACTGCGCCGAACCCGTGTGCAGGCACACGACGGTGCCGGTCTCCTCGCAGGCGGCGAAGAACGGATCCCACACGCCGCTGTGCAGGCTGGGCAGGGCGCACTGGGCGGGTAGCTCGGGGAAGCTGACCGCCTTGAAGCCACGGGCGGCGTTGCGGCGTACCTCCTCGGGCGCCAGCTGCGGGTCGGCCAGCCACGGCAGCTGCAGCGGGATGATCCGCTCCGGGTAGCTGCCGGCCCACACCTCGAGGTGCCAGTCGTTCCAGGCCCGCAGCGTCGCCAGCCCCAGCTCCAGGTCGTCGCTCTTCCAGAACACGGTTCCCGCGAACCCGGCGATCAGCGACGGGAAGTTCAACGACGCCCAGATGCCGGCGAGGTCCATGTCGGCGATGCGGGCGTCGATATCCCAACAGCCGCGGCGCATCTCGTCGAAGCGGGCGGCCTCCATGCTCCATTCCTCGTGCGGCCGCCCGATCACCGCGTTCAGCCCGATGTTCGGGTACTCCCGGCCCTCATAGCGCCACACCTGGCGCCCGTCGTCGGTCTCCACGACTTTCGGCGCGCGGTCGGCCAGCGCGGCGGGGAGCCGGGCGACGAACATGTCCGGTGGCTCGATGACGTGATCGTCGACCGAGATCACCACGTGCTGTCGCCGCCGGGGATCGGGATCTGGCAGCAGCGCCATAGGTGAAGCTAACGACGGCGGTTGGCGCGTGTCAATGCTATCTATGCAATTTATATAAAGATCGCGCTGGATAGGCCGAATGCGCTTGCCGCACAACCCGAGTCACACCTGCCACTTCTCTCACCGGAGCCGAGGCATAGGCGTTTTGTCCACCTCAGCGCGACAACACCGACGCGCAGCCGCGTACTGGGCCTTTTGCCACCGCGGTGGGCCTGTCGCTCGTAGGCGGACAAACCCATGGTCTCCCTTCGGGCCGTGGCGTGTGTGGCGGATGTTGTCCAGGCCAGCTAACTCAGTCGCTCGATGCCCGGCGGGTCCAGGTATCCGCGTTCGGTCTCTCCGAGCATCTGCTCGATGTCAGGGCTGGGGAATTCATGACGCACGGCGGTGCGGACGGCGCGCAGCTTGGTTTCGAGGTCGCCGCCTGGTTCCGGCTTGCGGGCTTTGCGCAGGGTGCGACGCAGCCAACCGCAGAGGGTCATCCGACGTCGAGGAGGACCTGCAGGCGCTTACTCATGAAATGAATATAAGCAACTCAGAGGACAGTGAGGCGGCGGAATGACGGACATCGTTGACCAGCGGTGACACGATATTGACGTGGACACCAACGGCGACGGTCTTGGCGCACTGACTGCGACGAGCCCTTCGTGCGGGTCGTGTGGCGCAGGGTTGAGCGCGACAGCCAAGTTCTGTAGCGAGTGCGGTGCGCCGGTGGCATACGACACTCGATCCGCGGAGTACAAGCAGGTGACGGTGCTGTTTGCAGACGTCGTCCATTCGATGGACATCGCGGCTGCTGTGGGACCCGAGCGGCTCCGCGAGATCATGGCCGAGCTCGCTGACAGCTGTGCGGCCGTGGTGCGGCGTTACGGAGGCACGGTCGACAAGTTCACCGGTGACGGGATCATGGCCGTGTTCGGTGCGCCAGTGGCGTTGGAGGATCACGCTATTCGAGCCTGCATGGCCGCGCTGGGCGTTCAGGAGCAGGCTAAGCGGCTCGCGGCCGAGGTCCACGATTGCGACGGCTTGGACCTTTGGCTGCGCGTGGGCCTGAACTCCGGTCAAGTGATCGCGGGTGAGATCGGTTCGGGGTCTTTCGGGTACACCGCGATTGGTGAGCAGGTCGGTATGGCCCAGCGGATGGAGTCGGTTGCCCCACCGGGTGGGGTGATGCTGAGCGCATCAACAGCGCGACTGGTTGATGCTGCAGCAGCTTTGGGCGAGCCGGAGACAGTGCACATCAAGGGTGCCGACGAGCCGGTGCCGGCGCGGCGGCTGTTTGGGATAAACGAACGACGTCGCGACGTCGGTCGTAATGAGTCGACGCTGGTCGGTCGGCGCTGGGAGATGTCCGCCGTCGAGGGTCTGTTGGACCGTGCCGTCGAGGGCCACGGCGCGGTGGTTGGCGTGGTGGGGCCGCCCGGCATCGGCAAGAGCCGTCTCGTCGACGAGACGATTGCGATCGCGCGCAGCCGCGGCATCGAGGTGTTCTCGACATTCGGTGAGTCCCATGCCAGCGATGTGCCGTTTCATGTCGTGGCGCGGCTGTTGCGCGACGCCGCCCGAATATCCGATCTGGACGACGAGACGGCGCGGGCACAGGTGCGCACACAGCTGCCTGACGCCACCGATGAGGATTTGGCGCTGCTTGACGACCTGCTTGGGATTCGGGACCCAGTGGTGCCGCTGCCGAGCATCGATCCCGACGCGCGGCGGCGACGGTTGACCGCGCTGATCAACTCCGTGTCGCTGGCCCGCGCCGAGCCCGTCCTATACGTCATCGAGGATGCGCACTGGATCGACGAGGTCAGCGAGTCGATGCTTTCCGAGTTCCTCACCGTTATCCCGCAAACGCCGTCGATGGTGTTGATCACCTACCGCCCGCAATACCGGGGCGCGCTCGCCAATGTGCCGGGAGCGCAGGCAATTTCGCTGGCACCCTTGAATGACGGAGAAACCGCGGCGCTGCTGGATGAGTTGCTGGGCACCGACCCGTCGGTGGCCGCAATTGGTGCGCTCATCGCCGGACGGGCTGCAGGAAACCCCTTTTTCGCGCAGGAGATGGTCCGCGAACTGGCTGAGCGCGGCGTGCTCGAAGGCGACCGGCACAGCTACGTCTGCCGGAAAGACGCGACCGAGGTCACCGTGCCGGCCACGCTGCAGGCGGCCGTCGCCGCCCGTGTCGACCGCCTCCAGCCTGCCGCCAAGAAGACATTGAACGCCGCGGCAGTAATCGGTTCACGCTTTACCACCGAACTTCTCGCCGCGGTAGGCGATGCCCCTGCTCTCGACGAACTCTTCAAGGCCGAGCTGATCGATCAAGTCCGTTTCACACCCAGCCCGGAGTTCGCCTTCCGGCATCCGTTGATCCGCACCGTGGCCTACGAAGCACAACTGCAATCCGATCGTGCCCGGTTACATCGGCGGCTCGCCGCCGTGATCGAAGCGCGAGATCCGCAACTGGTGGACCAGAACGCGGCATTGATCGCCGGACATCTCGAGGCCGCCGGTGATCTGGACGCCGCCTTCGCCTGGCACATGCGCGCGGCATCGTGGGCGACCAACCGTGAAATCTCTGCGGCCCGACTGAGCTTGGAGCGTGCCATAAAGATCGCGGACGCATTGCCCGCCGGTGGCCCGCAGCGGGCCGCCATGCGCATCGCTCCTCGCACCATGTTGTGCGGAATCGCCTGGCGAGTCCATGTGGACGTCGCCGGTGCCCGCTTTGATGAATTGCGGGAGTTGTGTGCAGCCGCCGGCGACAAGGCGTCACTGGCAATCGCAATGGCGGGGCTGGTGATGGATCACGCGTATCAGGGGCGGCTGCATGAGGCGTCTCAGCTGGCATCGGAGGCGATGACCCTGATCGAGTCGGTGGGCGATCCGACCTTGACGGTAGGGCTGTCCTTCGCGGCCATCTACGCCAAGATTGAGAACGCTGAGTGGACTGACGTGCAGCGGTTGTCACAAAGGGTTATCGACCTGGCCGACGACGATCCGTCCAAAGGCAACTTCATCTTCGGGTCACCCTTAGCGTCCGCCCTGACGTCGCGGGCTCTTGCCCGGTTTTGCCTGGGTCATCCGGGATGGCATGACGACGTGCGGCACGCCTTGGCCATGGCACGAAGCGCCGACCCCATGTCCTACGCCACGGTTGTCACGTATGTCTACTTCCCGGGAATACCGAATGGCATAGTGAGGCCCGATGATTCCGCAGTGCGCGAGATCGAGGATGCCCTGCGGATAGCCGAACGATCCGGTGATGACCTCGCGTTGGCCGAGGCCCGGCTGACGCTGGGCGTTGCGCTGGTGCATCGGCAAACGGCTGCCGAGCATGACCGCGGTCAGCAGCTCCTGGCGAAGGTCAGCGACCAGTTCGTCCGCGGCGGACACAACCTGTGCGACCTACCGATGGTCAGCGTGTATTTAGCGAGGGAGAGGGCTCGCCGGGGAGATCGCGACGACGCAATCGCGATGATGCGCGCTGCCGTCGACCCTCTGTTCCGGGAGGGACGGCTGCTCGCATGGGGACTTACGGCGACGGCTGTTCTGGTGGAGACGTTGCTCGATCACGGATCCGACGATGACATGGTCGAAGCCGAGGCCGCGATCGACCGCGTGGCACGCACCCACGCGGGCGGCTGGGTGGCGGCCGACCTCCTTCTATTGCGGATGCGCGCACTGCTGGCTCGGGCACGGGGCGAAAACGCCGGCTATCGCGACTTTCGGGACCGGTACCGCGATATGGCGACATCGCTCGGTTTCGACGTGCACATCGAGTGGGCCGAGGCGATGCCGTGACCACGTTCGGTCTCACATCGGGTTGCGGTCGGGAATACTTTGCTGCAATCGAGGGACGAGCAGAGAGGGATGCCAGCGATGGTCGTGACACGTGCCGAGGCAGCGCAGTACGTCAAGGACGCCGGAGGCTTGAAGCTTGTCGTTTTCGGTGCCGACGGGCACGAAATCGCCGCGATGTTCGTGCAAGGGTCCGTGACATACGACCAGGAGGAAGCGAGGTTCCTTGCGTTGGCCGACGACGGCCACACCGTGGGGGAGCTGTTCGTGGATGAAACGGTCGTTTACGACGAGAGCACGGATTCTTTTGTCATCCGAGTCGCGGGATAGTTACCGCGGGCTGGGAGGGGCCAAGGTGCCGTCACATTTGGAAGTGTGGAAACCGTCGGGACGGGAGCTTGTCGCGCTCAGCGGTGAGCGAGTGACCGTCGGCAAGGCCCCGACCAATGCCGTGTCGCTCGAACACGACACGACCGTGTCACGCGTCCACGCTGTCCTGGAGAACTTCGGGCAGGCCTGGTCGGTGCGGGATCTGGGCAGCCGCAACGGGACCTATGTCAACGGCGAAAGGATCGTGGCGGAGCGGATACTGCGGTCTGGAGACGAATTGCGGCTCGGCAGCTCACGATTGGTCTTCTGGATGACGAGCGACACCGGCGACGCATCCTTCGATCAAGAAACCGAAACCGGCAGGAACATCCTGCGACCGCCCCGCATGACCCCGCGTGAGCTCGATGTCCTCAAGGCTTTGTGCCGCCCCTTTGTCTCCGATGACCCATTTCCCGAGCCCGCATCGGTTCGCCGGATCGCCGAGGACCTGTTCGTCACGGAGGCCGCCGTCAAGCAACATCTGCAACACCTCTACGACAAGTTCGGCATCAACACGGAGGGAGATCGCCGAGTTCGGCTGGCCAACGCGGCCATCCGGCTCGGGGCCGTCAACCGCTCCATGCTGCGCGACCGCCGTTCGCAACATTGAGCGTTAGGAAACCTTGTCGAGCACCCCGCCACCGAGCATGGCGACGGCGTTGAGGACGCTGCGGCGGTAGTCGTCGCACGTGGAGCACGACTCGATATGGCGCGCAACGCGTTTCCGTATCAGGACGGTGAACTGCTCGTCCCAGCCGGAGAGGTCCGCGGCGAGCTGCGGGCACCCGTGCTGGGCTGCGTGTCGCGCCACCAACAGCGCGCCCAATGAGCGTGCGACGGTGTCGCGCAGCCGTTGCAGCAGCTTCTTGGTGGAGTCGTAGCTCATGCCCAGGGTGTCCGCGAGCTCGGCTGCGGTCATGCCCTTCCGGTAGGAGAGCTCCAGCACATCGCGGTCGCGGTCGGACAATCCGTCCGCCGCCTGGGCGATCAATCGGGCGAGTTCGTTCTGCGCCGTCAGCGTGAACGGACCCGGGCCGGCCGCCGGGTTGTCGGGCAGCTCGTCGAAGGCGCGCTCGCGGCGGCGTTCGGACAGGACACGCAGCGCGGCGCGCCGTGCGATGGCATACAGCCACGGCCGCAGCCTGTCCGCGTTGCGCAGCTTCGGCAGCTCCGCCGACGCGATGCAGAAGACATCTTGCACGCAGTCGGAGGCCGCGTGGCGGTCGCGCAGGATGCCCACGCAATAGGCGTGCAGCGGGCCGGAATAGCGGTTGTAGATGCCGGCCAGCGCCGCGCGATCGCCGGCCGCCGCGGCGCGGGCGAGGTCGGCGTCGCTGACGGTGCGGCTCTTCTGCAGTGTGGCGGTGAAAGTCATGACTCAAATGCTCGGGCATGGAAGACGCCCTGGTAATCACCCGGAAAGCCAGATTTCGCTCACCCAAGGGAAGGATTTCCTATCCATTTGGCAAGTGCCGCCACATCGGCTCCTTGAGCGGCAACCTCGGTCGCGGCCGGCGTCGAGTATTGCGGTACTCGTGACAGCCGGTGGTCGTGGCGTGATGATCGGATGATGACCGACACAGCCAGGACAGCCAGGACCGACCGGCCGGCGCCGGACGTCGACGTCGTCGTGGTGGGCGCGGGTATCGCGGGCCTGTACCTCGCCTACCGGCTGAGCCGCGACGGGTACCGATTCCGGGTGTTCGAGGCGGCCGACGACCTGGGCGGCACGTGGTATTGGAACCGGTACCCGGGCGCCCGCGTCGATGTGCCCAGCATCGACTACATGTACAGCTTCGACCCCGACTGGCGGCGCGACTGGCAGTGGTCGGAGAAGTACGCCACCCAGCCCGAGATCCTGCGCTACCTGAACCACGTCGCCGATAAGCACGACCTGCGGCGCCACATCACCTTCTCGACGCGCGTCCGGCGGGCGGGCTGGGACGACGACGCGTCGCTGTGGCGGGTGACCACCGAGGGCGGCGACGAGATCACCGCGCGCTTCGCGGTGATGGCCACGGGCTGTCTGTCCATGCCCAAGCCGGCCGAGGTCGACGGGCTCGAGCGATTCGCCGGTGAGGTCTACTACACCAGCCGCTGGCCGCGCGAGCCGGTCGACTTCACCGGCAGGCGGGTGGCGGTGATCGGCACGGGTTCGTCTGGCGTGCAATCGATTCCGGTCATCGCGCAGCAGGCGCGCCAGCTGGTGGTGTTCCAGCGCACGCCGAATTTCTCGATCCCGGCGCGCAACGGCCCGATGCCGCCCGAGAAGCTGGCGCAGGCGTCAAATGAGGCGGAATATCGGGCGAGGGCGAAGGTTTCGCCCGCCGGCATCCCGATGGAGCGCAGCATCACCCCGACGCTGTCCGTGTCGGCGACCGAGCGACAACAACGCTACGAGCGCGCTTGGGAAGCCGGCCTGCTGTTTGAGGCCATCAATGTCTTCGCCGACGTGTTGAGCAACCCCGCGGCCAACCACGAGTACGCCGAGTTCGTCCGGAACAAGATCCGCTCCATCGTCGACGATCCGCAGACCGCGGCCGATCTGTGCCCGACCGATCATCCCCTCGGAACGAAACGGCCGTGCCTGGACAGCAACTACTACGCCACCTACAACCTGCCGCACGTGCGGCTGGTCAACGTCCGGAAACATCCGATCCGGCGGGTCACGGAAACGGGCATCGACACCGCCGATGAGTCGTTCGCGCTGGACGCGATCGTCTTCGCCACCGGTTTCGACGCGGTGACGGGCGCGATCACGGCCGTCGACTTCACGGGCCGTAATGGCCTGGCGCTGAAGGACAAATGGGCGAACGGGCCGCAGACCTACCTCGGGCTGACGGCGGTCGGCTTTCCGAACCTGTTTTTCATCACCGGTCCCGGCAGTCCCTCGGTGCTGTCGAATATGACCGTCTCGATCGAACAGCACGTGGACTGGGTGCTGGACTGCCTCGATCACCTGGGCGCGGGCGGCTTCGACGTCATCGAGCCCACCGAGACGGCCGAAGCCGGGTGGACACAACACGTCAACGACTGCGCCGACATCACCCTCTACCCGGCCGCGAACTCCTGGTACATGGGCGCCAACGTGCCGGGCAAGCCACGCGTTTTCCTGCCCTACTGCGCGGGCTTCGACTTCTACCGCGCCGGCTGCGACGAGGTGGTCGCGCGCGATTACCTGGGCTTCACGCTGTCCGGTCCCGACGGCTCGCGTTGCAACGACGGGGTGGTGCGCCGGCTGCAACCCGACGTCGAGATGGTCCTCAACGAGGTGGCGGCGCTGGATCTGCCGCCGATGGAGTCGATGGCCGCGCCGGACGCCCGAGCCTTCTACGCGCAGATGTCGGCGACGCGGCCGCCGGGACCGGACGTCGGCGAGATCGTCGACGGTGTGTTCCCCGGGGCCACAGGGGATCTGGCGTACCGGCTTTACCGGCCGCCGACCCCGGGCCCGCACCCGATCGTCGTATATTTCCATGGCGGCGGCTACGTTCTGGGCGACGCCGCCGCGGACGATCCGCTGTGCCGGGACCTTTGCGTGCGAAGCGACGCGGTCGTCGTCTCGGCCGATTACCGGCACGCGCCCGAGCACCGATTCCCCGCGGCGGTCGACGACGCCATGGCCGCGGTGCGATGGGTAGCCGACAACACCGAGGCGCTGGGCGGCCGGCCGGGACAGCTCGCGGTGTGTGGCTGGAGCGCGGGCGGCGGGCTCGCCGCGGTGGTGTGCCGGCTGGCGCGGGACGCGGGCGGACCGAACATCCTCGGTCAGGCGTTGTTGACGCCGATGATGGGTGGCGACATGACGGGCGGGTCCTTCGCCGAGAACGCCGACGGCTACGGGCTCACGACGCCGCTGCTCCGGTGGTTCTGCGACCACTACATCGACGAGGCGCATCGAGGCGATCCCCGCTTCGCGCCCCCACACGCCGACCTGTCCGGGCTGCCGCCGGCGATCGTGGTGACCGCCGAGTTCGATCCCCTGCGCGACGACGGCGAGGCCTACGCCGCCGCGCTCGACGCGGCGGGCGTCCCGACGGAACATGTCCGTGCCCGCGGCCACACGCACCAGTCGCTGGCGATGGTGGACGTGGTCATCTCGGGCGCACCGATAAGAGCCCGGATGGCGGACGCGCTGCGCCGGTTCTTTGTTGCGGTGCGCACGCCCGAACCCGCCTCCTGACAAGTCAGCTCGTATCCGCCGGAAGGACGCTCATGACAGACCTCATCGATCCGACGAAGACGTTCCGGCTCCTCGAGGAGCGGATCGCGAAGACCACCAACCCACGGCATCTCCTGATGCTCGAGCGGCTGCTCGACCACGCCAAGGGGGAGGCCACGCTGGACCTCGATCGTGTGATGTCGACGCTGGCCCCGAACCCGCGCTACGTGGCGTGGGGAGCGCCCGAGGACATGAGTCCTGTTGGGCGCGAGGCGGTCCGGAACTTCTACGAGGGCACGATCGTCAAGGGCGGCCAGTGGTGCCTGGAGTTCGAGATGGACCGAATCGTCGTCGACGACGATACGGTCGTCACCGAAGGCTATTTCCGCTCCCTGTACTACGGCGCCGACGCCGCGTCGCGGGGCTTTCCCGTCGACGATCAGGACGGCTTCCATCTGCTGACGCTGCGCATGCTGATCGTCTGGCCGTTCGATGCCGAGGGCCTCATCATCGGCGAGGAAACCTACAGCGCCGTGACCACGCCCGACTTCCTGCGGAAGGTCGACGCGGCCGAGGTCCCGGCGAAGTTCCGCGACTTCGTCGGCGCGCGCTGACATCGCGGCGTCGGGTGCCCAGCGCCTAGGATCCCCCTATGAAGAGGACTTTCGTCGCCACGCTCGGGTTCGGGGTGATCATCGCGCTGTTCGGGCTGATCTGGGCGCTGCAGGGATTCGGGGTGCTTGGTGGTAGCCCGATGAGCAACACCACGACCTGGTCGATCATCGGCCCGATCACCGCGCTGATCGGCGTCGCGATCGCGGTATTCAGTTGGCGGAAACTCGCGTCGAAATAAAACGTCAGGCCCGCACCACGGTGAAGTCCACTGTGTGCCAGCCGGTGGCGCCGTCGGGGACGGGACCAACCTGATCCGCGGTCTGGACGGCTCCGCTGTTGTCGGTGGCGCGCACGGTGATGGTGTGCCTCCCAGGGTTTTTCGCCTGCCAGGGGAATCTCCACAACCGCCACGTGTCGTTGGAATAGCTCGCGCCCTGTTCGCCGGGCTGCCACGCGCCGTCGTCGATGCGGACCTCCACGGACCGCACGCCACGATTCTGTGCCCACGCCACGCCGCCGAACACGACGGGCCCCAGCGGCACCTTCTGACCACGTTTGGGCACGTCGATGCGCGACTCGGTCTTGATCGGCGCGCGCGGCGCCCAGCCCTGCCGCGTCCAGTACGCCTGTGCCCTGTCGAAGCGGGTCAGCTCCATGTCGACGACCCACTTGGTGGCCGACACGTAGCCGTAGAGCCCGGGTACCACTAGCCTGGCCGGGTAGCCATGCTCGATCGGCAGCGGCTCACCGTTGAGGCCGACGGCCAGCAGCGCGTTGCGGCCGTCGGTGAGCGCCTGCACCGGCGTGCCGGCGGTGAACCCGTCGCTCGACGTCGAGAGCACCATATCGGCGTCGGTGTGCACACCGGCCGCGGCCAGCAGGTCGGCCACCCGGTAGCCCGTCCAGACGCCCGTCGAAATCAGGTCGCCCCCAACGGGATTCGACACACAGGTCAACGTCGTCACGGTTTCGACGACGTCGAAGCGGGCAAGGTCGTCGAAGCTGTAGGTGGTTTCGTGGTCCACCATGCCGTGGATGCGCAGCCGCCAGTCGCGGCGGCTGAGTTGGGGAACCACGAGCGCGGTGTCCACCCGGTAGAAGTCCGCGCTTGCCGTGACAAAGCTCGGCAGCGCAACGCCTTTCGGCTGCACATCGTCGGGTATCGGTGGGGCCGGTAGGCGCGCTCGGGGAAGGGTGAGGCTGTTGCGGTCGCCGGCCACCGAATGCACCAACCGCGTGATGACCGCACCCGCGACGCCGCTCACCACGCCGAACCCGAGCAACCCCAACACGACCAACCTTCGTCGGCCGGCGTCCGGCTCGTCGCGGTCGGCGCCGTCGGCCCCGCGGGTCAGCAAGCGAAGCGTCGCCACGCCGCAGGCCGTGCCGGCGACGGTCGGGACGGAGTCGAGTGCCGTCGCACCCGGCCGAGACAGCACGGCGATGCATCCGAGCACGCCCGCCGCGCCGATCACGACGCTGCCGAGCGGGCGGTGCCGAGTCTCGAGGGTCCCGGCGATCGCGGCGATCGTCGCGATCGCCACCAGCACGGCCACGGCCACGAAGAGTTTGTCCGAGGAGCCCAGGGTCTGAATCGCCCACTCCTTGACGGGCCCCGGCGTCAGGTCGACGGCCACCGAGCCGATCGCGGTGCGCGCGTGGGCGCGTGCACCGAACGGGATGCCCACCAGTTCCGCAACCCCGAGCGCGACGGACGCGGCGGCGACCCCGGCGAGCATTCGCTCGTTGGACGGGACGGCCATCGACCCACTGTACTCGCGTCACCCGCGTTGTCTTGGCGGGCTTGCTATTTCACGCAGGGGATGCCGTCGGCGGTCATGCGGGTGAGGTCGGTGGGCGTCGGCCCCTGGGTGCCGGTCCCGGTGGCCGGCACGGTGGTAACCGGTGCCGTGGCGGTGGTGGTCGGCGATGTCGGAGTGCGGTTGAGACTGTCGAACCTGGAGAAATCGGTCCCGACGGTCAGTTGGACCCTGTTGCGGGCGACGCCGCCGGATTCGGTGGCGGTCATGCCGAATTGGTCGGCGAGCTCGGTTGCCGCCGCCCTCGCGCCCGGCCCGTAGGCGATGGTGCTCGTCTGGCTGGTCGAGTCGGCGGTGCTGACCTGACCCTCGCTGAACTGTCCTGTCGCCAAGGAGGTTTCGAGCTCGGCGGCCTTGCCCTGCCTGCCCGAGGCGTTGACCACGTCGAGCGTCACGCTGTCTGTGCTGCCCTCGGTCGTCGTCGGCGTGGCCGGCGAATCGGTGGTCACCAGGTTCTGCACGATGGAGCGGATGGCGGACGGGTCGACGTAATTGACGTAGGCGCCGTCCGAGGTTTCGCCGAAGCCGGTGACCGGGAGCGTGTAGAGCGCGACCGGCCTGTCGGCGAATGCCGAAGCGTTACGGACGAACTCGTCCAGGTCGAGACCGGCGTCGACGGCGATGTTTTGCTTGGCGACGTTCAGCAGGGCGCGCAGCCGGGATAGGTCCGACAGGACCCCGCCGCGGCGCAGCGCGACGACCACCGAGGCGATGAACGCCTGCTGGCGGCGGCTGCGGTCGAGGTCGGTGAACATCGCGTCGTCGGCGTCGCGGCGTTGCCGCACGAACGCCATCGCCTGGGTCGCGCTGATCTGCTGGACGCCCCGGTGAAAGTCCGCGCCCGAGTAGTAGCGATCCGAGGTGTCCTCGTAGAGGCACACGGTGATCGGTTCGACCACGCGCGCAATCTGAAAGAACCCGGCCAGCGTGACCTCGACGAAGTGGTCGATCGGGATTTGCAGCAGACGCTTGACCGTGCCGATCTCGGCTCGGCGGCCCGCCTCGCGCGCCGTCTGTTCCTTCGCCGTCGCGGCGTCAACGTCGGGATGGTCGGATGCCGGCACCGAGTCGCGGCTGTCCAGCACGCGCTGGTAGGCGAGGCTGTAGGCCTCCTTGATCTTGCCGCGGCAATCCGAGGTCGGGCATCCGGCCAGGTCGACGTAGTCGTCGCGGGGTATCGAGATCGCCGTGGCCGGGGCGCCGCCGGCGGGCACGTGCAACACGATCAGCGCGTCGGCGTCGCCGTCGCCGGAATCCTCGCCGCCCGCGTGCAGCGCGTTGTAGATGTCGGGCGGCAGCGGCCGTCCGTGCTGGTCCCGACGGCTGTCCAGCCCCATGATCAGGATGTTCTGGTCGCTTCCGGGCGACGCGGGTTCACCGGCCAACGCGTCGGATTTGGTGATGCCCGCCGATGCGCTGCGATAGGTGATCCAGCCGATGGCGACGACGGCGACGACCACCGCGGCCGTCAGCGCGGCGAGCGCCTTGGCGCCGACCGTAAACGAACG
The DNA here is from genome assembly GCF_035616495.1 of Mycobacterium sp. 663a-19. Classification (NCBI taxonomy): domain Bacteria; kingdom Bacillati; phylum Actinomycetota; class Actinomycetes; order Mycobacteriales; family Mycobacteriaceae; genus Mycobacterium; species Mycobacterium sp. 663a-19. The sequence goes on along the minus strand of NZ_JAPJAV010000007.1, from coordinate 129,507 downwards.
GTTGCCGTCCCGGCGCCGTCGTCGCGTCCGCGCCGGTGAGCGTTCTGTCATGACCGGGGGAGAATAGCCAGGTCGCGGCGGCTCAAACCCGCGTTTGGCGAGGTGGGGCGGTGGTGCCGTCAGCCCGGCGCGGGGTGCCGGACGAAGGCCCGTGGCTGGGTGAACGCCCGGATCCCCTCGACGCCGAGTTCGCGCCCGATGCCGGACTGGCCGCAGCCGCCGAACGGCAGGCGCGGGTCCTGGGCGGCCAGGCCGTGGCAGTTGACGCTGACCGTGCCCGCCACCAGCTGCCCGGTGACCCGGTCGGCGAGCGCGTCGTCCCTCGTCCACACCGACGCGGTGAGGCCGAATTCCGTTGCGTTGGCGGCGGTTACGGCGTCGTCGATGGTGTCGTAGCCGAAGATCGGCAGCACCGGGCCGAACTGCTCCTCGGTGGCCAGCTTCGAGTCCTGGGGCAGGTCGGTGACGACGGTCGGCAGCACGAAGTATCCGCCCGCGTCGGCGTCGGCGTCGCGGATCCGTCCCCCGGTGCGCACCGTCGCGCCCCGCGCCTCGGCGTCGGCGAGCAGCGCGGTGACCCGGTTGCGCCCGGCGGCGGTGTGCAGCGGCCCCAGCGTCACCTTGTCGGCGAGGCCGTCGCCGACGACCTCCCGCTCGCAGCGCGCCAGCACCGCCTCGGCCAGCTCGCCAACCCGTCCGGCGGGCGCATACAGCCGCTTGATCGCCATGCACACCTGGCCGCCGGTGGTGTAGGTCGCCGTCACCAGCCGCTCTACCAGCTCGTCGCTGACCGGGATGTCGGGCGCGATGATCGCGGCGTCGTTGCCGCCGAGCTCGAGCAGCACCGGGGTGAGCCGCCGGGCGGCCGCTGCCATGACCGCGCGACCGGTGGCGACGCCGCCGGTCAGCGAGATGAGGTCGATGCCGGGGTGGGTGACCAGCGCCTGGGCGAGCTCGCTGCCCGGGCCCGCGAGCACGTTGACCACGCCCGGCGGCAGCGCCTCGGCCAGCGCCCCGGCGAGCTGCAGCGCCGCCAGCGGACAGGTCGGCGGGACCTTGATGACGGCGGTGTTGCCCGCCGTCAGCGCCGACGCCAGCTTCGTCATCGTCAGCGCGAGCGGCCAGTTGAACGGAAGCACCAGCGCGGCCACGCCGAACGGCTCCCGGTGCAGCCGTGGGTATTTCGACTGCGGGTCGATCTGCTCGGGCGCGAGCGCGGCCTCGGCCATCGACCCGATGAGCCCGGCGAGGCTTGGCCCGGTGTCGATCTCGAAATTCGCCTCGGACAGCACCTTGCCGTGCTCGCGGGTGTACAGCCGCGCGCCGTCGCGTGCGGCCAACCGTTCGGCGGCGGTGGTCGCCGCGGCGGCGAAGGCGGCGATCCGCTCGGTGACGCCGAGCGCCCGCCATCCGGGCGCGGCCTCCCGCGCTGCCGCCACGGCGGCGTCGAGCTGGGCCCTGTTGGCGGCGGGTGCGTGGCCGACGATCTCGGCCGGCCGCGCCGGGTTGTGGACGGGGTAGGTGCCCGCCGCGCCCGGCTGCGGCCGACCGCCGATCGTCAGCACCGCCTCATCGGCGGCGGCCTGGGTTTCGCGCGCGATCGTCGTTGATCCCGTCATCCCTGTCTCCCTTGACCTGGTGCGGTTGTCCCGCCATCGTAGGTCGCTATGACGCCGATCACACTTTTCCCTCCCACGGGGGCCGGATGAAGGCCGTCGTGCTGCGCGAGGTCGGCCGGCCCACGGCGGTGGAGGAGCTCGAGCTGCGGCCGGTCGGCCGGCACGAGGTGCGGGTGCAACTTCGCGCCAGCGGCGTGTGCCACAGCGACCTGTCGCTGCGCGACGGGTCGATACCGACGCTGCTGCCGTCGACGCTCGGGCATGAGGGCGCCGGGGTCGTCGCGGAGGTCGGCGCCGACGTCAGCACCGTGCGCCCGGGTGACCACGTGGTGCTGACGTGGAACGTGCCCTGCCGGTCCTGTCCGCATTGCCTGCGCGGCGAGGCCCAGCTGTGCGCGCACGGCTACGACCACGCCTACGGCGATCCGTACGCCGAAAGCGGCGGCGGGCCCGTGTGGCCCGGGATGGGTGTTGGGTCGCTGGCCGAGCAGACGCTGCTGCCGGCGGCCGCGGTGGTGCCGGTGGACGAGTCGCTGCCGTTCGACCTTGCCGCGCTGCTGGGCTGCGGCGTCACCACCGGGGTCGGCGCGGTGATGCGCACCGCGGGGGTGCGCCCGGGCGAGAGTGTGCTCGTAATCGGTTGCGGCGGTGTGGGTTTGGCCGCGATCCAGGGGGCGCGGCTGGCCGGCGCGGGGCGGATCATCGCCGCCGACCGGGTCGCCGGCCAGCTTCCCGCGGCCGTGGCCAACGGCGCGACCGACACCGTCGACGCCGGCGAGGCCGACCTCGTCGCCGCGGTGAAAGACCTCACCGGGGGAGCCGGGGTCGACCACGGCATCGAGGTGGTGGGCAAGCCCGCCACGATGCGCGCGGCATACGAGGCCACCCGCCGCGGTGGCAAGGTCACGTTGGTGGGCGCCGCCGGGATCACGGAGGAGGTGACGTTTCCCGCACTGTCCTTGATGGCCGACGGCAAGGCGATCCAGGGCAGCGTCTATGGTGCCAGCCACCCGGCGCGCGACATCCCGGTGCTCGCCGAGCTGGCCCGACGCGGCCGGCTCGACCTCGAAGCGCTGGTGACGCGGCGGATCGGCATCGAGGACGTCGAGGCGGCGTTCACCGACATGACCGCCGGGCACGGGGCGCGCAGCGTCGTCTGCTTCGCGTAATCCCTAGCGGGACAGGGTGATTGCCTGCTCCGGGCAGTTCTGCTCGCCGATGGCGGCCTGCGCCTCGAGTTCGCCCGAGACCTCCTCGGCGAGCACGACGCAGTGACCCACCTCGTCGGCGTCGTACACGTCGGGCGCCAGGGTGTAGCAGCGGCCATGCCCGGTGCAGCGTTCGGGGTCGACGGACACGCGGGTCATGAGACCGGGAACACCAAAGGCAGCGACTCCACCGACCGCAGCGCGGCGGTGTACGTCAGCTGCGCGCCGGGCTTGATCTCGTAATCCGGGATGCGCCGGTGGAATTCGCGCAGCGCCACCCGCAGCTCCATGCGGGCCAAATGCGATCCGAGGCAGCGATGCGGCCCGCCGCCGAATGCGCGGTGGCGGTTGGGGCTGCGGTTGAAGTCGACCAGCTCCGGGTCGGGGAACTCGGCCGGATCCGTGTTGGCCGCGCCCAGTAACGGGCTGACCCGTTCGCCCTTGCTGATCGGGCAACCGCCCACCTCGGTGTCCTGCACGCAGACCCGGGCGACTCCGGGAACCGGTGTCTCCCAGCGCAACAACTCCTCGATGGCGCTGGGCAGGATGTCGGGCTGCTCGACGAGCTGGCGCCGGTGTTCGGGATGGCGCGCCAGGTAGACGAAGAAGCAGTCCAGCGAGTCGGTCACCGTGTCCAGCCCCGCGATCAGGAACAGGAAGCAGATGTCGAGCAACTCCTCGCGCGACAGCGGCTGACCCTCGATTCTCGCCGCAATCATCGCCGACAGCACGTCGTCGCGAGGGCTAGCGATGTGGTCGTCGATGGCGCGCTCGAAGTAGTCGTAGATCTGCTGCGCCGTGGGCGCCGAGGTCTCGTGGCGGCGGTCGAAGCCGGAGTCGCCCTCGGGGCGGATGATGCCGTCCTTCCACACCAGGAACTGGTCGAGGTCCTGAAGCGGCAGGCCGAGCAATTGCAGGAAGACGGTGCAGGGCAGGGGAACCGCGAACTCCTCGTGGAAGTCGCACTCGCCGCGGCCGGCGAAGCGGTCGATCATCTCGTTGACCAGCTCGGTGACCCGCGGTTCCCGTCGGGCCATCTCCCGCGGGGTGAACAGCGGATCGAGGATGCGGCGGTACTTCGCGTGCTCGGGCGGGTCGATCTGCAGGGGGATCATCGGTCGCACGTTGCCCAGATCGACCGCGTCCATGTTCGACGAAAACAGCTCGGTGTGCTTGAGTGCCATCTCGATGTCGGCCAGCCGGCTGAGCACGACCGCCTGCGGCGACCGGAACACCGGGGTCGATTCCCGCAGCGCCTTGTACATCGGCTGTGGCTCCGCGAGACCCATCACCGTCTGGTCGACGAACCCTTTGGTTTCTGTCATGCGGTCAGCGTGACACCAACATCACTAATTAGGCAATGATTGAATAATTGGGTAATGATCAAACGCCGCTGGCCAGCGGATTCCGCAGCGGGTACCGTGGATCGTCGCGGACGAGTTGGCCGGGCGGCCGCGGCTCGGGCCGGTCTGAGACCGGGTCGAGTCGAGGAAAGTCCGGACTTCACAGAGCAGGGTGATTGCTAACGGCAATCCGAGGTGACTCGCGGGAAAGTGCCACAGAAAACAGACCGCCACCCTCGCGGTGGTAAGGGTGAAACGGTGCGGTAAGAGCGCACCAGCATTCCGGGTGACCGGGATGGCTCGGCAAACCCCACCCGAAGCAAGGCCAAGAAGGCCGCACGAAAGTGCGGCCGCGCAGGCGTCCGAGGGTTGCTCGCCCGAGCCTGCGGGTAGGCCGCTCGAGGCACCCGGTGACGGTGTGTCCAGATGGATGGTCGCCGCCCCGCCGCCGCTGCTCAAGCCGCAGCGGCGGGGAACAGAATCCGGCTTACAGGCCAACTCGTCCGCCCCTTGCCGAGCAGACGCGAAAGCACCCGACACGCCGGGCGTGCGGGTGCTTTCGCGTCTGCTCGCCGGCCGATGGGCTCAGTCCCGGGCCTTGCGCACCGCCTTGGCGAGTCTGCGTAGTGCGTCGTCGAGCTGCTGTCGGCAGCTCTCCGCCAGATCGGCCTCCAGCTGATACAGCAGGCCGTAGGTGAAGGTGTCCTCGCCGGCGACGTGCGCGGCGTGCGCCTGGTGGTCCAGGTGCTCGCGACTGACCACGCTGTCCTGGTGATCACCGAGCAGCGTCTGGATGGCCTTGGCCTGCCTCGACACCTCGTCGGCGCCGGTGGCGGCCGCGAGGTAGCGAAGTCGCTTGGCGCGCTTGCGGATCCGGTGCAGCGCCTCGTCGCGATGGTGCTCGTACTCCTGGTCGGTCTGGTCGACCTGGTCCAGTTTGGCGGCGGCGTTCGCCGCCTTGCGGACCTTCTTGTAGGCGCCGTCGATGGTTACCGCGGGTGGCCGCTCGCCGGCCTCGGGAACCGGGATCTCGGCCACCACCGCATCGAGGGCGTCGAGCAGGCGGAAGTATCGCTGCGAGCGCATCGCGATCAACGACCGGCGCCGCCCCGTCTGGTAGCGCCGCTGGGCGCCCTCCACCAGACGCTCCCAAACCGGCCCGCGCACCAGTTCCGGTGCCAGCCGGCTCAGCGCCTGCTCGTAGCGCTGCCCGAGCACCTCGGCGTCGCGCGCCACGCCCAGAACGGTTGCCAGCTCGCGCAATTCGTCCAGGATCCAGGCGCCGTCGGACAACCCGAACGCATCCTGCGACTCCCGCAGCAGGCTGCGGATCTTGCGGGTGGTCACCCGCATCTGGTGCACGGCGTCGTCGACGTCGGCGCGCACCGCGCGGTCCCATGTCAACAGCTCGTCGACCTGCTCGGCCACCGCGCGGTGCACCGGGTCCTGGGGCCGGGTGCCGTTGGCCGGCACATCGAGCACGCGTGCCAGCTTCGAGCCGTGACCGGCCGGTGCGGCGCCCGCGTCGAGCAACCGATTGCTCAACCGGCTCAACAACGCGGTGTCGGCGGTGCCGTTTCCGGTGACGAGTTCGAGTTCCCACTCGCGCCACTCCTGTTCGGCCGGGGCCGAGCCGGCGCCCGCGGCGCCACCCGACCAGGCGCTGACGTGGTCGTTGCTGAACTCGGCCAGCGCGGTGCCGTCGGCGCCGTACAGCAACTGGGTTTCCCGCTCGGTGCTGATGCGCGCGACCGGCTCGACCCGCCGGTCCCGAACGATCGCCAGCACGACGTCGAGCAGCTCGCTCGGCACGGTGTCTTCGGCGCCGGAAGTGCCCAGCGGCGCCCGGATCTCGGTGCGGGCGTCGGGTCCGGCCGGCAGCTTCAGGTGCCACCCCGCGTCGTGGCCGCCGGTGCGGCGTCGCAGCGTGATCCCGTGCCGCGCCAGGTCGTGCGACGGCGTGTCGAAGTACACGGCGTCCAGGGATTGAGTCGGAGACTTCTCGACGTGAGCCACGGCCGCGATGCCCTCGAACGACGGTGACACCGTGGAGTCGACGACGTCGAACTTGCGCTCAACCTCCAGATAGCGGGAGGTGTTTTGCGCTTCTGCAGGCATTCTCGGCTCCGTCGGGGCGCGGTGGTGTGGTCGATGGCCGTCGGCGGTCGCGGACGGGCACACACAGATTGCCACACCGCGTAACCGGTTGGCGTCGATCACCCGTGGCGGTTGTCAATATCTGCTTAGCTTGAGCCGGGTGACGACCGCCGTCGGGCGCGGTCGGTTTGATCAGTGAAAGAAGGAGCCGATGATGTTCCTCTCAGACGTCATTGCACGCCGGGCGGTGCTCGGCGCGATCGGCGCCGGCGCCGTTGCCGGCACGCTGTTGTGCGCCAGCGCGGGGACCGCCGCCGCGGACACTGCGCCCCGGCCGCCCAACTGCACGGCCGCGGACGTCGCCGGGGTCGCGGCCGGTGTCGCGACGGCCCTGTCGACCTACCTGTTCACCCACCCGGACGTGAACGGCTTCTACACCGGCCTGCAGGACCGGCCCAAGGACCAGATCGGCAACGACGTGCAGAACTACTTCGGCGCCAACCCGCAAGAGGAAGCCGACCTGGAGAACATCCGGCAGCCGCTGACCGACATCAGGCAGCGTTGCCAGTGGACTCCACTAATGGGTCAGGGCGCCACACCCTGAGCGAAAGGGGATTGCGATGAAGCTATGGGCGCGGTCTTGGACCGCCGCGGGGATAACGGTGTTGGCCCTGACATCTATTCCCGAGATGTATGCCGTCGTGCAGCCGTCCGGGGTGGCCCACGCCGACGTCTGCGCGAGCGTCGGCAGGCGCATCTCGGTCAGCGGCTGCACCAACGTCGCCGACACGGTCAACACCTATGTGCCGCCGCCGGCCGACTATGCGCCGCTGCCGCAGGACATTCCGCCGCCGCCACCCCCGCCGCCGGTCAGCGTCTGCGTGGGAGCCGGCCGGCGAATCCATGTCAGCGGGTGCACGTAAGCGGCTATCAGTCTGGGGATGGCATCCATGGGAGCCGTATTGCGCTCCCGCGCTCGAGCAGCCCTAAGTGTTGAGGTGCATCGCCAGGCCGTTCAGTTGGCGAATCGTTTGGATTTCTTCGTCCTGAAACGGCCGTCCATCGGGTTGAAGCAGATCGTGAAACCAGACATCCGGAACCGCCGTGTACGGGTGGTCCCACGAGTCCCAGGGGAGGTAGGTCTGAGTCTTCCCCGCGACGAGTCCCCAATTGATTGCACCAACCTTGTAGCGCTTGGCAATTGGCAGGATCTGCGCAACGGTGCTGCCCAGGGGCCGCGCCAGGTACTCGGTGCAGAGGATCGGTCGGTCCCCTGAGGCGAGATCGTCGATGCGCTTCTCGAAGTCCGCCGGTTCGCCGTAGGAGTGGAAGGTGAGCACGTCGGAGTTGTCGAGCTGAATGCGGCTGATGGCGCTGGTGCTTCCTGCGTCCGGCCACTCGCCCTGCCACACGGCGCTCGTCAGCGGTTGAACGGGATCGACCGAACGTGCCCACGCGAACACCTGCGGAAGCAGATCCGCGACCAGCTGCGCCTTGTCCGGCCTCTCGACGGACGCATAGTGGCGGGAGGGATTGTCGGGCTCGTTCCACAGGTCCCACCCCAAAACCCGGTCGTCATTGCGGAATTGGGTCAGCACCCCCGTCACATAGGCGCGCAGCGTGCCGAGGTAGGCGCGGTCGCCGAGGCGCTCGGCGCCCGGACTTTGCACCCAGCCCGAGTTATGGACGCCGGGCGTCGGGGCGCGCTGCGGGCCAGCTTTCGGGAAGGGGTCCCAGCAGGAGTCGAGCAAGACGAAGAGCGGTTTGATGCCGTGGTCGGCCGCGATGGCGACGAACTGGGCCAGTCGGGCTTGGAACCCACGCTGATCCTCGGCCCAGAGCTGGTCGTGCAGAAACACCCGCACGGTGTTGAATCCGGCGGACCGGGCCCAGCCCAACTCGAGATAGATGCGCAGTGGGTTGAAGGTGTCACGCTGGAACATCTCTAGCTGGTTGACGGCGTTCGACGTGACGTAGTTAGCGCCGACGAGCCAACCTTGCGCTCGATACCAGTGGTCGGCGCGGTCGGTTGACCAACGGCTGGACTCCGGCGGGTCGAGGGGCGGTCGCGCACCGGCGCGAGGCGCTCGCGCGATGGCGGTGCCTCCTGCCAGAAGCAGCGGCAACTTCAACACCGCCCGGCGGCTTACGAAGCCACCACCAGTGCTGGTGACGATGTGTTGAACCCCCGCCCACGGAGTAGCGATTGTATATAGAAGGATCGTACCAGTTGTCACACAACAGTTTTCAGCGAATCTGTGGTGCGATCGCGTTCGCCAGCCGCTGACCAATTCCCGGGACGGGCCCCAGCGGTAGTGCGGTATGGGTGGGAAACAGCGCGCGAACGCTCAGAAGCAGTGTTCGTCGGCCGGGAACACCCCGCCGGCCACTTCTTCCGCGTATTGCGTTGCGGCGCGGCGTAATTCAGCGCCCACGTCGGCGAACCGCTTGACGAAGCGGGCGGTCTTGCCGCCGCTCATGCCGGCCATGTCCTGCCACACCAGCACCTGCGCGTCGCAGTTGGGGCCGGCGCCGATCCCGACCGTCGGAATGGTCAGCTTGCCGGTGATCTGGGTGGCCAACTCCGCGGGAACCATCTCCATCACGACCGAGAACGCCCCGGCCTCGGCGACGGCGATGGCATCCGCGATGGTCTGTTCGGCGGCGTCGCCGCGGCCCTGCACCCGGAACCCGCCGAAGCCGTTGACGCTTTGCGGCGTGAAGCCGATGTGCGCCATCACCGGGATGCCGGCCGCGGTCAGGCAGGCGATCTGCTCGGTCACCCGCTCGCCGCCCTCGAGCTTGACGGCGTGCGCGCCGCCCTCCTTCATGAACCGGGTGGCGGCGGCCAGGGCGGCGGTGGGTCCGGCTTCGTAGCTGCCGAACGGCAGGTCGGCGACGACCAGGGCGTGTGGCGCGCCGCGGACCACGCCGCGCACCAGCGGGATGAGCTCGTCGATCGAGACGGGCACCGTGGTGTCGTAGCCGTACACCACGTTGGCGGCCGAGTCGCCGACCAGCAGCACGGGGATGCCGGCCTCGTCGAAGATGCGGGCGGTCGAATAGTCGTAGGCCGTGAGCATGGCCCACTTGTGGCCTTCGGCCTTCATTTTCTGCAGGTGGTGGGTGCGAATCTTGGTGCGCGGTTTGGCGTGCGCGGACGAATCGGCGCCGTAGATATTTTGATCAGACATCATTGTCCCTGGTAGTGGTCTGGTCGATCCTCGTGGCCCTGGCGGGTCCCCGGGTTCGTCTGACCCTGGTGATTCTGCCATCCCGGCCGCGCAATTGCACCGCCGGTGTGACACATGCCATTGGCGCCCTGGCCGACAATCGGTTTGCTGTCGCCGGGCAGCCGGCCGCCGTCGGCCGCCGAGCGGGCACCCGGCTCTGCTCTGGCAGCATATGTTGGCATGGGGTTGTTTCGCCGCGACGGGATCGCGCGCTCGCTGCTGATCTGGACGGCGATTGCTGCCGTGGCGCTCGTGCTCGCCGGGTGCGTCCGCGTTGTGGGTGGGCGTCCGGTCATGGCCGGACCGAAGCTGGGCCAGCCGATCGAGTGGACGCCGTGCCGCTCCTCCAACCCGAAGGCGAAGATCCCCGCCGGCGCGCTGTGCGGCAAGCTGGCCGTGCCGGTCGACTACAACGCTCCCAACGGTCCCGACGGCGACGTCGCGACCCTGGCGCTGATTCGCTTCCCCGCAACGGGGGACAAGCTCGCCTCGTTGGTGATCAACCCCGGCGGCCCCGGCGAGTCGGGTATCGAGGCCGCGCTGGGCCTCGTCCAGACGCTGCCGAAGCGGGTGCGCGAGCGGTTCGACCTGATCGGGTTCGACCCGCGCGGGGTGGCGTCGTCGCGGCCGGCGCTGTGGTGCAACTCGGACGCCGACAACGACCGGCTGCGGACGGAACCCAACGTCGACTACAGCCCGGCGGGCGTCGCGCACATCGAGGACGAGACCAAGCAGTTCGTCGGCCGCTGCGTCGACAAGATGGGCAAGAACTTTCTGGCGAATGTCGGCACCGTCAACGTCGCAAAGGACCTCGACGCCATCCGCAAGGCGGTGGGCGACGACAAGCTGACCTACCTCGGATATTCGTACGGCACCCGGATCGGCTCGGCCTACGCGGAGGCCTTCCCGCAGAACGTGCGGGCGATGATCCTCGACGGCGCCGTCGACCCCAACGCCGACCAGGTGGAGGCGGATCTGCGTCAGGCCAAGGGATTCCAGGACGCGTTCAACTCCTACGCCGCGGAGTGCGCCAAGCAGCCCAACTGCCCGCTGGGCACCGACCCGGCCAAGGCCGTCGACGTCTACCACAGTCTGGTCGACCCGATGGTCGACCCGAACAACCCGATGATCGGCAGGCCGGTGCCCACCAACGACCCGCGCGGGCTCAGCTACAGCGACGCCATCGTGGGCACCATCATGGCGCTGTACTCGCCGACCCTGTGGCACCACCTGACCGACGGCCTGAGCGAGCTGGTCGACCACCACGGGGACACCCTGCTCGCCCTGGCCGACATGTACATGCGCCGCGACCAGCACGGCCATTACACCAATGCCACCGACGCGCGGGTGGCGATCAATTGCGTTGACCAGCCGCCGATTACGGACCGGGCCAAGGTGATCGACGAGGACCGGCGCTCCCGGGAGATCGCCCCGTTCATGAGCTACGGCAAGTTCACCGGCGACGCACCGCTGGGAACCTGCGCGTTCTGGCCGGTGCCGCCCACCACCAAGCCGCATGCCGTCTCCGCGCCGGGCCTGGCGCCAACCGTCGTGGTGTCGACGACCCACGATCCGGCGACGCCGTACAAGGCGGGGGTCGATCTGGCCAGTCAGCTGCGCGGCTCGCTGCTGACCTACGACGGCACCCAGCACACCGTCGTCTTCCAGGGGGACAGCTGCGTCGACGACTACGTGACGGCGTATCTGATCGGAGGCACCACGCCGCCCAGCGGCGCAAAGTGTTGACGCCCCGGGGCGTCGCCGAACGTGCAGTGGTGGTGAGATTTCGGCGGATTTTCGCCGTGAGTGCACGTTCGGCGAGGGCGCCTGAGATCAAGGCGTGACCGTTTCGCGCCTCCACGGGTATTCGTGGATGCAACGATGACAGCCATGTCGCGCCGCAGACCGTTGAGCTCGGCGCTGTTGTCGTTGGGGCTGCTGGTCGCGGGCCAATCCCCGGTGGCCGGCGCGACGCCCGAACCGGGCGCGGGCCAGACGCCGAGCCCGGCCCCGCCGCCGGTCGCCGCGCCGCCGCAGAGCTGGGGCGGCTGCGGCCCGTTCGACATCGACGCCAGCGACATCCCCACCGCCAAGTGCACCACGGTGTCCGTCCCGGTCGACTACAACAATCCCGGTGGGGCGCAAGCGAAGCTGGCCGTGATCCGGGTGCCCGCGACCGGCCAGCGGATCGGGTCGCTGCTGATCAACCCGGGCGGACCGGGGGCGTCCGCCGTCGACATGGTCGCCGCGATGGCGTCCGACCTGCAGGGCACCGACATCACCCGCCACTTCGACCTGGTGGGGTTTGACCCTCGAGGGGTGGGTCACTCGACCCCGGCGCTGCGGTGTCGCACCGACTCCGAGTTCGACGCCTTCCGCACCGAGCCGATGGTCGACTACAGCCCGGCCGGCGTGGCGCACATCGAGCAGCTCTACCGGCAGTTGGCCCAGCAGTGCGTCAACCGGATGGGCACCGGGTTCCTGGCCAACATCGGCACCGCGTCGGTGGCCCGCGACATGGACCTGGTCCGCCAGGCGTTGGGGGACAACCAGATCAACTACCTCGGCTACAGCTACGGCACCGAGATCGGCACCGCGTACCTCGAGAAGTTCGGTGACCACGTGCGGACGATGGTGCTCGACGGCGCGATCGACCCGACCGTCGGCCCGGTCCAGGAGAACATCAACCAAATGGCGGGATTCCAAACCGCTTTCAACGACTACGCCGCCGACTGCGCCCGCTCGAAAGCCTGCCCGCTGGGCACCGACCCGACCCAATTCGTCAACCGCTACCACGCGCTGGTGGACCCGCTGGTCGCCAGGCCCGCCCGCACGTCGGACCCGCGCGGCCTGAGCTACGCCGACGCGACCACCGGCACCATCAACGCGCTCTACACCCCGCAGCACTGGAAGTACCTGACCAGTGGCCTGCTCGGGCTGCAGCGCGGCACCGATCCCGGCGACCTGCTGGCGCTCGCCGACGATTACGAAGGCCGTGACAAAAACGGCCACTACGACAACGACCAGGACGTGTTCAACGCGGTCCGGTGCGTCGACGCGCCGACGCCGACCGACGCGGCGAGCTGGGTGGCCGCCGACCAACAGATCCGCCAGGCCGCGCCGTTCCTGAGCTACGGGCAGTTCACCGGGAACGCCCCGCGCGACCTGTGCGCGCTGTGGCCGGTGCCCCCCACGTCGGCGCCGCACAGCGCGGCGCCGGTCACCCCGGGCAAGGCCGTCGTCGTATCCACCACCCACGACCCCGCCACGCCGTATCAGGCCGGGGTGAATCTGGCCCGCCAGCTGGGCGCCCCGTTGATCACCTATGACGGAACCCAGCACACCGCGGTGTTCAACGGTGACCAGTGCGTCGACACGGCGGTGACGCGCTATTTCGTCGCGGGGACGCCGCCGCCCGCGGCCCTGCGGTGCCAGTCCTGAGCGGTCCGCAACGGTTCTGAGCGGCCATCGGTAACACAGAATTAACAGCCGTTGCCTAGGGTTCGGGGTATGGATCGCCAGAAGGAATTCGTCCTCCGCACCCTCGAGGAACGGGACATCCGCTTCGTGCGGCTCTGGTTCACCGATGTGCTCGGCTTCCTGAAGTCGGTCGCCATCGCCCCGGCCGAGCTCGAGGGCGCCTTCGAGGAGGGCATCGGCTTCGACGGATCGTCGATCGAGGGCTTCTCGCGCGTTTCGGAATCCGACACCGTCGCCAACCCGGATCCGTCGAGCTTCCAGGTGCTGCCCTGGGCCACATCGTCCGGCCATCACCACTCGGCGCGGATGTTCTGCGACATCACCATGCCGGACGGCTCGCCGTCGTGGGCGGACCCGCGGCACGTGCTGCGGCGGCAGCTGCAGAAGGCCAACGACCTGGGCTTTTCCTGCTACGTGCATCCCGAGATCGAATTCTTCCTGCTGGAGCCCGGCCCCAACGACGGGTCGCGGCCCATTCCCGTCGACAACGCCGGCTACTTCGACCAGGCGGTGCACGATTCCGCGTCGAACTTCCGCCGGGAAGCCATCGACGCCCTCGAGTTCATGGGCATCTCCGTGGAGTTCAGCCACCACGAAGGGGCGCCCGGCCAGCAGGAGATCGACCTGCGCTTCGCCGACGCGCTGTCGATGGCCGACAACGTCATGACCTTCCGCTACGTGATCAAGGAGGTCGCGATCGAGAACGGCGCGCGGGCGTCGTTCATGCCCAAGCCGTTCGCCGAACACCCCGGCTCGGCCATGCACACCCACATGAGCCTGTTCGAGGGCGACGTCAACGCCTTCCACAGCGCCGACGATCCGCTGCAGCTGTCGGATGTGGGCAAGTCGTTCATCGCCGGCATCCTGGAGCACGCCTCCGAGATCAGCGCGGTCACCAACCAATGGGTCAACTCCTACAAGCGACTGGTGCAGGGCGGCGAGGCGCCCACCGCCGCGTCGTGGGGGGCGGCCAACCGGTCGGCCCTGGTGCGGGTGCCGATGTACACGCCGCACAAGACGTCGTCGCGACGGGTCGAGGTGCGCAGCCCCGACTCGGCGTGCAACCCGTACCTGACCTTCGCCGTGCTGCTGGCCGCCGGGCTGCGCGGGGTGGAGAAGGGCTACGTGCTGGGGCCGCAGGCCGAGGACAACGTGTGGGACCTCACCGCCGAAGAACGCCGCGCCATGGGTTATCGCGAGCTGCCGACCAGCCTGGACAGCGCGCTTCGCTGCATGGAGGCCTCCGAGCTGGTCGCGGAAGCGTTGGGGGAGCACGTGTTTGACTTCTTCCTGCGCAACAAGCGCACGGAGTGGGCGAACTACCGCAGCCATGTCACGCCCTACGAGCTGAGCACCTACCTGTCGCTCTGACGCGCGCAGCCCGCGGGCCGGTCCGACGGGTCGGCGCGTTGCGCTACCGTCTTGATCGTGACCAAACCCGCGACGCAGCGCCCCCGGCTGCCCAGCGTCGGCCGGCTCGGGTTGGTCGATCCCTCGGCGGGTGAGCGGCTGGAGCGGCTGGGCTGGTATGAGCGCGACGACCAGGCCTACATCGACCGGTTGTGGGCGTTGTCGCGCGCGCCCGACCCCGACGCCGTGCTGCGGGCGCTGATTCGGCTGTCGGAGAACTCCGAGGCCGATTGGGACGAGCTCAACGCCGGGTTGCTCCGAGAGCGTCCCCTGCGCGGGCGCCTGTTCGCCGTTCTGGGCTCGTCGCTGGCCCTCGGGGATCACCTGGCCGCCCATCCACAGTCCTGGAAGCTGCTGCGGGGCAAGGCCAAACTGCCCAATCGCGACGAGTTGCGGCAGGCGTTCACCGAGTGCGTCGAAGAGGCGCTGGGCGAGCCGGGTTCGGGGCCCGGTTCGGTGGTTTCGCGGTTGCGCACCTGCTACCGCGACCAGCTGCTGCTGCTGGCCGCGCTCGACGTGGCCGCGACGGTCGAAGACGAGCCGGTGCTGCCGTTCCCCGTTGTCGGCGCGCAGCTGGCCGACCTTGCGGACGCCGCGCTGGCGGCCGCGCTGCGGGTGGCCGAGGCGACCGTGTGCGGTGACCGCACGCCACCGCGGCTGGCGGTCATCGCGATGGGCAAATGCGGTGCCCGCGAACTGAACTACGTCAGCGACGTCGACGTCATCTTCGTCGCCGAGCGCGCCGACACGATCAGCACCCGGGTGGCCGGCGAGATGATGCGGGTCGCCGGTGATGCGTTTTTCACGGTGGACGCCGGTCTGCGGCCCGAGGGTCGCAGCGGTGAACTGGTCCGCACCCTCGAGTCGCACGTCGCGTACTACCAGCGCTGGGCGAAGACCTGGGAGTTCCAGGCGCTGCTGAAGGCCCGGGCGGCCGCGGGCGACGCCGAACTGGGCGAGGCCTACCTGACCGCGCTGATGCCCATGGTCTGGGCCGCCTGCGAGCGCGAGGATTTCGTCGTCGAGGTCCAGGCAATGCGGCGCCGGGTGGAGGAGCTGGTGCCGTCCGATGTGCGGGGCCGCGAGCTCAAGCTCGGCAGCGGCGGGCTGCGCGACGTCGAGTTCGCCGTGCAGCTGCTGCAGCTGGTGCACGGCCGCAACGACGAGTCGTTGCGGGTGGCCTCCACGGTGGACGCGCTGGCCGCGTTGGGCGAGGGCGCCTACGTCGGGCGCGAGGACTCCGCGAACCTGACGGCCTCGTATGAGTTTCTCCGGCTGCTCGAGCACCGGCTGCAGCTGCAACGGCTCAAGCGCACCCATCTGCTGCCCGAGGCCGACGACGAGGAGGCGGTGCGCTGGCTGGCGCGCGCGGCGCACATCCGCCCCGACGGCCGCCACGACGCGGCGGGCGTGCTGCGCGAGGAGCTCAAGCACCAGAACCTGCGGGTGTCGCAGCTGCACGCCAAGCTCTTCTACCAACCGCTGCTCGAGTCGATCGGCCCGGCCGGCCTGGAGATCGCCCACGGCATGACACCGGAGGCCGCCGAGCGGCAGCTGGCCGCGCTGGGCTACGAGGGGCCGCAGACCGCGCTCAAGCACATGTCCGCGTTGGTCAACCAGAGCGGCCGGCGCGGCCGGGTGCAGTCGGTGCTGCTGCCGCGGCTGCTGAACTGGATGTCGTATGCCCCCGATCCCGACGGCGGGCTGCTGGCCTACCGGCGGCTGTCCGAGGCGCTGGCCGCCGAAACCTGGTACCTGTCCACGCTGCGGGACCAGCCCGCGGTGGCCCGCCGGCTCATGCATGTGCTGGGGACCTCCGCGTACGTGCCGGACCTGCTGATGCGCGCGCCCCGGGTGATCGAGGATTACAGCGACGGGCCGCTCGGCCCGAAGCTGCTCGAGACCGACGCCGACGCGGTGGCCCGAGCCTTGGTCGCCTCCGCCGCCCGCCACCCCGACCCGGTGCGGGCGATCGCCGCCGCGCGCTCGCTGCGCCGTCGGGAGCTGGCCCGCATCGGCTCCGCCGACCTGCTCGGCCTGCTCGATGTCACCGACGTGTGCAAGGCGCTCACCTCGGTATGGGTGGCCGTGCTGCAGGCCGCCTTGGACGCGCTGATCCGGGCCAACATGCCCGACGACGGTCGGGGAGAAGCGCCGGCGGCCATCGCCGTCATCGGCATGGGGCGGCTGGGCGGCGCCGAGCTGGGTTACGGCTCGGACGCCGACGTGATGTTCGTCTGCGAGCCGGCCGCCGGCGTCGAGGACTCCGACGCGGTGAAATGGGCCACGTCGATCGCCGAGCAGGTTCGGGCGCTGCTGGGGACGCCCAGCGTCGACCCGCCGCTGGACGTCGACGCCAACCTGCGGCCCGAGGGCCGCAACGGCCCGCTGGTCCGCACCCTGGGGTCGTATGCCGCCTACTACGAGCAGTGGGCGCAGCCGTGGGAGATCCAGGCCCTGCTGCGCGCGCACGCGGTCGCCGGCGACGCGGACCTGGGCCGACGATTCCTGCTGATGGCCGACCAGACGCGCTATCCGTCCGACGGTGTGTCGGCCGAGGCGGTGCGCGAGATCCGCCGCATCAAGGCCCGGGTGGACTCCGAGCGGTTGCCGCGCGGCGCCGACCCCAACACGCACACCAAGCTGGGGCGCGGGGGACTGGCCGACATCGAATGGACCGTGCAGCTGCTGCAGCTGCAGCACGCGCACGAGGTGCCGGCCCTGCACAACACCTCGACGCTGGAATCGCTGGGCGCGGCCGCCGCGGCCGACCTGATTTCGGAGGAGGACGCGGAGCTGCTGCGGCACGCCTGGCTGACCGCCACCCGGGCCCGCAACGCGCTGGTGCTGGTCCGCGGCAAGCCCACCGACCAGCTGCCGGGACCCGGGCGTCAGCTCAACGCGGTCGCGGTCGCGGCGGGCTGGGGGACGGACGACGGCAGCGAGTTCCTGGACAACTATCTGCGGGTGACCAGGCGCGCAAAGGCGGTCGTACGCAAGGTGTTCGGCAGTTGAGTTCGGACACCGGCGCGTTCAATGGCAACTTCGACGCCATGTTCGAGGTGCTCAGCACGGCGGAGGCGGATCGAGTGACGGCGCTGTACGCGCCCCTGGCCGACGCGGTGCGCGAGCTCGTCGACGCCACCATCCGCACCGAGGCCGACGACGACGTCGTCGCCGACGCGCGAACGGTGATCGAGGCGGTCACCCGGTCGCTGCGACACCGGACCCGCCCGGTCGGCGTGAGCTATCGGGTCGGCGACAGACCCCTGCCGCTGGGCAACGCCGCGGTCGGCGTGTGCAACCCGATCGCTCCGCCGATCGTCGTCCGCCACGAGGGCCACGGGCGCTGCAGTAGCGAGTTCGAACTCGGGTCCGCCTACGAGGGTCCGCCCGGCCGGGTGCACGGCGGGGTCAGCGCGCTGGTGCTCGACCACATGCTCGGCGAGGCGGCCAGCGAGGGATTGTCCAAGGCGCGTTTCACCGGAACCATCACCGTGCGCTACCTGCGCGGCACCCCGCTGGGCCCGCTGCGCTGCGACGCGTGGATCGAAGGCAGCGAGGGGGTCAAAGTCTTTGCGCGCGGCACCATTTCGGATGCCGACGGGGTGACGGTGGAGGCGGAGGGCATCTTCATCGAGCCGGCATGGGCGCGGGAATCCGGATGAAGTTCTACATCAGCAGCGCCTTCCTGAACACCCGGGAGATCGTCGAGATCGCCAGGGCCGCGGACGAACTCGGCTACGACGGCATCGGGATCCCCGACCACGTCGTCAACCTGGAGACCCTGGAGACGCCGTACCCGTACACCAGGGACGGGCAGCGGCGCTGGCAGCCCTTCACCGACTGGCCCGATCCCTGGGTTCTCGTCGGCGCGCTGGCCCAGGTCACCAACCGGCTGCGATTCGTCACCACGGTGTACATCCCCGCGATGCGCAATCCGTACTCGGCAGCGAAAGCCATTGGCACCGCGGCGGTTTTGGCGTCGGGCCGGGTGGAGCTCGGCATCGGCGTCGGCTGGTGCCGCGAGGAGTTCGCGCTGATGGGTGAGCAGTTCGCCGCGCGCGGCAAACGCACCGACGAGATCATCGATCTGATGCGCGCGCTGTGGCAGCCGGGCTGGACGCAGTTTGAGGGCGAGTTCTACCCGACGCCGCGGCTGGAGATGCAGCCGACGCCGCCGCCGATACCGGTCTATGTCGGCGGGCTCAGCGAGGCCGCGTTGCGCCGCGCCGCCCGCAACGACGGCTGGATCGGCGACCTGATCAAGACCGATCGCGCCATCGAGGCGGTGGGCCGGCTGCGCGAACTGCGGCTCGAAAACGGCTTGTCGATGGACGATTTCACCGTCCTGACGCCGCTGACCGACGCCTTCACCACCGCGGACTACCGGCGCGTCGCCGATGCCGGCATCACCGGCATCATCACCATGCCGTGGATGTTCTACGCCGGGCCGGACGCCACGCTTGCCGACAAGATCGACGGAATGCAGCGCTTCCGCAAGGACTTGGCGCTGGACGGTTAATCGCGCGCCGTCCGCAGTTAATTCGGCGAGGCTTTAGGCAGGTACTTCGGGCAGTACGCCTGCGTCGCCGCGCCCACAAGGAAGCCGGAATCGTGGGCACTTAACTTGGTTCCCTGTTGCACATCGGCAACGGTTTGGTCGGCCGTGAGTCCGCTGGCCCAGTCCTCACAAACCAAATGCCCGAGTCTGATGACGCCTTGGTCCGAGAGGTTGGGAAAGCTGATCCCCTGCGAATTCAGGGCCTGCAGGAAGGCGTCATCCATTGGATCGGCATTGGCAATCGGGGCGGCGGTGACAACGATGCCCGCCACAGCGGCCGCGACCGAGCAGAGCAACCGTGCCGTGTGTTTCATTGTTGGCTCCTCAATTGTGTGTGGACGGGCCGCCAATTAATGGCTCGTCTAATCGACACTGTGGCATATGTGGCGCGTCCGCGTTAAACGTTCGGAAAAGATTGATTCCTGCTCAGCCGCACCGGTTTAAGTCTCGGCACGAATCCCTTGAGAATTCACCAACGCGCACGTTGCAGAATTGTCCGTCGGCACGACAATCATCTGCTTCATTGCGTTTCGGGTAGGTCTGCGAGAGTGCGTTCGATATCAGCGGTCAGCAGATAGAGGTCGAGATTATCGGCATCATCTGGATCGAAAGGGGTGAATCCGAACCGCACCCACCACTTGAACGCCTTCGGGTTCAACCCATTGACGACGACGGCCCGGCACGCGGCGATGTGGTTGATCTCGACCGCCTTTTCCAACACGTGCGCCACCAAGGCCGTGCCTAGGCCGTGGCCGGCCACCCGGCGATCGACGGCCAACCGGCCGATCAACAACGCGGGGACGCGCCGGGGTGCTCCCTTGGCCAGCTCGTCGGGCGCGGATGAGTAATCAACACTGGTCATCGAGAGGCACACGTATGCCATCACGGCGCCGCGGTCGTCGACGACCACCCATGTCGCGGCGGTGTTACCCCGGCGGTTCTGCCCGGCGTAGCGCCGCAACCATTCGTTCAGCGATGAGTCGCCGCAGTCGAACGCGTCGCGCCGGTGCTTGTCGGTGTCCAGCAGACACGGCCGATAGAACTGCACCAGCGGCGGCGATCAGTCCAGCCAGCGAAACTTCTGCGGCCGTCCCAGGGCAGTCGTCAGTGTGTGATTGACGTGCGCCGGGCGCGACAGCGCCGCAGCGAACGCGGCCGCGGCCTGGGGGGCCAACCGGATCGTCTCCCGCTCGGCAAGAACCTGTTCGGCACGCGTCTGGGCGGCCTGCAACACAAACGCCGACACACTCAGATGCATCTCAGCGGCCGCATCCTCCAGGCGCCGCTTCGCCGCGGCGTCAATGCGCACCTGTAACCGGTCATCACGCACACTCATGTACTCACAATGGCAGTACATATCGACGCTGTCAAGCGAGCGCCTTCGGCGGAAGGCTCACACGTCGTAGTAGAGCGCGAACTCGTATGGGTGCGGCCGGATGTTGACCGGGTCGATCTCGTTCTCCCGCTTGAAGCTGATCCACGTCTCGATCAGGTCGGGCGTGAAAACGCCTCCCTCGGTGAGGTATTCGTGGTCGGCCTCGAGACGGTCGATCACCGCGTCCAGCTGGGTCGGCGCCTGCGGGATGTTGGCGGCCTCTTCCGGCGGCAGCTCGTAGAGGTCCTTGTCGACCGGCGCCTGCGGCTCGATCTTGTTCTTGATGCCGTCCAGGCCTGCCATCAGCATCGCCGAGAACGCCAGGTACGGGTTGCCCGACGAGTCCGGGCAGCGGAACTCCAGCCGCTTGGCCTTCGGGTTGCTGCCGGTGATCGGGATGCGCACGCAGGCCGAGCGGTTGCGCTGGCTGTAGACCAGGTTGATCGGGGCCTCGTAGCCGGGAACCAGCCGCTTGTAGGAGTTCACCGTCGGGTTGGTGAACGCCAGCAGCGACGGCGCGTGGTGCAGCAGGCCGCCGATGTAGTGGCGGGCCGTGTCCGACAGGCCGGCGTACCCGGTCTCGTCGTACATCAGCGGGCTGCCGTCCTTCCACAGCGACTGGTGGGTGTGCATGCCGGAGCCGTTGTCGCCGAACAGCGGCTTGGGCATGAACGTGACGGTCTTGCCGTTCTGCCACGCGGTGTTCTTGACGATGTACTTGTACAGCTGCATGTCGTCGGCGGCGTGCAGCAGGGTGTTGAACTGGTAGTTGATCTCGGCCTGGCCGCCGGAGCCCACCTCGTGGTGGCCCTTCTCCAGGATGAAGCCGGCGTTGATCAGGTTGGTCAGCATCTTGTCGCGCAGGTCGACGTAGTGGTCGTTGGGCGCGACCGGGAAGTACCCGCCCTTGTGGCGGACCTTGTAGCCGCGGTTGGGGCCGCCGTCGGCCTCGGCGTCGGCGCCGGTGTTCCACCACCCGGAGATCGCGTCCACCTCGTAGAACGAGCCGTTGGCCCGCGAGTCGAAGCTCACCGAGTCGAAGATGTAGAACTCGGCCTCGGCGCCGAAGTACGCGGTGTCGGCGACGCCGGTGCTGATCAGGTAGTTCTCGGCCTTGCGGGCGATGTTGCGGGGGTCGCGCGAGTACGGCTCGAGGGTGAACGGGTCGTGCACGAAGAAGTTCAGGTTCAGCGTCTTGGCCTCGCGGAACGGGTCGACGATGGCGGTACCCGGATCGGGGATCAGTAGCATGTCGGACTCGTGGATCGACTGGAACCCGCGAATCGACGAGCCGTCAAAGGCCACGCCCTCCTCGAACAGTTTCTCGTCGAACGCCGACACCGGAATCGTGAAGTGCTGCATGAGACCGGGCAGGTCACAGAACCGCACGTCGATGTACTCGACCTTCTCGTCCTTGGCGAGTTTGAAGACGTCGTCGGGCGTCTTGTCCGTCACTGAATGCTCCTTTACCTTGGTAATCCGCGGCCTGACGCTATGGAGACGATGTTGCCCGCCTGTCAACCGCGTGTTGCGCGGAGGTTACGTGACCACGCGTCCCACGACAGAGAGCGGAGCACCGGTCGGGTTCTATTGTGGGGCCCATGGATCGCAAGATCGTAACTGGTCCCGCGCGGAAGCGCAGCGGGCCGCCCCCGGTTTGTGCCGGGCCGCACCCGCACAGCAAACGGACCGCCCGATGACGACGGGGTCGCCGGGATCGCGCCCCGCCTATCCGGGCGAGACGCTCGGGTTGCCCGAAAGCGGGCCGGGATCGCTGGCGCCGATGGGACGGCGGATGGTGGCGCTGCTCATCGACTGGCTGATCTCCTACGGCCTGGCCGCGCTGGCGCTGGGATTCGGCGCCATCTCCAAGGAGATGTTGGCGACCGCGGTGCTGGTCATCTGGTTGGTGCTCGGCGTGGTGGCCGTCCGCCTGTTCGGCTTCACCCCGGGCCAATTGGTGCTGGGCCTGGGCGTGGTGGCGCTCGACGGGCGGCTGGGCCTGGGCCGGCTTGCGGTGCGCGGGCTGCTGGTCGGGCTGGTGATCCCGCCGTTGTTCACCGACTGGGACGGGCGCGGGTTGCAAGATCGGCTGACCGGCACGGCGGTGGTGCGGCGCTGAATCCGGCGACGGGTACTGACGGCTACTTGCGGCGCACGGTGCGCTGCACGCCGCGCATCTTGGCGGCGTTGGGCACCGGCCCCTTCGGCATGACGGCGGCGCCGGCCCGCGACCCCAGCGCGCTCAGCCGCGACTCCAGGGTGTCCATCTGCTTGACGGTGATGTTGGCCGGAAGGCGGGTGAGGTGGCGCTCCAGCTTGCCCAGCGGAACCTCGCCCTCGCCGGTGCCGACGATGATGTCGTAGATCGGCACGTCGCCGACCAGCCGCGCGGTGCGCTTCTTCTCCTGGGCCACCAGCGGTTTGACCCGCGCCGGCGCGCCCTCGCCGACCAGGATGACGCCGGGCCGGCCAAGCACCCGGTGCACGGCGTCGAAGTGGCCCGTCGCCGCCACGCCCGGGGTGACCCGCCACTTGCCGCGCAGGTTGTCCAGCACCCACGCCGCGGCGCCGGCCTGGCCCTCGGCCTTCCGGTAGATCGAGCGCTGGGCCCGGCGGCTGAAGATGATGAACGTCACCAGGCCGCCCAGCACCACGCCGAGCAGGATCAACGAGATCATGGTGAACCCGCCGACCAGCACGCCCGCCGCCACCGAGGCGCCGACGATCAGCACGAACGCGCCGATCATGTACGGCAGCAGGCGCTTGTCCTCCTGGCGCTGAATGTTGAACGCCTGCCACAACTGGGCGCGGCGCTCCCGCGCGGCGGCCTTGCGCTCGGCGGCCGCCTGCGTCCTGGCGGCCTTGTTCTCGGCGGCGGTGCGGGGTTTAGCCATAATCACCAAGGATACGTAGGCGGCACTATGGTGCCGCGGCGCGGCTGCGTACCGCCTGCTCGTAGAGCCGCCCCGCCCGGTACGACGAGCGCACCAGCGGCCCGGCCAGCACCCCGGCGAATCCCAGCCCTTCGGCATGCCGCGCGAACTCGACGAACTCCTCGGGCGGCACCCAGCGTTCGACCGGGTGATGGCGCGCCGACGGGCGCAGATATTGGGTGATGGTGACGATGTCGCAGCCGGCCGCGCGCAGGTCGGCCAGCGCGGTGCGCACCTCGTCGGGGGTTTCGCCCAGCCCGAGGATCAGGTTGCTCTTGGTGACCAGGCCGGCGTCGCGCGCCGCGGTGAGCACGTCCAGGCTGCGCCGGTAGGTGAACGCGGGGCGAATCCGTTTGAAGATGCGGGGCACGGTCTCGACGTTGTGCGCCAACACTTCTGGGCGCGGCTCGAACACCTCGGCCAGCCGGGAGGGCTCGCCGTTGAAGTCGGGGATCAACAGCTCGACGCCGGTCGACGGGTTGAGCTGTTTGATGGCGCGCACGGTCTCGGCGTACAGCCAGGTGCCGCCGTCGGGCAGATCGTCGCGCGCGACGCCGGTGACGGTGGCATAGCGCAGCCCCATGGTGTGCACGCTCTCGGCGACCCGCCGCGGCTCGTCGCGGTCCAGCGGGGCGGGCTTTCCGGTGTCGATCTGGCAGAAGTCGCACCGGCGGGTGCACTGATCGCCGCCGATCAGGAAGGTGGCCTCGCGGTCCTCCCAGCATTCGAAGATGTTGGGGCAGCCGGCCTCCTCGCAGACCGTGTGCAGGCCCTCGCGCCGGACCAGGCTCTTCAGCTCGGTGTACTCCGGTCCCATCCGGGCCCGGGTCTTGATCCACGGCGGCTTGCGCTCGATCGGGGTCTGCGCGTTGCGCACTTCGAGGCGCAGCAGCTTGCGGCCTTCGGGCGCGATACTCACTGTGTCGATGCTACGCGGGCGGGGGTGGGTTGCCAGGTAAGGGCGAGGCGCCCGTCCAGCGCGTGGCAGACGGCCTCGGCGACCGGGGCGCGGACATCGTCGACGGTGATCGTGCGCCCGAGTTCGGCGGACAACGACGTCACCCCGGCATCGCTGATGCCGCACGGCACGATGGCGTTGAACGCATCCAGGTCGCAGTCGCAATTGAGCGCGAACCCGTGCAGCGTGGTCGAGCGCGCCACCCGGACCCCGATCGCGGCGACCTTGCGCGCCGGCCGGCCGGCGCGGGCGGGCACCCACACCCCGGACCGGCCCTCGACCCGGACCGTGTCCAGACCCAGGTTGCCGCACACCATGATCAGCGATTCCTCAAGGCGCCGAACGTAATTGACCACGTCGAGCGGTTCGGCCAGCCCGATGATCGGGTAGCCGACCAGCTGCCCGGGGCCGTGCCAGGTGATCTTGCCGCCGCGGTCGGTGTCGATCACGGGGGTGTCTTGGAAGTCTTGGCCGGGTCGTTCGTGCGGCTCGGTGCGCCGCCCGGCGGTGTACACCGCGGGGTGCTCCAGTAGCAGCAGCGTGTCGGGACCGCCGGCGACCCTGGCGTCGGCCAGGTCGCGCTGCAGCTGCCAGGCGGTGCGGTAGTCGACCGTCCCCAGCTGGCGGACGTCGATCGCGGTCGGCTGGGATCGCCCATAAGACCGGATGGAATCCATCACGCTCGTGACGGTACTCGGGCCCGGTCGGCTTTGCGACGCGGCCGCCCGGTGGTCGGGTCAGTCCCGCTCACGCCGGGCGGTGGCGTAGTCGAGCGCTTCGCCGATGGTGTTGTGGTGGAACTGGAAACCGGCCCGCTCCAGCGCCGACGGGATGGCGCGCTGACCGATCAGCAGGCCTTCGTCGGCGAATTCGCCGAGCGCGGCCCGCACGGCGAATCCGGGCAGCAGCAACGGCGTTGGGCGGTTGAGCGCGCGGCCGAATGCGGCGGTGAATTCGGCGTTGGTGACCGGTGCCGGCCCGGTCATGTTCACCGGGCCGGAAAGCGACGGGTTGGACAGCGCGAACAGCAGCGCGCGCACCTCGTCCTCGAGGCTGATCCACGACATGTATTGGCGGCCGCTACCCAGCCGGGCGCCGAGGCCGGCCCGAAACAACGGCCGCAGCCGGCGCAGCGCACCGCCCGCGCGGGCCAGCACCAGGCCGGTGCGCGCCAACACAACCCGGACGCCGCCGTATTGGGCGGGCAGCGTGGCCGCTTCCCAGTCTTCGCACAGCTGGGCCAGGAAACCCCTTCCGGCACGGTCGTTTTCGTCGACAACCCGGTCCCTGGTATCGCCGTAGAAACCCACCGCGCTGGCATTGATCAGGGTTTCGACGCCGGCGTCGACGACCGCGTTGGCCAGCACCTCGG
Source organism: Mycobacterium sp. 663a-19 (assembly GCF_035616495.1). Taxonomy (NCBI): domain Bacteria; kingdom Bacillati; phylum Actinomycetota; class Actinomycetes; order Mycobacteriales; family Mycobacteriaceae; genus Mycobacterium; species Mycobacterium sp. 663a-19. The sequence continues at coordinate 103,912 of NZ_JAPJAV010000007.1, read as the reverse complement.
TGGGCGCGATCCGGCTGTCGCGCAGGCTCTGCTTGAAAGCGCCCGACCACCGGCGCTGACCGATGTTGACGCCGCACAGGTTGACGACGGCGTCGACGTCGGTCAGCGCGTCGACGTCGAACTCACCGCTTTCCGGATTCCAGTGCAGCTCATCGGAATTCGACGGTGTGCGGCGCACGATGCGCAGCACCGTGTGATCGGCGGCGCGCAGCGCCGCGGTCAGGGCGGAGCCGATCAGGCCGGACGAACCCGCTATCGCGATGACGGCGTTGTGACCAGCCCGAGGCACGTTCTCACAACCCGAGATCGGCCTCGAACGCGCCCTCTTCGAGCCGGTGTTTGATCGTGGTGAGGAAGCGTCCCGCGTCGGCCCCGTCGATCAGCCGGTGGTCATACGTTAGCGGGAGATAGCACACCGAACGCACCCCGATGGACTCGTTGCCGAACTCGTCGACGATCACCCGTGGCCGCTTGACGATGGCGCCGGTGCCCAGCATGGCGGCCTGCGGCGGGACCAGGATCGGGGTGTCGAACAGCGCGCCCTGGCTGCCGATGTTGGTGATGGTGAAGGTGCCACCGGACAGCTCGTCGGGTTTGAGGTCCCCCGAGCGGGCGCGGGCGGCGATGTCGGCGATCGCCCGGGCCAGCCCGGCCAGCGACAGGTCGCCGGCGTTGTGGATCACGGGGGAGAGCAGGCCCTGCTCGGTGTCGACGGCGAAGCCGAGGTGCTCGGCGTCGTAGTAGGTGATCTCCTTGGTGTCCTCGTTGTAGCTGGCGTTGATGTTGGGATGGATCTTCAGCGCGTCGATCACGGCCTTGGCGATGAACGGCAGGAAGGTCAGGTTCACGCCCTCGCGCTCGGCGAACGCGGTTTTGGCCCTGGCCCGCAGCCCGACGATCTTGGTCATGTCGACCTCGTGGGTTTGCGTGAGTTGCGCCGTGGCCTGCAACGATTCGCGGGTCTTGGCCGCGGTCAGCTGGCGGATCCGGCTGGCCTTCTGCGTGGTGCCGCGCAGGTGCGCCAGCGCGGGGGCCGCTGTGGGCGCGGGGGCGCTCGGTGCGGCGGGCGCGGCGGCGGCCGGGGCGCTCGGGGCTGGGGCCTTCTTCGCCTCTTCTTTCTTCTGGGCCGCGGCTAGCACGTCCTGCTTGCGGATGCGCCCGCCCACGCCGGTGCCCTTCACCTCGGCGAGGTCGATGTTGTTCTCGGCGGCCAGTTTTCGCACCAGCGGGGTCACGTAGGGGGCGCCGTCGGTTCCGGTCTGCGCGGCCGGCTCGGCGGCGGGTTCGGGGGCGGGTTGGGGCTGCGGTGCCGGGGCCGGTTTGGCGGCGGGCTCGGGCTTGGGTTCGGGTTTCGGTTCGGGTTTCGGCTCGGGCTTGGGTTCGGCCTGGGGCGCCGGGGCGGGAGCGGGAGCCGACGGCGCGTGGGCGTCGGCCCCGACGCCGACCCGGGCCAACTCGCCGCCGACCGGGACCGTGGCGTCCTCGTCGGCGGTGATGCTGACCAACACGCCGGCCACCGGCGACGGGATCTCGGTGTCCACCTTGTCGGTGGACACCTCCACCAGCGGTTCGTCCACCTGGACCGAATCGCCGACCTTCTTCAGCCAGCGGGTCACGGTGCCCTCGGTGACCGACTCGCCCAGCTCGGGCATCAACACCGGCGTCGCATCACCGGATCCGGACGCCGACGCCGCCGGCTGGGCCGCCGCCGGCTCGGGCTTGGGTTCCGGCCGGGCCTCGGGCTCCGGTTGGGCCTGCGGCTCCGGCTCCGGCTGGGCCTGCGGCTCCGGCTGGGCCGTCGGGGCCGGTTGGCCCCCCGATGGCGCCTCCGCGGCGTCGCCGATGACGGCCAGCTCGCCGCCGACCTCGACGGTGTCGTCCTCCTGGGCGATGATCTTGGTCAGCACGCCGGCGGCCGGCGACGGTATTTCGGTATCGACCTTGTCCGTCGAGACCTCGACGAGCGGCTCGTCGAGTTCGACCGTGTCGCCTTCCTGCTTGAGCCAGCGCGTGACCGTCCCCTCGGTGACGCTCTCACCGAGTGCCGGCATCTGCACGGAGAAGACCATCTGTGTTGACTCCTCGATCGGTTGTCGGCGCAGGTCGACATCTGGCTTACCACACCGCGGTGTACCTGGCGGCCAAGCCGAGTCGATCTCAGAACTATCCTGCCAGTGCGCCCGCACGGGCACGCATCCAGGGCGGACCGCTTGCTACGGTGTGGCGATCCAGTCTGAGCGACAGTGCAGAGCAAATGCGGGTGGGCGGAGGTCCGATGCCGGCGATTCAACAGGTACCCGAGCGGTTCGTCGACAGCGGGGACGGCGTCCGCATCGCCGTCTACGAGGAGGGCAACCCCGACGGCCCGCCCGTCGTGCTGGTGCACGGCTTTCCCGACTCGCACGTGCTGTGGGACGGCGTCGTCCCGCTGCTGGCCGAGCGGTTCCGCATCATCCGCTACGACAACCGCGGCGTCGGGTTCTCCTCGGCGCCCAAGCCGGTGTCGGCGTACACCATGGAGCGGTTCGCCGATGACTTCGCCGCGGTGACCGGCGAGCTGAGCCCCGGCGGGCCGGTGCACGTGCTGGCCCACGACTGGGGCTCGGTCGGGGTGTGGGAGTACCTGAAGCGGCCCGGCGCCGGCGACCGGGTCGCCTCGTTCACCTCGGTGTCGGGTCCGAGCCAGGAGCAACTGGTCAACTACATCTTCACCGGCCTGCGGCGGCCCTGGCGGCCGCGGACGTTCGCCCGCGCCGTCAGCCAGGCGTTGCGGTTCAGCTACATGGCGTTCTTCTCGATACCGGTGCTGGCGCCGTTGTTCCTTCGGCTGGCGCTGTCGGTCCCGGCGCTGCGGCGCAACGCCGTCGACAACATTCCCGACGAGCTGATCCACCACTCCGACAACCTGGCCCGCGACGCCGCCCAATCGGTTAAAACCTACCCCGCCAACTACTTTCGCTCGTTCTCGCGGAAGCAGCAGGTCCACGTCGTCGACGTGCCGGTGCAGCTGATCGTCAACACCAAGGACCGCTACGTGCGGCCCTACGGGTACGACGAGACCGCGCGCTGGGTGCCGCGGCTGTGGCGGCGCGACATCAAGGCCGGCCACTTTTCGCCGATGTCGCACCCGCGGGTGATGGCCGACGCGGTGCGCGACTTCGCCGACCTGATCGAGGGCAAGCAGCCAAGCCGCGCGCTGCTGCGCGCTCAGATCGGGCGTCCGCGCGAGTGCTTCGGCGACATGCTGGTGTCGGTCACCGGCGCCGGCAGCGGCATCGGCCGCGAGACCGCCTTCGCCTTCGCGCGGGAGGGCGCCGAGGTGGTGGTCAGCGACATCGACGAGGCCGCCGTCAAGGACACCGCCGAGCAGATCGCCTCGTGGGGCGGTGTCGCCCACCCCTATGTGCTCGACGTGTCCGACGCCGACGCGGTCGAGGCGTTCGCCGCCCGGGTCAGCGCCGAGCACGGCGTTCCCGACATCGTGGTCAACAACGCCGGCATCGGGCAGGCGGGGAACTTCCTGGACACCCCGGCCGAGCAGTTCGACCGGGTCCTGGACGTCAACCTCGGGGGCGTGGTGAACGGCTGCCGGTCGTTCGGGCGGCGCCTGGTCGAGCGCGGCACCGGCGGGCACATCGTCAACGTGTCGTCGATGGCCGCCTACGCGCCGCTGCAGTCGCTGAACGCCTACTGCACGTCCAAGGCCGCGACCTACATGTTCTCCGACTGCCTGCGGGCCGAGCTGGACGCCGCCGGCGTCGGGCTGACCACGATCTGCCCCGGGGTGATCGACACCAACATCATCAACACCACCCGCTTCGACGCGCCCGCCGGAAAGCAGGAGGAACACGTCGACGGCCGGCGGGGCCAGCTCGGAAAGATGTTCGCGTTGCGCCACTACGGGCCGGACAAGGTCGCCAAGGCGATCCTGTCGTCGGTCAAGAAGAACAAGCCGATTCGCCCGGTGGCGCCGGAAGCCTATGCGCTCTACGGGGTTTCGCGGCTGCTGCCGCAGGCGCTGCGCAGCACCGCCCGGATGAAGGTGATCTAACCGCTAGCCCGCCGGCCCGGTCGCCGTTCCGGTGCCGCGCCGTGCCAGCAGCGCGCCGCCGATCCCGAGAACCCCGATCACGGCCAGCGGGATGGCCCACATTTGCCGTCCGTGCACCGACGAGTTGCATTGAGCCACAAAGTCGGTATGCGGGAGGACCTGGTTGAGTATGGGGATGTTGGCCCCGGTCTTTTCGTTGGCGTTGCGCGCCGCGGAAGAGTCCGGGGCGATCGCGTTGCCGCAGGAAACGGAATTGCCACTGCCGTCCGATACCGACACCGGCACCAGCAGCCCGATGACGCCGGCCAACAACAGCACGGCGCCCACCGCCAAGATCAATCGTCGCGCAGTCACAACTCCGCCTCCTGTCGAATGCCGACCCTTTGGAGAGTTATCCGCTGCGTCGCACGGCTAAACAGCTACCCAGCGGACATCCCCTTGCCGAGCGTCCTCAAAATGCCGGCTCGGACGGCGCGCCGGCGTACATATGAGCGCGCTCGCGGATCTAGAAGTCGACCCGCCGTCAGCCCTTTTCACAGATGTCCTCGAGCACCGCAAACATCGTCCGGGTCGGAACGCCGGTGGCGCCCTTGGGCGTGTACCCCCACGGGCTGCCGGTGTTGTAGGCCGGGCCGGCCACGTCGATGTGCGCCCAATCCACCCCGTCGGCGACGAACTCGCGGAGGAAGACCCCGGCCACCAGCATGCCGGCGAAGCGCTGATTGCTGATGTTGGCGAGGTCGGCCACGGTGGACTTCAAGTCCTCTTTGAGCTCGTCGGGCAGCGGCATCGGCCAGCCGTTCTCGCCGACCCGCTGCGAGATCGCGGCGACCCGGTCGCGGAACCCGTCGCTGCCCATCACCCCGGGTATGCGGGCGCCCAGCGCCACGGTCTGCGCCCCGGTGAGCGTGGAGGTCTCGATCAGATAGTCCGGCTTGTCCTCGCACGCCCGGGCGATGGCGTCGGCCAGGATGAGCCGGCCCTCGGCGTCGGTGTTGAGGACCTCGACGGTGGTCCCGCCGTACTGCGTCAGCACGTCGCCGGGGCGCTGGGCGGTGCCCGACGGCATGTTCTCGGCCATCGGCACCGTGGCGTTCACGTCGATCGGCAGCTTCAGCTGCGCGGCCAGCGCGATGGTCGCGATGACCGCGGCCGCCCCGCCCATGTCCGAGGTCATGTAGTGCATCGACGCGGCCGGCTTGATCGAGATGCCGCCGGTGTCGAAGGTGACGCCCTTGCCGACCAGCGCCACCTTCTTGGCCTGCTTCGGCTTCTTCGCCAGCTTCGAGCCCCGGTGGATCAGCCGCACCAGCCGAGGCGGGCGCGACGAGCCCTGGCCGACGCCGATCACCCCGCCGTAGCCCCCGTTGCGCAGCGCCTTGTCGTCGAGCACCTCGACCTCCAGGCCCGCGGACTCACCCAAAGCCCTTGCGCGCTTGGCGAATTCGTCGGGGAAGAGGTGGCTCGGCGGGGTGTTGACCAGGTCGCGTGCGGTGGCGACCGCGGTCGCGACCGCCGCGGCGTGCGCGCATTCCCGCTTGGCGTCCTTGGCCTCCTTTGCGGCGGCCAGCACGGTGATCCGAAGCAGCCCTTTGTCTTTCGGGGCGGTCTTGTCGGTGCGGAACGCCGAGAACCGGTAGCTGCCCAGGATCAGCCCTTCCACGACGGCGGAGCGGACGTCCTCGCCGGGCAGCCCGGCCAGCGTCGTGATCACCGCCTCGGCCCCGCCCAGCGACCGCGCCGCCACGCCGGCCGCGCGACGGACCGTGTCGGCCGGCCACTCGGATCGCGACTTGCCCAGGCCGATCGCCAGCACGCTGGCCACTGGCAGCGACGGCACCACGAGCCGGTGCACCTTTTCGCTGCCGCCGGTGGCCTGCAGCGCCCGCAGGCCGGCCTCGATCTCGGCGACCGCCGCGGCGGGCAGGAACGGCTCGGCCGCGGTGACGACGGCGCCCGGCCGGTCCTCGTCGCCGGTCGAGACGACGGGCACCACCAACACCGACGAATCCGCGCCGCGCTTCGGCAGCGAGGTGGCGACGTCGACGGACGGGGATTGGTAAGCCGGTTGGTTGGTCACGGGCAACCACCCTAGTCACTGCGCAGATCGAAGGCGGTGACCGGCGCGTCAAAGCCCTTGAGCGTCAGCGGACCGTGCGGGACGGCGGGCCAGTCCGGCAACTCGTCGTGCAGCGCCGAATCGGCGAGTATCTGCCCCGGCGCCGCGGCCGCCACCAGCCGCGCCGCCAGGTTGACCGGGCTGCCGAAGTAGTCCCCGTTGATGGCCAGCACGCTGCCGTACGCCAGGCCGGCTCGAACCTGCACACCCTCCTGCCGGGCCCGCGGATGCTCGACGAGGTCGGCCGCCGCCCTGGCGAGCTGCCCGGGCGACGCGCTCACCCACATCACCTCGTCGCCGATGAACTTCACCACCCGGCCGCCGTCGGCATGCACCACGTCGGTGACGGTCCCGGCGAACTCGTTGAGCAGCAGCGACAACTGGGCGGGCGTGAGCGCCTGGGTGAGCACGGTGAAGCCGGACAGATCCGCAAAACCGATGCCGCACACCACACTTGCCGAGCTGTCGCGCAGGACGCCCTCGAAGTGGGTGCGGGCGCCGGTTAGGTGATGGCGGTGAACGACGTCGATCAGCTCCCCGATCCGGGGGACGAACTCCGCGACCGCGCGGTAGGCCTGCGCCGTGGCGAGCTCGTCGTGAGTGTGGGTCATCTGGATGTCCGGCATCCCGACGCGGATCACCGTCGACTCGGCCTCCGCGAGTCGGGCCATCGTGGCGCCGAGGACCCGCAGTATCCCGTTCGCGCCGTCCTCACCCACCACCGTCTTCAGGGCGGCCCAGGTCGCCAGCGCATCGACGTCGGCCTGGCTCAGCGCGGGAACGTCGGGCCCGGCGACGGTCAGGCCGAGCAAACCCCAGGCGTGGGCGACCTCGTCGGGTGACACGCCGAGCCGCTCGGCCGCGGTCGCCATCGTGTAGACCGGGCGCCCCGACCATTGCAGGACGTCCCCGGCCAGCCCGAACAGTCGGCCGCGCTGTTCGGCCTCCACCATCTCCTCGACCGTGAAACCGAGTTCGTTCAGATACTTGATCAGGTCGGCCCGCTCGCGCGGGTTGGCGATGCCGGCGGCCTCGAGCGCGTCGAAGTCCAGGTGATCGGACACCTGCCCAAGTGTGCCAGCAATACCGCTCGGTTAGGGTGAGACGCCGTGACCGACCACCTGCAGCACGGACCGCTGGAAGAGCGCCATCGCGAGCTCGGCGCGACCTTCGCCGAGTTCGGCGGCTGGCTGATGCCGGTGTCGTATGCCGGGACCGTCAGCGAACACAACGCCACCCGCAACGCCGTCGGCCTGTTCGACGTCAGCCACCTCGGCAAGGCGTTGGTGCGCGGTCCGGGCGCGGCGCGGTTCGTCAACTCGGCGCTCACCAACGACCTGGGCCGCATCGGCCCGGGCAAGGCGCAATACACGTTGTGCTGCACCGAATCCGGCGGCGTCATCGACGACCTGATCGCCTACTACGTCGACGACGACGAGATCTTTCTGGTGCCCAACGCCGCCAACACCGCCGCGGTCGTCGAGGCGCTGCAGGCGGCCGCGCCCGCGGGCCTGACGATCAGCAACGAGCATCGCTCGTATGCGGTGCTGGCGGTGCAGGGGCCGCGATCGACGGACGTGCTCGGCGAGTTGGGACTGCCGAACGACATGGATTACATGGCCTACGCCGACGCTTCGTTCTCCGGGGTGCCGGTGCGCGTCTGCCGCACCGGCTACACCGGCGAACACGGATACGAGCTGCTGCCGGGCTGGGAGTCCGCGGCGGTGGTGTTCGACGCGCTGGTGACGGCGGTGTCGAACGCGGGCGGCCAGCCGGCCGGCCTGGGCGCCCGCGACACGCTGCGCACCGAGATGGGCTATCCCCTGCACGGGCACGAACTTTCGCTCGACATCTCGCCGCTGCAGGCCCGCTGCGGCTGGGCGATCGGCTGGAAGAAGGACGCGTTCTTCGGCCGCGACGCGCTGCTCGCCGAAAAGGAGGCCGGGCCGCGACGGCTGCTGCGGGGCCTGCGAATGGTGGGCCGCGGCGTGCTGCGTCCCGGGCTGACGGTGCTGGCCGGAGACGCCCCCGTCGGGATCACCACGTCGGGAACGTTTTCCCCGACGTTGCAGGCCGGCATCGCGCTCGCGCTGATCGACACCGACGCGGGCGTCGAGGACGGCCAGCTCGTCACCGTCGACGTCCGCGGCCGCCCCGCCGAGTGCGAAGTCGTGCGTCCGCCCTTCGTCGCCGTGAAAACTCGTTAGGCGCCACCGGTTTCCCGTGGCAAAAACCCGTTCGCACCCGGATATACAATCAGCGCCATGACCAGCGGCCCAGGCGAGTTCACGGTTACCCGCGCGGCCAACCCGGCGACCGACGCCGAACGCGAGGCGATCCTGGCCGACCCGGGCTTCGGCAAATACTTCACCGACCACATGGTCTCGATCGACTACGCCGAGGACCGCGGCTGGCACAACGCACGGGTCATCCCGTACGGCCCGATTCAGCTGGACCCGTCCGCGATCGTGCTGCACTACGCGCAGGAGGTGTTCGAGGGGCTCAAGGCCTACCGTTGGGCCGACGGCTCGATCGTGTCGTTTCGCGCCGACGCCAACGCCGCCAGGATGCGTTCGTCGGCGCGGCGGCTCGCCATTCCCGAGCTGCCCGGCGAGCTGTTCATCGAATCCCTGTGCCAGCTCATCGCCGTCGACAGCGCGTGGGTGCCCCGCGCCGGCGGCGAGGAGGCGCTGTATCTGCGCCCGTTCATCTTCGCGACGGAGCCGGGGCTGGGGGTGCGGCCGGCCAAGCAGTACCGCTACCTGCTGATCGCGTCGCCGGCCGGCGCCTATTTCAAGGGCGGCATCACCCCGGTCAGCGTCTGGGTGTCGACCGAATACGTGCGGGCCTGCCCGGGCGGCACCGGCGCGGCCAAGTTCGGCGGCAACTACGCCGCGTCGCTGCTGGCTCAGGCCCAGGCCGCCGAAAACGGTTGCGACCAAGTGGTGTGGCTGGACGCCGTGGAGCGTCGCTTCATCGAAGAGATGGGCGGGATGAACCTGTTCTTCGTGCTCGGCAGCGCCGGGTCGGCGCGGCTGGTCACGCCCGAGTTGTCCGGCTCGCTGTTGCCCGGGATCACGCGGGATTCGTTGCTGCAGTTGGCAATCGACGCCGGATTCGCCGTCGAGGAACGCAAGATCGACATCGACGAGTGGCAGAAGAAGGCCGCCGCGGGGGAGATCACCGAGGTGTTCGCCTGCGGCACCGCGGCCGTCATCACCCCGGTCTCGCGGGTGAAGTACGGCGACACCGAGTTCACCATCGCCGACGGCCAGCCCGGCGAGGTGACGATGGCGCTGCGCGACACGCTGACCGGCATCCAGCGTGGCACCTTCGCCGACACCCACGCCTGGATGTCGCGGCTCGGCTGACCGCCTTATACCCGGACCAGTCCGGCCAGCGCGACGGCGGCGACCGTCGTCGTCAACTCGATGGCCGCGCCCAGCACATCGCCGGTGATGCCACCGAAGCGGCGCACGCAGTGCGCCACCAGCGCCGCGCCGCAGCACACCGCCAGCAGCACCGCGACCGGCCCCTGCCACGGCCGCGGACCCGCCGCCAGCGAAGCGGCCAGCAGCACGGCGAGCCAGGCCGCCACCACCGGCGCGGGCTGGGTGCCGGCGACCCGGACGCCCAGCGCGCTGCCCTCGGCCGCCGGCACCGACCGGCGACAGGCCAGCACCGCCACGACCCGTCCGGCGGCCACGGCCACCACGATCGCGACCGGGCCGAGCGCCGAAAAGGCGAAGCCCTGCAACGTGACCACCAGCACCACGGCCGCCACGCCGAACGGTCCGGTCGACCCGTCGCGCATCACCGCCAGCGCGCGCGGCGGCGGACCGTAACAGCCCAGGCCGTCGGCCGTGTCGGCGACCCCGTCGATGTGCAGGCCGCGGGTGGCGAGCAGCAGCGCCGCCACCGCGAGCAGGCCGGGCAGCGGGCTGGCCGGGCCGAACGCGTGCACGCCGGCCCACGCGACCCCCGCGGCCAATGCGCCCAGCGCGGCGCCGACCACCGGCAGCGCGGTCATGGCGCCGCGGCCCATCGGGACCGCCCCCGCGCGCGGCGCCGGGGCCACCGTGCCGAACGCGAAAGCCGTTGCCAGCGAACGCATCACGATGGGGGAGCACCGCCGGGCTCCGAGACGCCGGCGTCGGTGAACGTCGCCATCGACGACAGCGCGGCCACCGCGCAACGCAGCACCGGCAGCGCCGCCGCGGCGCCGGTTCCCTCGCCCAGCCGCATGCGCAGGTCCAGGATCGGGTCCAGCTCGAGGGCCGCCAGGGCCAGCGCGTGGCCCGGCTCGGTGGACCGGTGACCGGCCTGCCACCACTGCCTGGCGCCCGGCGCCAGGCGCTCGGCGACCAGCGCGGCGGCCGTCACCGCGATCCCGTCGAGCAGCAGCGGCGTGCGCCGCACCGCGGCCTGCGCGCAAAAGCCCGCCATCGCGGCCAGGTCAGCGCCGCCGCAGCAGCGCAACAGTCCGACCGGGTCGGGCAGCACCAGCCGCGCGCGAAACAGGGCGTCGCGGACCGCGGCGGCCTTGCGCGACCAGCCGGCGTCGTCGATGCCGGTCCCGAAGCCCACCACCGCGACCGGTTCGGCGTTGGTCAGCGCCGCCACCAAAACCGCTGCCGCAGTGGTGTTTCCGATTCCCATGTCGCCCGCGATCAGCAGGTCGGCGCCGGCGTCGACCTCCTCGTCGGCGATGCCGCGGCCGGCCGCGAGCGCCCGGCCGGTCTCCTCGTCGGTCAACGCGTCCTCGACGGCGATGTCGCCGCTGCCGCGGCGCACCTTGTGGGCGCCGATCCGCTCCGAGGCCGGCGGGGCGTCCACCGCCAGGTCCGCGACCCGCACCGTCGCGTCGGCGACGTCGGCGAGCACGTTGATCGCCGCCCCGCCGGCATCGATGTTGGCGACCATCTGCGCGGTCACCTCCCGCGGGTAGGCCGACACCCCCGAGCGGGCGACGCCGTGGTCCCCGGCGAACACCACCACCCGGGCCCGCTCGAACTGCCGGGGCGGGCAGCGCCCCTGGCACGACGCGACCCACACCGACAGGTCCTCGAGCCGGCCCAGCGCGCCCCGCGGCTTGGTCAGCGTGTCCTGACGGGCGCGCGCGGCGGCCGCGGCGGCGGTGTCGGGCGGCGAAATCGGCGTGAATTCCATCACGTTCCCGACGGTTTGATCGGCTTGATCGGTACCGCCTGCCCGGCCACCACCAGGACCACCCGATCGCACAGCGCGGCGACGCGCTGGTTGAGGCCGCCCAGCTCGTCGGCGAATAAGCGTCCCGACGCGGTGGCCGGCACAACGGTCAGCCCGACCTCCGGGCTGACCAGGACCAGCGTGCCGCCGAACGCGCCGACGGCGGCGACTAGGGCCTCGACGGTTTCGCGGACCGCCGCCGACCCGTTCTCCCACGCCCGGTGGCGGTCCAGCGCGCCGGTCAGCCAGGCGCCGAGGTCGTCGACCAGCGTCGGGGTTTCGGGGCAGTGCCGCAATTGCGTTGTGATGTCGTCGGTTTCGACCGTCGACCAGTGCGCGGGCCGGCGGTCGCGGTGCCGGCGGATCCGCTGCGCCCACGCCCCGTCGCCCTCGCCGGCCGGGCCGGGGGCCAGGTAGCGCACCGGCTGCCCGGGCGCCAGCGACGCGGCGATGGCTTCCTCCGCCCACCGGGACTTGCCCGACCTGATCCCGCCGAGCACCAGGGTGCGCACCGGGGTCAGACGGCTTTCAGGCGAGGCTCAACCGACACTGGCGCCGTGCTTGACTTGGGGCCGGGGCGTCCGCATCCGGCGCATCTGGGAGGCCCGGCTGGCGGCGTAAAGACCCAGCTTCCAACGGCTTTCGGTGTTGCTCGGGAACTTCTCGTCGACGAGCCTGTTGACCTTGCGGCCCAGGATCAACCCGTCGATGCTCATGAGGGCCATCACGACCAGCATCGCCGGCGACATGTACAGCTGCAGCTGCGGGACACCGAACATGATGAACAGCAGCGTCAGCGTGGACGGCATGAACAGGCCGAGCAGGTTGCGCCGGGAATCCACCACGTCGCGCACGTAGCGGCGCACTGGCCCCTGGTCGCGCGGCAGCAGGTAGGCCTCCTCGCCGGCCATCATGCGCTCCCGGCGCTCCGCCATCCGGGCCCGGCTGGCGGCCCGTTCGGTCCGGCGTTCCTCGCGGCTGAGCTTCGGGCCGGCCAGCGACTTGCGCCGGGCGCGCGCCTCGGCGGCGGTCATCGGCGCCGGCGCGACGGGGCCCTTGGTGCGCCGCGCCTCGTTGCGCTTGGGCGTGGGCCGGCCCTTGGGACCGGTCTTGCGCGATCCCGGCGATGCCGCGTCGGCCGGACCGTCCAGGTCGGGTGCAGCCGGCGCCGTCGTACCCCCGTCGGGGTCCTCGTCATGGGTTTTCTTGCGGCCCAGCAGCTTCACAGTCGCCAGGTTACTTCGCGGGCCGTCCGCGCCGAAACGGCCCCGTGCGGCGCCGACATTCGTCATGCTCCAGCAGGGCGGTACACCTACTCTTACTCTGATGAACGGCTACCTGTGATGGACGACGGCTCGATGGCCTCGGATGACGCTGGCCTGTCGCCCGGCCGTCTCCAGCTGCCGGCCATGCTGGTCCTGGTTGCCCCTGATTGCTACGGAGACAGCCTCACGGCCGTCGAGGCCGCCGCCGCCATCGCGACGGGCTGGACCCGGTCGCGGCCCCGCGATCGATTCATCGTGGCGCCCCAGTCCGACGGCGGCCCGGGTTTCGTCGAGGTGCTGGCCGGCCGGCTGGGCGAGAAGCGCCGGCTGCGGGTGTCCGGCCCGCTGGACTCCGCGGTGGACGCCGAGTGGGTGTTCGATCGCGACTCGGCGACCGCGTACCTGGAATCCGCGCAGGCGTGCGGCCTGGCGTTGCTGGGCGGTCCGCCCACCCCGGAGACCGCGATGGCGGCCCACAGCAGGGGAGTCGGGCAGCTCATCGCCGAGGCCCTGCGCGCCGGGGCGAAGCGGATCGTGGTCGGGCTGGGCGGCAGCGCGTCCACCGACGGCGGCCAGGGGCTCATCGCGGAGCTCGGCGGCCTGCAAGCCGCCCGGCGGCAGCTGGCCGACGTCGAGCTGATCGCCGCGTCGGACACCGAATACCCGCTGCTGGGGCCGTGGGGAGCGGCCAGGATGTTCGGGGCGCAGAAGGGCGCGGACACCGCGACGGTCGCGGCGCTCGAGGTCCGCCTCGAGGCGTGGGCCCTGGAACTGGAAGCGGCGGCCGGACGGGATGTGAGCTCCGAGCCGGGCGCGGGCGCCGCCGGCGGCATCGGCGCCGCGCTGCTCGCGCTCGGCGGCCGCAGCGAGTCCGGCGCGGAGATCGTCGCCGGGCACACCAACCTCGCCGACGACCTCGAGACCGCCGAGCTCATCGTCACCGGTGAGGGCCGGTTCGACGAGCAATCCCTACACGGAAAGGTGGTCGGCTGGCTGGCCGACAAGGCCCGTCCGCTGGGCATTCCCGTGGTCGTGCTGGCGGGCCAGGTGGATCTGGACAAATCCACGGTGCGATCGGCGGGCATGATGGCCGCCCTGTCCATCGCCGACCACGCCGGATCGGTGCGGCTGGCGCTCGCCGACGCGGCCAATCAGCTGATGGGTTTGGCGTCGGTGGTGGCCGAGCGACTCGGGAATAGCGGTCCCGCAAGGTACCGTTGAGGGAGTGGGTTTCCCCAGGCGGTTCACCAGTCGCGGGTGACTCACCCAAACCATGAGGCATGTAGGAGAAGCAATGACGGTGCAGAACGAGTCGAGCGCCAAGACGCACGGCGTGATCCTGACCGAGGCCGCCGCCGCCAAGGCGAAGTCCCTGCTGGATCAGGAGGGACGCGATGACCTGGCGCTGCGTATCGCGGTCCAGCCGGGCGGGTGCGCTGGGCTGCGCTACAACCTCTTCTTTGACGACCGCACCCTGGACGGCGACCTCACCGCCGAATTCGGCGGCGTGACCTTGACCGTGGACCGGATGAGCGCGCCCTACGTGGAGGGCGCGTCGATCGACTTCGTGGACACCATCGAGAAGCAGGGCTTCACCATCGACAACCCCAACGCCACCGGTTCGTGCGCGTGCGGGGACTCGTTCAACTAGCGGTTCGACTAGTACGAGCCGCCGGTTCGAAGCACATACGAGCACACCAGGGTGTCGCCGCGCTGAAACAGCAGCTGCGCGACCCCCTGCACGTCGCCGCGCATCGGGCCGCCGGTCGCGGGTGAGACCCGCATCGTGAACAGCGCCTGAGCCTGATACTGCGACAGGTACACGATCTTGTCGATCGAGGTCACCTCGACGTTGGAGAACTGCTTGCGGAACGCGTCGCTGCTCAGCTTGGCCAGCGCCTGGTCGGAACGCTTGTCGCGCACCGCGTCGTACAGCCCGCACAGCGCGTTGCGGACGATGTTGTCGGTGTCGCGGCGCTCGAGGGCGTCGAGATAGCCCTGAATCGCCGACTTGGCCGACGCTTCGGAGAACGCGGCACCGGTGTTGGCCCCATTGGTGCGGACCCCGTAGACGATCGCCACCGTCATCGCGGCGACCAGCGCGACGGCCAGCAAAACGCCGATGACCAGCCGCCGCTTCGACCGCCGCTTCGGGTACCCCGGGGGCGGCACCTGGCCGGGATAGGCGGCCGACGACGACGGCGGCTCGTGCGGGAACTCGACCGTCCGGGACTCGGCGTAGGGCGCGGGTCCGTCGGCGCCGACAGCGTGGTTCGGCGGGTGCGGACCGCCCATGTGGTTCTCCTACGGTGGTAGACGGGACACGAACGGATAGCGCCCGAGCATTCGGGTCCCGGCGACTTGAGTGAGTTCCCTTGGCAGGCTAGCGCACGGCCGCGCGCGCCGACCGCGGACGCAACGACGGTCGATACGCCTGAGTAAGCTAGGCAACCTTACTAACGGAGGGTGGAGATTTCGTGACGATCGCGGTGACCGGTTCGATTGCGACCGACAACTTGATGCGTTTTCCCGGCCGGTTTTCCGAGCACCTGCTGGCCGATCACCTGCAGAAGGTTTCGCTCAGCTTCCTCGTCGACGACCTGGTGATTCATCGCGGCGGGGTGGCAGGCAACATCGCCTTCGCCATTGGGGTGCTGGGCGGTGACGTCGCGCTGGTCGGCGCGGCCGGCGACGACTTCGGCGACTACCGCGAATGGCTCGAGCGCCACGGGGTCAACTGCGAGAACGTGCTGATCTCCGAGTCGGCGCACACGGCGCGGTTCACCTGCACCACCGACCTCGACATGGCCCAGATCGCGTCGTTCTACCCCGGCGCCATGTCGGAGGCCCGCAACATCAAGCTCGCCGACGTGGTGTCCTCGGTGGGCAAGCCGGACCTGGTCGTCATCGGGGCCAACGACCCCGACGCCATGGTGGTGCACACCGAGGAGTGCAGGAAGCTCGGCCTGGCGTTCGCGGCGGACCCGTCCCAGCAGCTGCCCCGCCTGTCCGGGGAGGACATCGGCAAGCTGGTCGACGGGGCGGCGTACCTGTTCACCAACGACTACGAGTGGGAGCTGCTGCTCAACAAGACCGGCTGGTCGGAATCCGACGTGCAGGGCAAGGTCGGCCTGCGGGTGACCACGCTGGGCGCCAAGGGCGTGGACATCGTGGACCGCGACGGCACCACCACCCACGTCGACGTCGTGCCCGAGACGGCCCAGGTCGACCCGACCGGCGTCGGCGACGCGTTCCGGGCCGGGTTCCTCACCGGCCGCACCGCCGGCCTGAGCATCGAGCGGTCGGCGCAGCTGGGCTCGCTGGTCGCCGTGCTGGTGCTGGAATCGACCGGAACCCAGGAGTGGGCCTGGGACCACGAGGTCGCGAAGAGCCGGCTGGCCGGCGCCTACGGCGAGGACGCGGCCACCGAGATCGCCGCGGTGCTCGCCTAGGTCCGCCGAGCAGACGCAAAAGCCCCGCACGCCTCGGCGTGTCGGAGGCTTTTGCGTCCGCTCGGCGTTACAGCTGCACCGGGTACGCCGGCTCGCTGATCTCGGGCACCACACTGTGCTCGACGAAGATCGCGTGCCAGAGCATGAAGATCAGCACCGTCCACAGCCGGCGGCTGTGGTCGCTGCCGCCGCTTCGGTGCTCGTCGAGCATCCGGCGCACGGCGGTGAGGTCGATCAGGTAATCGGCCTGCGACGCGGCCACCATCGCATAGGCCCACTCCAGCAGCTCGCCGGCGCGCAGCCAGTGCCGGATCGGGACCGGGAACCCGAGCTTGGGCCGGTGCAGCACATGGGCCGGGACGATCGGCTCCAGGGCCCGCCGCAACGCGTACTTGGTCGTGGTCCGGGTGATTTTCGCCTCCACCGGCAGCCGGGACGCGACGGCGAACACCTCGCGATCCAGGAACGGCACCCGCAGCTCCAGCGAGTTGGCCATCGTCATCTTGTCGGCCTTGACCAGGATGTCGCCGCGCAGCCAGGTGAACAGGTCGATGTGCTGCATGCGGGCCACCGCGTCCCAGCCGCGCGATTCGGCGTACACCGACGCCGTCACGTCGGTGTGGGTCCAGTCGTCGCGGAACCCGGGCAGCACGTCGCGCAGCTGCGCATCGGAGAAACTGCGGGCGTTGCCGTAGTAGCGCTCCTCGAGCGTCAGCGACCCGCGGTGCAGCAGGCTCTTGCCGCGCATGCCCTCCGGCAGCGGCCGCGACACCTTGCCCATCGACCGCCGCAGCGGCCGCGGCAGATACTCGAAGGGCTTCAGCGACAACGGTTCCCGATAGATCGTGTAGCCGCCGAACAGCTCGTCGGCGCCCTCGCCGGAGAGCACCACCTTGACGTGCTTGCGGGCCTCGCGGGCGACAAAGAACAGCGGCACCAGCGCCGGGTCGGCGACGGGCTCGTCGAGGTACCAGACGATCTCGGGCAGGGCCGCGACGAACTCGTCCGGGCTGACGACCTTGGCGACGTGCCGGGCGCCGATCGCCTCGGCCGAGGCCACGGCGACGTCGATCTCGGAGAATCCCTCGCGCTCGAAACCGGTGGTGAAGGTGATGAGCCGGGGGTTGTGCCGGATGGCCAGCGCCGCGATCGCGGTGGAGTCGATGCCGCCGGACAGGAAGGCGCCGACCGTCACGTCGGCGCGCATGTGCTTGGCCACCGAGTCCTCGAGCACCGCGGTGATCTCGTCGTAGCGGGCCTGCTCGGTGTCGCGGGTGACGGGCACCGCGGCGAACCGCGGCACGAAGTAGCGGGTGACCTCCGGCGCCGACCCGGGGCGGATCCTGGCGTAGCAGCCCGACTCGAGGCGGCGCACCCCGCGGTGCAGCGTCTCGGGCTCCGGCACGTACTGCAGCACCGTGTAGTGCTGCACCGCGCGGCGGTCGATCCCGGTGTCGAAGCCCACCAGCTCGGCCAGCTCCAGCAGGCACTTCTTCTCGCTGGCCACCGCGGTACCGCCCGAGCCGGTGGCCATGAACAGCGGTTTGATGCCGAAAGGGTCACGCGCACAGAACAATTCGCGGGTGACGGTGTCCCACAACGCGAAGGCGAACATGCCGCGCAGCCGCGTCAAGACGTCGGTGCCCCAGTGGTGGAAGCCGGCGACGATGGGCTCGCCGTCACCGTCGGTGGCGAAGACGGCGCCGTGCCGGGCCGCCAGTTCCTCGCGCAGCTCCAGGTAGTTGTAGATCTCGCCGTTGAACACCAGCACGTAGCGGTCCGGCGCCTCCGGCGGGCCCCAGCGCAGCGGCTGATGCGAGTGCGCGATGTCGATGATCGACAACCGGTTGAACCCGAACACGACGGATCCGTCGGCGCCCGGGTCGGCCCAGGTGCCCGGCTCATCGGGCCCGCGGTGGCGCATCAACCGCAAGGCGTCGGAGACGGCGCCGTCGGCGCGCGCGGCGTCGGCGCTGCCCTGGTGGGCGAGGAAGGCCAGCAGACCACACACGGCGCCCCAGTATGCCGCACCCGGGCGGTGCCCGCGGTGCCGCACCGACTGGCCGGCCGGGGTTTCGTCGCCGCGCCGAGGGGCGTGGTCTACGCTGCGTAGTATTCGATATCCGAGCAGGAGGGCGCCAACGTGACACCTCGCGAGCAGGCCCGTTCGCAACGTCTGTCGCAGCGCAGGTTCTCCGGCGTTCGGCGGCTGGCGCTGGCCGTGACGCTGGGCGTGCTGGCGATGAGTCTGAGCGGGTGCAGCTGGTCGGGAGTGCTGGCCATGGGCTGGCCGGAGGGCATCACCCCGCAGGCCCACCTCAACCGGGAGCTGTGGATCGGCGCGGTGATCGCCTCGCTGGTCGTCGGCGTCATCGTGTGGGGCCTGATCTTCTGGACCGCCGCCTTCCACCGCAAGAAGGCGACCGACACCGAGCTGCCCCGCCAATTCGGCTACAACATGCCGCTGGAGCTGGTCCTCACCGTGACGCCGTTCCTGATCATCTCGGTGCTGTTCTATTTCACGGTCGTGGTCCAGGAGAAGATGCTGCACCTGGCCAAGGACCCCGAGGTCGTGATCGACGTCACCTCCTTCCAGTGGAACTGGAAGTTCGGGTACCAGCGCGTCAACTTCCACGACGGCACCCTGACCTACGAGGGCCTCGACGAGGCCAAGAAGAAGGCCATGGTGTCCAAGCCCGAGGGCAAGGACAAGCACGGCGAGGAGCTCGTCGGCCCGGTGCGCGGCCTCAACACCGAGGACCGCACCTACCTGAACTTCGACCGGGTCGAAACCCTGGGAACCAGCACCGAGATCCCGGTGCTGGTGCTGCCCGCCGGCAAGCGCATCGAGTTCCAGCTGGCCTCGGCCGACGTCGTGCACGCGTTCTGGGTGCCCGAATTCTTGTTCAAGCGCGACGTGATGCCCAACCCCGTGGCGAACAACTCCGTCAACGTGTTCCAGGTCGAAGAGATCACCAAGACCGGGGCGTTCGTCGGGCACTGCGCCGAGATGTGCGGCACGTATCACTCGATGATGAACTTCGAGGTGCGCGTGGTCCAACCCAACGATTTCAAGGCCTACCTGCAGCAACGGATCGATGGAAAGAGCAACGCCCAGGCGTTGCAGGCGATCAACCAGTCGCCGGTGGCGGTGACCACCCACCCGTTCGAAACCCGCCGCGGCGAGATGACGGCAAGCCAGTAGGTTAGGACACTCAATGCACATCGAAGCGAGGCTGTTCGAGTTCGTCGCCGCGTTCTTCTTCGTCACCGCGGTGCTGTACGGGGTGCTGACCGCGCTGTTCGCCACCGGCGGCGAGGAATGGGCGGGAACCACCGCGCTGGCGCTGACCGGCGGACTGGCGTTGATCGTGGCCACCTTCTTCCGCTTCGTCGCGCGCCGCCTCGACACCCGGCCCGAGGACTACGAGGGCGCCGAGATCAGCGACGGCGCAGGGGAATTGGGGTTCTTCGCCCCGCACAGCTGGTGGCCGATCCTGGTCGCGCTGGCCGGCTCGGTGGCCGCGGTCGGCATCGCGCTGTGGCTGCCCTGGCTGATCGTCGCCGGCGTGGTGTTCATCCTCGCCACGGCGGCGGGCCTGGTGTTCGAGTACTACCTCGGTCCGGAGAAGCACTGATTTGCGACCCGAAGGTCACAATCCGGGCATCAGTTGACCAGTGGTCCCGTCGCTAAACTTATTTGCCCCAGTCGGTTCGGTAGGGTTTGCCCAGGCACAATGACAATTTCCCGAGCGCG
Organism: Mycobacterium sp. 663a-19; assembly: GCF_035616495.1. Taxonomy (NCBI): domain Bacteria; kingdom Bacillati; phylum Actinomycetota; class Actinomycetes; order Mycobacteriales; family Mycobacteriaceae; genus Mycobacterium; species Mycobacterium sp. 663a-19. The sequence goes on along the minus strand of NZ_JAPJAV010000007.1, from coordinate 84,060 downwards.
CGCGCAACGGCTTGACCGCGGAGCCCCGCGCGCCGGTGAGGCAGTTGGACAGGGCAGGCAGACATGAACGGGCCGAAACCCCCGGGACGGGAACCTGAAGAAGACGAATCCGCCGCCGAGCTCGGCCACGAACCCGATCCCGGCAGCGCGCCCGGCGACGGATTGGAGCACCCGGGTGAGGCCGGGGAGCCGGGGGTCGACGACAGCGCCGAGTTGGCGGCGGCCAACGACACCGGCCTGACGGACGCGTACTCGCGGGCCTACTCCGCGCCGGAGTCCGAGCACTTCATGAGCGGCCCCTATGTGCCGGCCGACATGGTGCTCTACGACTACGACGGTTACCAAGAGCCGTCCCACCACGACGACGAACACGGCGCCCCGCGCTGGCCGTGGATCGTGGGCGTCGCCGCCATCGTCGCCGCGATCGCCCTGGTGGTCTCGGTGTCGCTGCTGGTCGCGCGCACCGACACCAACAAGCTCGCCAACCCCGCCACCAGCACGTCGACGCCCACGTCGCCCCCTTGGAATGAGGGCACCACCACCACGCCGCCCCCGCCGCCGCCGACCACCCCACCGCCGCCGCCCCCGACAGCTACGGAGACACAGACCGTGACGGTGACGCCCGCCCCGCCGCCCCCGCCGCCCGCGCCGGCGCCGGCCCCGCCGCCGGCCACCTCGACGGCGGCCGCCCCTCCGCCGCCACCGAGCACGCCGGCCGGGCCGCGGCAGGTCACCTACTCGGTGACCGGCACGAAAGCGCCCGGCGACATCATCTCGGTGACCTACGTCGACGCCTCCGGCCGCCGCCGCACGCAGCACAACGTGTACATCCCGTGGTCGATGACGGTCACGCCGATCTCGCAATCCGACGTCGGCTCGGTCGAGGCGTCCAGCCTTTTCCGGGTCAGCCGGCTCAATTGCTCGATCACCACGAGCGACGGAACGGTGCTTTCGTCGAACACCAACGACGCCCCGCAGACGAGCTGCTGATGGTCAGCAGGTATTACGCATACCGGCGTGGGTCGGACACCATTCCGCCCGACGTCATCGACCGTATCCTGGTGGGGGCGTGCGCGGCGATCTGGCTGGTGTTGCTGGGCGTCAGCGTGGCCGCCGCCGTCGCGCTGGCCGACCTGGGCCGGGGCTTTCACAAGGCGGCCGCGGGCAGCTCGCACACCACGTGGGTGCTGTACGCCGTCATCGTCGTCTCGGCGCTGATCATCGCCGGCGCGATCCCGGTGCTGTTGCGGGCCCGGCGCATGGCCCAGAGCGATCCGGGCGTCCGGTCGGCGGCCGCCCCGGGCCGAACCCCGCCGCGGCCGGGCGCCCCCATAGCGCGCACCCTCGGGGCCCGCGCGGTGCGGGCCGGGGAGCCGGCCGCCGAATGGTCCGGTGAGGCGGTGGACCGGGTTTGGTTGCGCGGCACCGTCATTCTGACGGGCACGATGGGCGCCGCGCTGATCGCCGTCGCGGCGGCGACCTACCTGATGGCCGTCGGGCACGACGGCGCGTCGTGGTTCGGCTACGTGCTGGCCGGGCTCGTCACCGCGGGAATGCCGGTCGTCGAATGGCTACACGTGCGCCAACTGCGGACCCTGATCGCCGAGCGCTAGCTTTCTAGTGCTCGCCTTCCTCGCCGTTGGAACCGACGGTGCTGTCCTGGTGCTCGCGTAGCGCGGTCAGGGCGCGTCGCTCGGCCGCGTGCGACGCCTCGCGCAGCGCCGCATCCTCGGACGGCGGATCGGCGAACAAGAAGCTGCCGTGACCCGGCGTCCCGCCCGAGCCCAGCCGGTTCATCTTGTTGGGCACGGGCGCGCCCTGGTACTCCAGGGGGATCGGGTGGCCGTGGTCGTCGACCGGGCCGAGCGGCTGGTGCAGCTCGATGTAGGCGCCGTGCGGCAGCCGCTTGATGATGCCGGTTTCGACGCCGTGCTCGAGCACCGCGCGGTCGCTGCGCTGCAACCCGATGCACCACCGATAGGTGATGAAGAAGATGAACGGCGGCAGGATCACCATCCCGATGCGCCCGATCCACGTCGTCGCGTTCAGCGAGATGTGGAACTTGAACGCGATGATGTCGTTCATCGCCGCCAGGGTCAGCACCATGTAGAAGGAGATCGCCATCGCGCCGATAGAGGTGCGCACCGGGACGTCTCGCGGCCGCTGCAGCAGGTTGTGGTGCGCATAGTCACCCGTGAACCGCTTTTCCAGGAACGGGTAGATGATCAGCAGGATGAACACCGCGCCCATGATCAGCGCCACCCAGACCACGGCTGGAATGGTGTGGTGCCAGAAGTAGAACTCCCACGGCGGCCAGATACGGGCCAGGCCCTCCGTCCACATCATGTAGAAGTCCGGCTGCGAGCCGGCCGACACCTGAGATGGCTTGTAGGGGCCCAGGTTCCAGATCGGGTTGATCTGCAGCAGCCCACCCATCAGGCCCAGCACGCCGACGATGGCGGCGAAAAACGCGCCGGACTTGACCGCGAACACCGGCATCACCCGCACGCCGATGACGTTGTGCTCGGTGCGGCCCGGGCCGGGGAACTGGGTGTGCTTCTGGAACCACACCAGCGCCAGGTGTAATCCGATGAGCGCCAGGATGATTCCGGGGAACAGCAGGATGTGGATGGCGTACAGCCGCGGGATCAGGATGTCGCCGGGGAAGTCCCCGCCGAACAGCGCCCAGTGCAGCCAGGTCCCGATCACCGGCATGCCCAGCGTGATCGACGAGAGCGCGGCCCGCAGCCCGATACCGGACAGCAGGTCGTCGGGCAGCGAGTAGCCGAAGTAGCCCTCGAACATCGAAAGGATCAGCAGCAGCGAACCGATCACCCAGTTCGCCTCGCGCGGGCGCCGGAACGCCCCGGTGAAGAAGATCCGCGCCAGGTGCACCATGATCGCCGCGGAGAACATCAACGCGGCCCAGTGGTGGATCTGCCGGACGAACAGGCCGCCGCGGACTTCGAAGGAGATGTTCAGCGCCGTCTCGTAGGCGCGCGACATCTCCACACCCCGAAGTGGTTGGTAGACACCGTTGTAGGTGACCTCGGTCATGGACGGATCGAAGAACAGCGTCAGGTACACGCCGGTGAGCAGCAGCACGATGAAGCTGTAGAGCGCGATCTCGCCGAGCAGGAACGACCAGTGCGTCGGGAACACCTTGTTGAGCTGCCTGCGCACCGCCGCCGAGGGGTGATAGCGGGTGTCGATGTCCTCGCCCTGCTTGGCCAGGACGTCACCGATCTTCGGGGGGCTCAGTTTGGGACTCATGTCGTCGTCCTCTCCCAAAATGCCGGTCCGACGGGCTCGATGAAGTCGCCGTTGGCGACCAGATACCCGTTGGTGTCGATGGTGATCGGCAGTTGTGCCAACGCACGGGCGGCCGGGCCGAAGATCGGCTTGGCGAAATGCAGTGCGTCGAACTGCGATTGGTGACACGGGCACAAGATCCGGTAGGACTGCTGCTCGTACAGCGACGACGGGCAACCCAGGTGCGAGCAGACCTTGGTGAAGGCGAAGAACTCGCCGAAGTTGAAGCTCTCCTGGCCCTGGCGTTTGACCACGCGCGGCAGGTCGCTGGGCCGAATCCGGATGAGCATCACCGGATTACGCACACCCATCTTGATCGCGGTCAGCTTCTCGTGCGATTCCGCGGTGGTGCCGTCGCCGTCGGACTCCCGCCACGGGAACACGGTCTCCATCGCGCCGGCGTCCATGTCCTCCGGGCGCATCTTGACGAACGGCGCGCCGTTGTGCGAGCCGGTCGCGCGCGCCAGGTAGATGGTCTCGCCGTGGTAGCGCGGGGTCCAGCCCGACGTCCACAGCACGGCCTTCTTGCCGTCCGCGGTGGGCACCACCGGCTTCCACGGGTTCTTGATCAGCCCGCCGAGGAACGCCACCAGGGTGGAAAGGCCGAACGCGCCCAGGCCCATGCCCAGCGACAGCCCGATCAGCTTGCGGCGCCCGATCGTCGAGCCCTCGTAGGCGTCGGCCAGGTTCGCCACCACCGTCTTGCGGTCGATCTCGCGGGACGCGCCGTCGTGGCGTTCCTGGATCGAAATCTCTTCGGGGATAAACCTTTTCTGGAACAGGATGGCGCCGATGGCGATCGCCAGGATGGACAGCCCGAAGGTCAGGCCGTACAGCGGCGTGGTCAGCGAGTACCAGAAGCTTCCGGCGGCCTCGCGGGGCTTGTACTCCCACGGCCAGAACAAGAAGATCAGCAGCAACGCCAGGCCGAAGAAGCCGCCCAGCACGAGCCACAGGGCCACGCCGCGCTCGGCGCGCTTCTCCGCCCTGGTGCCCTCGACCGGCCAGCGCGGCTCCTTGTAGACCGTCTCGACGCCGTCGAGCTTGCCGCCCAGCGCGACCAGTTCGTTTTGCGGCATCGCGACCAGCGCGGCCTCGTTGGGCTCCTGGGCCGCGCCGCCTTTGTCGGTGTCCGAGCCCTTGGGGATGTTCGAGCCGTCGCTCATGATCGCGCCCCAATCCACAGTGCCAGCCCGATGGCGGCGACCATCCCGATGATCCACATCGCCATGCCCTCGGGCGCCGGTCCGAACCCACCGAGGCCGTAGCCGCCGGGCTGGCGCTCCTCGGCGACGGTCCGCACGTAGCCGATGATGTCCTTCTTGGCCTCGAAGGAAAGCTGGCGGTCGGAGAACTTCGGCATGTTCTGCGGGCCGGTCAGCATCGCGTCGAGGATCTGCTGCTCGTTGGCGGGCCCCAGGTCGGGCGCGAACTTACCGGACGACAGCGCCCCGCCCTTCCCGGTGAAGTTGTGGCACGAGGCGCAGTTGAGCCGGAACAGGTCGCCGCCGCGGCCCAGGTCGGTCCCGCGCAGCGAGGACATCGCCACGCTGCCGTCGGGGTTGCGCGTCACGGTGGGGCCGCCGCCGTTGGCCTGCACGTAGGCGCCGATGGCGTCGATCTGCGCCTCGTCGAAGATCGGGTCCTTGCGCGGCGCCTGGGCCTCGCCGCGCATGGCGGGCATCCGGCCGGTGGACACCTGGAAGTAGACGGCGGCCTCGCCGACGCCGATCAGGCTGGGCCCGTGGTCCGGCACGCCCTGCAGGTTGGCGCCGTGGCAGGACACGCACGAGGTGTCGAAAAGCTGTTTGCCCGTGCGCAACAGCGCCGAGGACGACTCGTCGGCGACGGCCACCTGCGGGCGGGGGGTCAGCACCGCGGCCAGGCCGCCGGCGACGGTCAGCGCGATCAGCAGCAGCAGGCCGCCCGACAAGCGGCGGCGCAGCCGCCGGCGCGCGCGATCGTTCCGCTGACCCCGGGGCTTGCCGCCACCGGGTCGGGTAGACCTCAGTTTCTTCAACCGAGCACTCCTGTCATTCCTCTTTGAAAGCCGTTAGGGCGCCGCCTTCATCGGATGAAATAGATCACGGTGAACAGCGCGATCCACACGATGTCGACGAAATGCCAGTAGTAGGAGACGACGATGCTGGCCGTCGCCTGCGCCGGGGTGAACTTGGTCATCGCGGTGCGGGCCAGCAGGAAGATGAAGGCGATCAGCCCGCCGGTGACGTGTAGCCCGTGGAAGCCGGTGGCCAGGTAGAACACGCTGCCGTAGGCGCTGCTCGGGATGGTCGTGCCGTGGGTCATCAGGTGGTAGTACTCGTAGGCCTGGCCGAGCACGAAGAACAGGCCCATCAGGAAGGTGATCACGTACCAGCGGCGCAGCCCGAAGACGTCGCCGCGCTCGGCCGCGAACACCCCCATCTGGCAGGTGAACGACGACGCGATCAGGACCAGCGTCACCGGGACGGCCTGGTACAGATTCAGTTCGGTCGGCGGCGGCGGCCAGCTCCCGCCGGCCTGGGCGCGGGCCGTGAAGTAGAACGCGAACAGCCCAGCAAAGAACATCAGCTCGCTGGAAAGCCACACTATGGTGCCAACACTGACCATGTTGGGGCGATTCAGCGAATGCACCCGTGACGTGATCGCAGTACCCGAGGTCCCCACAGCGCTGGTCACATCCGCAAGTATGACGCTTTGTAGTTGTCGAACTCTACCCGGGTCTGAAATTTCGCCGATCGGCGTTTCGCGCGCAGGTTGGGAGGTGCTCGGCAGTCGTGGGACCATCGGCGCGTGGCTCTGTCATCCGAGGCGTCGTCCGGGGCTCCCTCGCCCGCCGGGTCGGCGCCGTCGTGGCCGCAGGTGCTTGCCCGTTTGACGGACCGGCGGGAACTGGCCCGCGGTCAGGCCGCCTGGGCGATGGACCAGATCATGACGGGCAACGCCAGGCCGGCCCAGATCGCCGCCTTCGCCGTGGCGATGAAGATGAAGGTCCCCACCTCGGCCGAGGTCAGCGAGCTGGCCGACGTCATGCTGAGCCACGCGCGGCGGATGCCCGCCGACGCGATCCGTGACGACACCGTCGACATCGTCGGGACCGGCGGCGACGGCGTCAACACCGTCAACCTGTCCACCATGGCGGCCATCGTGGTCGCGGCCGCGGGCGTCCCCGTGGTCAAGCACGGCAACCGGGCGGCGTCGTCGCTGTCCGGTGGCGCCGACACGCTCGAGGCGCTCGGGGTGCGCATCGACCTCGGGCCCGAGCAGGTCGCGCGCAGCCTCGCCGAAGTCGGGATCGGGTTCTGCTTCGCGCCGGTGTTCCATCCGTCCTACCGGCACGCGTCCGCGGTGCGTCGCGAGATCGGGGTGCCGACGGTGTTCAATCTCCTTGGGCCCCTTACCAATCCGGCGTGGCCGCGGGCCGGGTTGATCGGCTGCGCGTTCGCCGACCTGGCCGAGGTGATGGCCGGGGTGTTCGCCGCGCGTCGCTCCAGCGTCCTGGTGGTGCACGGCGACGACGGGCTCGACGAGTTGACCACCACGACGACGAGCACGATCTGGCGGGTGCAGGCGGGCACGGTGGATCGGCTGACCTTCGATCCCGCCGGATTCGGTTTCGCCCGCGCCGAACTCGACGAGCTGCTGGGCGGCGACGCGCAGGCCAACGCGGCGGAGGTGCGCGCGGTGCTGGCCGGCGCCAAGGGACCGGTCCGCGACGCCGTCGTGCTCAACGCGGCGGGCGCGATCGTCGCCCACGCCGGGCTATCCAGCCGCGCTGAATGGTTGCCGGCGTGGGAGGACGGGCTGAGCCGCGCCGCCGCCGCCATCGACTCCGGTGCCGCCGAACAACTGCTCGCGCGATGGGTGCGGTTCGGCCAGCAGGTCTGAGCCGGCCGTCTGTTCGTAGGCCAGCCGCGCCGAGCGCGCCGCCGCCGCCCACGCCGCCCAGGGGCCGGCCGACCGCAGCGGCGAGGCCCAGCCGTCGTCGCCGACCACCCGGACGATGCGGACCCCGGGGGTCGCCAGCCAGCGCGCGATGAGGGCGGCCTCCTCGACCGGCGCGCCGCCCAGCGGGGCCGGCGCTCGCAGGATCGCCTGTGCGCCGGCCGAAATGGCGTCGACCACCGGCATCGGCGGCACCCCCCGCGTGGCGGCGCCGGCGGCGGCGAGTTGGCCGTGGCGGACGACGGCGAGGTGATAGCCGCCGTTGCCGTCCGGGGCGGCGGCGACCAGCTCGGGCAGCGCGGCCAGGGCGCGCAGCCGCTGGCCGCGCCACAGGGCTTCGACGGCGGTGGCGGCGCGGTCGCGCAGTCGCGCGGCGCTCTCGTAGTGGCGACGCTCGGCGAGCGCGGTGACCTGACCCACGGCCGCGTGCAGCGCGTCGTTGTCCTGGCCGTCGATCAGGTCCGCGGCGCGGGCCACGGCCGCCGCGTATTGGGTGGCCGTCGCGTCGCGGGCGGCCGGACACGGCGACACCTCGCGCTCGGGACAGGCCGGCCCGTGCAGCGCGCCGCGCGCCAGCCGCGCGGTGCAGGTTCGGATCCCGGTGAACCGCGCGAGCAGCCAGGCGGTCTCGGCGGCGTCGGCGCGGGAGCGAAACGGGCCGACGGCACGGTCGTGACGCGGCGAGCGCACCACCGACAGGCGCGGAAACGCCTCGTCGGTCAGCACGACCCACCACCAGCGGTGCGGGAACCGCGACCGGCGGTTGAACGGCGGGGCGTGCGCGGCCAGCAGCCGCAGCTCGCGCACGCCGGCCTCCAGCGCGTGCGCGCACTCGACGTGGTCGACCGCGGCGGCCAGCGTGACCATCTCCTTCATCCGGCCGCGGGGGTCGGCGCCGGTGAAGTACTGGCTCACCCGGCGGCGCAGGTCGACGGCGGTGCCGACGTAGAGCACCTCGCCGGCCGGCCCGCGGAACACGTACACGCCGGGCCGATGCGGCAGGTCATCGGCGAGCGCCCGCTTGCGGCGCTGGGCCGGCGTCACGCCGGGCAGATACGAGCGCAGGTCGGCATAGGTGTGCACGCCCTGGTTGCCCACCCGCTCGATCAGGGCGTGCAGCACGTCGACGGTGGCGCGGGCGTCGTCGAGGGCGCGGTGGGTGGGCTGCGTCGCGACGGCGAACAGCCCGGCGAGGGACGCCAGGCGCACGCTGGGGGCTTCCTCGCGGCTCAGCACCCGGCGGGCCAGCCGCACCGTGCACAGCACTTGCGGTCGCGGCCAAGGGATTTCGCAGCGCTGGGCGGCGGCCCGGAGGAATCCGATGTCGAAGCCGGCGTTGTGAGCGACCCACACCGCCCCGTTGTCCGAGCCGGCGAACTCGAAAAACATCGGCAGCACGGCGTCGATGGTCGGGGCGTCGCACACCATCGCCGTGGTGATGCCGGTGAGCCGCACGATCTGCGGCGGGATGGCGCGCTGCGGGTCGACCAGGGTGGCGAACTCCCCGAGCACCACGCCGCCGCGGACCTTGACCGCACCGATCTCGGTGATGGCGTCGGCCGGCGTTCCGTCGCCGCCGCGGGTGCGCCCGCCGGTGGTCTCCAGGTCCACCACGACGAAGGTGGTCTCGTGCAACGGGGTTTCTTCGCGGGCCCGCCAGGCCGATTCCAGGTCGGCGAAACTCAGCTGAGTCGCACCCGTCACGCCCATGGCGGCGACGTTAAGCACGCCCACCGACACCGCGGCGTTCCCACGCCGCGCCGCGCCCGCGAAAGATGTCGGTGGCCGCGGTTAGCGTTCGGGTAGCCCGACCGGAGCGCGAGCGAGAGGACCCATCCCGATGGCACACAACAGCGGACCCGACAGCAACGGCGTCGCGACGCCCGGGCGGGGCGAACCGGTGGTGATCGACTGCGACGACTGCGCGGTGCGCGGCCCGGGGTGCCGCGATTGCGTGGTCAGCGTGCTACTCGGGGTGCCGGAGACTTTGTTGCAGGACGAACGCGCCGCGCTCGAAGTGCTCGCCGAAGTCGGACTGGCGCCCCGATTGCGGCTGGTGCCGATTCACCGCGATCGCGGTTCCGGCGTCGCGTAAATGCCCTGTGCGCCAAAACCCCCGGAGGGTAGCGGCGCATCGGTTCTCGTTCACAAAGAATTGACAGAATTCTTTCCAATTTCTTAACGACCCGGTTTAGACAAACACCTATATCGTTTCGTAACCTGTTTGAGACCTAAACCAGCTCGACCGCGATGTGTCGATGGCCGTTTAAGGAAGCAAATCTTGAGTTTCGGCTCTGAGTATCCGATTGCGCGTGCCCTCACACGTTCGGTCGTCGCGATGCTGGCGGGCCTCACGGTTTTTGCAGGCGCTCTCGCCGCGAGCGCCGCGGCCGATCCGGCCGACGACGCGATGGCAAAACTCAACGAGCTGTCCCGTCAGGCCGAGCAGACCACCGAGGCGATGCACAGTGCGCGGCTCGACCTCAACGAGAAGCTGGCGGCCCAGCGGGCGGCGGAGAAGAAGCACGCCGACGATCAGGCCGCGGTGGACGCGGCCAAGGCCAAGCTGGCCACCTTCCAGACCGCGGTCAACAAGCTCGCCGCCGCGACGTACATGGGCGGCCGGGTCAGCGGCATGGAGGCCATGCTGACCGCGGGGTCGCCGCAGGGCCTGATCGACAAGATGGCCGTGCAGCGGCTGATGGCGACCCAGATGCGCACGCAGATGGCGGGTTACCGGGCCGCCGGGGAACAGGCCGCCAAGGCCGAGCAGGCATCCGCCAAGTCGGCCGCCGCCGCCAAGAGCGCGGCCGAGCAGGCGGCCGCGGTGCGGGCCAGCCTGCAGTCCAAGCAGAGCCAGCTGCAGGTGCAGATCGCCGTCGTCAAGTCGCAGTACATGCAGTTGTCACCGGACCAGCGGACCGCGCTCGCCGACCCCGGGCCGGTTCCGGCGGCGGCGCCGGCGCCCGGTGCGCCGGCGCCGGACGCGTTGCCGCCCGGTGCTCCACCGCCGGGCGGCCAGGCACCGGGTGTGGCCCCGCCGCCCTTCGGACTGCCCGGACCGCAGCCCGGCGGCGTGGGCGGCGGTGACCGCGCGACCGTCGTACAGGCGGCGTTGACGCAGGTCGGAACGCCCTATGTGTGGGGCGGCGCGGGACCCGGCGGGTTCGACTGCTCCGGGTTGGTGATGTGGGCGTTCCAGCAGGCCGGCATCTCGCTGCCGCATTCCAGCCAGGCGCAGGCTCAGGGCGGTCAGCCGGTGGCGCTGTCGGACCTGCAGCCCGGCGACGTGGTGACCTTCTATAACGATGCGTCACATAGCGGCCTCTACGTCGGCGACGGCATGGTGATCCATTCCTCCACCTACGGCCAGCCGGTGCGGGTGGTGCCGATGAACGCCGCAGGCCCGGTCCACGACGCCCGTCGCTACTGAACGCCGGCGCCGGGCCGCGAGAATTCTGCTGGGCACCGTCCTCGTCGCTGAGCTGATCGCGGGCACGGCGCTGCCCGCCGCCCCCGCCGAGGACCCCAGCGCGGCGCCCCTGGTCGTCCGCGACCGCGCGGTCTACCTGCTCGGCGGTGGTCCGGCCACCGATCGGCTGCTGTCGCGCATCGCGTCGAACATCGGCGCCGCCGTCGACCGGGTGGAGGCCTTCTGGGGCGTCGACTGGCCGCGCGACATCTCGGTGCTTGCCACCGTTTCCGACGACGAGTTCCGCGCCGCCGCGGGCGGCGGGCCGGCCCCGCAGTGGGCCGATATCGCGGCGGTGACGGTCGTCGACCGCGTCGACCCCGAGCACCGGGTGGCGATCGGCCAGCGGATCGTGTTCGCGCCGGGCGCGGCCGGCATGACCGAACCGGCGCTGCGAATAGTGTTGAGCCACGAGCTTTTTCACTACGCGGCGCGCGTCGACACCGCGCCCGACGCGCCGCGCTGGCTGACCGAAGGGGTCGCCGACTTCGTCGCCCGGCCGATCGACCCGGTGCCCCCCGGCGCGCGGTCCGTGGTGACCCTGCCGTCGGACGCCGACCTGGACACACCCGGGCCGCAGCGCTCGTCGGGATACGACCGAGCCTGGTGGTTCGCCCGCTTCGTCGCCGACGCCTACGGGGCCGCCAAGCTGCGGGCGTTCTATCTGGCCGCGTGCGGGGTCGGGCACGCCGACCTGCCGACCGCGATGCGCGACGTCCTCGGCACCGACTCGGCCAGGCTGCTCGCCCGCTGGAAAGAATGGATGGTCGGCTAGCCTGACGCAGTGAGCCGGGTCCTGCTGGTAACCAACGACTTTCCGCCCCGACGCGGCGGCATCCAGTCCTACCTGGGGGAGTTCGTCGGCCGGCTCGTTGACGCGGGCTCGCATGCGGTGACGGTGTACGCGCCGCAATGGAAGGGCGCCGACGCGTTCGACGACGCCGCCGCCGCTGCCGGTTATCGGGTGGTGCGCCACCCGGGCACCCTGATGCTGCCCGGCCCGACGGTCGACGCCCGGATGCGCCGGCTGATCGGCGAGCACGGCATCGACACGGTGTGGTTCGGCGCGGCCGCGCCGCTGGCCCTGCTGGCGCCGCGGGCCCGGCAGGCGGGGGCGAAGCGGATCGTGGCCAGCACGCACGGCCACGAGGTGGGCTGGTCGATGCTCCCGGTCGCCCGATCGGTGCTGCGGCGCATCGGCGACGGCACCGACGTGGTGACCTTCGTCAGCCGCTACACCCGCGGCAGGTTCGCGTCGGCCTTCGGGCCCGGGGCGTCGTTGGAATACCTGCCGCCGGGGGTGGACACCGACCGGTTCCATCCCGATCCGGCCGCCCGCGCCGAGCTGCGGCGGCGCTACCGGCTGGGCGATCGGCCGATCATTGTGTGCGTGTCCCGCCTGGTGCCGCGCAAAGGCCAGGACATGCTGATCAGGGCGTTGCCGTCGATCCGGCGGCGCGTCGACGGGGCCGCGCTGCTGATCGTCGGCGGCGGGCCGTACCTGGAGGCGCTGCAGAAGCAGGCCCTCGCGTGCGGTGTGGCCGACCACGTGACCTTCACCGGTGGCGTGCCGACCGCCGAGCTGGCCGCCCACCACGCGGTGGCCGACGTGTTCGCGATGCCGTGCCGCACCCGCGGCGCGGGCATGGACGTCGAGGGCCTGGGCATCGTGTTCTTGGAGGCCTCGGCGACCGGCGTGCCGGTGGTCGCCGGACGGTCTGGCGGGGCGCCAGAAGCCGTGCGGCACAACAAGACCGGGCTGGTGGTCGACGGCCGCTCGGTGGACGAGGTCGTCGGCGCCGTCACCGCGTTGCTCACCGATCGCGATCGGGCCGCCGCGATGGGCGCCGCGGGGCGCGAGTGGGTGACGTCGCAATGGCGCTGGGACACGCTGGCCGCCCGGCTGGCCGTTCTGTTGCGCGGCTAAGGACGGCGAGCAGACGTAAAAGACCCCAAAACCGCATGGTTTTGGGGGCTTTTACGTCTGCTCGCCATCAGTCCTTGGTGTAGATCGCCTCGATGTCGGAGGCGAACTTCTCGGCCACCACGTTGCGCTTGACCTTCATCGTCGGCGTCAGCTCGCCGCTGTCCTCGGTGAAGTCGACCGGCAGGATGCGGAACTTGCGGATCGACTCGGCATGCGACACCGACAGGTTGGCCTTCTTGACGGCCGCGTCCACCTCGGCGACCAGGTCCGGGTCGCTGGCCAGGTCGCCCACCGAGGCGCCCGCCGGCTTGCTGTTGCGTTCCTTCCAGCCGCCGAACGACTCGGGGTCGATGGTGATCAGCGCGCCGATGAACGGCTTGGCATCCCCGACGACCATGGCCTGGCTGATCAGCGGGTGCGCCCGCAGCTGGTCCTCGAGCACCGCGGGGGCGACGTTCTTCCCGCCCGCGGTGACGATGATCTCCTTCTTGCGGCCGGTGATCGTCAGGAAGCCGTCGTCGTCGATGGCGCCGAGATCGCCGGTCTTGAACCAGCCGTTGGCGAACGCCTCCTCGGTGGCCTGCTCGTTGCGCCAGTACCCGCCGAACACCACGCCGCCGCGCACCAACAGCTCCTTGTCCTCGGCGATGCGCAAACTGTTGCCGGGCACCAGCTTTCCCACGGTCCCGATCTTCAGCGCCTCGATCTGGTTGACCGTGATGGCCGCGCTGGTCTCGGTCAGGCCGTAGCCCTCGTAGATGGTCAGGCCGACGCCGCGGTAGAAGTGGCCCAGCCGCGCGCCCAGCGGTGCGCCACCGGAGACGGCGGCGCGGCAGTCGCCGCCGAGTGCAGCGCGCAGCTTGTGGTAGACCAGCCGGTCGAACACGGCGTGCTTGGCCCGCAGCAGCGGCCCCGGCCGGCCGTCGTCGTGAGCCTGGCTCCAGTCGACCGCGGTCTGCGCCGCCCGCTTGAAGATCCAGCCCTTGCCGTCGTTGACGGCGTTCTGCTCGGCGGTGTTGTAGACCTTCTCGAACACGCGCGGAACCGACACCACCACAGTCGGTTTGAACACCCCGAACATCGGCAGCAGGTTCTTGATGTCGCTGGTGAATCCGACGGTGACCTTGCTGGCGAACGCCGACAGGGTCAGCGCCCGGGCCAGCACGTGGGCCAGCGGCAGGAAAACCAGCAGCCGTTGCCCCTTCGTCAGCAGCGTGGGCAGGCACTCCTGGGTGCCGCGGATCTCGTGCAGCAGGTTGGAGTGGGTGAGCTGGCAGCCCTTGGGCCGTCCGGTGGTGCCCGAGGTGTAGATCAGCGTCGCCGGGTGCTCGGCGCGCAGCGCCTCGAGCCGGGCGGTCAGCTCGGCCGGGTCGACCGACGCGCCGGCCTCGACAAGCTGGTCGAGCGCCCTGGGGCCCGATCCGTCGATGTGCAGCACCCGGCGCAGCGCCGGCAACTCGCCGGTGAGCTCGGTGACGATCGCCGCGTGCTCGTCAGTTTGGGCGAAGGCCAGCACCGCCTCGGAATTCTGCAGCACCCAGCGCACCTGCTCGGCCGACGACGTCTCGTAGATCGGCACGGTGACGGCGCCCACCGACAGAATCGCCAGGTCGAGGATGGCCCACTCGTAGCAGGTGGCGGAAAAGATCGACACCCGGTCACCGGCCTGCACCCCCAGCGAGATCAAACCCAGTGCGGCGGAACGAATCTGGTCGGCGGCCTCGGCGCACGTGACGTCGGTCCAGACGCCGTCGATCAGGCGTTGGTAGATGGCGAAGTCGGGGTCGTCGCGCTCGTGCTCGAAGACCGCCGCCGCGACGTTGTCGCGCTCGCCGACGGAAAAGCGGGCGGGGACGCTGTACTCACGCACTCTTGACCTCGTTTGACCTAGTGACGTTGCCGGGGCGGCCTGCTGTCGACCAGCCTAATCCGACCATTCGCCCAGCACCGCGACGGTCCGGCGGCCCGCCGTGAGGTCGTCGATCGGCGCCCGCGCCCGGTGTGTGAAGCTGGGGCGGTGCACAGCATCCAGATCGCCGACCAGACGTTCGTCGCCGCCGACGGCGCGCGGGTCGGCGCCGCGGTCTCCGATCGGTCGAAGTGGCGCCGCTGGTGGCCCGACCTGCGGCTGCAGGTCGTCGAGGAGCGCGGCGAAAAGGGTATCCGCTGGGCGGTGACCGGCGCGTTGACCGGCACCATGGAGATCTGGCTCGAGCCCTGCCTGGATGGCGTGGTGCTGCACTACTTCCTGCACGCCGAGCCGACCGGCGTCGCCGCCTGGCAGCTGGCCAAGCTGAACCTGGCGAAAATGACGCACCGCCGGAGGGTGGCCGGCAAGAAAATGGCGTTCGAGGTCAAGGCGACACTGGAACGGTCGCGTCCGGTCGGGGTTTCTCCGGTAGTTTAGCCGGGTCAGGTTTTCGCACGGGCCGGTCGACCCGACTGCGACAGAGAGGGCAGCAGCCAGGTGGCGGAGAAGACGACGCAAACCATCCACATCGAAGCCGACCCCGACACGGTGCTGGAGGTGATCGCCGACATCGATTCCTACCCCGAATGGATCTCGGAGTACAAGGAAGCCGAGGTGCAGCAAAGGGGCGCCGACGGCTACCCGAAGGTCGCGCGATTCGTGATGGACGCTGGCGTCATCAAGGACACCATGGTCATGTCCTACGAGTGGCCGGCCGACCGCCGGTCGCTGAGCTGGACCCTGGTCTCCAGCTCGCTGTTGCGTTCCCTTGAAGGCTCATATCGCTTGGCGCCCAAGGGTTCTGGTACCGATGTCACCTACGAGCTCTCGGTGGATCTTGCCATCCCGATGATCGGGTTGCTCAAGCGCAAGGCCGAGCGCAGGCTGACCGACCACGCGTTGAAGGATCTCAAGAAACGAGTCGAGGCTGAGTGAGTCTGCGCAGCCCCGCCCGGCCCGGATCAGCCTCTTCGTAGGGAAGGGCGGGGTGGGGAAATCCACCCTGGCATGTGCCACCGCGGTCTGCGATGCGAGCGAGGGCCAGCGGGTGCTGGTGGTGTCCACCGACCAGGCGCACTCCCTGGGCGACGTGCTGGGTGTGCCGGTGCCGCCGTGCGGCCGCGACGATCCGGTGCGGGTGTTCGCCGATCTCGAAACCGATGACGCCGGGGCCGGCGGCGGCTTTCTCGACGCGCTGGCCCTGGACACGCTGGCGCTCCTCGAGTCGCGCTGGCACGACGTCGTCGCCGCGCTGGATCGGCGGTTCCCCGACTCCGAGCTGAGCACCATTGCCCCCGAAGAACTCTCGGCGCTGCCCGGCATCCAGGAGGTGCTCGGCCTGCACGCCGTCGGCGAGCTCGCGGCGTCCGGGCGGTGGGACCGCGTCGTCGTCGACTGCGCCTCGACGGCGGACGCGCTGCGCATGCTGACGTTGCCCGCCACCTTCGCGCTGTATGTGGAGCGCGCGTGGCCGCGCCATCGCCGGCTGTCCATCGCCGCCGACGACGCCAGGTCGGCCGCGGTGGTGGAACTGCTGGAGCGCATCAGCGCCAGCGTCGACGCGCTCGGCGCGCTGCTGACCGACGGCGAGCTGGTCGGCGCGCACCTGGTGCTGACGCCCGAACGGGTGGTCGCGGCCGAGGCGGCCCGGACGCTGGGTTCGCTGGCGCTGATGGGTGTCCGCGTCGAGGAGCTGATCGTCAATCAGGTCCTGACCGAGGACGAGTCCTACGAGTACCGCAACCTGCCCGACCACCCGGCCTTCTACTGGTACGGCGAACGCATCTCCGAACAGCGTGCCGTGCTCGGCGAACTCGACGCCACCATCGGCGACGTGGCCCTGGTGCTGACCCCGCACCTGTCGGGGGAACCCATCGGCCCCAAGGCGCTGGCCGGGCTGCTCGACGGAGCCCGGCGCCGGCGTGGGGCGCCGCCGCCCGGGCCCCTGCGCCCTATTGTTGACCTGGAATCCGGGTCGGGACTTGGGTCGATATACCGCATGCGGCTAGCGTTACCCCAGCTCGATCCCGGCGCGCTGGCGCTGGGGCGGGTCGACGACGACCTGATCATCAGCGCCGGCGGGCTGCGGCGCAGGGTTCGGCTGGCGTCGGTGCTGCGGCGGTGCACGGTGCTGGACGCACATCTGCGGGGCAGTGAGCTGACAGTTCGTTTTCGACCAGATCCGGAGGTGTGGCCTAAGTGAGTGGGGCTCACCCCGACCTCGGTCCCGAGTTGCGCAAGCTCGCCCAGGCGATCCTGGACGGGATCGACCCGGCGGTGCGGGCCGCGGCCGCGTTGACGGCCGGCGCCGGCGTCGGCACCGGCAAGTGCCAGCAGGTGTGGTGCCCGGTGTGCGCGCTGGCCGCGTTGGCCACCGGCGATCAGCACCCGCTGCTCACCGTCGTCGCCGACCACAGCATCGCCCTGCTCGAGGTGATCCGCGCCATCGTCGACGACATCGACCGGTCCGCCGAACCGACGCCGCCACCGGACGGCCCACCCGGCGGCGGCGTCCCGACCGAGCCGAACGGCGGGGCCGCCCCCGCCGATGCCGCGGCGAGGACGCGTTACCAGCCGATCCCGGTCACCGTCGAGGAGTGATCCCTCGCAGCGAAGGTTGGTTCCTTGCGCTGCGGGTCGGTACAGTTGGCGCCAACACCATCATCGAGTCGGGCGAGAGGGAGGGCCATGTGGTACTGGCTGTTCAAGTACGTCCTCCTGGGCCCGTTGCTGACGGTCCTCGGTCGGCCGAAAGTCGAAGGCCTGGAACACGTTCCGAGTTCGGGGCCGGCGATCCTGGCCAGTAACCACCTGGCGGTGATGGACAGCTTCTTCCTGCCGCTGGTGGTGCGCCGCCGCATCACCTTCCTGGCAAAGTCCGAATATTTCACCGGCACCGGACTCAAGGGCTGGTTCAGCCGCTGGTTCTTCACCGCCGTCGGGCAGGTCCCCATCGACCGCTCCAGCGCCGACGCCGCGCAGGCCGCGCTCAACACCGCCGAGCAGGTGCTGGCCCAGGGCAAGCTGCTGGGCATGTACCCCGAGGGCACCCGCTCGCCCGACGGGCGGCTGTACAAGGGCAAGACCGGGCTCGCCCGGCTGGCGCTGCACACCGGGGTCCCGGTGATCCCGGTGGCGATGATCGGCACCAACGTCGTCAACCCGCCCGGCTCCTCGATGCTGCGCTTCGGGCGGGTCACCGTGCGCTTCGGCAAGCCGATGGACTTCTCCCGATTCGAGGGGCTGGCCGGCAACCGCTTCATCGAGCGGGCCGTCACCGACGAGGTGATCTACGAGCTGATGGGGCTGTCCGGCCAGGAGTACGTCGACATCTACGCGGCCAGCCTCAAGGAACACGGCTCCAACGGTCAGGGCTCGGCCGCCGACGCGGCCCGGATCCCCGAGACCGCCGTCGGGTAGCGCCCGGCAAGTCAGCCGACGGCCGTGGCCGGCGCCAGCGGCGTCGCCGCCGGGTGCTGCGTCCCCACCCGGGCGGTGACGGCGAGTCCCGCGGTGACGATGACCGCCAGCGCCCACCACACGTAGGACGTCCCGACGAGCTGGCGCCACCAGTTCGCGGTCGTCTCGTGGTGCTTGGGAAGCAGGTCGATCGGCGTCCACCTCATCACCGCCACCCCGGTCAGGCTGACCGCCGCCAGCGCGACGCTGCGGCGTCGCCACGCCAGCACCCCGGTCACCAGCACCGCCGGCAGCGCCCAGACCCAGTGGTGCGACCACGACACCGGCGAAACCACCAGGCCGAACAGGGCGACGCAGACCAGCGCCAGCGCCGGCTCCCCGGCCCGCAGCACCCGCCGCATCGCCCAAATGGTCAGCGCCAGCACGACCAGGCAGGCGGCCACCCACAGCGGGAAGCGTTCGTGCTCACCGAGCCCCAGCCGGGCCAGCGCGCCCGCGATGTTCTGGTCGGTGTTCAGCGCCGTCTCACCGATCCGGTCGGTGTGGTGCACGGTGTGGGTCCAGTACTCCCACGAGTCGCTCCAGGCCAACACGAAACCCAGCAGCGTCGCGCCCACGAAAGACGCCATCGCCGCCCATGCCGCGCGGTTGTCGCGGCGCAGCACGAAGTAGAGCAGAAACACCGCCGGGGTGAGCTTCAGCGCCATCCCCAGGCCCAGCAGCAGCCCGCGGGGCCAGGGCGTGCGGCGCGGCAGGCAGTCGGCGAGCACCAGCGTCATCAGCACGACGTTGATCTGGCCGAAGGCGAAGTTCGAGGTGATCGGTTCCAGCCAGATCGTCGCCGCGGCCGCGATGAGCACGGCCAGCCACAACCGGCGCAGCCAGGCCGGCCCGGGCAGCACCCTGGAGGTGCTCCACACGCCGAGGCTGGTCAGCACGATCGTCGTGGAGGCGACCAGCAGCGCGGAGGTCAGCACCGTGATCGCGACGCTCGCGGCCGGCATGTGCAGCCAGGAGAACGGGCAGAACACGATGGCGGCCAGCGGGGGATAGGTGAACGGCAGGTTCAGCCCGATGGGTGTGTGAAACAGCACGTCGCCGCGGTACAGCGGGCGCCCGTCCAGCCAGGCCTGTCCGCCCATCTGATAGATGTCGATGTCGATGCGGTAGGGCGTGTGCCCGAACAGGCGGCCACCCACGTAGTACAGCGCCGCGGCGGCCAGTAGCCAGAGCAGGCACCACAGCAACACCCGCCCGGGGCTCTGTTTGCTTTGGAGTTTGCCTTGCAAGCCCACGCCGGGCGCCCGCCATCTACTCATGTCGCAGAACAGCGTAATCGGTGTCGGCGCCGCGACGTGCCACAGCGCGGCTCCAACCCTGCCCGACGGTGCAGGCGTACGTTTCTAGAGTGCTCCACTGGTTCGTGTTCGGGCTGACCCATTGGTTCGCCCATGACATCCACGAGGGTGGCCGGCTGCCGCTGCTGTGCTGCCTGGTGGCCTTCATCCTTACGTTTTTCGTGGCGCGAACGTTCGTCCGCATCATCCGCCACCGCGCCGAGGCGGGTCTGCCGACGCGCTGGTGGCAACCGCGCAACGTCCACATCGGGGGAGTGCACATCCACCACGTGACATTCGGAGTCGTCATGGTGTTGGTTTCCGGGCTGACGCTGGTGACCCTGTCCATAGACGGGCACGAACCCGAGTTCGTCTTGGCGGCAACCTTTTTCGGGATCGGCGCCGCACTGGTCCTCGACGAGTACGCGTTGATCCTGCACCTGTCCGACGTCTACTGGTCCGAAGACGGCCGCACGTCGGTGGACGCGGTGTTCGCCGCGGTGGCGGTGGCAGGGCTGTTGATCATGGGTCTGCACCCGCTGATGTTCTTTCTGCCGATCTGGCACGGCGCCGAAACTGGATCGGTGGTGCTGCGGGCCGCGGTAGGCACCGCGATGGCCTTGACGTTGCCGCTGGCCGTGGTGGTGGTGCTCAAGGGCAAGGTGTGGACCGGCCTGCTCGGGATGTTCATCGTCGTCCTGCTGGTCATCGGCGCGGTCCGGTTGTCGCGCCCGCACGCCCCGTGGGCCCGGTGGCGCTACACCACCCAGCCGGACAAGATGCGGCGCGCGCTGCAGCGGGAACGCCGGCTGCGCCGCCCGGTGGTGCGGGTCAAGCTGTGGGTGCAGTGCGCGATCGCGGGCACGCCCGGCCTGCCCGACGAACGCGCCGTCGACGCCCAGCTCGACCACGACGTCCACCCGGCGCCGGCGCCCACCGGGCCCATCCTGATCGGTAGATAGCCTTTCGGGGTGCGGTACTTCTACGACACCGAGTTCATCGAGGACGGCCGCACCATCGAGCTGATCTCGATCGGGGTGGTCGCCGAGGATGGCCGCGAGTACTACGCCGTGTCCACCGAGTTCGACCCCGAGCGCGCGGGCAGCTGGGTGCGCGCCAACGTGCTGCCCAAGCTGCCGCCCCCGGCCTCGCCGTTGTGGCGCTCGCGCAAGCAGATTCGCTTGGACCTGGAGGAGTTCTTCGGCGTGTCCGGCGCCGGCGCCGAGCCGATCGAGCTGTGGGCCTGGGTGGGCGCCTACGACCACGTCGCCCTGTGCCAGTTGTGGGGCCCGATGCCGGGCCTGCCGAAGGCGTTGCCCCGCTTCACCCGGGAGCTGCGGCAGCTGTGGGAGGACCGCGGGTGCCCGCCGATGCCGCCGCGCCCGCGCGAGGCGCACGACGCCCTGGTCGACGCCCGCGACCAGCTGCGCCGATTCCGGCTGATCACCTCCGGGGATGGGTGTTCGCCCTGATCAGGCGTTAGCCGTCCCCGGTTACCATGGACCGATGAACTGGACCGTCGACATCCCGATCGAGCAGCTGCCGCCGCTGCCGCCGCTGCCGCCTGACCTGCGCGCCCGCCTGGACGCCGCACTGGCCAAGCCGGCCGCTCAGCAGCCCAGCTGGCCCGCCGACCGGGCCGAGGCGATGCGCACGGTTCTGGAGAGCGTGCCGCCGGTGACGGTGCCGTCCGAGATCGTCCGGCTGCAGGAGCAGCTGGCCCAGGTCGCGCGGGGCGAGGCGTTCCTGCTGCAGGGCGGCGACTGCGCGGAGACGTTCGTCGACAACACCGAGCCCCACATCCGCGGCAATGTCCGCGCCCTGCTGCAGATGGCCGTGGTGCTGACCTACGGCGCCAGCCTGCCCGTGGTGAAGGTGGCGCGCATCGCGGGACAGTACGCCAAGCCGCGGTCCGCCGACATCGACGCGCTGGGCCTGCGGTCCTACCGCGGCGACATGATCAACGGCTTCGCCCCGGATGCCGCGGCGCGCGAACACGATCCGTCGCGCCTGGTGCGCGCCTACGCCAACGCCAGCGCGGCGATGAACCTGGTGCGAGCGCTGACCTCGTCGGGGCTGGCGTCGCTGCACCTGGTGCACGACTGGAACCGCGAATTCGTCCGGACCTCGCCGGCCGGGGCGCGCTATGAGGCGCTGGCCACCGAGATCGACCGCGGTTTGCGGTTCATGAGCGCCTGCGGGGTGGCCGACCGCAACCTGCAAACCGCCGAAATCTATTCCAGCCATGAGGCTTTGGTGCTCGACTACGAGCGCGCCATGTTGCGCCTTTCGGACGTCGAAGGAACGCCGCAACTGTACGACCTGTCGGCGCACACCGTGTGGATCGGCGAGCGGACCCGTCAGCTCGACGGCGCGCACGTCGCGTTCGCCGAGGTGATCGCGAACCCGATCGGCGTCAAGATGGGCCCGACGATGACCCCGGAGCTGGCCGTCGAGTACGTCGAGCGGCTCGACCCGCACAACAGGCCGGGCCGGCTGACGCTGGTGAGCAGGCTGGGCAACAACAAGGTGCGCGACCTGCTGCCGCCGATCGTGGAGAAGGTGCAGGCCACCGGTCATCAGGTGATCTGGCAGTGCGACCCGATGCACGGCAACACCCACGAGTCGTCGAACGGGTACAAGACGCGGCACTTCGACCGCATCGTCGACGAGGTGCAGGGCTTCTTCGAGGTGCACCGGGCGCTGGGCACCCATCCGGGCGGCATCCACGTCGAGATCACCGGCGAGGACGTCACCGAGTGTTTGGGTGGCGCGCAAGACATTTCGGACCTGGACTTGGCGGGTCGCTACGAGACGGCGTGCGACCCGCGGCTGAACACCCAGCAGTCGCTGGAGCTGGCCTTCCTGGTCGCCGAGATGCTCCGCGACTGACCTTTTTGCCCGCGAGCGTGCACCGTTGTACGCCACGCGCGGCGTGCCGCTGTACAGACATGCACGCTCGCGCAAAGGGGTAAGCGCTACAGCTTTACCCCGCCGCAACCCCGAGGGGCGGCCCGACAGCGGCCCCACCGGCCAAGCATCCGCTCGCTGTTGCCGCGGCAAATGCGAGCATCGCCGCGATGACCAACTTCGTGACTAAACGTGACATGACGACTCCGTTCATCTGGTCCCTGCCAGCACTCTAGGCAGAGCGTCAGCGTATTTCAATGACTATTGAAATATTGCCGGTTTGCGCGCATAGTTCCTATGCGGACAGATCGATCGGTCGTCGCGCTTCGTCCTGTCCGAGCACCTGAGAGAACTCAAGCCACGGAACGCTCGTCCATCGTGGCGAAGGTGAACGAGAAAGGTAGTTACGTGGCATCTAAGGTTCCGCCGGTCAGGGTCGCGCGTGCCGTCGAACGTGCACGCCAGCACCTGTCGCGTTTGCGGCAACGCTCGGCTCCGCCCGCGGCGGTGATGCTGGAATTGATCCTGAACGCGTGGGTGGCTCAGGCGATCACGTCCGCGGCGGATCTTGGCGTGGCAGACGCCCTGGCGGATGGCCCATTGTTCGGCGAGCAGCTGGCAGACCGGGTCGGCGCCGACGCCGACGCTCTGCGGCGACTCATGCGCGCATTGATCGGCATCGGGATTTTCACCCAGCGCGGCGACGGGCGCTACGCACTTACCCCGCTCGCGTCGACGCTGCGCACCGACGCGCCAGTGTCGATGGCCGGCATGGCGCGGTGGGTCGGGTCGCCACAGCATCGCGAGCACTGGAGCCACCTGACGGAGGCGATCCGGACCGGGCGTCCGGTGCTCCCGAGGCTTCGCGGCAAACCGGCCTTCGAGTACCTGGTCGAGGAAGCGGAGCTGGGTGGGATTTTCAACTCCGCCATGACCAATCTGTCCGAGTTCGCGACCTTGCCCTTGACCGCGGCCTACGACTTCAGTGCCTTCGGCACGATCGTCGATGTCGGTGGCGGACACGGTCGGCTGTTGGCGGCGATCCTGCAGACGGCTCCGAATTCGCGCGGCGTGCTGTTCGATCTTCCGGAGGTCGTGGCGGACGCCCCGGAGTTGCTTCGCAAATACGGTGTCGGGGACCGCGTCCGAATCGAGGAGGGCTCGTTCTTCGATTCCGCGCCCGAGGGCGGCGACGCGTATGTGCTCAAGAACGTCATCCACGACTGGTCCGAGGAGGACGCGGTCCGCATCCTGAAGAATGTCCGCACCGCGGCCCGCCCCGGCACGCGACTGTTGCTCTGCGAGTTCGTCATTCCCGACCACGACCGCGACTTCCACGGCAAGTGGGTGGACATCGAGATGCTGGTCGTCGCCGGCGCGCGCGAACGCACCGCGGACGAGTACGGCCGGCTGTTCGACCAAACCGGTTTCCGGTTGAACCGCGTCGTCGACACCGTGTCGCCGCTCAGCATCGTTGAGGCGACCGCGGTGTAGCCGAGGCTGGGCGGAGTGGAGCGCTAGGGCGAGTGGCGAGATCTCGGCACGGCCGAAATACCCTGCCCTCCTGCGTATTTCGGTGCCTTGGCAGGGTTACTGCGATGGAAGGTCCAGCCCCAGCTCGTCGGCGGGGCCGGTTAAGAAGTGGTGCACCACGGGTCCCACTAACCTGACCACCTCTTCGACCCCGAGCGACGACAGAGGCGGCACACGCATGATGTATCGCAACATCGCGGTGCCGACGAGGTTGGTCGCTGCCAGCATCGCGCGCAGTCGCGCTTCAGCGCCACCGCCCAAAGCGGTTGACACCGCGGTGAGCAGATAGTCGTGCAGAAAACCGCGAAACGCCTCGTTGGCATCGCGATTGGACGTGGCCGATTGCACCATTGAGGTCATGCTCGCGGCAGAATCGGGTTGCTCCCAGATACCGAGGTAGGCCCGCACCACGCGGCAGCCCAAGTCGTCGTCCTTATCGGCGAGCTCGGTCGTCAGCAGGTCAGACGGCAGCACCAACTTCATCGATTCGCGAAACAATGCCGCCTTCGAGCCGAAGAGATAGATGACCATCGACGGATCTACTCGCGCATCCTCGGCAATCGCTCGCAGCGTCGTCTTGTCATAGCCGTCCACGGCGAACTGCCGCTTTGCCGCGCTGAGCACCGCGTCGCGCGATACCGGCTCGCCTTGGCGTCGGCCTCGCCGCTTCGTCATTTCCCCAGGTGACGGCATGTGCGAACCATATCATTTCAATGTGTGTTGAAAAGGTCATTCTGGGGACAGTGCATTCGTCACGAATCACAGTAGGCCGGTCAGGTTGCTGCCGATCGTCCACGCCGCGGTCGCGACCAGCCCGGTGAGCGCGAGCACCACCGCCACCCAGACCAGCACCATGCGCCGGGCGTGCTGACGCTCCAGCGCGAACTCGCCGATCGCGATGCCGGCGAATTCGCCTGCGGCGGGCTCGTATTCGTATTCGTCGGCCTCCGGCCGGGCCGGGGGTTCGGGCTGGGGCCAGTCGCCGGGGTCACGGGTCAGCTGGCGGGTGGGGTGGCGACGCTCGGTCCTGCGGCTCTGCTGCGCCGCCGCCGACCGGTGCTGCGCGGAGTTGCGCGGGGCCGGCACCCGGAAGTCGGGCAGGCCCAATTCGTCGGCGATCGCGTCGACGTCGGCGGCCATCTCGATCGCGTCGGCGTAGCGGTCGGCGGGGTCGCGCGCGGTCGCGCGCGCCACCAGCTCGTCGAATTGCCGTGGCACACCGTCGATCGCGGCGCCGGCCCGCGGCACGTCGGAATCCAGCCGCTGGTAGGCGATCGACAGGGGCGAGTCGCCGGTGAACGGTGTGCGCCCGGTCAGCAGCTCGTAGGTGAGGATGCCGAGCGCGTAGACGTCGCTGCGCGGGCTGCTGCTGCCGTTGCGCACCTGCTCGGGGGACAGGTAGGCCGCGGTGCCCAGAATGACGCTGGCGGAAGTGATTCCGGCGGCGGCGACGGCGCGCACCAGCCCGAAATCGGCGATCTTGACGTCGCCGTCGTCGGAGATCAGGACGTTCTCGGGCTTGACGTCGCGGTGCACCAGTCCGGCCAGGTGCGCGGCGGCCAGCCCACCGAGCACCGGGCGCAGCACGGCCACCACGGCGTGCGGCGGCATCGGGCCGCGCTCGGCCAGCAGCTCGCGCAGCGTGCCGCCCTCGATGAGCTCCATGACCAGAAACGGGTGCCGGGCGTCCAAGCCCTGGTCGTAGACCGCGACCAGGCCGGGATTCTTCAGGCGGGCGACGGTGCGGGCCTCGAGCTGGAAGCGGGTCAGGAATTGCGCGTCGCCGGCGTAGCGGGAGTCCATCACCTTCAGCGCCACGGGGCGGTCGAGCCGGGTGTCGAGTCCGCGATAGACCGTCGAGGTGCCGCCGCTGGCGATCTTGGTCTGGACCAGGTAGCGGCCGTCCAGCAATGTGCTTTCCAACGGGTCGCCCGCCGCGGCTCCGGTCACGGGGCCATCGTAGGGGCGGCGCCGAGATTGGCGGTGGAACATTGGGTTCAACGCGCACACGCTGTCGCACGGCGGGCCTACACTTGCGCCGTGGGCAGTTTTCCGGCCGGCGACGATGTCCTAGATCCCGACGAGCCAACCTACGACCTGCCGCGGGTCGCCGAGTTGCTCGGGGTGCCGGTGAGCAAGGTGCAACAGCAGCTACGGGAGGGTCACCTGGTCGCGGTGAAGCGCGGCGGGGGCGTGGTGGTGCCGCAGGTGTTCTTCACCAATTCCGGTGAGGTGGTCAAGAGCCTGCCGGGGTTGCTGACGATCCTGCACGACGGCGGCTATCACGAGACCGAGATCGTGCGCTGGCTGTTCACCCCCGACCCGTCGCTGACGGTCACGCGCGACGGCACCCGCGACGCCATCAACAACGCCCGCCCCGTCGACGCGCTGCACGCGCATCAGGCGCGCGAAGTGGTGCGCCGGGCGCAGGCTATGGCGTACTGAGCGGCTGATCGACCGGCCCGGGCGCCCGGTGCAGCGTCTGCCAGGCGACCAGCGCGCACGCCAGGGCCAGGAAAACGTGCAGCCACGAATACATGCCGTGCGACCCGTCGGGCTTGAAGATCACCATCACCCAGGTGGAGAACGCGGCGATCGCCGCCACCGCTCGCCGCGACTGGGCCAGCGGGGCCGCGAGGGCCAGCGGCCAGGAGTAGTACCAGGGCAGGGCCGCCGGGACGAACAGCACCACGATCAGCATCGACCAGGCGATGCCGGCGAGCGCGGCCCGGTCGTCGCGGCGGAAGCGCCACCACAGCACCGGCAGCGCCACGGCGATGATCGCGATCCCGATGAGGCGGGTGATCCGCAGCGTGGCGTAGAAGTTGACCGGGAAAAGGCCGCTGCCCAGGGCGTGGATCAGGTTGGCCGCCGCGGTCGGCACGGTCAGCCAGTTGATGATCTTCACCGACCCGGCCAGCGCGGTCAGCCAGCCCAGCCCCACACCGGCGACCGCCGACAGGATGCCGAACACCACGGTGAAGGTCAGCAGCGACAGCGCGGTGGCCGCCAGGAACGCGGGGGCGCTCCGGTAGCCGCGTCGATCCCGCAGGTGCCGCATCCACACCCACACCAGAAACGGCAACGCGATACCGGCGGTGGCCTTGACCGCGATCGCGACGGTGATCAGCGTGACGCCCAGCGCGTGGCGGCCCTGGAAGCTCAGCGCGATCCCGGCGGCCATCAGGCCGACCATCAGCATCTCGTTGTGCACCCCGCCCATGAGGTGGATCAGCACCAGCGGGTTGAGCACACAGATCCACAGCGCGGTCGCGCCGCTGGTGCCCAGGTGGTGGGCCAGCCGGGGCGCGGCCCAGATCAGCAACGCCAGCCCGGGCAGCATGCACAGGCGCAGCAGCATGGTCCCGGCGATCACGTGATTGCCGACCACCATCGTGACCACCTTGGCAATCAGGATGAACACCGGGCCGTAGGGTGCGGTGGTGATGGTCCAGATGGGGCTCACGTTGTCCAGCAAGGCATTCGGGTTGGCGACCGGGCCCACGGCGTACGGGTCGAAGCCGTCGCGCAGCAGGGCGCCCTGGGCCAGATAGGAATAGGTGTCGCGGCTGAAGACGGGCACCGACACCAGCAGCGGCGCCAGCCAGAAGCCGGTGGTGGCCCGCATCGTGAACTCGGTCGCGGTGCCGGCCACCACGCGGCGGCCCAGCGCCAGCCACGCGATCAGCATCAGGCCCACGCCCGTCCACAACAGGATCGACGACAGCACCAGCCCGTGCCCGAAGCGCAACCAGGACATGTGCATCGCTTCGAGCAGGGGGTCGTGCGGCTTGATGCTGCCGGCGCCCAGCCCGCCCAGCGTGATCAGCACCGAGCCGCAGAAGCCCAGCCGCGCAGGCCCCGCCTCCGGCGTGGCCACGAAGGCGCGCAACCGTGAAAACCGTTGGGCAAACGGATGTTTCGTTGCCGACGGGCGTTCCGCCGGGGTGTGCGTCGGGGTGGTCATCGGTTCAGGCGGCCCGGTTGGTGGCCATCTTGGCCAGGTCGGACAGCCCCGCCTTGGCCGCGTCGCTGATCGGCGCGGCCGCCAAGGTGGCCAGCGCCCGCCGGGTGAGCTCGGCGATGCGTTGCTCGGCCGCGGCCAGCGCGCCCACCGACTCGATGATGCCGCGCAGCTCGCCCACCTGCGCATCGGTCAGGCGTTCGCCGATGGAGCTGCGTAACACGTTGGCCGCCAACGGATCCGACTTGTCCGCCAACTCCACCGCCTCGGCCAGCAGCACCGTGCGCTTGCCCGACCTCAGGTCGTCGCCGGACGGCTTGCCGGTGACCGCGGGATCCCCGAACACGCCCAGCACGTCGTCGCGCAGCTGGAACGCCACGCCGAGGTCGGTCCCGAACCGGTCGAAAACGGCTTGCACATCGGGCCGGTCGGCGGCGGCGGCCACGCCGAGCTGCAGCGGCCGGGTCACGGTGTAGCAGGCGGTCTTGAAGGTGGCGACGTTCATCGCCGGCGCGATCGACTCGGCGGCGCCGGCCTCGGCGGCGATGTCGAGGTATTGCCCGCCCAGCACCTCGGTCCGGATCTCGGCCCACACCCGCCGCACCCGCGACCGGGCGTCGGGGGGTATTCCCGCCCCGAGCACGATGTCGTCGGCCCAGGCCAGCGCCAGGTCGCCGAGCAGGATGGCCGCCGATATCCCGAACCGGTCGGGCGAGCCGCGCCAGGCCTGGTCGCGGTGCAGTGCGGCGAAGTGGACGTGAACCGTCGGGCGGCCGCGCCGGGTCGAGGAGCCGTCGATCACGTCGTCGTGCACTAGCGCGCAGGCGTGCAGCAGTTCCAGCGCCGAAAACAGCAGCAGCACTTCGGGATCGGGCTGTCCGGTCGCGACTGCGCGCCAGCCCCAGTAGGCGAACGCGGGCCGAATCCGCTTGCCGCCGCGCAGGACGAAGTCTTCCAGGGCGGCGACCAGGGCGCCGTATTCCGCGCCGATGTAGGCGGTCTCGGTGCGTCGCGCGTGCAGGTACCGCCGAAGCCGGTCGGTGACGGCGCCGGTCAACTCAGCGGTTGCCGCTGCCGCTGGGGCATTTGGGCTCAGCGCGGCGCCCCCTTCTGCTCGGCGTGGTGATGCTGGTCTATGGGCCCGACCAGTGTATTCGGCGCGGGGCGCGGGCCCGATCCCGACATCGTCGGTCCCCGATGGGCACGAGTTGCTTCGAGTGGCTCACTTTTCCCCCGCAAGCGGGTGGTACCCCCACGCCCCTCATATGCTGGCGGGGTGCCTGGGCGTGGGCACCTGACCGAGGGAAGGAGCCGCGTGACCCTCAGCACGATCGCGCTCGAGCTGGTGCCGCCGAACGTCGACGACGGTCGGGACCGGGCACTCGACGATGCGCGAAAAGTTGTGCGGTACTCGGCGGAGTCCGGTCTGGCGGGCCGGATCCGGCACGTGATGATACCGGGGATGATCGCCGAGGAGGACGACCGTCCGGTCGCGATGAAGCCGAAGCTGGACGTGCTGGACTTCTGGTCGCTGATCAAACCGGAGTTGCCGGGGTTCAACGGCCTGTGCACCCAGGTGACCGCGTTCTCCGACGAGCAGTCCCTGCGCAAGCGGCTCACCCTGCTGTCCGATGCGGGCATGCAGGGCGTGGTGTTCGTCGGCGTGCCGCGCACGATGAACGACGGCGAGGGCTCCGGGGTCGCGCCGACCGACGCGCTGTCGATCTACCGCGACCTGATCCCCAATCGCGGGGTGATCCTGATCCCCACCCGCGACGGCGAACAGGGCCGGTTCAACTTCAAGTGCGACCAAGGCGCGACGTACGGCATGACGCAGTTGCTGTACTCCGACGCGATCGTCGGCTTCTTGACCGAGTTTGCCAAGACCACCGACCACCGGCCGGAGATCCTGCTGTCGTTCGGCTTTGTGCCCAAGGTGGAAAGCCGCGTCGGCCTGATCAATTGGCTGATTCAGGATCCGGGCAATGCCGCGGTGGCCGACGAGCAGGCGTTCGTCAAACGGCTGGCCGCCAGCGAGCCCGCGCAGAAGCGCCGGCTGATGGTCGACCTGTACAAGCGGGTGATCGACGGCGTCGGCGACCTCGGCTTTCCGCTCAGCATCCACCTCGAGGCGACCTACGGGGTGTCGGGCCCGGCGTTCGCGACGTTCGCGGAGATGCTGGCCTACTGGTCCCCCGACGCGCCCTAACCGGGCGGTTGGTCGCGGGGCGCGGTGAACCGCTCGGAGCGGTCCCGGCCGACCCAGGCCAGCACGCCGACCACGGCGGCGGCCGCGAAGGACGCGATGCCCAGCCAGACGCCCGCGCCGGTGAACGAACGCGTGTTGGGATCGGTGTAGCGGGCCTGGGCGTTCATCGTGCTCACCACGCCGGGCTTGAGCTTCCACGACACGACGTCGGGCTCGACGCGGTCGCCGTTGGTCGAGGTCACCACCCCGGGGAAGGCGACGGTCAATTCGACGTCGGCGTCGCTGTCGGTGACCGACGTCAGATCCGCTCGGCCCTCCATGATCACCACGCTGCCGCTTCTGCGCAGCGACAGGTTCACGCCCTGCGCGTCGGGGTTCATGTGCACCAGCTGCGGCACCTCGGCGAACGTCAGATCGGAGAACACCGCCTGCGAGCCGACGTAGCCGTCGCTGTCGTAGTTCGACACCGCCACCTTCTGGCCGAACGGCAGATCGCCGCCGAGCTGGGGGCCGGGGTCCTTGGGGCTCTTCGGCTTGGCCGCCGCGATGACCTCGCCGGACACCAGGTCGTCGGGCGAGATGGTCAGCGACGCCCTGACCCGCAGGCATCCGGTGGCCAGCGGGACGAGCAGCAGCAGCATCGCGATGACCAGCAGGCGGCGCCGCCGAGCGGTGAATCCTCGGGCTTTCGGCGCTGACGGGCTCGCGGGCACCAGGTCATCGTGCCAGATCCGGTCGCTACAGGGGCAGCGCGCGGCCCAGGATCGCGAACGCCCGCGGATCGCCGGCGAAGTGGTAGCCGCGGATGATGTCGGCGAATCCCAGCCGCCGGTACAACCGCCACGCGCGGTTGGGCTCACCGTTGGTCTCCGGCGTGGAGAGCAGGACGTTGCGTTCCCCGCGGCCGGCGAGCAGCCGGCGGGCCAGCGCCTCGCCGAGGCCGCGGCCCTGAGCGCGCGGATGAATGTGCAATTCGGTCAGCTCGAAGTAACTGGTCATCAGCCGGGTGATCTCCTGATGCGGCAGGCCGCCGCGCTGCAGGCCCAGCACGACCTGCTGCTGCCACCACTGACCGGGCGCACCGGGGTAGCCGTAGGCGACGCCGAGCAGCGGCGCGTCGCTCAGCTCGGCCGCCGACGGCGGCTCCGGGCCGGACGGCGCGTCGGCCTCGACGACGGCGGCGCCCTGCCAGCCCTGGCGCCGAATGTGCTCCAGCCACATCGCGGCGCGCTGGTTCTCGGTGCCCCTCGGATAGCGCATCGCGTCGACGTAGACCCCGAGAGCGTCACCGAGGCGGCGCTCCATATCGTGCGGTGGCAGATCGATGAGGAATATCGCCAACTCGCGGAGTCCTCCTCAGCCTCATGCAGTGGCCCGGCCGTGCGACCTATCGCCATTATCGGACCCGACGCGCGGCGTTGCTCGAGCGGTCGCCTCCGCAACAGGGTTGTAGCGCACCGCCGTTGCCGCCGACATGTTCGTCGGGTCCCAGTCGGGTCCCAGTCGGGTCGTCGCCGGGATGATCGCGACGATGCACCAGGGATAGAATCGCTGCCGAACCAGTGGTACGCCGCAGATTGACCTCGTATCATCTGAGTTAGTTGCCCCAAAACGGGCATCCGCGTGATATCGATAGTTACGTGCCAAGCGGTCGGCAAGGAGGGACGAATGCCACTCTCCGATCATGAGCAGCGGATGCTCGATCAGATCGAGAGCGCTCTCTATGCCGAGGACCCCAAGTTCGCTTCGAGCGTGCGTGGCGTGGGCTTCCGGGCGCCGACCGCGCGACGGCGGTTGCAGGGCGCGGCGCTGTTCGTCATCGGTCTGGCCATGCTGGTTTCCGGCGTGGCGTTCAAGGCCACGATGATCGGGAACTTCCCGATTCTCAGTGTCTTTGGCTTCGTCGTGATGTTCGGCGGGGTGGTGTTCGCCATCACCGGTCCGCGGTTGTCCGCCCGGTCGGGCCACTCGGGGTCGCTGCCGGGATCGGCGCGCCAGCGCCGCAGCAAGGGCGGCGGGGGCTCGTTCACCAGCCGCATGGAGGACCGGTTCCGTCGTCGTTTCGACGAGTAGCCGGATCTCCTGATACACAGCGCCTGACACAGCGGGGTAGCCGACGGCTACCCTGTTTCGCGCTCGTGCCCGATTCGAGCCCCAATCGAGGCCAAACCGTGGCCCGCCGCGCCCCGCCGGGCCGGTTTTGGCCCCACTTCGCCCCACCCACCGACTTCTCCCGCGTGAAATGCGGTTTTCCGGCGCGACAATCCGGCGCCCGGGCGGGCCGGGCGGCCGTCGCATCGACTTAGGTGGCGGAAAGCCCGGAAAAATCGTCGACGACACCGCGTGAATGGGGCGAAGTGGGGGATTGTGGGGTATGGTGGCTGAAGCGTTTGGGTGAGGCGAGAGCCGGGTCTCCACGGGAGGTGAGCTGGTGTTTCTCGGCACCTACACGCCCAAGCTCGACGACAAGGGGCGGCTGACGCTGCCCGCAAAGTTCCGCGACGCGCTGGCAGGGGGGTTGATGGTCACCAAGAGCCAAGATCACAGCCTGGCCGTGTACCCGCGGACGGAATTCGAGCAGCTGGCCCGACGGGCGAGCAAGGCCCCGAAGAGCAACCCGGAAGCCAGGGCGTTCCTGCGCAACCTGGCCGCCGGCACCGACGAGCAGCATCCCGACGCCCAGGGGCGCATCACCTTGTCGTCCGACCACCGCCGCTACGCCAACCTCTCCAAGGACTGTGTGGTGATCGGCGCGGTCGACTACCTCGAGATCTGGGACGCGCAGGCCTGGCACGACTACCAGCAAACCCACGAAGAGAACTTCTCCGCGGCCAGCGATGAAGCACTCGGCGACATCATCTGAGGCGCATGCCCGTGCATCGTGGCCTCTGCCCGAACCGACCCTGGCGTACTTCCCCAACGCCAGGTTCGTACGTTCGGACAGGGACCCCGGTGCCTGGGCGTCGCGCCCGACCAGGGGAGGTGTTGCGGTGCTTGACGATCCGCGAGACTTCGGGCACGTGCCCGTCCTGGCGCGGCGTTGCGTCGAGCTGCTGACCCCCGCACTGACCCGCCACCACCCGGACGGATCGGGGGCGCTGCTGGTCGACGCCACCGTCGGCGCGGGCGGGCACGCGGAGCGGTTCCTCACCGAGTTGCCGGGGCTGCGGCTGATCGGGCTCGACCGCGATCCCAGCGCCCTGGACATCGCCCGGGACCGGCTGCGGCGATTCGACGACCGGGTCACGCTGGTGCACACGAGGTTTGACGGGCTCGCCGCGATGCTGGCCGAATCCGGTTATGCCCCAACGGAATCGGTCGACGGCGTGCTGTTCGACCTCGGCGTCTCGTCGATGCAGGTCGACCGCGCGCAGCGAGGCTTCGCGTATGCGCAGGACGCGCCGCTGGACATGCGGATGGACCCGGGCTCCTCGCTCACCGCGGCCGACATCCTCAACACCTACGACGAGACCGCGCTGGCCGACATCCTGCGCCGCTACGGCGAGGAGCGGTTCGCGCGCCGCATCGCGGCGCACATCGTCCGGCGGCGCGCGCACGCGCCGTTGACGTCGACGTCGGAGCTGGTTGCGCTGATCTACCAAGCGATTCCGGCTCCGGCCCGGCGCACCGGCGGGCACCCGGCCAAGCGCACGTTCCAGGCGCTGCGGATCGCGGTCAACGAGGAGCTGGACTCGCTGCGCGACGCCATTCCCGCCGCCCTGGACGCGCTCGCCGTCGCGGGCCGGCTCGTGGTGCTGGCCTACCAATCGCTGGAGGACCGCATCGTCAAGCGGGCGTTCGCCGACGCGGTCGCCTCGCGCACACCGGTGGACCTGCCGGTCGAATTGCCGGGCCACGGGCCACGATTCCGGTTGTTGACGCACGGCGCGGAACGCGCCGACGCCGCCGAGATCGAGCGCAACCCGCGCAGCGCCGCGGTGCGATTACGGGCCGTGCAACGGGTGCAGCACAACGCCGAAGCGCAGACAACCGGGAAGGGCCACGCATGAAGGCAAAGCGCGACACGCAAAAACGCCGCGCTGTCGGTGACCGCCGCGACCGGCGCGACGGGGCCGCCCGGAAGGCCCGGCGCGCCACCGCCGATGCGGCGCCGCCGCGCCGGACCCGACCGGCGAGGGGCGCCGCGCCCGCCCGCGAAGCCCGGGCGCCCAGGTCCGGCCCGCAGACCGGCCCGATCGCCCGGCCGGTCGAGCGGTCGGCCCGGCCGAAGAGCACAAGCCAGGCCAAGGCGCGCGCCAAGGCGCGGAAAGCCAAGGCGCCCAAGGTCGTCCGGCCGCGGCTGACCGAGCGGATGGCCAACCGACTGGCGTCGATCGACCTGCGGCCCCGGACGCTGGCGAGCAAGGTCCCGTTCGTCGTGCTGGTGATCGGCGCCATCGGCCTCGGGCTGGGCCTGACGCTGTGGCTGTCCACCGACTCCGCGGAGCGCTCCTACCAGTTGAGCCACGCCCGGGAGCGCAACCGGCTGCTGCAGCAGCAGAAGGAGTCGCTGGAACGCGATGTGCGCGAGGCGGAGTCGGCGCCGGCGCTGGCCGAGGCCGCCCGCAAGCAGGGCATGATCCCGACGCGGGACACCGCCCACCTGGTCCAGGACCCGGCCGGCAACTGGGTGGTGGTCGGCACGCCCAAGCCGGCCGACGGCGTTCCGCCGCCGCCGCTGAACACCAAGCTTCCCGAACCGGGCCCGCCGCCACCCCCGAAGCCGGCGGCGCTTCCCCCCGAGGTCCCGATCCGGGTGCAGCCGGCCCCCGCTGGTCCCGGTGGGCCTCCCGCGCCGGCGAGGTCGGGCCCGGAGGCGTTGCTGCGCGCGCCGGACGGCTCGACGACGCTGGGCGGCCAGCACCTGCCGCAGGCCGCCCCGCCGCTGCCGGGCATGCCCGGCGGGCCGGCCACCGGGCAGTTCCAGGGTGGAATGCCCCTGCCGGGCCTGCCGGCCCCCGCGGCTCCGGCGACCGCCCCGGCGCCCCCCGAGGTGTCGATTCCGTTGGGCGGGTTGCCCGTCCCGACGAGCGCGCCCGCCCCGCTGCCCGCCGAGGTGCCGGTCCCGCTGCAACCGGTTGCTCCCGCCGCGACGACGCCGGGTGCGCCCAGGTGAGCCGCGGCGACTCCCGGCGCACGCGCCGGCCGGCGCGCCCGACCCGGGGACGCGGCGCGGCGCAGGACGCCAAGCATGTCGGGCGCCCCAAGCGGGCCCGCAAGCCGGAAAAGACCCCGAAGGCGCAGAAGGCCAAGGCGGCCACGAAATCCCGCGCGGCGCCCGACGCGGCGGGCCGGTCCACGCGGGAGCGGCGCACCCGTCAGCTGGTCGAGGTGGGCACCCGCGGTGCGTCGTTCGTGTTCCGGCATCGCGCCGGCAACGTCGTCATCCTGGTGCTGATGGTGGTGGCGGCGGCGCAGCTGTTCGTCCTGCAGGTGACGAATGCCCCGAAGCTGCGGGCCCAGGCCGCCGGCCAGCTCAAGGTCACCGACGTCGAGAAGGCGGTCCGCGGCAGCATCGTCGACCGCAACAACGAACGGCTGGCGTTCACCATCGAGTCCCGCGCGCTGACGTTTCAGCCCAAGCGAATTCACCAGCAGTTGGAGGAAGCCAAGAGGAAGAACTCCGCGGCCCCCGATCCGCAGCAGCGGCTGCGCGACATCGCCACCGAGGTCGCGGCCCGGCTGAACAACAAGCCCGACTTTCAGACCGTGCTGAAAAAATTGCAGAGCAACGACAACTTCGTCTACCTGGCGCGCGCCGTCGACCCCGCCGTCGCCAGCGCGATCTCCGACAAATACCCCGAGGTCGGCTCCGAGCGGCAGGACCTGCGCCAGTACCCGGGCGGATCGCTGGCCGCCAACATCGTCGGCGGCATCGACTGGGACGGCCACGGCCTGCTGGGGCTGGAGGACTCCCTGGACTCCGTGCTGTCCGGAACCGACGGCTCGGTCACCTATGACCGCGGCTCGGACGGCGTCGTCATCCCCGGCAGTTACCGCAACCGGCACCGGGCGGTCAACGGCTCGACCGTGCAGCTCACCATCGACGACGACATCCAGTTCTACGTGCAGCAGCAGGTCCAGCAGGCCAGGAATGTGTCTGGCGCGCACAACGTTTCGGCGGTCGTCCTGGACGCCAAGAACGGCGACGTGCTGGCCATGGCCAATGACAACACCTTCGACCCGTCGCAGGACATCGGGCGCCAGGGCGACAAGCAGCTGGGCAACCTGGTGGTGTCCTCGCCGTTCGAGCCGGGCTCGGTGAACAAGGTGATCACCGCGTCGTCGGTGATCGAATACGGCCTCACCAACCCCGACGAGGTGCTGCACGTGCCCGGCTCGATCCAGATGGGCGGGGTCACCGTGCACGACGCCTGGGAGCACGGCGTGATGCCCTACACCACCACCGGCATATTCGGGAAGTCGTCGAACGTCGGCACCCTGATGCTGGCGCAGCGCGTCGGCCCGGAACGCTTCTACGACATGGTCCGCAAGTTCGGGCTGGGTCAGCGCACCGGCGTCGGGCTGCCCGGTGAGAGCGCCGGGCTGGTGCCGCCCATCGACCAGTGGTCGGGCAGCACGTTCTCGAACCTGCCTATCGGCCAGGGTCTTTCGATGACGCTGCTGCAGATGGCCGACATGTACCAGACCATCGCCAACGACGGGGTGCGGGTACCGCCGCGGATCATCAAGGCCACCATCGCGCCCGACGGCACCCGCACCGAGGAGCCCCGCCCGGAGGGGATCCGGGTGGTGTCGCCGCAGACGGCGCAGACCGTGCGGGGCATGCTGCGCGCCGTCGTGCAGCGCGACCCGATGGGTTACCAGCAGGGGACCGGGCCGGCGGCCGGGGTGCCCGGCTACCAGATCGCCGGCAAGACGGGCACCGCCCAGCAGATCAACCCGGGCTGCGGTTGCTACTTCGACGACGTCTACTGGATCACCTTCGCCGGGATGGCCACCGCCGACAACCCGCGCTACGTCATCGGCATCATGATGGACAACCCGGAGCGCAACGCCGACGGCACGCCCGGTCATTCGGCGGCCCCGCTGTTCCACAACATCGCCGGCTGGCTGATGCAGCGCGAGAACGTCCCGCTGTCGCCCGACCCGGGCCCGCCGCTGACGCTGCAGGCCACCTAAAAGGCGAGCCCCTCGGACGCGACGCCCACCGGGTGCGCCTCGGTAGGGTCTCAGCTGTTCGCAATAAGGTGCGCCGGCTGTTGGCGGATCCGAGAGTCACGGTCGTGGTCGTCGAACACCGGGATCGGTTGGGGTGGATGAACACCGAGTTGGTGGAGTCGGCGCTCTCGGCGCACGGTCGTCGGCTGGTGGTGCTCGACGCCGGTGAAGGCGATGACGATCTGGTGCGCGACATGGTCGAAGTGTTGACCTCGTTCTGCGCACGGCTCTACGGGCGTCGGTCGGCGCGCAACCGGGCACTGAAAGCCATGGGTTGCGCCCAGCGTGATGTCGGACCGCGGGCGGCTGTCAGTGGTCGGGGGAATGATGGTGGCCATGCGTGAGTTTCGGGGAAGGCTCTTGGCATGAGTGGCGTGCGAGTCGTCGCCAGTGCGGCGTTGTCGAGCAATTTCGACAAGCGCTACGTCGTCGTCGACGAGGCGACCGGCGAGATTGTGGATGACGCTCAGGGATACGGGTACAAGACCGCGCAGAACGCGCACCGGGCACACGCCTACAAATCGATGCCGCCGAAGAAGAAACGCCAACGAGACGCCGCCAAACGACAGGTCCAACGCTGGTGTGGTGCGCACCCAGAATTCATGCAGCACGTCGAGCAATCGATGTTCTATGCGATGAAGGCCGGCGAAAGCTTTATTGCGGCAGATGTGCGGGCAATCTTGGCCGAACACGGCTTGGAGCTGCCGTTCTCGGTCAAAGGCCTGATGCGGCACTGGAACTGGTGATGCAGCGTGGGTAAGCAGCTGCGCCGGATCGGTGAGCCGGTGGTCGCTGCCCCGCCGGCCGGTGCTCGGGTTCGCACCCGGTTGCACCTGAGTGAGCATGAAACCGAGGTACTGGCGGGAATCGGAAAGTTTCTGGGTTCGGTGTATCGCCGCGAGCTGGCGCACCGGATCTCAATGGGCCACTTGGACCGTAAGGCGCACGCGGTGTGGCGGGCCCAGCGTAAGCAGGCGGTGACCGCAGTGTCGTCGTCGCGGTGGGCCGGCGCGATCACCCGCGCGGCTGAGGACCAGTACCAGCTCGGCATGCGAGCCCTAACCGACCAGGTGGCCGATTTGCGGTCCGCGATTGCGATACTGGAACGTCGATGCGGGTTGCGTCCCGGCCAGGCATCCGCCCCCGCGCGGGATGCTGAGGGTGGTCCGCGGCGAGGGTCCCGGCGGCCGGTGCGGGGGTATGCCAGTGCGGCGCAGCGGTTCTCCAAGACCCGCAGGCTGGCGGCGCTACGCGAGCGGCTGGCCGCTGCCGGGGAGGCATTGGCGGCAGGATGCCCGTCGATCACCCTTGGCGGCAACCGTTTGTGGCGCACCCGCCAGAACCTCGCCGCCGCTGAGATGACTGCGCAGCAGTGGCGCGGGCACTGGGATGCGGCCCGAATGTTTTTGACCGCGGACGGTGAATCTGGCAAGACCGGCGGTAACGAAACGATCCGCGTCGACACCCACGGCCGGTTACGGATCAAAGTCCCTGCCGCGCTGGCGGATCGATTCGGTGCGCATTTACACATCGCCGCACCTGTCGTGTTCAACCACCGTAGCGATGAGTGGGGCGATCGAGTTCATCATCGGCGAGCGGTGCGCTACGACATCACCTTCGACCCGAAACGTGACCGCTGGTATCTGGACGCGTCCTGGACAATTACCCCGGCTCCGATCGGCGAGCTCGACGAGCTGCGCGACGGCCACGTGCTTGGTGTGGATCTCAACGCTGATCACCTAGCTGCATGCGTCCTGGACTGTTCGGGCAATCCGGTCGGCGCGCCGGTCACCATCCCCGTCGACGCCGAAGGTTTACCTGCCACACGGCGCGATGGGCGGGTTCGGGCCGCGATCACCACGTTGCCCGACCTCGCGGTCCACCACAATTGCACCGCGGTGGTGGTGGAGAACCTCGATTTCGCTGATGCGCGTTCCGCTGGCCGTGAGACGTTGGGCCGTGGCCGCCGCGGGAAGCGGCTACGGCGCACCGTCGCCGGTATCCCCACGGCCAAGTTCAGATCCCGGCTCACCTCGATGGCCGCCCGCCGTAGTATCGCGGTCATCGGCGTGGACCCCGCCTACACCAGCAGGTGGGGGCGTCAGCACTGGCGCACCCCTCTTCAACAGCAGACGTCCGACCCGGCCACCGTGACCGTGCATCACGGTGCGGCAGCCGCGATCGGCAGACGTGGACTCGGCAAGCCGATCAGGCGTCGACCGGCAGGACCCCGCTCTCAACAGCGGATGCGTGCGGGCACTCCACCGGCCAGACCTGACCAGCCGCCGGACACCACACGACGGTGCCGTAGTTTTGGCTCACCGACCTGCCCACAACGACGACGAGGCATGCCGGTCCACCAGAGAGCACCCACCGTCAGCGGCCAACACCGTTCGGGCCGCACAGGACTCACTCCTGCTCAGTATTGAGGAACGGTGTCATGGCTGATCATGGGGATCAGGCGGCGCCGGAGGGAGGTGACACACGTGGAGCCCACCGCGTTGCGCCCCTCCGACACCGCGGGCGCGCGGCTGCCGGCGCTGGCGGCCCGGATCGGCGCCGCGCCGGCCGACGGCGCCGAGGCCGTGCCCGACGTGCCGGTCACCGGCGTGACGCTGCGTGCCCAGGACGTGCGGCCCGGCGACCTGTTCGCCGCGCTGCCCGGCTCGACCACCCACGGCGCCCGGTTCGCCGGCGATGCGATCGAACGCGGCGCCGTCGCGGTGCTCACCGACGCCGCCGGGGTCGCCGAGATGGCCGGCCGCGCCGGCACCGTGCCCACGCTGGTGCACCCCGCGCCCCGCGCCGTGCTCGGCGGCCTGGCCGCCGCGGTGTACGGAAACCCGTCGGAGAAGATGACGGTCGTCGGGATCACCGGGACGTCGGGCAAGACCACCACCACCTATCTGGTCGAGTCCGGCCTGCGGGCCGGCGGCCGCACCCCCGGACTGATCGGCACCGTCGGCATCCGCATCGACGGCGCCGACATCCCCAGCGCGCTGACCACCCCCGAGGCCCCCGCGCTGCAGGCGATGCTGGCCGCGATGGCCGAACGCGGCGTCGACACCGTGGTCATGGAGGTATCCAGCCACGCGCTGACGCTGGGCCGGGTGGACGGCACCGGGTTCGCGATCGGCGCCTTCACCAACCTTTCCCGCGACCACCTCGACTTTCACCCCACCATGGCCGACTACTTCGAGGCCAAGGCGTCGCTGTTCGACCCGGGCTCGCCGCTGCGCGCCCGCACCGCGATCGTGTGCATCGACGACGACGCCGGGCGCGCGATGGCCGCCCGGGCCGGCGATGCGATCACCGTCAGCGCCACCGGCCGGCCCGCCGACTGGCGCGCGGTGGACGCGGCGCCGCTGGGGGCCGGGGGACAGGAGTTCACCGCCGTCGACCCCGCCGGCGCGCACCACCGCATCGGCATCCGGCTACCCGGCGACTACAACGTCGCCAATTGCCTTGTCGCGCTGGCGATCCTGGACGCGGCGGGGGTCCCCCCGGAGCGGGCGGCGCCCGGGCTGCTGGAAACCCGGGTTCCCGGGCGGCTGGAGGAGATCGACCGCGGCCAGGACTTCCTGGCGCTGGTCGACTACGCCCACAAGCCCGGCGCGTTGCGGGCGGTGCTGACCGCCCTGGCGCGCCCGGGGCACCGGCTGGCGGTGGTGTTCGGCGCCGGCGGCGAGCGCGACCCGGGCAAGCGCGGGCCGATGGGCGAGATCGCCGCCGAGCTGGCCGATTTGGTCGTCGTCACCGACGACAACCCGCGCGGCGAGGACCCCGCGGCGATCCGGCGCGAGATCCTCGCCGGGGCGGCCGGCGGCCCCGCGCGGGTGGTCGAGGTCGCCGACCGGCGGGCGGCCATCGAGCACGCGGTCGCCTGGGCGGGCCCCGGCGACGTCGTGGTGATCGCCGGCAAGGGCCACGAAACCGGGCAACGCAGCGGCGGACAGACCCGCCCGTTCGACGACCGGGTGGAGCTGGCCCGGGCGCTGGAGGCCCTGGAGGCCCGGCGATGATCGACCTGACCGTCGCCCGGATCGCCGAGATCGTCGGCGGCACACTGGCCGACGTGTCGCCGGAGGCCGCCGCACAACTCCGGGTCACCGGGACCGTCGAATTCGACTCGCGGGCCATCGGTCCCGGCGGGCTGTTCCTGGCGCTGCCCGGGGCGCGCTCGGACGGGCACGACCACGCCGGCGCGGCGGTCGCGGCCGGGGCGGTCGCGGTGCTGGCCGCGCGGCCGGTCGGGGTCCCCGCCATCGTGGTGCCCCCGGTCGGCGAGACCGACTCGCGGGCGGGGGTGCTCGAGCACGACGCCGACGGGTCGGGCGCCGCGGTCCTGGCCGCGCTGGCCAGGCTGGCCACGGCGGTGGCGGCCGAGCTGGTGGCGGGCGGGCTGACCATCATCGGGATCACCGGCTCGTCGGGAAAGACCTCGACCAAGGACCTGGTGGCCGCCGTGCTGCGGCCGCTGGGCGAGGTGGTGGCTCCGCCGGGGTCGTTCAACAACGAGCTGGGTCATCCCTGGACGGTGTTGCGCGCGACGCGGGACACCGACTTCCTGGTCCTGGAGATGTCGGCGCGCCACCCCGGCAACATCGCCGAGCTGGCCCGGATCGCCCCGCCCGCGATCGGGGTGGTGCTCAACGTCGGCACCGCGCACCTGGGCGAGTTCGGCTCGCGCGAGGCCATCGCGCGCACCAAAGCCGAACTGCCGCAAGCTGTTCCGGAATCGGGCGTCGTCGTGCTCAACGTCGACGACCCCGCCGTGGCCGCGATGGCCCATGTCACCGACGCCTGGGTGGTTCGGGTGAGCCGGGCCGCCCACACCGAATCGGGGCCCAGCGACGTGTGGGCCGAAAACGTGTCGCTGGACGAATTGGCCAGGCCGCGTTTTACCCTGCACGCGATGGACCCGCGAGGCGCTGCTGAAGCCGAGGTGCGCCTCGGCGTGTATGGCGACCATCAGGTCACCAACGCGTTGTGCGCCGGCGCGGTCGCGCTGCAATGCGGCGCCGGCGTCGAGCAGGTGGCCGCCGCGCTCGCCGACGCCGGGCCGGTGTCGCGGCACCGGATGCAGGTGACCACCCGCCCCGACGGGGTGACCGTGATCGACGACGCCTACAACGCCAACCCCGACTCGATGCGGGCCGGGTTGCAGGCGCTGGCCTGGATCGCCCGCGGCGGCGACAACCGGAAGCCCCGCCGCAGCTGGGCGGTGCTGGGCGAAATGGCCGAGCTCGGCGAGGACGCGATAACCGAGCACGACCGCATCGGCCGGCTGGCGGTGCGCTTAGATGTCTCTCGACTCGTTGTGGTGGGAGTGGGGAGGTCGATGAGCGCCATGCACCACGGGGCGGTCATGGAGGGCTCGTGGGGCTCGGAAACCGGCCCGGGAGCCGATCGAGGGGCCGTGAACGTGGCCGACGCCGACGCCGCCCTGGCGTTGTTGCGGGCCCAGGTGCGACCCGGCGACGTGGTTCTGGTCAAGGCGTCGAACGCGGCCGGGCTGGGTGTGCTGGCCGAGGCGCTGGCCGCAGACGACCCCGCCGGCGAGGTCGGCCCGTGAGGCAGATCCTCATCGCCGTCGCCGTCGCGCTTGCCGTGTCAATCCTGTTGACCCCGGCGCTGATTCGGCTGTTCACCAAGCAGGGGTTCGGCCACCACACCCGCGAGGACGGCCCGCCCAGCCACCACACCAAACGCGGCACGCCGTCGATGGGCGGGGTGGCGATCCTGGCCGGCATCTGGGCGGGGTATCTGGGCACGCACCTCGCCGGGCTGGCGTTCGACGGCGACGGCGTCACCGCGTCGGGGCTGCTGGTGCTGGGCCTGGCCACCGTGCTGGGCGGCGTCGGGTTGGTCGACGACCTGATCAAGATCCGCCGGTCGCGCAACCTCGGGCTGAACAAGACGACCAAGGCGGTCGGGCAGGTCACCGCGGCGGTGTTGTTCGGCGCGCTGGTGCTGCAGTTCCGCAACGCCAACGGCCTGACCCCGGCCAGCGCCGACCTGTCCTACGTCCGCGAAATCGCCACCGTCACATTGGCTCCCGGACTGTTCGTGCTGTTCTGTGTGGTCATCGTCAGCGCCTGGTCGAACGCGGTCAACTTCACCGACGGCCTGGACGGGCTGGCCGCCGGAACCATGGCGATGGTCACCGGGGCCTACGTGCTGATCACCTTCTGGCAGTACCGCAATGCGTGCGCGACCGCGCCCGGCCTGGGCTGCTACAACGTGCGCGACCCGCTGGACCTGGCGCTCGTCGCGGCCGCCACGGCGGGCGCCTGCATCGGCTTTTTGTGGTGGAACGCCGCGCCGGCCAAGATCTTCATGGGTGACACCGGGTCGCTGGCGCTGGGCGGCATCATCGCCGGCCTGTCGGTCACCAGCCGCACCGAGATCCTCGCGGTCGTGCTGGGGTCGCTGTTCGTCGCCGAGGTCACCTCGGTGGTGCTGCAGATCCTGGCGTTCCGCACCACCGGGCGCCGGGTGTTCCGGATGGCGCCGTTCCACCACCACTTCGAGCTCAGCGGGTGGGCCGAGACCACGGTGATCATCCGCTTCTGGCTGCTCACCGCGATCACCTGCGGCCTGGGCGTGGCACTGTTCTACGGCGAGTGGCTGGCCGCGGTCGGTGCCTGACGTGTCCGGGCTGGCGCCGCTGGTGCCCGGGGCGCCCGTGCTGGTGGCCGGCGGCGGGGTCACCGGCAGGGCCGTGCTGGCCGCCCTCGGGCGGTTGGGGGCGGAGGCGACCCTGTGCGACGACGACCCCGAAACGTTGCGGGGCTACGCCGAGGGCGGGGTGGCCACGACGACCACAGCGGCGGCCGCCAGGCAGGTCTCGGGCTTCGCCCTGGTCGTCACCAGCCCCGGCTTCGCGCCGACGACGCCGTTGCTGGCCGCCGCCGCCGCGGCCGGCGTGCCCATCTGGGGCGACGTCGAGCTTGCCTGGCGGCTGGACGCCGCGGGCCACTACGGCCCGCCGCGCCGCTGGCTCGCGGTGACCGGCACCAACGGCAAGACCACGACGACGTCGATGCTGCAGGCCATGCTGACGGCGGCGGGGCGGCGCAGCCTGCTCTGCGGCAACATCGGCAGCCCGGTGCTCGACCTGCTCGGCCAGCCCGCCGAGCTGCTGGCCGTCGAGCTGTCCAGCTTCCAGCTGCACTGGGCGCCGTCGCTGCGGCCCGAGGCCGGCGCGGTGCTCAACATCGCCGAGGACCACCTGGACTGGCACTCCACGCTCGCCCACTACACCGCGGCCAAGGCCCGGGTGCTGGGCGGCCGGGTCGCGATCGTCGGGCTGGACGACCGCCGGGCCGCCGCGCTGCTGGACACCGCGACCGCGCCGGTGCGGGTCGGCTTTCGGCTGGGCGAACCCGCGCCCGGCGAGCTCGGCGTGTGCGACGGGCAGCTGGTCGACCGCGCCTTCGCCGACGACCTGACGCTGTTGCCGGCCGAGTCGATACCCGTGCCGGGCCCGGTCGGCGTCCTCGACGCCCTGGCCGCGGCGGCGCTGGCCCGCAGCGTCGGGGTGCCCGCCGAGGCGATCGCGGCCG
This sequence comes from Mycobacterium sp. 663a-19, assembly GCF_035616495.1. NCBI lineage: Bacteria > Bacillati > Actinomycetota > Actinomycetes > Mycobacteriales > Mycobacteriaceae > Mycobacterium > Mycobacterium sp. 663a-19. The sequence goes on along the minus strand of NZ_JAPJAV010000007.1, from coordinate 39,312 downwards.
CGGTCGCCTCGTTCCGGGTGGGCCGGCATCGGGCCGAGGTGGTGGCCGTCGCCGACGGGATCACCTACGTCGACGACTCCAAGGCCACCAATCCGCACGCCGCCGAGGCGTCCGTGCTGGCCTACCCGCGCGTGGTGTGGGTGGCCGGTGGCCTGCTGAAGGGCGCGTCCGTCGATGCCGAGGTCGCCAGGATCGCATCGCGGCTGGTCGGGGCGGTGCTCATCGGCCGCGATCGCCAAGAGGTTGCAGAGGCGTTATCGCGACACGCGCCGGATGTCCCCGTCGTCGAGGTTGTTACAGGCGAGGATGCTGATATGCATGCGACTGCTGTGATTCCTGGTGCGAATGTGACAGAAGTGAAACATACCGGCGAAGGTCTCGGCATGCGCGTCATGACCGCGGCGGTGGCCGCGGCCCGCGACTTGGCAAGGCCCGGCGACACGGTGCTGCTGGCGCCCGCCGGTGCGTCGTTCGACCAGTTCACCGGTTACGCCGACCGTGGCGACGCCTTCGCGGCCGCCGTGCGCGCGGCGATCCGGTAGGCGGGTATGCGTAACGCGCTGACCCGGCTCCTGCGTCAGGACAAGCGCCGGGGACAGGACGAAACCCCTGCCGCGCGGATCGAGGCCGAAGAACCGGATGCCGCGACGGACGCCGACGCGCCCGGCGACGCCGCCACCGACAAACCCAAGGCCGACAGGCCCAAGGCCGATAGGCCCAAGCCCCAGGCCACGGCCGAGGACGGCGGCCGTCGCACCTGGTTCGGCAACCGGTTCGGCGCCTGGCTGGGCCGGCCGATGACCTCGTTTCACCTGATCATCGCGGTCGCCGGGTTGCTGACGACGCTCGGCCTGATCATGGTGCTGTCCGCGTCCGGGGTGCGGTCCTATGGCGCCGACGGATCGGCCTGGGTGATCTTCGGCAAGCAGGTGCTGTGGACGGTCATCGGGGTCGTCGGGGCGTACGTGGCGATGCGGATGTCGGTGCGCTTCCTGCGCAGCGTCGCGTTCACCGGCTATCTAGTCACCATCATCTTGCTGGTGCTGGTGCTCGTGCCGGGAATCGGCAACCTGGCCAACGGTTCTCGCAAGTGGTTCGTGGTCGCGGGCTTTTCCATGCAGCCGTCCGAGCTGGCGAAGATCGCGTTCGCGATCTGGGGCGCGCACCTGCTGGCGGCCCGCAGGCTGGAGCGGGCGTCGCTGCGGGAGATGCTGATCCCGCTGGTGCCCGCGGCGGTCATCGCGCTGGCGCTGATCGTGGCCCAGCCCGACCTCGGGCAAACGGTGTCGCTGGGCATCATCCTGCTGGCCCTGCTGTGGTACGTCGGGCTGCCGCTGCGGGTCTTCGTCACCTCGCTGGCGGCCGTCTTCGTCGCCGGCGCGATCCTGGCGATGTCCGCCGGCTACCGATCCGAGCGGGTGCGGTCCTGGATCAACCCCGAAACCGACCCGCAAGACACCGGCTATCAGGCCCGGCAGGCGAAGTTCGCGCTGGCCCACGGCGGCATCTTCGGCGACGGCCTGGGCCAGGGCGTCGCGAAGTGGAACTACCTGCCCAACGCGCACAACGACTTCATCTTCGCCATCATCGGTGAGGAACTCGGCTTCGTCGGGGCGTTCGCGCTGCTGGCGCTGTTCGGGCTGTTCGCCTACACCGGCATGCGGATCGCGCGCCGCTCGGCCGACCCGTTCCTGCGGCTGCTGACCGCCACCACGACCATGTGGATCATCGGCCAGGCGTTCATCAACATCGGCTACGTGATCGGGATACTGCCGGTCACCGGCATTCAGCTGCCGCTGATATCCGCCGGTGGAACATCCACGGCCGCAACGCTTTTCATGATCGGGATTATGGCCAACGCGGCGCGACACGAACCGGAGGCGGTGGCCGCGCTGCGTGCGGGCCGCGACGACAAGATGAACCGGCTGCTGCGCTTGCCGCTGCCCCAGCCCTATGTGCCCAGCCGCATCGAGGCGTTCCGCGACCGCAAGCGGACCCGCCCGCAGCCGGGCCCCGCGGGCCGCAAGCCCGCCCCGGCGCCTGCGCGCAAGGCCTCCCGCAAGGCCGAACCGCCGCTGCGGCCGGCGTTCCCGCGCACGGCCGCCCGCCCGGCCCGGGGCGCAGGGCATCATGGATCTGGCCAGCGCTCCAATCGGGGCGCCGGCCAGCGTCAACCGCGGCGCGCTCGCGCATTGGAAGGTCAGCGTTACGGGTGAACAACACGGTCAGGAGGGCGACCGGCGGGCGGGGGGAAAATTCCTCGCCCGCCGGTGCCTCTTTGTCGGTCGTGCTGGCCGGCGGTGGCACCGCGGGGCACGTCGAGCCCGCGATGGCCGTCGCCGACGCGCTGTCCGCGCTGGATCCGCAGGTCCGGATAACCGCGCTGGGCACGGCGCGCGGGCTGGAGACCAGGCTGGTGCCCCAGCGCGGCTACCACCTGGAGCTGATCACGCCGGTGCCGCTGCCGCGCAAGCCGACGGGCGACCTGGCGCGGCTGCCGACGCGGGTGTGGCGCGCCGTTCGGGAGACCCGCGCGGTGCTCGACGTCGTCGACGCCGACGTCGTCGTCGGGTTCGGCGGCTACGTGGCGCTGCCGGCCTACCTCGCCGCCCGGGGTGTGCCCGGGCTGCGGCGCCGCATCCCGGTGGTGATCCACGAGGCCAACGCCCGCGCCGGGCTGGCCAATCGGGTCGGCGTGCGCGGCGCCGACCGGGTGCTGTCCGCGGTGCCGGACTCCGGCCTGCGCCGCGCCGAGGTGGTCGGCGTGCCGGTCCGCGCGGCGATCACCGCGTTGGATCGCGCGGCGCTGCGGGCCGAGGCGCGCAACCACTTCGGCTTTGCCGACGACGCGCGGGTGCTGCTGGTGTTCGGCGGATCCCAGGGCGCGGTCTCGCTCAACCGGGCGGTGTCCGGCGCCGCCGCGGAACTGGCCGCCGCGGGCGTGTCGGTGCTGCACGCGCACGGCCCGAAGAACACCCTCGAACTGCGCACGCCCGAGCCGGGCGACCCGCGCTACGTGGCGGTGCCGTACCTGGACCGGATGGACCTGGCCTACTCCGCCGCCGACCTGGTGATCTGCCGGTCCGGGGCGATGACGGTCGCCGAGGTGTCGGCGGTGGGCCTGCCGGCCATCTACGTGCCGCTGCCGATCGGCAACGGCGAGCAGCGGCTCAACGCGCTGCCGGTGGTCGACGCCGGCGGCGGCCTGGTGGTCGCCGACGCGGACCTCACGCCGGGCCTCGTCGCCCGGGAGGTGACCGGGCTGCTCACCGACCCGCCGCGGTTGGCGGCGATGACCGCGGCGGCCGCCCGGGTGGGGCATCCGGATGCGGCGCTGCGGGTGGCCCGGGCCGCGCTGGACGTCGCGCGGCAAGCCCGCCGCGCGCCGGGAGGCCGGCGGTGACCACCGAGCAGTCACCGCCGCAGTTGCCGCCCGAGCTGCAGCGGGTGCACATGGTGGGCATCGGGGGCGCGGGCATGTCCGGCGTCGCCCGCATCCTGCTGGACCGGGGCGGACTGGTATCCGGTTCGGACGCCAAGGAATCGCGCGGCATCCACGCGCTGCGGGCCCGCGGCGCGCTGATCCGGATCGGACACGACGCGTCGTCGCTGGATCTGCTGCCCGGCGGCGCCACCGCGGTGATCACCACCCACGCCGCCATCCCGAAGACCAACCCCGAGCTCGTCGAGGCCCGGCGCCGCGGCATTCCGGTGGTGCTGCGGCCGGCGGTGTTGGCCAGGCTGATGGACGGGCGCACCACGCTGATGGTCACCGGCACTCACGGCAAGACCACGACGACGTCGATGCTGATCGTGGTCCTGCAGCACTGCGGGCTCGACCCGTCGTTCGCGGTCGGCGGGGACCTCGGCGAGGCCGGCACCAACGCCCACCACGGCAGCGGCGACTTCTTCGTCGCCGAGGCCGACGAGAGCGACGGCTCGCTGCTGGAGTACACGCCCAACGTCGCGGTGGTCACCAACATCGAGACCGACCACCTGGACTTCTACGGCAGCCCCGACGCCTACGTCGGGGTGTTCGACGCCTTCGTGGAGCGGCTCGCCCCCGGGGGAGCGCTGGTGGTGTGCACCGACGACCCCGGGGCGGCCGCGCTGGCCGAGCGCACCGCCGAGCTGGGGATTCGGGTGCTGCGCTACGGCTCCGGGCCGCAGCCGGAGCACGACCTGGCCGGCACGCTGCTGTCGTGGGAGCAGCAGGGTACCGGAGCCGTCGCGCACATCCAGTTGGCCGGCGAACCGCACCCGCGCGTGATGCGGCTGCTGGTGCCGGGCAGGCACATGGCGCTCAACGCGCTGGGCGCGCTGCTGGCGGCGATCGAGATCGGCGCCCCCGCCGACGACGTGCTCGACGGGCTGGCCGGCTTCGAGGGCGTGCGCCGCCGGTTCGAACTGGTCGGCACTTCGGGGGTCGGCGCGGGATCGGTGCGGGTGTTCGACGACTACGCCCACCACCCGACGGAGATCAGCGCGACGCTGGCGGCGGTCCGCACTGTCCTCGAACAGAGCGGCGACGGTCGCTCGCTGGTGGTGTTTCAGCCCCACTTGTATTCGCGGACAAAGGCTTTCGCCGCCGAGTTCGGTCGCGCGCTGGATGCCGCCGACGAGGTGTTCGTCCTCGACGTCTACGGGGCACGCGAACAACCGCTCGCCGGTGTCAGCGGCGCCAGCGTCGCCGAGCACGTCAGCGCGCCGGTGCGCTACCTCGCCGACTTCTCGGCGGTGGCCCGGGAGGTCGCCGAGGCCGCCGGGCCGGGCGACGTCATCGTCACGATGGGCGCCGGCGACGTGACCCTGCTCGGGCCGGAGATCGTCACCGCGCTGCGGGCGCGGGCCAACCGCGCCACGCCCGGGCATCCGGAGGAGTTGCGATGAGCGACCCCAACGACGCCCCGCCGGCCGACCTGGACGCGGGCCCCGCCGACCCCGCCGACAGCGCGATCACCGAACCGCTGCAGGCGCAAGACGGTCAATCCCGGCCGGACGAACCCGAATTCGAGGGGCCGCGCCGGCGGGCCCGCCGCGAACGGGCCGAGCGCCGCGCCGCGCAGGCCCGCGCCCGCGCGATCGAGGAGGCCCGCCGGGAGGCCAAGCGCCGGGCCAGCGGGCGCCTCGTCAACCAGCCCAAACCCGTTGCGCGGGGCGTCGTTCGGGGCCTGAAGATGCTGTTGGCGACGGTGGTGATAGCGATCGTCGGCGTCGGGCTCGGGCTGATCCTCTATTTCACGCCCGCGATGTCGGCGCGCAACATCGTCGTCACCGGGCTTTCGGTGGTGACCCGCGAGGAGGTCCTCGACGCCGCGCGGGTGCGGCTCGGGACGCCGCTGCTGCAGATCAACACCAACCAGGTCGCCGACCGGGTCGCGGCGATCCGCCGGGTGGCCAGCGCGCGGGTGCAGCGCCAGTACCCGTCGGCGCTGCGGATCACCGTCGTCGAGCGAGTTCCCGTGGCGGTGAAGGATTTTCCGGACGGCCCGCACCTGTTCGACCGCGACGGCGTGGACTTCGCGACCGGCCCGCCACCGCCGGCGCTGCCCTACCTCGACGTCGCCGACCCCGGGCCCGCCGACCCGGCGACCAAGGCCGCGCTGCAGGTGCTGCTGGCGCTGCGGCCCGAGGTCGCGGGCCAGGTCGGCCGGATCGCGGCGCCCTCGGTGGCCTCGATCACTCTGACGCTGGGCGACGGGCGAGTGGTGATCTGGGGGACCACCGACCGCACCGACGAGAAGGCCGAGAAGCTGGCCGCGCTGCTGACCCAGCCGGGAAAGACCTACGACGTGTCCAGCCCCGACCTGCCGACCGTGAAATAGCGCGCCAGAAAAATTTGCGCGCCGCGCATCGGCGCGCCTGCGAGATTAGGGCCCGTCGTACCCATACCGTTCTGGTTGCGCGGAACTACTTGACATAACTCTAACTCTCTGGTTGAGGTTGAGAGTTTGCCAGGCAGGACCGCCCCCACCACCGGGGAACGGAGCCCACCAGGGAGGAAGACGAATGATGACCCCCCCGCACAACTACCTGGCCGTCATCAAGGTCGTGGGTATCGGTGGCGGCGGCGTCAACGCCGTCAACCGGATGATCGAGCAGGGCCTGAAGGGCGTCGAGTTCATCGCGATCAACACTGACGCGCAGGCGTTGTTGATGAGCGATGCCGACGTCAAGCTCGACGTCGGCCGCGACTCCACCCGCGGCCTGGGCGCCGGCGCGGATCCCGAGGTGGGGCGCAGGGCAGCCGAGGACGCCAAGGACGAGATCGAGGAGCTGCTGCGCGGGGCGGACATGGTGTTCGTCACCGCCGGCGAGGGCGGCGGCACCGGCACCGGCGGGGCGCCCGTCGTCGCCAGCATCGCCCGCAAGCTGGGCGCGCTGACCGTCGGCGTGGTCACCCGGCCGTTCTCGTTCGAGGGCAAGCGGCGCGGCAACCAGGCCGAGAGCGGCATCAACGCGCTGCGGGAGTGCTGCGACACCCTCATCGTGATCCCCAACGATCGGCTGCTGCAGATGGGCGACGCCGCGGTGTCCCTGATGGACGCGTTCCGCAGCGCCGACGAGGTGCTGCTCAACGGCGTGCAGGGCATCACCGACCTGATCACCACGCCGGGGCTGATCAACGTCGACTTCGCCGACGTCAAGGGCATCATGTCCGGTGCGGGCACGGCGCTGATGGGCATCGGATCGGCCCGGGGCGAAGGCCGTTCGCTCAAGGCCGCCGAGATCGCCATCAACTCGCCGCTGCTGGAGGCGTCGATGGAGGGCGCGCAGGGCGTGCTGATGTCGATCGCCGGCGGCAGCGACCTGGGCCTGTTCGAGATCAACGAGGCGGCCTCGCTGGTGCAGGACGCCGCCCACCAGGACGCCAACATCATCTTCGGCACGGTCATCGACGACTCGCTGGGCGACGAGGTGCGCGTCACCGTCATCGCGGCCGGCTTCGACGCGGCCGGGCCCGGCCGCAAGCCCCTCCTCGGCGGCGCCGCCGGGGAGAAGGGCGGCGCGCACCGGATCGAGTCGGCCAAGTCCGGCAAGCTCAGCTCGACGCTGTTCGAGCCCGTCGACGCCGTCAGCGTGCCGGTGCATACCAACGGCTCGACGCTGAGCATTGGCGGCGATGACGACGACGTCGACGTGCCGCCCTTCATGCGCCGCTGAGGGTCTCAATTTGCTTGCCAGTCCGCGACAAACCGGCCGCGGCCGGACGTCGCTGGCGCCTGGCGGGCAACGGCATCCGGATACTGAGCTGCGTGAGCGTTCGCATCCGGCGGGTGACCACCACCCGCGCGGGTGGTGTATCGGTGGCGCCGTTCGACACCTTCAACCTCGGCGACCATGTCGGTGACGACCCGGCGGCGGTGGCCGCCAACCGCGCGCGGCTGGCCGCCGCCATCGGCCTCGGCGCCGACCGGGTGGTGTGGATGAACCAGGTGCACGGGGATCGGGTCGAGGTGGTCGACGGGCCGCAGCGAGCCGCCGTCGGCGGCGGGGTGGGCACGGACGCGTTGGTGACCGGCACGCCCCGGTTGGCGCTGGCGGTGGTGACCGCCGACTGCGTGCCGGTGTTGCTCGCCGACGCGCGCGCCGGCGTCGTCGCCGCGGTGCACGCCGGTCGCGTCGGCGCCCAGCGGGGGGTGGTGGCGCGCGCGGTGGCGACGATGCGGCGCCTCGGCGCGCACCCGGGCGACACCTCGGCCCTGCTCGGTCCGGCGGTCAGCGGCCGCAACTACGAGGTGCCCGCGGCGATGGCCGACGAGGTCGAGGCCGCGCTGCCGGGCAGCCGCACCACGACCGCGGCAGGGACCCCCGGGCTCGACCTTCGGGCCGGAATCGCTTGCCAGCTGCGGGATTTGGGTGTCACGTCGATCGACGTCGATCCGCGCTGCACGGTGGACGACCCAACCCTGTTCAGCCATCGCCGGGGCGCACCGACCGGGCGGCTGGCGTCGCTGGTCTGGATGGAGTGACCGCCATGGCGGTGGACATGCCAGTCGAGGGGAGTCGGGGAAACCGCGAATCGGAATTGACTCATGCGTTGGCGGCGGTGCGTTCGCGACTTGCCGCGGCCGCGGAAGCGGTGGGTCGCAATGTCGGCGAAATTGAACTTCTTCCGATTACCAAATTCTTTCCAGCAACCGATGTTGCGATTTTGTCTCGATTGGGTTGTCGCTCAGTTGGCGAATCGCGGGAACAGGAAGCCGCGGCAAAGGTGGCCGAACTCGCGCGGTTGTCACAGGCGTCCCCACGCGCGGATTGGCGGGAAGTGAACTGGCACATGGTCGGCCAGATTCAGCGGAAGAAAGCCCGCGCCCTGGCCCGCTGGGCGCACACCGCCCACTCGGTGGACAGCGTGCGGCTGGTGAGCGCCCTGGACCGGGCGGTGGCGGCCGCCCTGGCCGCGGGAGAGCGCGAGAACCCGCTGCGCGTCTACGTTCAGGTCAGCCTCGACGGCGACCCGTCCCGCGGCGGCGTCGACGTGGCCAAGCCCGGGGCCGTCGAGGCGGTTTGCGCCAAGGTTGCGGAGGCGAAAGCCCTGCAGCTGCTCGGGTTGATGGGCATTCCGCCGCTGGACTGGGACCCCGACGACGCCTTTGACCGGCTGCGATCGGAGCACCGCCGGGTGCTCGAATCGCACCCCGACGCGGTCGGACTGTCGGCCGGCATGTCAGCCGATCTGGAAATTGCCGTCAAACATGGTTCGACGTGTGTGCGTGTCGGTACCGCGCTATTGGGTCCGCGGAGGCTACCGTCACCGTGAGTAGTCACTGTAGTCACATCTTCATCACGGACACCAATACTCCCAGGGGCTAGAAGGGGTCACACGCAATGAGCACACTGCACAAAGTCAAGGCCTACTTCGGTATGGCCCCGATGGACGACTACGACGACGAGTACTACGACGACCGCGCACCGTCCCGCGGCTTCCCGCGCCCCCGCTTCGACGACGGCTACGGCCGCTACGACGGGCGCGACTACGACGACCCGCGCGGCGAGGCGGACTACCCGCCGCCCGGTGGGTATCGCGGCGGCTACGGCGACGAGCCGCGCTACAGCCCGGTCCACCCCCGTGATTTCGAGCGGCCCGAGATGAGCAGGCCGCGCCTCGGGTCGTGGCTGCGCAGCTCCACCCGCGGCGCGCTGGCGATGGACCCCCGCCGCATGGCGATGATGTTCGAGGAAGGCCACCCGCTGTCGAAAATCACCACGCTGCGGCCCAAGGACTACAGCGAGGCCCGCACCATCGGCGAGCGGTTCCGGGACGGCACCCCGGTCATCATGGACCTGGTGTCGATGGACAACGCCGACGCCAAGCGGCTGGTCGACTTCGCGGCCGGCCTGGCCTTCGCGTTGCGGGGCTCGTTCGACAAGGTCGCGACCAAGGTGTTCCTGCTGTCGCCCGCCGACGTCGACGTGACCCCCGAGGAGCGTCGCCGGATCGCCGAAACTGGCTTCTACGCTTACCAATAGCGTCGTTCAGCCTCGTTTGGCCCGCCGGGATGGCGGGCCGGGCGCCGACCCCCACGCTGCGATGCGGCCCACACTTGATGTGTGGCCGCGCGCGCAGTCGGTACGCTGGCGATTGCCGCGCTAGCGTGCGGCGATTGACATCTCCTCGGTTAGGTTCCTCGGTAAGGTCGGGCTCTCGTTGGTGCTGTTCTTTCAGATCCTTGGGTTTGCGCTGTTCATCTTCTGGCTGCTGCTCATCGCGCGGGTCGTCGTCGAGTTCATCCGCTCGTTCAGCCGCGACTGGCGTCCCACCGGCATCACCGTGGTGATCCTGGAGATCATCATGTCGATCACCGATCCACCGGTGAAGCTGCTGCGCAGGCTGATCCCGCAGCTCACCATCGGGGCGGTGCGCTTCGATCTGTCCATCATGGTGCTGCTGCTGGTCGCGTTCATCGGCATGCAACTGGCGTTCAGTGCGGCGGCGTGAGCCTCGGCGACGGTTCGGCCACGGTTCGGCGTCGGTTCGATGCGCGCAATTCAAAAACTTTAAGGATTGGGATTTTGTAGCTCTTAGTGTTTGAAATTGGTTCTTATTTATTGGCCTAATCGGCAACCGCCGGTTCTGGTGTGACAGGATGGACGGCAGTTGCACAACGGCTACCACTCCGTTCTACACTTTCCAGAACGTTTGACAGGAACTTGAGGGGACAACAATGCCGCTTACACCAGCCGACGTTCACAATGTGGCGTTCAGTAAGCCGCCAATCGGCAAGCGCGGTTACAACGAGGACGAGGTCGACGCCTTCCTCGACCTGGTGGAGAACGAGCTGACGCGGCTCATCGAAGAGAACTCCGATCTGCGCCAGCGGATCGAGGAGCTCGACCGGGAACTGGCCGCCGCAGGCGGTGCCGGCCCCTCCGTCGCTGCTCAGGCCACTCAGGCGATTCCTGTCCCCGAACCCGAGCCCGCCAAGCCGGCGCCCGCGGCAGCGTCGGCGGGAACCAACGAGGAGCAGGCCATCAAGGCCGCTCGGGTGCTGAGCCTGGCCCAGGACACCGCCGACCGGCTCACCAGCACCGCCAAGGCCGAGTCGGACAAGATGCTGGCCGATGCCCGGGCCAACGCCGAGCAGATCCTCAGCGAGGCGCGCAGCACCGCCGAGTCCACGGTCGCCGAGGCCCGGCAGCGCGCCGACGCCATGCTGGCCGACGCCCAGACCCGCTCCGAGGCGCAGTTGCGCCAGGCCCAGGAGAAGGCCGACGCCCTGCAGGCCGACGCGGAGCGCAAGCACTCCGAGATCATGGGCACCATCAACCAGCAGCGCACGGTGCTGGAGGGCCGGCTCGAGCAGCTGCGCACGTTCGAACGCGAATACCGCACCCGACTCAAGACCTACCTGGAATCCCAGCTCGAGGAGCTCGGCCAGCGCGGGTCCGCGGCGCCCGTCGACTCCAGCGCGGACGCCGGCGGGTTCGACCAGTTCAATCGGGGTAGCAACTAGCCCATCGACCGCGCCGGGCGGTCTCGCCCGTTGCCGAAGGATGACCGATGCTGATCATTGCGCTGGTATTGGCCCTGATCGGGCTCGTTGCGCTGGTGTTCGCCGTGGTCACCAGCAACGAGCTGGTGGCCTGGGTGTGCATCGCCGCCAGCGTCGTGGGCGTGGTGCTGCTGATCGTCGACGCGTTGCGGGAGCGCCAGCACCGTGACGCGGGCGAGGAAGCCACCACCGAAGCCGAGACCGCCGAGACCGGCGAGTACGTCGACTACCCGGAGGAAGCCGCCGACGAGTCGGCAGAGGACGCCGTCACCAAGGCGAACGACGAATCGGCCCAGTAGGAGTCAGCCCGTCGGCGTCGCGAGCTGCTCGCGCACCTCGTCGTCGCTGACCTGATGAAAGTCGCTGTAGACCTGCCCGACGGCCTCGAACGCGGGCGGCATCGTCGCGCACACCACGTCGTCGGCCTCGCGCGTCAGCTCCTGGCAGACCGACTCCGGCCCCACCGGGACCGCGACGACGATCGATTGCGGCTTGGCGGCCCGTATCGCCCGGACCGCCGCCATCATGCTGGCGCCGGTGGCGATGCCGTCGTCCACCAGGATCACGATCTTGCCCTCCGGATCGGCCAGCGGGCGTCCACCCCGGTACGCCTGCTCGCGGCGGGTGAGCTCGGCCGTCTCGCTGTCGATCACCTCGCGCACCTGCTCGTCGGTGATGTGCAGGCTGGAAATCACGTTGTCGTTCATCACCACACCGCCGCCGCTGGCCAACGCGCCCATCGCCAGCTCGGACCAGCGCGGCACCCCGAGCTTGCGGACCAGGAACACGTCCAGCTCGGCGCCCAGCGCGGCGGCGATCTCCCAGGCGACCGGGACGCCGCCGCGCGCCAGCCCCAGGACCAGCACGTTGTCCTTGCCGCGGTAGGACGTCAGCTCCTCGGCCAGAGCGCGCCCGGCTTCGCGGCGGTCGCGGAAAGTCCGCGTCGTTGTCCGCCGGAGAAAGCCACCAGGTGGGTTCATCGTCTGCACTCTCGGCTGTCGGCCTCCGTCCAGCCTACGTGTGCCCGCAAGATCTCGCCGGATGACGTTGTGCGCGAACGGGAAACGGGTGTCCGAGGGGGGACTTGAACCCCCACGCCCATTAGTAGGGCACTAGCACCTCAAGCTAGCGCGTCTGCCATTCCGCCACTCGGACAAGACCAAACCGCATGGGCTGGCAGCTAAGGCTATCGGATTCGTCGGCGCGCACCCAACCCAGCTCCGGGCCTCGCGCCGCGCCCGTTGGCCGGGGCAGTGGTAGGAAAGGGGGTTGTGACCGGTGACGCCAGCGACGCCAGCGACGAGGTGGTCGAAGTCGTGAGCAGGCTGATCCGGTTCGACACCACCAACACCGGCGACCCCGGGACCACGCGGGGCGAGGCGGAATGCGCGCGGTGGGTCGCCGAGCAGCTCGCGGATGCCGGCTACCAGACGGAATACCTCGAATCCGGGGCGCCCGGGCGGGGCAACGTGTTCACCCGACTCGAGGGCGCAGACCGCTCCCGCGGCGCACTGCTGATCCACGGGCACCTGGACGTGGTGCCGGCCGAACCGGCCGAATGGAGCGTGCACCCGTTCTCCGGGGCGGTCGAGGACGGCTATGTCTGGGGCCGCGGAGCGGTCGACATGAAGGACATGGTCGGCATGATGATCGTGGTCGCCCGCCACCTGAAGCGGGCCGGCATCGTGCCGCCGCGCGACCTGGTGTTCGCGTTCGTCGCCGACGAAGAGCACGGCGGTCAGTACGGCGCGCGGTGGCTGGTCGACAACCGGCCCGACCTGTTCGACGGCGTCACCGAGGCGATCGGCGAGGTCGGCGGGTTTTCCCTGACGGTGCCGCGGGCCGGCGGCGGTGATCGGCGCCTGTATCTGATCGAGACGGCCGAGAAGGGCATCCAGTGGATGCGGCTCACCGCCCGGGGCAAGGCGGGACACGGCTCGATGGTGAACGACCAGAACGCGGTCACCACCCTGGCCGAGGCGGTCGCGCGGGTGGGCCGCCACCGGTTTCCGCTCGTGCTCACCGAGCCGGTGGTCGAGTTCCTGACCGCGCTCAGCGAGGAAACCGGCCTCACGTTCGACACCAATTCGCCCGACCTGGAAGGAACGGTCGAAAAGCTCGGCCCGATGGCCCGCATGCTGAATGCGGTGCTGCGCGACACCGCCAACCCGACGATGCTCAAGGCCGGGTACAAGGCCAACGTCGTCCCGGCGACTGCGGAAGCGGTGGTCGACTGTCGCGTGCTGCCCGGCCGGCAGGCGGCGTTCGAGGCCGAAATCGACGAGTTGATCGGCCCCGACGTGACCCGTGAGTGGATCAGGGACCTGCCGGCATATCAGACCGGCTTCGACGGGGACCTGGTCGACGCCATGAACGCGGCGGTGCTGGCCGTCGATCCGGACGGCCGGACGGTGCCCTACATGCTGTCGGGTGGCACCGATGCGAAATCCTTCGCGCGCTTGGGCATTCGCTGTTTCGGCTTCAGCCCGCTGCGGCTGCCGCCGGATTTAGACTTCTCTTCGTTGTTCCACGGCGTCGACGAGCGGGTACCCATCGACGCGTTGCGGTTCGGCACCGACGTGCTGGCCCGCTTCCTGACACATTGCTAGAAGTCACGAATTGCTAGAAGTCACGAATTGCTAGAAGTCACGAATTGCTAGAAGTCACGAGAGGATCGTCCATGAGCTCGCCGACCGACCCGTACGACGCCCTGCCCAAGCTGCCGCTGTTCACCCTGAAGTCAAATTCGATCACCAACGGCCAGCCCCTCGGCACACCGCAGATCAGCGGGATCATGGGCGCCGGGGGACAAGACGTCAGCCCGCAGCTGAGCTGGTCGGGTTTCCCCGACGAGACCCGCAGCTTCGCGGTCACCGTCTACGACCCCGACGCCCCGACGCTGTCCGGGTTCTGGCACTGGGCGGTGGCCAACCTGCCCGCCGACGTCACCGAGCTGCCCGAGGACGCGGGTAACGGCGGCGAGCTGCCCGGCGGCGCGCTGCAATTGGTCAACGACGCGGGGATGCGTCGCTACGTCGGTGCGGCGCCGCCGCCCGGCCACGGGGTCCACCGCTACTACGTTGCCGTGCATGCCGTCGACGTCGAAAAGCTCGACCTGCCCGAGGACGCCAGCCCGGCCTTCCTGGGGTTCAACCTGTTCCAGCACGCGATCGCGCGGGCCTACATCTACGGCACCTACGAACAGACGTAGCCGCGGACCGGACCGCGCCGGCGCCGGCTCCGAATAAGGATTGTGGAACCGCGCGGGTGCGTGTTGGTCCTGCCGGGCGGTCAGCCCCGCCGTCCGGCCCGTTCGGCGAATGCGTCGAGTGCGGCGAGCACTTCAGGTGAACGCCACACTCGGTTGCGGGGCCCACTGGTCGTCTCGACGAGGATCCCCGCCTCGGCCAGTGGGTTGAGGTAGCGGTGAGCGTTGGCGGACTCAATGCCCAGCTCCTGCGCAAGGAGCACAGCGTTGACGACCGGGCGGCGGGTCAACAAATCAGCGACCTTCCAAACAGCCGAGTCAGACCGAGCGATGATCACGCCGTTCCAGGTCTCCCGGATACGGCGAATGTCGGCGACGAGCTGACGCCCGTTCGCGATAGCCAGGACGCTGGCGTGTGAGAAGCGCTCGACAATCGGCGCGGCGTCACCGTCGCGGTAGGTAGTCAGCGCGGCGAAGTATGCGCCCGTGTCGGCCAACAGCCCGGCCGATATCGGCACCGTCACCTGGCGGGTCAGACCTTTGTTGCGCAACAAGGCTTGCACCAGTGCGCGGCCCGTGCGTCCGTTCCCGTCGGTGAAGGGGTGAATGGTCTCGAATTGTGCATGCGCCACTGCGATCTGCGGCAGTGCGGGAACGTCGGCGCGCTCCGCGAAGGCGATTAGGTCGCCGATCGCGCCGGGGATCAGCTCGTGACGCGGGCCGACGAATGTTGCGCCGATGGGGGTGGCGCCACCGCCGATCCACACTGGCTCGGTACGGAATTCGCCTGGCGTATGGCGCGACTCGTTGGCCAACGCGCGGTGCATCGCCAGGATGGCATCGGCGTCAACATTGTCGGACAGAGCGACCGGTGCTTGCATGGCCGCGGTGTTGCCGACAATCAGCTCGGCGTTGTGCTTGGCCTTGCCGCCAGGCAGCTCGGCCTCGGCAATAGCGCGGGCTGTCGCGGTCAGGTTCTCGATTTGCGAGCTGGCAGCGGACTCTGACCGCAGCAGTACGGCAGCAAACGGTGCGATTTCGCCTCCGAGTTCGGCGTCGAAGCGGGTGATCTCGCGGCTGGCGGATTCGGCTTCTGCCAACACGGACGGCGGCAAGTCAAGGACCAGGTCGGCAATGTTGGCCGGCACGGCGGAGTGATAGGTGCCGTACTTCCGCAGCGCCCTGCTCGCGTACCGCATCCCCTGTGGTTCCGAACGAACGTCCTCATAAGTGATGGGCCGAAGTGACGTCACTAACGCAGTGTAACCTCACTTATAGAACTAAGTGAAGTTAATGTTGATTTGTGCGCAGGTCGGGACGTATGGCGCGAACTGAAGTCACCGCCCCGGCTTAGCTTCGGTTATGTCATCAAGTGAAGTTATTGGGGTCGATTGACTTCGATTAGGCCGCCGCCGAGCCGACCGCATCGGCGAGTGAGGCGAACCCGCCGTCGTGCAACCGTCGGGCGATGCCGTCGTGAATGTGCTTGGGCCACAAGCCTCCGCCGTAGATGAAGCCGGTATAGCCCTGCAGCAGTGACGCGCCCGCGGTGATCCGCTCCCAGGCGTCGTCGGCGGTCTCGATGCCGCCGACGCTGATCAGCGCCAGGCGGTCGCCGACCCGCGCGTAGAGCCGGCGCAGCACCTCGACGGCGCGGCGCGCGAGCGGCGGTCCCGAGATGCCGCCGGGGCCCAGCTCGTCGACGTCCGGGGTGAGCAGGCCGTCGCGCGACACCGTCGTGTTGGTGGCCACGATGCCGGCCAGGCCCAATTCGACTGCCAGGTCTGCGATTTCATCGATGTCGGAATCGGAGAGGTCCGGCGCGATCTTCACCAGCACCGGGGTCGACGTCTCGGCGAGGACGCCCGCCAGGATGGGCCGCAGCGACTCGACGGCCTGCAGGTCGCGCAGTCCCGGCGTGTTCGGTGAACTGACATTGACCACCAGATACGACGCCAGCGGGCCGACCAGCCGGGCGCTCGTCCGGTAGTCCCCGACGGCGTCGGCGGCCGGGGTCGCCTTGGTCTTGCCGATGTTCACCCCGATCGGCACCTCGGGCCGGTGCCGGGCCAGCCGCATCGCCAGCGCCCCGGCGCCGAGGTTGTTGAACCCCATCCGGTTCAGCAGCGCCCGGTCGGCGGGCAGCCGGAACAGGCGCGGGGCCGGGTTGCCGGACTGCGGGTCGGCGGTGACGGTGCCGACCTCGGCGTACCCGAAGCCCAGCGCGCCCCAGGTCTGCAGCCCCCTGCCGTCCTTGTCGAACCCGGCGGCCAGGCCGAGCGGGCCGGGAAAGCGGACCCCGAACACCGTGCTGGCCAGCACCGGGTCGATCGGCCCCAACAGTCGGCGCAGCAAGTGCCGCGTGAAGCCGACTGCCGTGCCGGCGCGCAGTGCGGCGAAGACCAGCGTGTGGATGCGCTCGGGGGGGAACAGGAACAACAGCCGGCGGGTGAGCCGGTACATCACAGTTCCGGCTGGTCGGGCCGCCGGCCCGCGGAGCCGGCGCCGTCCAGACGAGACTTCTTGCGGCGCAACAGAACTCGCCTACTGCCGTCGGTATAGAGCCGCACCCGGGTCAGCTCCCAGCCGCGATATTCGGCCTCGATGGACAGCCGGGTGGACGCGCTGAGCCGGGTCACCTCGGGCGGCAGACGTAACGGTATCCACTCGTACTCGTCGGACATTTCCGTGTCCCAGCCCGCCGGCAGCCGGCCCCACCGTTGCGCGCGCGTCATGCGGCCCCCGCGCGCTCGATGATCTGCACGCCCGCACCCGACCCCGACACCACGTAAAGGGTGTCCGACGCTTCGTCAAAGGCCAGCGAGTTGGGTTGCTGCACGGTGGGGTATCGCACCCTTTCGACGGGGATTCCGGTTGACAGATCGTAACCAATGACCATGTTGGACGCGGTTTGGGACACCCAGGCCAGCGCACCCGATCCGGCCAGGCCGTAGGGGGACTGCCGCACCGGGTAGGCCTGACGCAGGATCAGCGGGTCGACACCGTAGACCAGCAGTTCGCCGCCGCGAGTGTCGGCGACCAGGACGCGGCCCAGCCGATCGGCGGCAAGGGTCGTCGCGCCCTGGCCGGCCCGCAGCGCCTGCTCGGGACGGCCGTCGGCGCCGATCGTGGTCACCGAGGTCTGTCCCCGATCCAGAACCACCGTCGTATTTCCCTGTGTCACAAGGCAATCGACGCGAGCGAAAATCTTGTTCCGGCTCTCGACCGTCGCGGTGTCCCCGCCGCCCGGAGCGGCCAGGATGTAGACGGCGCCGTCGGCGCTGCCCAACACCAGCTTGCCGTCGGCGCGGCGCGCGATCGCGGTGAATTCGACCCGCTGCGCCCCGGCGACGTTCACCTGTGCGGTGCGCCCGGCGGTCAGATCGACCACGAAGTAGCCGCCGCGGGTCGCCAGGTAGACGCTGCCGTGGCCGTCGCCGGCCAGCGCGGTCGCCGGGCCCGGCAGCGCGATCGCGCGCGCCGGGACCTGTGCCGCACCGATCACCGTGACGACGGCGGGCGCCGCCGGATCGGCGCCGGGGGCCAGGACCGCCAGCAGGTGAGTGTCGCCGTCGACGACGGCGGCCCGGGCCTGACCGGCCAGCGCCCGCACCACACCGGCCGGATTCGTCGACGCCGGCGGCGATTCGGCGGCCCGGGCCGGCTCGATCGTCGGGGGGTTTCCGGATGAAAGCGGGTTCGACGAGCAACCGGTGACCAGTGCCAGCAAAAGCACGAGGCCAAATAAATAGTGCTGACCTGATCGTTTCAAGCAGCTACGCAGTGTCAGCAACAATCAACCTTCGGAGGGTGTAGGAAGCCCAAATTTTGGGAAACGGTTTCGCATCCAATATGGCCATGTTGCACACATCGCGTAGTTCTGGAGAGGTATGGTCGCGATATGACCGTCATCGTTGACCGGCACATTGCAGACAAAGCGTTTGCTGTCGAAGACATTTCGACAGGAATTTTTGCCAGCGGGTACGGACAAGTTGGTGATGGGCGCAGTTTTTCCTTCCATATCGAGCACCGTTCGCTCGTCGTAGAAGTTTACCGGCCGCGGCTTTCCGGGCCGGTTCCGCTGGCCGAGGACGTGGTCGCGAGGGCGGTCCGCAGCCTGTTCGACATCGACCTCACCGACGAGCGGAGCCTGACCGCGGCGGTGCGCGACTCGGTCGCTCACGCGGTGCCGGTCGCGCGCTAGTCACATCCGGTCGCGGGTCACCCGCACCGGGTACGGTCGTCGTGTCATGACCGTCATCCTGTTACGCCACGGCCGGTCCACCTCGAACACCGCCGGCATTCTGGCGGGCCGCTCCGAGGGCGTCGACCTGGACGACAAGGGCCGCGAGCAAGCCGCAGGGCTGATCGACCGCCTCGGCGACCTGCCGATCCGCGCGGTGCTGACGTCGCCGCTGCTGCGCTGCCGGCGCACCGTCGAGCCGCTGGCCGAATCGTTGTGCCTCGAGCCGCTCGTCGAGGAGCGGCTCGCCGAGGTGGACTACGGGGAATGGACGGGCCGCAAAATCGGCGACCTGACGAAGGAGACGTTGTGGGGGGTGGTTCAGGCCCACCCCAGCGCGGCGGTGTTCCCCGGCGGTGAGGGGCTGGCCCAGGTGCAGGCGCGGGCGGTGGCCGCCGTTCGCGAGCACGACAAGCGGCTTGCCGATCAGCACGGCGGCGATGCGCTGTGGGTGGCGTGCACCCACGGCGACGTCATCAAGGCGGTGATCGCCGACGCCTACGGCATGCACCTGGACGGGTTCCAGCGCGTCACCGCCGACCCGGGTTCGGTGAGCGTGGTGTGTTACACACCGCTGCGCCCGTTCGTCTTGCACGTCAACCACACTGGGGCGCGGTTGGCCGCCGCGTTGCGCGCCGCGCCACCCCAGAAGGATCAATCCCAGCAGGATGAGTCCCAGGGCGATGGTGCCGGCGAAGTGCCGTCGAGCGACGCGGTGGTCGGCGGCTCCACCGACTAGTTCGGTTGCGACCGCCGAATCGGGATCGCATGGCGACGGCAACTGCCGGTATTTTAGAAGTGCCATGGCCCGCGCAATTCACGTCTTCCGCACGCCCGACCGCTTCGTGGCCGGGACCGTTGGCCAGCCCGGAAACCGCACCTTCTACATACAGGCGGTGGGCGATTCGCGGGTCGTGTCGGTGGTGCTAGAGAAGCAACAGGTGGCGGTGCTCGCCGAGCGGATCGGAGCGCTGCTGCTGGAGGTGAATCGCCGGTTCGGCACGCCGGTTCCGCCGGAGCCCGCCGAGGTCGACGACCTGAACCCGCTGATCACTCCCGTCGATGCCGAGTTTCGCGTCGGGACCATGGGCTTGGGCTGGGATTCGGAGGCGCAGACCGTGGTGGTCGAACTGCTTGCCGTCACCGACGCCGAGTTCGACGCCTCCGTCGTGCTCGACGACACCGAAGAGGGGCCCGACGCCGTCCGGGTGTTCCTGACGCCGGAGTCGGCCCGGCAGTTCGCCACCCGCTCCAATCGGGTGATCTCGGCGGGACGTCCGCCCTGCCCGCTGTGCGACGAACCGTTGGACCCGGACGGCCACATCTGCGCGCGCACCAACGGCTATAAGCGCAGCGCGCTGCTCGGGCCTGACGATGAACCCACGGAATAGCGAGCATGACGAACGTGAGGCGTTGCGGGACGGCGAGCTGACGGTCCTCGGACGCATCCGCTCCGCAAGCAACGCCACCTTTCTGTGCGAGTCGACGCTGGGCGAGCGCAGCGTGCACTGCGTCTACAAGCCGATCGCCGGTGAGGCGCCGCTATGGGATTTCCCGGACGGGACGCTGGCCGGCCGCGAACTCGCCGCGTACCTGATAGCCACGCAACTGGGCTGGAACATCGTGCCCTACACCATCATTCGGCACGGGCCGGCGGGCCCGGGCATGCTGCAGCTGTGGGTCGAGCAGGCCGGCGACGCTGTGGACTCGGCCCCCGCACCCCGGCACGACCTCGTCGACCTGTTCCCCGCCGACAGACTCGAGCCGGGTTACCTGCCGGTGCTGCGCGCCTACGACTACGCCGGCGACGAGGTCATCCTCATGCACGCCGACGACATCCGGTTGTGGCGGATGGCGGTGTTCGACGTGCTGATCAACAACGCCGACCGCAAGGGCGGCCACGTCCTGCGCGACCTCGAGGGCCACGTCTACGGGGTGGACCACGGCGTGTGCCTGCACGTCGAGAACAAGCTGCGCACCGTGTTGTGGGGCTGGGCGGGCAAGCCGCTCGACCAGGAGACGCTGGAGGCGGTGGCCGGGCTCGACGAGGCCCTGTGCGGCTCGTTCGGCGACGAGCTGAGCGAACAGATCACCCGGACCGAGATCGCGGCGCTGCGCAGGCGCATCCATGCGCTGCTGGAAAACCCGGTGATGCCCGAACCGAACCGGCATCGCCCCATTCCCTGGCCGGCGTTCTGAGGCGGGTGCCGCCGTCGGGGATACTGAGTCGGTGACCCTGACGGATGCCGCGCTGGCCGCCGAGCTGGCCGCGGACGCGGGGGAGCTGCTGCTGAAGGTGCGCGACGAGATCGGGTTCGGTCATCCCTGGGCGCTCGGCGACGCGGGCGACAGCCTGGCCAACGCGCTGATCCTGCGGCGGCTGCGCGACGAGCGGCCCGACGACGCGGTGCTCAGCGAGGAAGCGCACGACGACCTGGCCCGGCTGAACCGCGACCGGGTGTGGATCGTCGACCCGTTGGACGGCACCCGCGAGTTCTCCACGCCGGGGCGCGACGACTGGGCGGTGCACATCGCGCTTTGGCAGCGCCCCACCGGTGACCCCGCCGACGGTCACCGCGAAATCACCGACGCGGCAGTGGCTTTGCCCGCCCGCGGAAACATGGTGTACCGCAGCGACACCGTGACCGACGACGGCGCGCGCACCGGCATTCCCCGTACCTTCCGGATCGCCGTCAGCGCCACCCGGCCGCCCGCCGTCCTGCACCGCATGCATCAGATGCTGGCCATCCAGCCCGTCGCGATCGGCTCGGCGGGCGCCAAGGCGATGGCGCTGATCGACGGCGACGTCGACGCCTACCTGCATGCCGGCGGCCAATGGGAATGGGACTCGGCGGCCCCGGCCGGGGTCGTGATGGCCGCGGGCATGCACGCGTCGCGGCTGGACGGCTCGCCGCTGCGCTACAACCAGCTCGACCCGTACCTGCCCGACTTCGTGATGTGTCGCGCCGAGGTGGCCCCGATCCTGCTCGGCGCCATCCGCGATTCGTGGCGTTAGCAGGCCGTTATGCGGGCCGCATCGTCGCCGGGCCTAAAGTCGAGGGCATGCAGTCGTGGACTTCCGCACAGGTTCCGGTGTTGCCGGGACGCGGCCCGGAACTACGGCTCTACGACACCTCTGACCGGCAGGTCCGCCCGGCGGCGACCGGGGCGACCGCGTCCATGTACGTCTGCGGGATCACGCCGTACGACGCCACCCATCTGGGCCACGCGGCCACCTACCTGGCGTTCGACCTGATCCATCGCGTCTGGCTGGACCTCGGCCACGACGTGCACTACGTGCAGAACGTCACCGACGTCGACGATCCGCTGTTCGAGCGCGCCGAGCGTGACGGCGTGGATTGGCGCGAGCTCGGCGACCGGGAGGTCGCCCGGTTCCGCGAGGACATGGCGGCGCTGCAAATACTGCCGCCGCGCGAATACGTCGCGGCGACCGAGGCGATCCCGGAGGTGGTCGAGCTCGTCGAGAAGATGCTCGCGTCCGGGGCGGCGTACGTCGTCGACTCGGAAACGGGCTCGGGGTTCCCGGACATCTACTACCGCGCCGACGCCACGCCGCAGTTCGGCTACGAGTCCGGCTACGACCGCGACACCATGCTCCGGCTGTTCGCCGAGCGCGGTGGCGACCCGGAACGGCCGGGCAAGACCGACGAACTGGATGCGCTGCTGTGGCGGGCCGCGCGCCCCGGGGAACCCAGTTGGCCCGCACCCTTCGGCGCCGGCCGGCCCGGCTGGCATGTCGAATGCGCGGCCATCGCGCTCAGCCGGATCGGCAGCGGCCTGGACATCCAGGGCGGCGGCAGCGACCTGATCTTTCCGCATCACGAATTCACCGCCGCGCACGCCGAATGTGTCAGGGGCGAAAGGCGTTTCGCGCGGCACTATGTGCACGCCGGGATGATCGGCTGGGACGGGGAGAAGATGTCCAAGAGCCGCGGCAACCTGGTGCTGGTGTCGGCGCTGCGGGCGCAGGGCGTCGAGCCGTCGGCCGTTCGGCTTGGCCTGTTGGCCGGGCACTACCGCGCCGATCGGTTCTGGAGCCGGCAGGTGCTCGACGACGCGACCGCGCGGCTGCACCGGTGGCGCGCCGCGACCGCGCTGCCCGCCGGCCCGGACGCCGCCGACGTCATCGCCCGGGTGCGTCGCTACCTGGCCGACGACCTCGACACCCCCAAAGTGCTTGCCGCCCTTGATGGTTGGGCCGCCGACGCCCTGGAATACGGCGGGCACGACGCGGACGCGCCTCGGTTGGTGGCGACCGCGATCGACGCGCTGCTCGGGGTGCGCCTGTAGGAATCGAAAGTCACCAAACGGCAACTCCTGGGTGTCGATTCGCACAACAATCTGGGTGAACGGCGTGTCATAGGCCACCATCGACGGAGCAGCGCGTACGGCGCGTCAACCGCAAAGGTGATTGCTTGATGCTCAGTCGTTTTCGCCGCGTCGCCGGCGGGGTCGGCGCCGTCACGATGCTCGCCCTTGCGCTGAACACGGTGCCCGCGTTGGCCGACCCGTTTCAGAACCCGAACGCGATGGTCGCTCCCGGACCCAACCTGCTGGTCAATCCCGGCGCCGAGTTCGGCGACCCGTCATTGTCGGCATACAGTTCGGTGACCATCCCGGGCTGGGCCGTGACGGGCACGCCGACCGTGATCAGGTACGGCACCCTGCGCCGTCTGCCGGTGCCCCTGGGGAGCCCGGGGCCGACTCTGCCGGCGGCCTTTGGGTTTACGCGATCGGAGAACGGCCCCCCGGACGGCGGCGCGCAGTTCTTCGGCGGTGGAAACGTGGCCACGGCCACGCTCACCCAAACCGTCGACCTGTCCGGCGCGGCCGCCCAGATCGACTCCGGCACAGTGCCTTACACGCTCAGCGGCTGGCTCGGCGGATTCCTGGAGGACCCGTCCGCCGCGTCGGTCACCGTCACCTTCTTGGCGGCCGATCAGCAGTCGGCGCTGGGCGCCGGCAAGATCGGACCGGTCACGGTGTTGCAGCGCCGGTTGAGGACCGCGCTCCTGCCGCGCCAGACCACCGGGACGATTCCCGCGGGCGCCCGCAGCGCACGTGTGGTCGTGACGCTCAAGGACAGCAACCCGGTGATCGGCAACTACAACAACGCCTACGCCGACAACATCTCGCTCAACGTCGGCGCCCCGCTGCCGCCCCCGCCGCCTCCCACACCGCCGGCGTCGAAAGTCGGTCCCCTGGACCACGTTTTCATGATCTATCTGGAGAACCACGGCGCGAAGGACATCGTCGGCAGCCGGAACGCGCCATACATCAACGGGCTGATCGACAACAACGGATACGGCGCGAACTACTACGCACAGGCCCACCCCAGCCTGCCGAACTACTACCCGATTCTGGGCGGATCCGACTTCGGCTTCAACTACAACTGCGAGCTGGACTGCTTCGACCAACCCAACCTGGTCGACAACATCGAGCGGGCGGGCAAGGGGTGGGCCTCCTACGAGCAATCCATGCCCGAGCCGTGCTTCACGCGCTCCGCCGGGCCCTACAGCCCCGGCGAGCTACCGTTTCTCGCGTTCCACGACATCGTCTCGAACACCGCTCGCTGCCGGTCACACGTGCTCCCGCTGGAGCGGATGGCCACGGATCTCGCCTCCACCGCCACCACCCCGAACTACGTCTGGTGGGCCGCGGACGAAAACCACAACATGGAAGGCCCCATCAACCTCCAGTTCATCCTCAGCCTGCTCACCAATCATCAATACAACATCAAGGCCGGTGACCAGTTCCTCGCGAGCACGCTGCCCACGATCCTGAACTCGCCCGCGTTCCAGACGCAGCGCTCCGCCGTTTTCATCACATGGGACGAGGATTACAACAACCTGTCACTGGGGATCGGCAACAACGGGAACCACATTCCGATGATCGTCATCACGTCACCGAATTCCGGTATGCGCCAAGGCCACTTCGTCGCCGTCAACTACAACAACCACTACAGCCTGCTGCGCACCATAGAAGATGCCTTCGGACTTCCCCGGCTCACCAACAACGACAAGTTCGCCCAACCGATGAACGAGTGCTGGCCATAAGGACTTCCGCGCAGGGTACCTTGTCGGCCATGACATCACTGCAGGGCAAGGTCGTCTTCATCACGGGCGGCGCCAGGGGAATCGGGGCCGAGGTCGCCCGCCGGCTGCACGACGGGGGCGCCAACCTGGTGCTGACCGATCTCGACAAGGCCGCGCTGGACTCGCTGGCCGTAGGCCTCGGCGGCGACGAGCGGGTGCTGACCGCGGTGGCCGACGTGCGCGACCTGCCCGCCCTGCAGAAAACGGCCGCCGCGGCCGTCGAACGCTTCGGCGGCATCGACGCCGTCGTGGCCAACGCCGGCATCGCCAGCTACGGCTCGGTGCTGCAGGTGGATCCCGAGGCGGCCAAGCGGGTGCTGGACGTCAACCTGCTCGGCGTCTTCCACACCGTGCGCGCGGCGCTGCCGGCGCTGATCGACCGGCGCGGCTATGTGCTGATCGTCTCGTCGCTGGCCGCGTTCGCCGCCGCGCCGGGAATGGCGCCGTACGACATGTCGAAGGCCGGCAACGAGCACCTCGCCCACGCGCTGCGCCTCGAGGTCGGCCAGCTGGGCGTCGACGTCGGCGTGGCGCACATGTCGTGGATCGACACCGCCCTGGTCCGCGACAGCAAGGCGGACATGCCCGCGTTCGCCGACCTGCTCGCCGCACTGCCCTGGCCGCTGAACAAGACCACCTCGGTGGACAAGTGCGCGACGGCCTTCGTCAAAGGCATCGCGGGCCGCAAGAAGCGCGTGTACTGCCCGCGCTGGGTGGGCGTGTTCCGCTGGGTCAAGCCGGTGCTGTCCACGCGGATCGGCGAACTTCCCGTCCGCAAGGCCGGCGCCCTGATGCCCCGGATGGACGCCGAGGTCGCGGCGCTGGGCCGCTCCATGTCCGCGCCCAACGTCGAGTTGTTGCGTGAAAAGGGTTCACCACCCGACTAGACATTCCGCGGGTTATTTGCGGCGGCGGCGCAGATAGCGCTCGAACTCGGCGGCCAGCGCGTCGCCGTCGATCTTGCCCAGCGCCTCGTTCAAGTCCACCTCGGCGTCGCCCCGCTGCTCCAGCGACGCGACGTATTCGGACAGGTCCTCGTCCTCGGCGGTCATCTCGGTGACCGCCTGCTCCCACTCTTCGGCCTGCGCCGGCAGGTCGGCCAGCGGGACCTCGATGTCCAGCACGTCCTCGACGCGGCGCAGCAGCGCCACCGTCGCCTTCGGGTTCGGCGGCTGCGACACATAGTGCGGCACGGCCGCCCAGAACGTCACCGCCGGGATGCCCGCGGCCACGCAGGCGTCCTGGAACACGCCCGCGATCCCGGTCGGACCCTCGTAGCGGGTTTCCTCCAACCCGAAGCGCTTCGCCGACTCGGGGGAGTAGGCCGCTCCCGAGACCGGCACCGGCCGGGTGTGCGGGGTGTCGGCCAGCAGCGCGCCGAGGATCACGACGGTGTCGACGTTGAGCTTGTCGGCGATGGCCACCAACTCGGCGCAGAAGGTGCGCCAGCGCATGTTCGGCTCCACGCCGTGCATCAGGACGACGTCGCGGTCGCTGCCCGGCGGCCGGCAGTGGGTGATCCGCATCGCGGGCCACACCAGCTCGCGGGTGACCCCGTCGACCTGCCGGATGACCGGCCGATTCACCTGGTAGTCGTAGTAGGCCTCGTCGTCGATCTCCACGATCGGGTCGGCTTCCCAGATGGCGTCCAGGTGCTCCAGCGCGTCGCTGGCCGCGTCGCCGGCGTCGTTCCAGCCCTCGAACGCCGCCACGACGATCGTGTTGTGCAGTTGGGGCAGCGAACCGCCATCCGGCCGAGTCACAGAATCAGCCTACGGCGTGCCGTCACCCCGGGGGTGGTTGCATAGCACCACTATTCTTGTGGGGTGACTGCCACGAACGACCTCACGCTTGACGACGAAATACGTTCGGCTGCGATTTCGTTAACGTTGGTTACTATCGCGTCGCCGGCAGGATCCACGAGCTGTCGATAGCGGCGATGAGTTGGGCGTCCAGACGTCGATCGGGTGACGACGTAGACTTCTCTGGTCGAGAGGCGTTGCAACGGATATTTTGGGGGTCCGGGTCTCCCCCGGGTATCCGCCACGCTCGGCAGAGTCAAGGACGCCTTCCATTACGGAAGGAACGTACGTGAACGCCGTTGAGCCAAACACCTTCGCGCCGAACATCCGCCCCGACTGCACCGACGAGCTGACGGCAGCTCTGCGCCGGCGGATCATGGTGATCGACGGCGCGATGGGCACGGCGATCCAGCGGGACCGGCCGGACGAGGCAGGCTACCGCGGCGACCGGTTCACGGAGTGGCCGACCGCCCTTCAGGGCAACAACGACCTGCTCACCCTGACGCAGCCGCAGATCATCGAGGGGATCCACCGCGAGTACCTCGAGGCGGGCGCCGACATCCTGGAGACCAACACGTTCAACGCGAACGCGATCTCGCTCTCCGATTACGACATGGCGGATCTGAGCTACGAGCTGAACTACGCCGGCGCCGCCCTGGCCCGCAAGGCCGCCGACGAATTCAGCACCCCCGAGAAGCCCCGCTACGTCGCCGGCGCAATCGGGCCGACCACGCGGACCGCCTCGATCTCGCCGGACGTCAACGACCCCGGGGCCCGCAACGTCTCCTACGACCAGCTGGTCGCCGCCTACCTCGAATCGGCCAACGGCCTGGTCGACGGCGGTGCCGACCTGCTCATCATCGAGACGATCTTCGACTCGCTGAACGCCAAGGCGGCGGTGTTCGCCGTCGAGACGCTGTTCGAGGAGCGCGGACGGCGCTGGCCGGTCATCATCTCGGGCACCGTCACGGATGCTTCCGGCCGAACATTGTCCGGTCAGGTCACCGAGGCGTTCTGGAACGCGATCCGGCACGCGAAGCCGATCGCTGTCGGCCTCAACTGCGCCCTGGGCGCGCCGGAGATGAGGCCCTACATCGCCGAGATGTCGCGGATCGCAGACACTTTCGTCTCCTGCTACCCGAATGCCGGTCTGCCCAACGCTTTTGGCGAGTACGACGAGACCCCCGAGCGCCAGGCCGGCTACATCGCCGACTTCGCCGAGGCCGGCCTGGTCAACATCGTCGGCGGCTGCTGCGGAACCGCGCCGCCGCACATCGCCGAGATCGCCAAGGTCGTCGAGGGCAAGCCGCCGCGCGAGGTGCCGAAGATCCCGGTGGCAACGCGGCTCTCGGGCCTGGAGCCGCTCAACATCACCGACGACTCCCTGTTCGTGAACATCGGTGAGCGCACCAACATCACCGGCTCCGCCAGGTTTCGCAACCTGATCAAGGCCGAGGACTACGACACCGCGCTGTCGGTCGCCCTGCAGCAGGTCGAGGTCGGTGCGCAGATCATCGACATCAACATGGACGAGGGCATGATCGACGGCGTCGCCGCGATGGACCGGTTCACCAAGCTGATCGCGGCCGAGCCGGACATCAGCCGCGTTCCGGTGATGATCGACTCCTCCAA
Organism: Mycobacterium sp. 663a-19; assembly: GCF_035616495.1. Classification (NCBI taxonomy): domain Bacteria; kingdom Bacillati; phylum Actinomycetota; class Actinomycetes; order Mycobacteriales; family Mycobacteriaceae; genus Mycobacterium; species Mycobacterium sp. 663a-19. Next base: position 11,314 of record NZ_JAPJAV010000007.1, on the reverse strand, counting down.
GTGGGAGGTCATCGAGGCGGGCCTGAAGAACGTGCAGGGCAAGCCGATCGTCAACTCCATCTCGATGAAGGAGGGCGAGGAGAAGTTCATCCGCGAGGCGCGGCTGTGCCGCAAGTACGGCGCCGCCGTCGTCGTGATGGCCTTCGACGAGCAGGGCCAGGCCGACAACCTCGAGCGCCGCAAGGAGATCTGTGCGCGCGCCTACCGGATCCTGACCGAAGAGGTCGGCTTCCCGCCCGAGGACATCATCTTCGACCCGAACTGCTTCGCGCTGGCAACCGGCATCGAGGAGCACGCGACCTACGGCATCGACTTCATCGAGGCCTGCGCCTGGATCAAGGAAAACCTGCCGGGGGTGCACATCTCCGGCGGCATCTCCAACGTGTCGTTCTCGTTCCGGGGCAACAACCCCGTCCGCGAGGCGATCCACTCGGTGTTCCTGTTCCACGCCATCAAGGCCGGCCTGGACATGGGCATCGTCAACGCCGGCGCGCTGGTGCCCTACGACTCGATCGACCCCGAGCTGCGCGACCGCATCGAGGACGTCGTGCTGAATCGTCGCCCGGATGCGGCCGAACGGCTGCTGGAGATCGCCGAGCGGTTCAACAAGTCGGAGAAGGCCGACGACGCGGCGGCGGCCGAGTGGCGCGGCCTGCCGGTCCGCGAGCGGATCACGCACGCCCTGGTCAAGGGCATCGACGCCCACGTCGACGAGGACACCGAGGAGTTGCGGGCCGAGATCGCCGCCGCGGGCGGTCGCCCGATCGAGGTGATCGAGGGTCCGCTGATGGACGGCATGAACGTCGTCGGCGACCTCTTCGGCTCCGGCAAGATGTTCCTGCCCCAGGTCGTGAAGTCGGCCCGGGTGATGAAGAAGGCCGTGGCGTACCTGCTGCCGTTCATCGAAGCGGAGAAGGAGGAGAACGGCACGGCCGATTCTAAGGACACCAACGGCACGATCGTGATGGCGACCGTGAAGGGCGACGTCCACGACATCGGCAAGAATATCGTCGGGGTTGTGTTGCAGTGCAACAACTTTGAGGTGATCGACCTCGGCGTGATGGTGCCCGCCGAGAAGATCCTGGCCGCGGCGCAGGAGCACGACGCGGACATCATCGGGCTGTCCGGGCTGATCACCCCGTCCCTGGACGAGATGGTCAACTTCGCCGCCGAGATGGAACGCCAGGGCCTGGAGATTCCCCTGCTGATCGGTGGCGCCACCACCTCGCGCGCCCACACCGCCGTGAAGGTGGCGCCCCGTCGCAACGGTCCGGTGGTCTGGGTGAAGGACGCCTCCCGCTCGGTGCCGGTCGCCGCGGCGCTGCTCGACGACAAGCAGCGGCCGGCCCTGCTGGAGGCCACCGAAAAGGACTACGCATCCCTGCGCGAACGGCACGCCCAGAAGAGCGAGCGGCCGATGCTGACCCTCGAGAAGGCCCGCGCCAACCGGACACCGATCGACTGGGACGGCTACACGCCGCCGGTGCCCGCCCAGGGCCTCGGTGTGCGGGAGTTTCACGACTACGACCTCGCCGAGCTACGCGAGTACATCGACTGGCAGCCGTTCTTCAACGCCTGGGAGATGAAGGGCCGCTTCCCCGACATCCTCAACAACCCGTCCACCGGCGAGGCTGCCCGCAAGCTGTACGACGACGCCCAGGAGATGCTCGACACCCTGATCAAGGAGAAGTGGCTGAGGGCCAACGGGGTGATCGGGTTCTTCCCGGCGAACACGGTCGGCCCCGGTTTCGAAGACATCGAGGTCTACACCGACGAGACCCGCACCGAGGTGCTGACCACGCTGCACAACCTGCGCCAGCAGGGCGAGCACCGGGACGGCATCCCGAACCGGTCGCTGGGTGACTACATCGCGCCCAAGGACACCGGTCTGGCCGACTACGTCGGCGCCTTCGCCGTCACCGCGGGGCTTGGCAGCCAGGAGAAGATCGCGGAGTTCAAGGCGGCCCTCGACGACTACAGCGCGATCCTGCTGGAGTCGGTCGCCGACCGGCTGGCGGAGGCGTTCGCCGAGCGGATGCACCAACGGGTCCGCAAGGAGTTCTGGGGATATCAGCCCGACGAGCAGCTGGACAACGACGCGCTCATCGATGAGAAGTACCGGGGAATCCGCCCCGCCCCCGGGTATCCGGCCTGCCCGGAGCACACCGAGAAGGCGACGCTGTGGCAGTTGATGGATGTCAAGGAGCGCACCGGCATCGAGCTGACCGAGTCGATGGCGATGTGGCCCGGTGCGGCCGTCAGCGGCTGGTATTTCTCGCACCCGCAGTCGCAGTACTTCGTGATCGGCCGGCTGGCGCAGGACCAGGTCGCCGACTACGCGAGGCGCAAGGGCTGGCCCCTGGCCGAGGCCGAGCGCTGGCTCAGCTCGAATCTCGGCTACAACCCGGAGGACTGAGCCCTGGCCATCTCTCGCGAGCGACCGCAAATGTACAGCGACACGCCGTGTAACGCGTACAAATGGGGACGCTCGCGGCTGAAACCAGAGTGACTTTGCTGGCGGACACGTGAAACAATCGCTGGCCGTGAAGACCTTCGAGGATCTGTTCGCCGAACTCGGCGACCGTGCCCGCACCCGGCCCGCCGGCAGCGCGACCGTTGCCGCGTTGGACGGCGGGATACACGGGTTGGGCAAAAAGATCCTCGAGGAGGCCGGCGAGGTGTGGCTGGCGGCCGAACACGAACCCGACGACGCGCTGGCCGGGGAGATCAGCCAGTTGCTGTACTGGACGCAGGTGCTGATGATCGCGCGCGGGCTTTCCCTCGACGACGTCTACCGGAAGCTGTGAGCGTGTTACGGGTCGCGGTTCCCAACAAGGGCGCGCTCAGCGAGCCGGCCGTCGAGATCCTCGCCGAGGCCGGCTACCGGCGCCGCACCGACCCCAAGGACCTGACCGTCATCGACCCCGTCAACCAGGTCGAGTTCTTCTTTCTGCGCCCCAAAGACATTGCCGTTTATGTCGGTTCGGGGGAGCTGGACTTCGGGATCACCGGCCGCGACCTGGTGCTCGATTCCGACGCGCCGGTCACCGAGCGCCTCGCGCTGGGCTTCGGCTCGTCCAGCTTCCGCTACGCCGCCCCCGCCGGACACAACTGGACGACGGCGGATCTGGCGGGCAAGCGCATCGCCACCGCCTACCCGAACCTGGTCCGAAAAGACTTGGCCAAGAACGGGATTGAGGCCACCGTCATCAGGCTCGACGGGGCCGTCGAGATCTCGGTGCAACTCGGCGTTGCCGACGCCATCGCCGACGTGGTGGGCTCCGGCCGCACCCTGGGCCTGCACGACCTGGTGGCCTTCGGCGAGCCGCTGTGTGATTCGGAGGCGGTGCTGATCGAGCGCATCAGTTACGGCGGCCATCCCCAGAGCAGGAAAACAGCGGCGCGCGACCAGATGGTGGCGCGGGTGCAGGGCGTCGTGTTCGGTCAGCAATACCTGATGCTCGACTACGACTGCCCGCGTGCGGTGCTGGACAAGGCCACCGCGATCACACCGGGATTGGAGTCGCCGACGATCGCCCCGCTGGCCGACCCGGACTGGGTGGCGATCCGGGCGCTGGTGCCGCGCCGCGGTGTCAACGAGATCATGGACGATCTCGCAACCATCGGGGCCAAGGCGATCCTGGCCTCCGATATCAGATTCTGCCGATTCTGATCGCCTATCGGCGGGTCAGGCCCCGCTGTGTTAGCGTCCGCCTTGGGCTGCTGGACGGAGGGTCTCTGTGACACACGCGCTCATACTTCTGATGGCGCTGTTGATCGGTGTGGTCGCCGGGTTGCGTTCCCTGACCGCGCCCGCCGTGGTGGCGTGGGCCGGCTTCCTCGGCTGGATCGACCTGCACGGCACCTGGGCGTCCTGGGTGGCCAACATCGTCACGGTCGTCGTCCTGACCGTTCTGGCCATCGCCGAACTGGTCGGTGACAAGCTCCCCAAGACCCCGGCCCGCACCGCGCCGCCGGCGTTCGCAGGGCGGATCGTCCTTGGCGGGTTTGCCGGCGCGGTGATCGGCGCCTGGCCGCATTGGACATTCAGCTCGCTGGGCGCCGGCGTGATCGGCGCGGTGCTCGGCACCCTGGGCGGCTATCACGGCCGGCGACTGCTGGTGCGCGGCGGACGCGACTTGCCGGTGGCGCTGCTCGAGGATGCGATTGCGATCGGCGGCGGGTTCGCAATCCTCGCGACGACGAGTCACGTGCTGATCACGTATATCCTGACGGCGGTTAGGTGACAACGCATTTCGATGCGATCATCGTGGGCGCCGGCCAGGCCGGGCCGCCGCTGGCGGGACGGCTGACGGCCGCCGGGCAGCGCGTCGCGATCGTCGAACGCAAGCTGATCGGCGGCACCTGCGTCAACAACGGATGCATCCCGACCAAGACGCTGGTGGCCAGCGCGCACGCCGCGCAGCTGGCCCGTCGCGGCGCGGAATACGGCGTCGGGACCGGGCCGGTCACCGTGGACATGGCCAAAGTCAAGGCGCGCAAGGACGACATCATGCTCGGCGACCGCAAGGGTGTCGAGGACTGGCTACAGGGCATGAACGGCTGCACCATTTTTCGCGGCCATGCCCGTTTCGAAGACCCGCACACCGTGCGCGTCGACGACGACGTGCTGCACGCCGACCGGATCTTCCTCAACGTCGGTGGTCGCGCGGTGGTGCCGGACATTCCGGGGCTGTCCGACGTCGAGTTCCTCACCAACGTGTCGATCCTCGAACTCGACACGCTGCCAGCCCATCTCGTCATCGTCGGCGGCAGCTACATCGCGCTCGAGTTCGCGCAGATGTACCGCCGGTTCGGGGCCCCGGTCACCGTCGTCGAACGGGGCCCGCGGCTGGCGTCCCGAGAGGACGAGGATGTCTCGGCCTCAATCAGGCAGATCCTGGAGGCCGAGGGGATCGACGTGATCCTCGGCGCCGACGATGTGCGAATCGCCAAGAACGGCAACGGATTCGAACTCACTCCCCGCGCCGGCGCGGCGCCCGTCCATGGCAGTCATCTGCTGCTGGCGGTGGGGCGCCGGCCCAACACCGACGACCTGGGCCTGGACGCGGCCGGCGTGCACACCGACGCCCGCGGCTACATCGTGGTGGACGACCAGCTCAAGACCAACGTCGAGCACATCTGGGCGATGGGCGACTGCAACGGCAAGGGCGCGTTCACCCACACGTCGTACAACGATTTCGAGATCGTGGCCGCCAACCTCCTCGACAGCGACTCGCGCCGGGTGAGCGACCGCGTCCCCACCTATGCGCTCTACATCGACCCGCCGCTCGGGCGGGCCGGCATGACGGTCAGCCAGGTCCGCGCGTCGGGCCGCAGGGCGCTGGTGGGCAAGCGGCCCATGACCAGGGTCGGCAGGGCGGTGGAAAAGGGTGAGACACAAGGGTTTATGAAGGTCGTGGTGGACGCCGACACCCGCGAGATCCTGGGCGCGGCGATCCTGGGCGTCGGCGGCGACGAGGCGATCCACGCCATCCTGGACGTCATGTCCGCCAAGGCGCCCTACACCGCGCTGTCGCGCACCATGCACATCCATCCCACGGTCAGCGAGCTCATTCCCACGATGCTGCAGGAGATGGCACCGCTCGACTAACCGAACATGCCGTTCGACCCCGCGAGGCGCCGCGGTGCCTTAGTCTTGGATGCTCGGTTGGGAACGCAAGGGGACAAACATGATTCGGCTGCCGTCAGCACCCTCGACGCTCACACCGGCCGCGCTGGCCGGCGGGCTGATCGTTTCGCTCGCGCTCGCCGGTTGCTCCGCCAAGCAGACGGCCACCGGCTCGTCCGCCCCGTCCACCGCGGCGAACTCGCCCGCAGCGGTCAAGGTGACGCTCGATGGGCAAGCTCAGGACGTCAAGGGCCCCGTCACGTGCGACACCTCGGGCGGCTTCATCAAGATCGCCATCGGCGAAAAGGTGGGCGGAACCGACCTCACCCTGTATTACGCGACCATGACCGATACGGACCCGCTCGATGTCCGTTCGGTCGGCCTCGGCGAACACGACGGCCATGGCCTCGCCTATTTGAAGGGGCTCTACAACGACACCGCAACGGCAACCAAGAGCGGCAAGTCCTACAAGATCACCGGGACCGCCAGCGGCGGGCTAGGCAACAAGCCCAAGCAGTTCGAGATGGACGTCACCTGTCCCTGACGGTCGGTCACGCGGCCGGTTCGGCGGGCTGGTCCGGCCACCCGGGGTAGGGCGGCGGCGTCCCACCGAAGACCGGGCAGTGCGCCTGATGCGGGCACCACTCGCACAGCCGCGACGGGCTGGGACGGAAATCGCCCGTCGGCGCCGCGGACTGGATTGCCCGCCAGATCGCCATCAGCGTCTTCTCGAAGCGCAGCAGCTCGTCGTGCTCCGGCGCATAGTCCAACACCTGCCCGTCGGCCAGGTAGATCAGCCGCAGCCGGGAGGGCAGCACCCCGCGCGAACGCAGCAACGCCACCGCGTAGAACTTCATCTGGAACATCGCCTTGAACTCGGCCAGTGCGCGCGCGGCGGGCGGTGACTTGCCCGTCTTGTAGTCGACCACGCGAAGCTCGCCGGTGACGGCGACGTCGATCCGATCGATGAAGCCGCGCAGCAGCGTGCCGTCGGCGAGCTCGACCTCCACGCGCTGTTCGCAGCATTGCGGGTCGAATCGCGTCGGGTCCTCCAGCCGGTAATAGCCGGACAGTAGCGCGCGGGCCTCCTCGAGCAGCTGGGTTCGCTGTTCGGGGTCGAGCCCGGCTGCCAGCTCGGGGTCGGCGGCGGTCACGCGTTCCCACGCGGGCTCCACGAGCGAGTGCGCGGTGCCCACGACGCGCGAGGCGGCGGGCAGGCCGTAGAGCTGCTCCAGCGCGGCGTGCACCACCGACCCCCGCAGCTGGGCCAGCGACGGCGCCTCGGGCAGGCGATCGACGGCCCGGAAGCGGTACAGCAGCGGGCACTGCTTGAAATCGGCCGCGCGCGACGGCGACAGAGCTGGTCTTGCAGCCGGTCCCGCAGCCGCTTCTGTCATGCCCGCAGCCTAGGACCGGGCGCCGACAACCCCGAGCACCGGTTGCGGCGAGTCGGCTGGCACGCTGGATGCCGTGTCCGCAACCGGCCCCTTCACCGTGGGCGAGCGCGTCCAGCTCACCGATGCCAAGGGCCGTCATTACACGATGGAGCTCACCGAGGGCGGCGAGTTCCACACCCACCGCGGCGCGATCGCGCACGACGACGTGATCGGGCTGGAGCAGGGCAGCGTCGTCAAGTCCAGCAACGGCGCCCCGTTCCTGGTGTTGCGCCCGCTGTTGGTTGACTACGTGATGTCGATGCCCCGCGGGCCGCAGGTCATCTACCCCAAGGACGCCGCCCAGATCGTGCACGAGGGCGACATCTTCCCGGGAGCCCGCGTCCTGGAGGCCGGCGCCGGATCGGGCGCGTTGACCTGCTCGCTGCTGCGCGCCGTCGGGCCGGAAGGCCGGGTGGTCTCCTACGAGCAGCGCGCCGACCACGCCGAGCACGCCCGCCGCAACGTGTCGGTGTTCTTCGGCCGGGCGCCCGACAACTGGCAGCTGATCGTCAGCGACGTCGCCGACTCCGAGCTGCCCGACGCGTCCGTCGACCGGGTCGTGCTGGACATGCTCGCGCCGTGGGAGGTGCTCGACGCGGTGTCGAGGCTGACGGTCGCCGGTGGTGTGCTGATCGTCTACGTGGCCACCGTCACCCAGCTGTCGCGCGCGGTGGAGGCGCTGCGGGCCCAGCAGTGCTGGACCGAACCGCGGGCCTGGGAAACGTTGCAGCGCGGCTGGAACGTGGTCGGCCTGGCCGTCCGGCCGCAGCACTCGATGCGCGGGCACACCGCGTTCCTGATCGCGGCGCGCCGGTTGGCGCCCGGGGCCGTCGCGCCGACGCCGTTGGGCCGCAAGCGCGAGGGCCGCGACGGCTAGTCAGTCGTCGCTGCGGCGCAGGGCGCGGCGCACCGACAGCAGCTCGAATTCGGGGTGCGCGGCCACCAGCCGTTCGGTCCTGTCGAGGATGTCGACGGCATGGCCGCGGTTACCGGACACGACCGCCACCCCGATGCCCGCGCGCCGGTACAGATCCTGAGAACCGACCTCGGCGGCGGACACGCTGAACTTGCGCTGCAGTTCGGCGACGACGGGACGGATCACCGACCGCTTCTGCTTGAGCGATCGCACGTCGCCCAGCAGCACGTCGAATTCGAGCCAGCCGATCCACATGCGCGCGTCAGCCCGGCGGGGGTTGTTCGGGCGGAGGCGGCGGTGGCGGCTCCGTCGGCGGGGGAGGCGGCGGCGGTGGCGGCTCCGGCGGAGGAGGGGGTTGTTCGGGGGGCGGCGGTGGCGGTGGCTCCGGCGGCGGAGGTGGCGGGGCCGGAGCCGCGGGCGGCGCGGGCGCGGGGGCCGGCACCGGGGCGGGTGCGGGCGCCGGGGATGGAGGCGGGGCGGGCGCCGGGGGCGGCGGGGGAGCTGGAGGGGGGCCGGGCGGCGGACCCGGGGGCGGCGGCGGAGCGGACGGCGAATTGCCCAGGGCCAACAGCATTTCCGCGGTCCGCCGGGACAACTGCCAGCCGCCCTGGAAGGGGGCGAACTCCATCGGGAAGGTGAACTTCCCGTTGTTGCCCCGCGGGGTGTTGATGCTGACCGTCGCCATCACGTTGGACGGATTCTTGTCCGACCACGCGATGTTGTTCGCCGCGAACGTCATCGGCAGGTAGCCGTTGTCGCGCAACGCGTTGGTGAACTTGTCCAGCGTGGCCGCGCTGTCGGGGGTCGCCCCTTCGACGAGGCTCACCTTGTTGCCGCCCGGGACGTTCGGGTCGGCGAGCCGGTTCAGCACCTCGGTGAGGGCCTCGGGCGGCGGCAGCGGGGCGGTCGGGGGAGCCAGGATGACGGGGCTCGACGCGGCGGGCACCGGCGCCGACGGGCTCGACGACGCGACCTTGGGTTCCTTGTGCGAGCATCCCGAGAGCCCGATGGCCGCCACGGCGGTCGCGGCGCCCAGCGCGACGGGAACGGAGAGGTGTCGGTGCATCCGGTCGGGTCGGCCGGGCTATTCGGCCACGCCTGATTCTTGCCGCGAGGTCGTAGTCGATGTCGGGCCAACGGGTGCAATGCAAGTCACACCCGTCGTCGGCGCGGCGCTTTTCGCGACGGCCGACACGCCTGTGGCGAGGGCTTTTACAAGCACAGTTGTCCTCTCGGTGGTCCCGAATCGACGCTGAGGTTACCAGCGGGAGCAATGACGCGAATTTTCACGGCATTTGACTCCGCACATCTGGCGGCAATCGCCGGTAGCGTTGAACTATCCACCGCGTATTTCGGGGCGGGAAAGGAGCGCACAATGGGTGACTCAGAGCGTTCTGAAGCATTCGGCACACCTCGCGAAAGCGACGTGTCCAGCGACGATGCTGCCGAATTGGAAGAGTTGCGCCGTGAGGCCGCGATGCTGCGCGAGCAACTGGACCACGCGGTGGCGTCGCACGGCGCCGGCCGCTCCGCCCGCGATGTGCATCAGCTCGAAGCCCGCATCGACTCGCTGGCGGCCCGCAATTCCAAATTAATGGAAACTCTTAAAGAAGCCCGCCAGCAACTGCTCGCATTGCGCGAGGAAGTCGACCGGCTCGGGCAGCCGCCCAGCGGCTACGGCGTTCTGCTGGGAGCGCACGACGACGAGACCGTCGACGTGTTCACGTCGGGCCGCAAGATGCGCCTCACATGCTCGCCGAACATCGACGTCACCTCTCTGCGGAAGGGGCAGACCGTCCGGCTCAACGAGGCGTTGACGGTCGTCGAGGCGGGCGCGTTCGAATCGGTCGGCGAGATCTCCACATTGCGCGAGGTCCTGTCCGACGGTCACCGGGCGCTCGTCGTCGGGCACGCCGACGAGGAGCGCATCGTGTGGCTGGCCGAGCCGTTGGTCGCCGAGGACCTGCCCGACGGCGTCCCGGACGCCCTCAACGACGACACCAAGCCCCGCAAGCTGCGCCCGGGCGACTCGCTGCTGGTCGACACCAAGGCCGGCTATGCATTTGAGCGCATCCCAAAGGCCGAGGTCGAGGACCTGGTGCTGGAAGAGGTGCCCGACGTCAGCTACCAGGACATCGGCGGCCTGACCCGCCAGATCGAGCAGATCCGCGACGCCGTGGAGTTGCCGTTCCTGCACAAGGAGCTCTACCGCGAGTACGCGCTGCGCCCGCCCAAGGGCGTGCTGCTCTACGGCCCTCCGGGCTGCGGCAAGACGCTGATCGCCAAGGCGGTGGCCAACTCGCTAGCCAAGAAGATGGCCGAGGTGCGCGGCGACGACGCCCGCGAGGCCAAGTCGTACTTCCTCAACATCAAGGGCCCCGAGCTGCTGAACAAGTTCGTCGGCGAGACCGAGCGCCACATCCGGCTGATCTTCCAGCGGGCGCGGGAGAAGGCGTCCGAGGGAACGCCGGTGATCGTGTTCTTCGACGAGATGGACTCGATCTTCCGCACCCGCGGCACCGGGGTCTCCTCCGATGTCGAGACCACCGTCGTCCCGCAGCTGCTGTCCGAGATCGACGGGGTGGAGGGGCTCGAGAACGTCATCGTGATCGGCGCCTCCAACCGCGAGGACATGATCGACCCCGCGATCCTGCGGCCCGGCCGCCTGGACGTGAAGATCAAGATCGAGCGGCCCGATGCCGAAGCGGCACAAGACATCTACTCGAAGTACCTGACCGAGGCGCTGCCGCTGCACGCCGACGACCTCGCCGAGTTCGACGGCGACCGCACGGCCTGCATCAAGGCGATGATCGAAAAGGTCGTCGAGCGGATGTACGCCGAGATCGACGACAACCGGTTCCTGGAGGTCACCTACGCCAACGGCGACAAGGAAGTCATGTACTTCAAGGACTTCAACTCCGGGGCGATGATCCAAAACGTCGTCGACCGGGCGAAGAAGAACGCCATCAAGTCGGTGCTGGAGACCGGCCAACCGGGTCTGCGCATCCAGCATCTGCTCGACTCGATCGTCGACGAGTTCGCCGAGAACGAGGACCTGCCCAACACCACCAATCCCGATGACTGGGCGCGGATCTCGGGCAAGAAGGGCGAGCGGATCGTCTACATCCGCACCCTGGTCACCGGCAAGAGCTCGAGCGCGTCGCGGGCAATCGACACCGAATCCAACCTGGGCCAGTACCTGTAGGCTGCCCAGACCTTCACCGCGACACTTAAACCACGCACACGACACGCCGGGCATTGTCAATCGGTTAGTGCAACAACTGCTCAGGCGGCTTGGTCGAGGAGTTGGGCGAGTCGTTGGGCGGGGGT
>NZ_JAPJAV010000006.1:0-325716 GCF_035616495.1 Mycobacterium sp. 663a-19 | reverse complement strand
TCGCGTTGCGCTGACCGGCCAACTCCGCCAACTCCTCAAACAGCACCCCCAGCCGATCGGCAGGACGCAACTCCGAGTCAAGCGCTGCGGTCGACGACATGACCACATCGTCACAGAGGGGTACGACAGTCCCGGCCACACCGCGGACACAAGGTCGCCGGGACGCTGGAACTGGCGCCGTTGGTGGTACGCGCCGCCATGTGCACGGTCGACGTTTGACGAATACTGTGGCTGGACATGAAGCTGCCGCTGCTGGGCCCGGTGTCGCTGGCGGGCTTTCAGCATGCCTGGTTCTTCCTGTTCCTGCTCGCCGTGCTGTTGGTGATCGGGATCTACGTCGCCCAGCAATTCGCCCGCCGCCGGCGGGTGCTGCGGTTCGCCAACATGGAGGTGCTCGAGCGCGTCGCGCCGAGCCACCCGGGCCGGTGGCGGCACCTGCCCACGATCCTGCTCGCCACGTCGTTGGTGTTGCTCACCACGGCGATGGCCGGGCCGACCTCCAACGTCCGGATCCCGCTCAACCGCGCGGTGGTCATGCTCGTCATCGACGTCTCGGAGTCGATGGCTTCCACCGACGTCGCCCCCAATCGGCTGGCCGCCGCGAAGGTCGCCGGCAAGCAGTTCGCCGACGAGCTGACCCCGGCGATCAACCTGGGCCTGGTGGAATTCGCAGCCAATGCCTCGCTCCTGGTCGCGCCGACGACCAACCGCGACGCGGTCAAGGCGGCGATCGACAGCCTAAAACCGGCACCGAAAACCGCTACGGGAGAAGGCATTTTCACCGCGCTGCAGGCGATCGCGACGGTCGGTTCGGTGATGGGCGGCGGCGAGGGCCCGCCGCCGGCGCGGATCGTGCTGGAGTCCGACGGCGCCGAAAACGTGCCGCTGGACCCCAACGCCCCGCAGGGGGCGTTCACCGCGGCCCGGGCCGCCAAGGATCAGGGCGTGCAGATATCCACGATCTCGTTCGGCACGCCGTACGGCACCGTCGAGTACCAGGGGGCCAACATTCCCGTCCCGGTCGACGACCAGACGCTGCGGAAGATCTGCGAGATCACCGACGGCCAGGCGTTCCACGCCGACAGCCTGGAATCGCTCAAGGACGTCTACGCGACGCTGCAGCACCAGATCGGCTACGAAACCGTGAAGGGCGACGCGAGCGCCGCGTGGATGCTGCTCGGCGCGTTCGTGATGGCCTGCGCCGTGCTGGCGGGCCTGCTGCTGAATCGCCGGCTGCCGGCCTGATCAGGCGGGGAGCCGCCGGTTGATCAACAGCGCCAGGGCGGTGGCGATCAGGGCGGTGATGACACCGAGGCGCAGCCACCCCGAGCTGCCGGGCCCCGGCACCGTGCGAAACCCGATCTCGTTCTCGATCGCGTTGTAGTCCTTGTTGAGCTGTTCGAGGTTGGTGGCGGTGTAGGACTGCCCGCCGGACAGCTGCGCGATCTTCTTCATCTGGTCGGTGGAGACCGGCACGTTCACCCGCTGGCCGTCCAGCTCGATGTGACCGGTCTTGGTGCCGAACGTGATGGTCGAGATGGGCACGCCCTGGTCCTTGGCCAGCCGCGCGGCGGTGTAGGCGCCGTCGTGCGGATCGCTGGGATCCTGCGGCTTGTTCTCCCCGCCGTCGGACAGCAGCACGATGCGGGCCGGCGGCGGCTTGTCCCCGCCCTGCACGGCCGACGCCCCGATCGCGTGCAGGGCGGTGAAGATAGCCTGGCCGGTCGCGGTGCTGTCGGCGAACTCGAGCTTCTTGAGGGCCTCGACCGTCGCCTGGTGCTGCGGGGTCGGCGGCACCAGCAGGTACGGAGTGCCGGCGAAGCCGACGAGCCCCAGGTTGATGCCCGGCGTCAGCTGGCTGGCGAATTGGCTGGCCGCCTGCTCGGCGGCCTTGAGCCGGTTGGGCTCCACGTCGGTTGCCCGCATGGACTGCGACATGTCGATGACCAGCATGATCACGGCGCGGTTGCGCGGGATGCGCATGTCGTGGGTGGGGGTGGCCAGCGCGATCGTCAGCAGGAGCAGGCACAGCAGCGACGCCGCGATCGGGACGTGCCGCCACACCGACTGCGGCACCGTCGCCTCGGTGTAGCGGCGCAGGCGCTGCCGCCGTCGGGCCTGCATGACGACGTAGAGGCCGAGCAGCGCGAGCGGGACCAACGCGAACAGCAACATGCCCGGGCGCTGGAACCCATACAGCGGTAGCGGGCCGATCCCGGGAAGCGACACTCCGCTCACCTTCCCGTCTGGCCGCCGCTGGACTGCCGGCGGACGCTGGCGCCAGTAACCGCCAGTAAAGAGGAGACTCGATTACCCGTCAAACGGGGCGCTATTCCCTGCGCAGCCGCCCGTCGACGAATTGCTCCAGCTTCTCCCACTCCCGCACCGCCGCGGCATACGGACCCGAGGGCTTGCCGACCGAGCCGGGCTCCAGCACGTAGGCCACCAGCCTGCCCAGCGGCCGGCTCGTTGCGAGGGCCTTGTCGACGGTGGGTTCCTCCGAGTAGTCGCCGATGTCGCGGAGCAGCTCGACGGCGAGGTCGAGCTGGTCGCGGTCCACGGCGTCGGGCCCGTCGGCGAAGTCGTCGGCCAGGCCGCTGAGCACGTAGATGTTCTCGTCGGTGATGTCGATCGACAGCGAGCCGTCGGTCGCGGCGGTGCGGATGTCGTCGTAGGTGCTCAGGTCGGCCAGGTCGTGGTCGTGCTCGTCGGCGAGGTAGCGGGCCAGCGCCCGCTCGGAGCCGAAGACGCTGATGCGCCCGTTGCGGCCCAGGAAGATCGGGCGGTCGTCCAGGTAGCAGCGAAGCGTGTAGAACGTGCCCGAGCTCGTCATGATGCGGATCGGGTCGATGCCCACCTGCTGCCAGAAGTCCTTGTCGCTGCCCAGCACGACGGTGTCGCCGGCCGCGCGGGCCTCCTCGCCGAGGGTGTCGTCCTCGGCCTCTTCGGTCGCGTCGGCTTCCTCGGCGGCCTCGGTCAGCTCGGTGGACTCCTCGGCCTCGGTGTCCTCGTCGGCCGGCTCCTCCTCGAGCTCCTCCTCGAGCTCCTCGGCGGCCTTCGCCGACAGCTTGGCGTCGACCTCGGGGGTGCTGACGACGTCGTCGATCGCGCCCAGCACGTCGTCCCAGCTGCGCCCGATGACCTCGGCGATCGAATCCCAGCGTCTGGCGCCGGCCTTGCCGGTGAAGTTCTCGATCCCGCCGGACACCGTGCCGAGGTTGGGATTGCCGTTGAAGAACTTCGCCACCGCCGGCAGCTCGCACACCGATCCGATGGACGACACGATGGCCAGCACGTCCGCCAGCGCGGTCACCGACTCCTCGGTTGGCTTCTCCGCCACCAGCTCCTCGACGACGACGAGATCGAAGTGCTTGTCCTTGGCGGGGTCGAGCTTGCGCGCGTGGGCGCTGACCAGGTCCTTCCACGCGGGATGGTCGACCAGATCGTTGTCGGAATCGGAGCGCACGAAGGCGGCCAGGTCGGCGACGGTCTCGAAGCCGTACAGGTCGTCGTCCTTGCCCAGGAACGCCTCCCACTCGTCGCCGGCATCGCGCCAGCGGGGCGCCCACACGGTGTAGCGGTCACCGGCGGACAGGCTCAGGCGGATGGGCACGAGGTCAGCAGCCATGCGGCACAGAATAGCGACGCTCCGCGCGGACAGCGGTGCCGGTGTGGCGGCTGGCGCCGGTCAGGGCGCCCAGATGCTCGCGATCGGGGCGGCGTTGGCCGCGTTGCCCGTCTTGGGCAGCCCGTACATCTGCTCGAGGGTGGAAAGCACGTTGTAGTGGCTGATCTGCTCGTTGTAGGTGCCCGGCTGCACGTGCGCGCCGTAGATCACCGTCGGGATCTGGTTGCGGGGGCCGTTGTCGTCCTCGTCCCAGGTCACGATCAGCAGGCTGTTGTTGGCCAGCGCCCAGTTGGCGTAGCCGGACAGCTGGCGGTTCAGCCAGGCGTCGCCCTGCGCGATCGACCCGTCGTGCATGTTGTTGTCGTTGTTGGGAATCACGAACGACACGGTCGGCAGGTTCTCGTAATTTCCCATCGGGAACGCGGAGAACGGCACCGAGTTCTGCGGCGGCACATTGGTGAAGTTGGCCCACGGCACGTGCTTGCGCGCGTACTTGCCGGCGCTGCACACCGGGGAGCCGACCGCGGGCAGGTCCTCGGCGTAGCCGATGAATGTGTAACCGGCGGAGAGCAATTCGGAACCGAGGTTCGGAGCGTTGCCCGCGTTGACCGGGCACACGTCCTTGGTCACCCCGAACGTGTTGCCCGCGAACAGCGCCAGGTAGTTCGGCTCGCTGGGATGCGTTTCGGCGAAGGACTGGGCCATGTTCGCGCCGTGGGCGGCCAGCGCGGTGATGAACGGCGCCGACCTGCTGCCGATGATGTTGCCCTCAGAACGGTTCTCCTCCACCACGATTACGACGTGCGCGGGCCGGGGCAGCGCGGCCGCGGCCAGGCCGACGCGAGGCGTCAACGGGATGGCCGCCAGGCCCGCGAGCGTCACCGCGCCGGCCATTCCGACGATGCGATACGCCCAGACGAGCAGCCTTCTCGGACTTCGAATTTCGCCGAACACCCGGGGAGTATATGAGCGGATCCGCGGCGTCGACGGGACGGACGCGAGCGTGTCAGCGGGCCTTTAGCCAAAAGAGCCCGTATCGTTATATACGCTGGAATTCCATGGACGTCCGCGTGATCGACCACCCGCTGGCCGCCGCCCGGCTGACCACGCTGCGCGACGAACGCACCGACAACGCGGGGTTCCGGAACGCGTTGCGCGACCTGACGGCGATGCTGGTCTACGAGGCCACCCGGGACGCCGGCCGCGAGACCTTCCCCATCCGCAGCCCGCTGGCCGAGACGCTCGGTGTGCGGCTGGCCAACCCGCCGCTGCTGGTGCCCGTGCTGCGCGCCGGGCTCGGCATGGTCGACCAGGCGCTCGCGCTGCTGCCGGAGGCCAGGGTGGGCTTCGTCGGCGTCGCCCGCGACGAGGAAACCCACCGGGCGAGCGGGTACATGGAGTCGCTGCCCGACGACCTGAGCGCGCAGCCGGTGCTGGTGCTCGATCCGATGCTGGCCACCGGCGGGTCGTTGAACCACACCGTCGCGCTGCTGCAGCGCCGCGGCGCGACGGAGATCACCGTGCTGTGTGTCGTCGCCGCCCCGGAAGGCATTGCGGCGCTTGAGAAAACGGCGCTGGACGCGCGGCTGTTCACCGTCGCCGTCGACGACGGGCTCAACGAGATCGCCTACATCGTCCCGGGTCTCGGCGACGCGGGCGACCGCCAGTACGGGCCGCGTTGACTCACCAGCCGCGCACCTCGGTGACCAGCTCGTCGCGCAACGCGGCGGCCCGCTCGCGAGCGGAGGGCAGGCCGTCGGCCACCGGGCAGCGAATCTCCAAGTAGCACTTCAGTTTCGGTTCGGTTCCCGACGGCCGCACCACCACCCGGGCCGACGCCGCGTCGTCGCCGCCGGTGAAGATCAGCGCGTCACCGATGTCGCTGATGGTCGCCGGGAAGCCGGCCAGCGTCGACGGCGGGGCGGCCCGCAGCCGCCGCATCAGCCCGGCGGCCTCGTCGGGACCGGCGACCCGGCGCGACACCGCCGCCACCTCGTGCACACCGTGGCGCAGCGCGAGCTCGTCGAGCCGGTCGGACACCGATCGGCCTTCCAGCGATGCCACCAGGTCGCACACCAGCACCGCGGCGCTGATGCCGTCCTTGTCGCGCACGGCGGCGGGGTCAACGCAGTGGCCGATCGCCTCCTCGTAGGCGTACACCAGGGTGCCCGGCAGGTTGGCGTCGGCGCGCGCCAGCCATTTGAAGCCGGTGAGGGCCTCGACGTGGGTCGCGCCGTAGTGCGCGGCGATGGCCGCCAGCATCCGCGACGACACCACGGTGCTGGCCACCACCGCGGTTTCCGGGCGCTCGTGCGAGAGGATGTAATCGCCCAGCAGCCAACCGGTTTCGTCTCCCGACAGCATCCGCCACCCCGATGCCGTCGGTACGCCGACCGCGCAGCGGTCGGCGTCGGGGTCCAGCGCGATCGCGACGTCGGCGTGGGTGTCGACGGCGAGCGTGAGCAGCGCGTCGGTGGCGCCGGGCTCCTCGGGGTTGGGGAATGCGACGGTGGGGAAGTCGGGGTCGGGTGCGAACTGGGCGCCGACGGTGTGCACCGGGTCGAAGCCGGCCCGGTGCAGCGTCTCGACGGCGACGGCGCCGCCCACCCCGTGCAGCGGCGTCAGGGCCACCCGAATCGAACCTCCGGCCCGGCGCACGCCCGCCGCGCGCTCGATGTAGCGCTCGACCAGGTCGGTGCGGGCGGGTTCGACTGCCCTGCGGCCGATCTGGTCGGCGGGAGGGGCGGCGGCCATCGCGGTTTCGATCCGGCGATCGGTGGGGGAGACGATCTGGATGCCGCCGTCGAAGTACACCTTGTAGCCGTTGTCGGTGCGCGGATTGTGCGACGCCGTGATCTGTATCCCGGCGGCGGCGCCGGTGTGGCGCACCGCGAACGCGACCACCGGCGTGGGTACCGGGCCCGGCAAGAGCAGCACTGAAAAGCCCTCGGCGGCAAGCACTTCGGCCGTCACGGTGGCGAAAATCGCCGAGCCGTGCCGGGCGTCGCGCCCGACGATCACCAGCGACCCGGCCCGGCCGCGGTCGGCGAGCACCCGCGCCACCGCCCAGGTCGCGCGCGACACCACCGCCACGTTCATCGCGTCGGGGCCCCCGCGCACCGGGCCGCGCAGCCCGGCGGTGCCGAAGGTGAGCGGGCGGGCGAACCGCGCCGCGAGCTCGTCGGGACCGCAGGCGGCGAGCTCGGCGGCCGTCCTGGGGTCCGGGTCGTGCGCGATCCACTCCTCGGGCGTCATGGCGTCTAGAGCCGGGCGATGACGCCAGCCAGCAGCGCGCCCAGCCGTTCGGCCGACGCGGCCCCGGCCGCAACCACCTCGGCGTGTTGCAGCGGGGCGCCGCTGATGCCGGCGGCCAGGTTCGTCACCAGGGATATGCCGAGCACCTCGGCGCCGGCCGCGCGGGCCGCGATGGTTTCGTGCACCGTCGACATGCCCACCAGGTCGGCGCCGAGGGTGCGCAGCATCCGGATCTCCGCCGGCGTCTCGTAATGCGGCCCGGGCAGGCCCGCGTAGACGCCCTCCGTCAGCTCCGGGTCCGCCTCGCGGGCGAGCTTGCGCAGCCGCGGGGCGTAGGCGTCGGTCAGGTCCACGAACTGCGCGCCGACCAGCGGCGAACGCGCGGTCAGGTTCAGGTGGTCGCTGATCAGCACCGGCTGCCCGACGCGCATGTCCGGGCGCAGTCCGCCGGCCGCGTTGGTGAGCACGACGACGCGCGCCCCGGCCGCGCACGCGGCCCGCACCGCGTGCACGACGTGGGCCAGGTCGTGCCCCTCGTAGGCGTGCACCCGGCCGGCCAGCACCAGCACCCGGTGCCCGCCGACGGGCACCGACATGAGCTCGCCGGTGTGACCGACCGCGCGCGGCGGCGCGAACCCCGGCAGCTCGGCCTGGGCCAGGGTGACGGTCGGGGAGCCCAGCGCGGCGACGGCCGGCGCCCAACCGGATCCGAGGACGACGGCGACGTCGTGCTCGCCGAACCCGGTGCGCTCGCCGATCGCGCGTGCCGCCAGTTGCGCGAGTTCGTCGGGAGCGGGCGGGGATTCGGCCACAGCCATCGACCTTAGCGCCGCGACGGTTGTCGGCGGCATATGTCAGGATCTGCCGCATGGGTTTTCGTAACTGGCCGATCGTCGGCCTGGCTGTCGCCGTCGCGGTGTCGGCGTTCGCGTTTGGCTCGCCGGCGGCGCGCGCCGACGGGTGTCCCGATGTCCAGCTGATCTTCGCCCGCGGCACCGCCGAGCCGCCCGGCCTGGGCGCCGTGGGCGATGCGCTGTTCGCCGCGCTGCAGCCCGCCCTCGGCTCGCGCACCGTCGAGGCCTACCCGGTGAACTATCCGGCCAGCTATAACTTCCTGACCACCGCCGACGCCGCCAACGACGCGCGGGACCACATCGCGCAGATGGTCGCCCAGTGCCCGTCGACGCGGCTGGTGCTCGGCGGCTTCTCGCAGGGCGCCGCCTCGGTGTCGATGCTGGCGGGGGTGCCGCCCGTCGGGCAGCGCATCGGCAACTTCGGGTCGGCGCCCGCGCTGGACCCCGGGCTGGCCGGCAAGGTGCGGGCCGTCGCGGTGTTCGGCAACCCCGGCAACCGCTTCAACACGCCGCTGTCGTCGACGGGCGCGTTCGCGGGGCGGGCCATCGACCTGTGCAGCCCCGGCGATCCCGTCTGCGTCGTCGGCGGCCGCGACCGCGACGCCCACCACGACTACGAGGCGCCGCCCTACCCCGGACAGGCGGCGGGATTCATCGCCGGGCTGGTGTAGGCGTCGGGACCTCGGGCCGGTGCGCCCGGGTGAGATACTGCGAGAATGCCCGCAGCACCGTTAGCCAGCGTCGAGGACGCGGTGCGGCGCCGCGGATCCGACCTCGTCGAGCTGTCGCATGCCATCCACGCCGAGCCCGAGCTGGCGTTCGCCGAGCATCGCAGCTGCGCCAAGGCGCAGGCGCTGGTGGCCGAGCGGGGCTTCGAGATCACCCCGCGCGCGGGCGGGCTGGACACGGCCTTTCGCGCCGACTTCGGCAGCGGGCCGCTGGTCGTCGGGATCTGCGCCGAGTACGACGCGCTGCCCGAAATCGGGCACGCCTGCGGGCACAACATCATCGCGGCCTCGGCGGTCGGGACGGCGCTGGCGCTGGCCGAGGTGGCCGACGAGCTGGGCCTGACGGTGGCGCTGCTGGGCACGCCCGCCGAGGAGGCCGGCGGCGGCAAGGAGCTGATGCTGAAGGCCGGGGTGTTCGACGACGTCGCGGTGGCGGTCATGGTGCATCCGGGCCCGGCCGACATCGCCGCGGCCCGCTCGCTGGCGCTGTCGGAGGCGGTCGTTGAGTACCGTGGCAAGGAATCGCACGCCGCGGTCGCGCCGCATCTGGGGATCAACGCCGCCGACGCCGTGACCGTCGCGCAGGTGGCCGTCGGGCTGCTGCGGCAGCAACTGGCGCCGGGGCAGATGATGCACGGGATCGTCACCGACGGAGGGCAGGCCGTCAACGTCATCCCCGGCCACGCGACGTTGAAGTATGCGATGCGGGCGGCCGAGTCGGATTCGCTGCGAGCGCTGGAGGGCAGGATGTTTGCGTGCTTCGCCGCGGGTGCGTTGGCCGCCGGCTGCGAGTACGAAATCAACCAGCCGTCACCGCCCTACGCCGAGCTCAAGCCGGACCGCTGGCTGGCCGGCGTCTTCCGCGACGAGATGCGCCGGCTGGGGCGTGACCCGGTGGGGCCCGAGGTCGAGGACGGGCTGCCGATGGGCAGCACCGACATGGGCAACGTGACGCAGCTGCTGCCCGGGATCCACCCGGTGATCGGCGTCGATGCCGGCGGCGCCACGGTGCACCAGCGCGCGTTCGCCGACGCCGCCGCCGGCCCCAGCGCCGACCGCGCGGTCGTCGAGGGCGCGATCATGCTGGCGCGCACGGTCGTCCACCTCGCCGAGAACCCCGGCGAACGCGACCGGGTGCTGACCGCGCGGCAACAGAGGGCCGGCGCATGAGCCTGGTCGACACCGCCGAGTCGTGGCTGGCCGCACACCACGAGCACCTGGTCGAGTGGCGCCGGCACATCCACCGCTACCCGGAGCTGGGCCGCCAGGAGTACGCCACCACTCAGTTCGTCGCCGAGCGGTTGGCCGACGCGGGCCTGAACCCCAAGGTGCTGCCCGGCGGCACCGGGCTGACCTGCGACTTCGGCCCCGAACACGAGCCGAGGATCGCGCTGCGGGCCGACATGGACGCGCTGCCCATGGCCGAGCGGACCGGCGCGCCGTACGCCTCGACGATGCCCAACGTCGCGCACGCCTGCGGGCACGACGCTCACACCGCGATCCTGCTGGGCACCGCGCTGGCGCTGGCGTCGGTGCCCGAGCTGCCGGTCGGGGTGCGGTTGATCTTCCAGGCCGCCGAGGAGCTGATGCCCGGCGGCGCGATCGACGCGATCGCCGCCGGCGCGCTGACCGGGGTGTCGCGGATCTTCGCGCTGCACTGCGACCCGCGGCTGGAGGTCGGCAAGGTCGCCGTCCGGCAGGGCCCCATCACGTCGGCCGCCGACCAGATCGAGATCACGCTGTACTCGCCCGGCGGGCACACCTCGCGGCCGCACCTGACCGCCGACTTGGTCTACGGGCTGGGCACGCTGATCACCGGGCTGCCCGGGGTGCTGTCGCGCCGCATCGACCCGCGCAACGGCACCGTGCTGGTGTGGGGCGCGGTCAACGCCGGCGTGGCCGCCAACGCCATCCCGCAAACCGGCGTGCTGGCCGGCACCGTGCGCACCGCCAGCCGGCAGACCTGGATGGGCATGGAGGGGTTCATCCGCGAGGCCGTGGCCGCGCTGCTGTCCCCGCTGGCGATCGAACACACGCTGCAATACCGGCGCGGGGTGCCGCCGGTGGTCAACGAGGACGTCTCGACGCGCATCCTCATGCACGCGATCGAGGCCGTCGGCCCCGACGTGCTGGCCGACACGCGGCAGTCCGGCGGCGGCGAGGACTTCTCCTGGTACCTGGAGGAGGTCCCCGGCGCGATGGCCCGGCTGGGCGTGTGGTCGGGCGAGGGCCCGCAGCTGGATCTGCACCAGCCGACGTTCGACCTCGACGAGCGGGCCCTGGCGATCGGCCTGCGGGTGCTGGTCAACATCATCGAGCAGTCGGCGCTGTTCTAGAGCCGCGAGCGCGCTCATATGCACGCCGACACGCCGTCCAAGCCAGCATTTTGAGGACGCTCGGCAAGTGAATTGTCGGTGCCGCATGCGGCGCCGACAATTCACCGCGTGCATGCGGAGCTCGACAGGTTGCTGGTTGAACAAGGCGGAGTTGTTAGCGCTCGCCAGGTGTTAGCTTTCGCGACTCGTCGAGGCCTTGAGGGCCAACTGAAACGCGGTGCGTTGCAGAAGGTTTGGCATGGCATATACGGCCGCGGCGAAGTGACCGCTGCATTGCGATTGCGGGGACTGGATCTGCTGGCCGGCACGACGGTCGCGGCATGCATGCACACAGCAGCGGCCGCTTACGGATTCGACACCGAAGACACCTCGAATCTGCATGTGCTTAATCCCGGCGGTCGGCGCTTGCACTCGACTCGCGGCCTGGTGGTGCACCGGCGAGACGGGGCACCACTGACTGTGATACGGGGCCGGCCGGCGACGGCACCCTCATGGACGGCGATCGAAGTTGCCCGCAGCCTGCGGCGGCCTCGCGCACTCGCGACCCTCGATGCCGCGCTGCGCAGCAGAATGTGCAGCCCCGGGGAGCTGGCGAGGGCCATCGAATTGCAGTCCGGTCGCCGCGGCGTCGTCAAGGTCCGCGAACTGCTTCCGCTGGCTTCGCCCCTGGCCGAGTCGCCGATGGAGAGCGAGGCTCGGCTGGTCATGATCGACGGAGGCCTTCCGCGGCCAGTGCTGCAGTACGAGCTCATCGACTTGACCGGCCGCCTGTGGCGGCTCGACTTCGCCTGGCCCGAGTTTCGGGTGGCTGCCGAGTACGACGGGGTCGACTGGCACAGCGGGCCCGACGCATTTCGGCGTGACCGCAAAAGGTCCGCGGCATTGCAGGACCTGAGTTGGGTGGTAGTGCCGATCATCGCCGAGGATGTCAGGTATCAACCCGCACAACTTGTGCGTCGGCTCGACGCTCGATTAAGTCGGGCAGCGTGAGTGGCCCCAAAATGCCGGCCGCGACGGCGTGTCGGCGTACATATGAGCGCGCTCGCGGCAAGTTAAGAAGTAGTGCCGGGGCCGATGTTGCGGGCCGGGCGGGTGCGCAGGTCGTGCACGTAATCGGCTGGCGCGCCGGCGATTTCGGCGGCATCGGCCATCACGCCCAGGTACCGCGCCGACGGCAGGCCGCCCTCCCAGGCGTCCAGCACGTACAGCCACGCCAGCACGGGATCGGTGGTGGTGTCCGACGACAGGCGTTCCACCCGGCAGCGGATCTTCTTGTGGACGCCGAACTCCGAGCCCTCCCAGCGGTCGAGGTTCTTCTCGTCCGCCGGTGTCATGTCGTAGAGGACCACGAACACCTTGGAATTCGGGTCCTCGACGATGGTGGCCAGCGCGCCCTCCCAGCCGATGTCCTCGCCGCCGAACGTCAACCGCCATCCCGGCAGCCAGCCGGTTCCCGCCATCGGGGAGTGGGGTGCGCGCTGGAGCATCTGCTCGGGATGCATGTTCGACCCGTAGGCGGCGTAGAGCGGCACGGGGGCAAGCTTAGACGGCATGGCGGCGCGCGGCGGGCTAGGTTAAGGCCTGTGGTGACCCGCATCGTGATCCTCGGCGGAGGCCCGGCCGGTTACGAAGCCGCGCTGGTCGCCGCCACCTCACACCCGGAAACGGCCCAAGTCACCGTCATTGACTCCGACGGCATCGGCGGGGCGGCCGTGCTGGACGACTGCGTGCCGTCCAAGACGTTCATCGCGTCGTGCGGGCTGCGCAGCGAACTGCGCCGGGCGCCGCAGCTGGGTTTCGGCATCGACTTCGACGAGGCCAGGATCTCGTTGCCGCAAATCCACGCCCGGGTCAAGAAGCTGGCGGCGGCGCAGTCGGCCGACGTCACCGCCCAGCTGCTCAGCATGGGTGTCCACGTGGTCGCCGCCAAGGGGGAGCTCGTTGACTCCGCGCCCGGCCTGGCCCGGCACCGGGTCCGGGCCACCCATTCCGATCCGGGGCCCGACGGCCCCGTTACCACCCAGCACGACGCCGACGTCGTGCTCATCGCCACCGGCGCCAGCCCGCGGATCCTGCCGTCGGCCGTCCCGGACGGCGAGCGCATCCTGACCTGGCGACAGCTCTACGACCTGCAGGCGTTGCCGGCGCACCTGATCGTGGTGGGCTCGGGCGTCACCGGCGCCGAGTTCGTGGACGCCTACACCGAATTGGGCGTGCCGGTCACGGTGGTGGCCAGCCGCGACCGGGTGCTGCCGTACGAGGACGCCGACGCCGCAGCCGTTTTGGAGGAGTCGTTCGCCGAGCGCGGCGTGCGGCTGTTCAAGAACGCCCGCGCGCAGTCGGTCACCCGCACCGACGCCGGCGTGCTGGTGACGATGGCCGACGGCCGCACCGTGGAGGGCAGCCACGCCCTGATGACCATCGGCTCGACCCCCAACACCGGCGGGCTGGGCCTGGAGCGGGTGGGCATCGAGCTAGGCCCCGGCAATTACCTGACCGTGGACCGCGTTTCGCGTACGTCGGTGCCCGGCATCTACGCCGCCGGCGACTGCACGGGTCTGCTGCCGCTGGCGTCGGTCGCCGCCATGCAGGGCCGGATCGCGATGTACCACGCGCTGGGCGAGGGGGTGAGCCCGATCCGGCTCCGCACCGTCGCGGCGACGGTGTTCACCAGCCCCGAGATCGCCGCGGTCGGGGTGCCGCAATCGATGATCGACGACGGCTCGGTGACCGCCCGGACCATCATGCTGCCGCTGCGCACCAACGCGCGGGCCAAGATGTCGGAGATGCGCCACGGCTTCGTCAAGCTCTTCTGCCGGCGCTCCACCGGCGTGGTCATCGGCGGCGTGGTGGTGGCGCCGATCGCGTCCGAGCTGATCCTGCCGATCGCCGTGGCCGTAACCAACCGCATCACGGTCAACGAGCTGGCCCAGACGCTCGCCGTCTACCCGTCGCTGTCCGGGTCGATCACCGAGGCGGCGCGGCGGCTGATGGCGCACGACGATCTGGACTGAACCGGTTAGCCTTGGGTGTTGCACCGTCCTACTGACGAGTAACCGACAGGAGCCTTGCGCCGTGAGCGACCCGATCCATGCGCCCACCGAGCAGACCTGGCCGGCCTCGGTGCTCGGACCCCAGCAGCGCGAGGCGGCCTGGGAGCGGCTCGGCACCGAGCAGTTCGACGTCGTCGTCATCGGCGGGGGCGTGGTGGGCTCCGGGTGCGCGCTGGACGCCGCCACGCGTGGGCTCAAGGTCGCGCTGGTCGAGGCGCGCGACCTGGCGTCGGGCACGTCGAGCCGCTCGTCGAAGATGTTCCACGGCGGGCTGCGCTACCTCGAGCAGCTGGAGTTCGGGCTGGTGCGCGAGGCGCTCTACGAACGCGAGCTGTCGCTGACCACGCTGGCGCCGCACCTGGTCAAGCCGCTGCCGTTTCTGTTCCCGCTCACCAAGCGGATCTGGGAGCGGCCCTACGTCGCGGCGGGCATCTTCCTGTACGACCGGCTCGGCGGCGCGAAATCCGTTCCGCCGCAAAAGCATTTGACCCGCGCCGGCGCGCTGCGACTGTGCCCGGGCCTGAAGCGCAGCTCGCTGATCGGTGGAATTCGCTACTACGACACCGTCGTCGACGACGCCCGGCACACCATGACGGTCGCGCGCACCGCCGCGCATTACGGCGCGGTGGTGCGGTCCTCCACCCAGGTGGTCGGGCTGTTGCGCGACGGCGACCGGGTGATCGGCGTACGCGTCCGCGACTCCGAGGACGGCTCGATCACCGAGGTCCGCGGCCACGTCGTGGTCAACGCGACCGGGGTGTGGACCGACGAGATCCAGGCGCTGTCCAAGCAGCGCGGGCGATTCCAGGTGCGCGCGTCCAAGGGCGTGCACGTGGTGGTGCCGCGGGACCGCATCGTCAGCGACGTCGCGATGATCCTGCGGACCGAGAAGTCGGTGATGTTCGTCATACCGTGGGGCAACCACTGGATCATCGGAACCACCGACACCGACTGGAATCTCGACCTGGCCCACCCCGCGGCCACCAAGGCCGACATCGACTACATCCTGGGGACCGTCAACGGCGTGCTGGCCACGCCGTTGACGCACGCCGACATCGACGGGGTGTACGCGGGGCTGCGCCCGCTGCTCGCCGGGGAGAGCGACGAAACCTCCAAGCTGTCGCGGGAGCATGCGGTGGCGGTGCCCGCGGCGGGTCTGGTGGCCATCGCCGGCGGCAAGTACACGACCTACCGGGTGATGGCGGCCGACGCG
The DNA here is from genome assembly GCF_035616495.1 of Mycobacterium sp. 663a-19. Lineage (NCBI taxonomy): Bacteria > Bacillati > Actinomycetota > Actinomycetes > Mycobacteriales > Mycobacteriaceae > Mycobacterium > Mycobacterium sp. 663a-19. The sequence continues at coordinate 310,649 of NZ_JAPJAV010000006.1, read as the reverse complement.
ATCGACGCTGCGGCCCAATACGTTCCGGCCCGCGTCGCGCCGTCGATCACCGAGAAGGTGAGCCTGCTGGGCGCCGACGGCTATTTCGCGCTGATCAATCAGGCCGAACACGTCGGCGCGCTGCAGGGCCTGCACCCCTACCGGGTGCGACATTTGCTGGACCGCTACGGCTCGCTGATCGGCGACGTGCTGGAGCTGGCGGCCGAAACCCCCGGGCTGCTCAGCCCGATCAAGGAGGCGCCGGGCTACCTGCGGGTGGAGGCCGTCTATGCCGCCGCCGCCGAGGGCGCCCTGCACCTGGAGGACATCCTGGCCCGCCGGATGCGCGTCTCCATCGAGTACTCGCACCGCGGCGTCGACTGCGCCAGGGAGGTGGCCGAGCTGGTCGCGCCGGTGCTCGGGTGGAGCGCCGCGGACGTCGACCGCGAGGTCGCCAACTACACCGCGCGGGTGGAGGCCGAGGTCCTGTCGCAGGGGCAGCCCGACGACGTGTCGGCCGACGAGCTGCGCGCCAGCGCGCCCGAGGCCCGCGCCGAGATCCTCGAGCCGGTGCCGCTCAATTGAGAACCGCGAGAACCGCGAGGGCCGCGCCGCTGCCGGTCCGCGACGGCCTGGGACCCGCAAGGGTGCGGTTGCGCGGCGGACCCGTGCTGGCCGAGCTGTCCGCCCGGTTCGGCGAGCCGGCCCGCGAGGTCGTCGGGGCCGACGGCGCTCCGGTCGACGAGACGACGGTGCTGCCGACGGGCTCGTTCGTATACCTGTATCGCGAACTGCCGCAAGAGGTTCCGGTTCCCTTCGACATGCCGGTGCTGTATCGCGACGACGACATCGTGGTCGTCGACAAGCCACACTTCCTGGCCACCATGCCGCGGGGCCGGCACGTCGCGCAGACCGCGCTGGTGCGGCTGCGCCGCGAACTGGGGCTGCCCGAGCTCAGCCCGGCCCACCGGCTGGACCGGCTGACGGCGGGGGTGCTGCTGTTCACCGCCCGGCGCGAGCTGCGCGGCGCCTACCAGACGCTGTTCGCCCGGGGCGAGGTGCGCAAGACCTACCTCGCGCGGGCGGCGGTCGACCCGGCCCTGGCGCTCCCGCGCGTGGTCACCAGCCGCATCGTCAAGCGCCGCGGACGGCTGCAGTCGGCCTGCGAGCCCGGCGTGCCCAACGCCGAGACGCTGGTGGAGCTGTTGACGCCGGACGGCCTGTACCGGTTGACGCCGCGCACGGGACGCACCCACCAGCTGCGGGTGCACATGGCCTCGCTGGGGATACCGATCGCCGGTGATCCGTTGTACCCCAACATCATTGACGTGCCAGCGGACGACTTCAGCGCGCCGCTGCAATTGCTGGCGCAGCGCATCGAGTTCGACGACCCGGTCAGCGGCATCCGGCGCGACTTCGTCAGCCGCCGCGCGGGCTGGGCAGCCGAACGGGTTACCTCCGCCACTCGAATGAGGGACTGAGGTCACTAGACCCGGCCGCCGCATCCCGGCGAGCATGGTGGCGTGACCAGCTTCGCTTCCCCCGGATCCATACCGATCGCGACCATCACCGGCGACCCGGTGGCGCGCGTCGCCGCCGACGCCACGGTTGCCGACGTGGCCATGGCCATGGCGGACGTCGACGTCGGCGCGGTCGTCGTCGGTGACGATCAGCGCCCCGCCGCGCTGGTGAGCGAGCGCGACGTCGTCCGGGTGGTGGCCGCCGGCAAGAACCCGGCCGCCGTGCCGGCCGCCGAGGTGGCCAGCACCAAGCTGGTCTGGTGTGACGCCGACGCCACGGTGGACCAGGTGGCCACCCGGATGATGGACCGCTACATCCGCCACGTCCTGGTGCAGCGCGACGGCGCGCTGGCCGGCATCGTGTCGGCCCGCGACCTGCTGGGCGTCTACAGCGCCGCCGCGGACCTGGACGCCGATTCGGCCTGACGAGGCGACCCATGCGAACCGCCTATCACCAGCAGCTGGCCGGCCTGATGGCGCAGCTGGGGGAGATGTGCGGCCTGGCCGGCGCGGCGATGCGGGGCGCGACCCGGGCCCTGTTGGAGGCCGACGTCGCGGCCGCCGAGCGGGTGATCGGCGACCATGACCGGATCGTGACGATGCGCGCCCAGGCCGAAAAGGAGGCGTTCGCGCTGCTGGCGTTGCAGCAACCGGTGGCCCGCGAGCTGCGGGAGATCGTCAGCGCCATACAAATCACCGGCGACGCGGAGCGGATGGGCGCGCTGGCCGTCCACGTGGCCAAGATCGCCCGGCGCGAGTACCCGAAGCGCATCCCGCCCGAGGAGGTCCGCGGGTGCTTCGCCGACATGGCCGAAGTGGCAATCGCCATGGCGGACAGCGCAAAACAGGTGCTGGTGTCGCGCGACCCCCGACAGGCCGCTCAGCTTCACGAGCAAGACGACGCGATGGACCGGCTGTACCGGCACTTGTTTCACGTGCTGATAGACCGGGAATGGAAGCACAGCATCCCCGTTGGCGTCGAGACGGCGTTGCTCGGCCGCTTCTACGAGCGCTTCGCCGACCATGCCGTGGAAATCGGCCGTCGCGTCGTCTTCATGGACAGCGGCGAGCTACCGCCCGAGGATGAGATATCCACCTATTGAGCGCGAACGGGCGCGAACTTGCCGATCGGGTCGCCGCGGCCCCGGTCGACGAGGTCCTGCGCTGGCTGGACAGCTCGCCCGCCGGGTTGTCCGGCGCGGAGGCGTCCGCCCGGCTGGCGCGCTACGGCCCGAACGCGGTGCGGACCCATCACGTCAACGCGCTCGCGGTGCTGGGTCGCCAGTTGCGCAACGCGGTGCTCGTCCTGCTGGCCGGCACCGCCGTCGCCTCGTTCTTTCTCGGCGACAGCATGCAGGCGACCATCATCTTCGTGATCCTGGCGGCCAGCATCGGCCTGGGCTTCGTCAACGAGTACCGCGCCGAGCGGGCCGCCGCGGCGCTGCACGCGGGGATGCAGCACAAGGCGGTGGCGCGCCGCGACGGGAAGTTCGTCACGATCGGTGTCACCGAGCTGGTGCCCGGTGATGTGATCCGGCTGTCGTTGGGCCAGGCCGTGCCGGCCGATGTCCGGCTGATCGATGTCACCGACCTGGAATGCAATGAAAGCATCCTGACGGGGGAATCGGCCGACTCCGCGAAATCGGCACAACCGGTGCCGGCCGGCGCCGAGCTGGCCGAATCGACCGACCTGGCCTTCATGGGCACCATCGTCAGCGCCGGCGAGGGCACCGGCGTGGTGTTCTCGACCGGCAAGAATTCCGAATTCGGGCGCATCGCAGCGGGTTTGGACGAGCGACAGCCCGAAACGGGCTTCCAGGTCGGGTTGCGGCGGTTCTCCTACCTGCTGCTGCAGGTGGCGATCGCGCTGATGCTGATCATCCTGATCAGCAACCTGCTGTTGCGAAAGCCGGTCATCGATTCCGTGCTGTTCTCGCTGGCGATCGCGGTCGGCATCACCCCGCAACTGCTGCCCGCGGTGGTCAGCACCAGCCTCGCGACCGGGTCGCGGCAGCTGGCCAAGGCCAAGGTGCTCGTCAAGCGATTGGTGTGCATCGAGGACCTCGGGGACATCGATGTCTTGATCACCGACAAGACCGGCACCCTGACGGAGGGCCGGATCCGCCTGGTCGACACGATCGATGCGGCCGGCGCGCACAGCGATTCGGTGCGGCGCCTCGGGCTGCTGGCCACCGACGTGGATTCCACCTTGGGTGGCGTCAGCGCCAACCCGCTCGACGCCGCGCTCTGGGAGTCCCCGCGGGCACAGCAACTGGTGGGCGGCGGTGTGCGCCGGGTCGCGATGCTGCCCTTCGACCACGAGCGAAGGGCGACGTCGGTTTTGGTCGACGACGCCGGCAAACGCCTGTTGGTGGTCAAGGGCGCGCCCGAACAGTTGCTGAACCAATGCCGGGCGACGGCGGCGGTCGCGCAGGACACCCTCGCGGGCCTGTTCGCCGCCGGGCGCCGCGTGGTGGCCGTCGCCACCAAGCCGGCGGCCGAGCTGACGGAGCTGACGGGGATCACCGCCGCCGACGAAAGCGATCTGGTGCTGGCCGGGTTCCTGGTTTTCGCCGACGAACCCAAACCCGCGGCGCGCCAATCCCTGTCGCAACTGGCCGAGCTCGGCATCGAGCCCAAGGTCGCCACCGGCGACAATCCGCGAGTCGCCGAAAAGGTGTGTGCCGACCTCGGTTTGGCGTCCAGGGGAACCATCACCGGTGCGCAGCTCGAGGCGTTCGACGACGACGAGTTCGCCGCCGCCGCACAGAATCACACGATCTTCGCCCGCATTTCCCCCGAGCAGAAGGAACGGCTGATCGTCTCGCTGCGGCGCACGGGCAGGGCGATCGGGTTTCTGGGCGACGGTGTCAACGACGCGCTGGCGTTGCACGCCGCCGACGTGGGGATCTCGGTCGACAGCGCCACCGACGTCGCCAAGGACGCCGCCGACGTGGTGCTGCTGGAAAAGGACCTGGGCGTGCTGGCCACCGGTGTGGCGGAGGGCCGGCGAATCTTCGCCAACACGATCAAATACGTGCTCATGGGCACGTCGAGCAACTTCGGCAACATGTTCAGCGCCGCCGCGGCGTCGGCGCTGTTGCCGTTCTTGCCGATGCTGCCCAGCCAGATCCTGTTGAACAACTTGCTCTACGACTCCTCGCAGCTGGCGATACCGACCGACCGGGTCGACGAGGAGCAGCTGCACGCGCCGTCGCACTGGAACGTGGCGTTCATCCGGCGGTTCATGCTGACCTTCGGCCCGATCAGCTCGCTGTTCGACTTCCTGACCTTCGGGCTGATGCTGGGCGTGCTGCACGCCGGCGCCATCGAGTTCCGCACCGGCTGGTTCGTGGAATCGCTTGCGACGCAGACGTTGATCATCTTCGCCATCCGAACGCGCAAGGTTCCGTTCCTGCGCAGCCGCCCCAGCGCGTTACTGGCGGTCACCACCGTCACCGTGGTCGCCGTCGGCGCCGTCCTGACGATCTCGCCGCTGGCGCGCACCCTGGGCTTCACCCCGCTGCCATGGCAGTTCTTCGGCGTGCTGGGTCTGTTCATCGTCAGCTACCTGGTCCTGGTGGAACTCGCCAAGATGATGTTCTACGCCGAGCCGATACACCTCGTCGGGCAGCCGCGTCGCACCCGCGGACGCACCCACCGCATCCGGCGCCGCGCCGCACGGTTCCATGCCGTCAACGGCTGATGCCGTGGGTTCGGCGCTGTATCACCAAGGCCGACAGGACATTTCAGCCCTCGGCCGCATAGCTCGGCCTAGATCGGCCTTAGATCCGCGACGTCAGGACTTGGGCGGGTTGTCCGCGGGAGTCTCCTCCGGCATGTACTGCGGGCAGTACACCTTGATGGCCGCGCCGACGAAGTAGCCGGAGTGGTAGGCGGGCATGTTGCTGCTGTTGAGCACGTCGTTGGCGACGTCGGCCGGGGTGGCGCCGCCGTCGAGCTTCGAGCAGACGGTGTGGCCGGCCTCGACGGCGTGTGCGGACGATACGTGGTCCGTGATGCCCTCGGACTTCAGTATCGAAATGAACTTGTCGTCACTGGTGTCGGCATGAGCCGTCGCCACCGCCGCCAGCGGGCCAAGCAAAGCGATTGCCGCAGCCAGTAGAACGCGGTTGACCATTTCCGATACTCCCCTGAAGTTGTGAACTGCCGACGTCAAATTCGCCCTCAACCTCGACATATTCAGCATTTACGGGATCAGTCTGCTGGGCACCGTGACGGTTGACAACCGCGGCGCCCAGTTAACGATTACTTGTAATGCGTTGTTCATCCGCCGGTTAAGTGCGCGACACAGGAAGGGCACCAAAGGGGCACGATCCCGTATCGCACGCTCGCAGCGGGGCTTTCCGCCACGGCGCGCGGCCGCGGCGCGCGGCCGCGCCAACGGGGAGCCGATCCCGTCGGGCGCCGACGCGAAATCAAATCACGATGATCCAAGCGGCGGCGCGCAACCCGAGCGCGGGCGGTGCAGTGACGAAGGTCATAGGGTGGCGCGGGCCGAGCGCGGTCCGATCGGTAATTTGACCCCCATGCCATGGGCGCGGTTGCTGTCGGTCGGCGTCCTCGCGGCGTGCCTGGTGGGATGCGGCGAGCGGCACGTGTCGGCGGCCAGCCCGCGAGACCTGGCCGGGACGTTCCGCTCCGGCGGAATGGACCGCACCTACACGCTGCACGTGCCGCCGGGCGATCCCGTCGGGCTGGTGCTCAGCCTGCACGGCGGCGGCGGGACGGGGATCGGCCAGCAGAGCCTCACCGACTTCGACACCGTCGCCGATGCCCACAACCTGCTCGTGGCCTATCCCGACGGCTACGACAAGAGCTGGGCCGACGGGCGGGGGGCGTCGCCGGCGGACCGACGCCACATCGACGACGTCGGGTTCCTGGTGGGGTTGGCCGCCAAGCTGCAGAACGACTACCGCATCGCCGCCGGGCACGTGTTCGCCACCGGCATGTCCAACGGCGGCTTCATGTCCAACCGGCTGGCCTGTGACCGCGCCGACGTGTTCGCCGCGATCGCGCCGGTGGCGGGCACGCTGGGCACCGGGGTCACCTGCAACCCGTCGCGGCCGGTCTCGGTGTGGGAGGCGCACGGAACCGCCGATCCGCTGGTGCGTTTCAACGGCGGCGCCGTGCGCGGCCGCGGCGGCGTCAGCCACTCCATCTCGGCCGGCGCCATGGTGAACAAGTGGCGCACGGTCGACGGGTGCCAGGGCGATCCGACGGTGGAGGCGTTACCAAATGTCGGTGACGGCACCGTCGTTCACCGATTCGACTCGACGGCATGCCTGGAGTCCACCGAGGTGGTCTTCTATCAGATCGACAACGGCGGGCACACCTGGCCGGGCGGCAAGCAATACCTGCCCAAGCCGGTCATCGGGTCAACCACGCGGGCGCTGGACGCGTCCGAGGCGATCGCACAGTTCTTCCTGGCGCACGCCAGGGGCTGACCGGGCTCAGCGCTGGCAGGCAGGGCACCAGTACGCCACCCGCTCACCGGTGTCGTCGGATTCGATCGGCGTGCCGCAGCGACGGCAACGCTGACCGGCCCGCCCGTAGACCCACAGCTGCCGGCCCGCCCGGGTGTCACCGGTGGTGCAACGGTTCCAGCGAAATCGGTTGGCCCACAACATGTTCCGGGCACGGGAGACCAGCCGAAGCGGATCGGTGACGGCGCTCACCGGCGCGGTGGGCAGATGCCCGCTGACGAAACACAGTTCGTTGCAATACACGTTGCCGATCCCGGCCAGCACCCGCTGATCCAGCAGGGCCTCGGCGATCGGCCTCTCCGGGCGCGCCGTCAGGTTGGCGGCGGCGACCCGCGGGTCCCAATCCTGGCCCAGCAGATCGGGTCCCAGGTGCGCGACCGCGTCGCCGTCGCGGTCGCGCTCGAGGACCTCCAGCACGCCGAGGTCGACGCCGACGGCCCGCACGGCCCCGGCCTCCAGGACGATCCGGGTTCGGTGGTCGACCCGCATCGGGCGTTCGGCGACCCGCCAGCTGCCGTCCATCTTCAGATGCGAGTGAATGCTGGCCCGCCCCACGCGGATGAACAGGTGCTTGCCCCGGCTGAGCACCTCGTCCACCACCTGCCCGGTGAGGTCTACCGTGGCGTACTTCGGCACCCGGATGTCGCAGCGGGTCAGCGTCCGCCCGGCCAGATGCTGCCGCAGCGTGGCCGCCGTGTGAAAGACGGTGTCGCCCTCGGGCATTAGCGCAGCCGCAACCCGCGCGGGGTCCGAGCGAACCCGGCGGCGGTCAGCGCCGCGTGCACCGGCGAATCCTGCAACTGCAGAACCGGCAACCCGTCGATGCGCTCGACCAGGATCGACGCGACCCGCCGGGCGGCGACCAGATCGGCCAGCGCCGCGGCCGCCGCGTGGTCGGCGGCGGGATCGTCGGTGAAGGTCAGCAGCGAGCGCCCGCCGCGCTCGAGGAACCAAACCAGCTCGCCGTCCACCAGCACCACCAGCGCCCCGGCCTTGCGGCCCGGCCGCGCCGCGGGCCGCTCCTCGCTCGAGGCAGGCCAGGGCAGCGCGGCGCCGTAGGGGTTCGCGGGGTCGGCGGCGGTCAGCACGACCGCCCGGTATTCGGGCCGTTCCGGGTCGACCCCGTCGAGGTAGCCACGCAGCCGGTCCACGGTCGACGCGACGGCGAACTGGGCACCGCCCAGCGACTCGACGAAATAGCCGCGCTGGCACCTGCCGGCCTCCTCGAACGTGCTCAGCACCTTGTAGAGGGTGGCAAATCCGCCCGGAACGCCCTCGGCGGTCACCGCGCCGCGGGTCAGCACGCCGTGCCGGTTCAGCAGCAGCTCGGCCTGGTAGTGGGCCCGCACCGTGGAATCCGGCTCGGGAGCCGGCAGCGCCGACCACCGGCCGGCCACGGTGGGGTCGGTGCTGCGCTGCTGGGCGTGCGCGACGCTGTAGCGGCTCAGCCGCGGCGGGCGGTGCGCCCGGTGCGCGGGCGCCGACCGCCTGCGGGCGGCCGCGCCGCCGAGCACGGCGCGCACCGGGGCGAACGTGTCGCCGGCGACCCGGCCCGCCCAGATCAGTTCCCACAGCGCGGCTTTGAGCGCCGCCTCGCCGACCCCGTCCCGCGCCAGCTGCCGGAAGAAGTACCCGCCGCCGCCGGCCAGCGTGTCCAGGATCGCGCGGTGGGCGTCGGTGAGGTCGATCTCGGCGGGGCCGGCCAGGGTCAGGGGCGCGGAATCGCTCGTGTGCAGCGCAATCCAGCCGTCGCTGCCCGAGATCGCACCCGCACCCGACCAGGTGACCTCGCCGGTCGCGAGCAGCTCGTCGAGCATCGCGGGGGAGTAGTCACGCACCCGCGGGGCGAGCACCAGAGGCTCGATCGCCGAGGCCGGCAGCCGCACGCCGGCCAGCTGCTCGACGACCGACATCAGCCCGTCCAGGCCGGCGTGCCCCGCCGAATCCGGGCCGCCCACCCGGTGCCACGCCGGCAGGAATCGCCCGTAGGCCGCGGTGCTGACCGGCTCGACCTGGGCGCGCAGCGCCGCCAGCGAGCGCCGCCGCAGGATGCGCAGGACCTCTGTGTCGCACCACTGCTCGGCCCCCGGGCCGGGCACCCCGGCGGCGACGAAGTCGCCGCGCACCAGCCGCCCGTCGTCGGCCAGCCGGCCCAGCACGTCGACGGTCACCCGCAGTCCAAGCCCGAACCGGGCGGCGGCCTCGGCGGTGGTGAACGGGGTGTGGGTGCGCGCGTAGCGGCCCAGCAGCTCGCCCAGCGGGTCGGCCACCTGCTCGGTGAACGCGTCCGGGACGCCGGGCGGGACCGCGGCCCCGACCCCGTCGCGCAGCCGGCCGATGTCCTCGACCGCCACCCACCAGCTGCGGCCGGCGAACGACGCGGTCAGCGCGCGCCGGGCCGCGCGTAACCCTTCCAGCCAGCCGCCCACGTCGGCGACGTCGGTGCGCGCGGCGACCTCGTCCTCGGTCAGCGGCCCGAGCAGCCGCAGCAGGTCCGCGACCCCCTCGGCGTCGCGGGCCGCCCGGTCGGGGGCCAGGTGCTGCAACTGGCGGCCGGTCGCCGCGATCACCTCCGGATCGAGCAGCTCGCGCAGCTCGACGCGGCCGAGCAGCTCGGCCAGCAGCGTGCTGTCCAGCGACAGCGCGGCGGCGCGGCGCTCGGCCAGCGGGGAGTCACCCTCGTACATGAACGCGCCGACGTAACCGAACAGCAGCGACGCCGCGAACGGGGAGGGCGTGGCGGTCTCGGTCTCGAGCACCCGCACGCGGCGGTCGGCGATGCCGGCCATCAGCTCGACCAGCGCCGGGACGTCGTAGACGTCCTGCAGGCATTCCCGGATGGTCTCCAGCACGACCGGGAAGTCGGGGTATTTGCGGGCGACGTCGAGTAGCTGCGCCGCGCGCTGGCGCTGATGCCACAGCGGCGAGCGGCGGCCCGGGTGGCGGCGGGGCAGCAGCAGGGCGCGCGCCGCGCATTCGCGGAACCGCGACGCGAACAACGCCGACCCGCCCACCTCGGACGTGACGAGCGGGTCGATCTCGTCGGCGTCGAAGACGAACAACTCGGCGCCCGGCGGGCGTTCGGCGGTGTCGGACAGGGTGTCGGGCAGGCGCACCACGATGCCGTCGTCGGAGGCGGTCGGTTTCTCGTCGATGCCGTAGCGCTCGTACAGGCGCCGCCCCACCGCCAGCGCGAGCGGCCCGTTCACCCGCAGCCCGTACGGCGAGTGCAGGATCACCCGCCAGTCGCCCAGCTCGTCGCGGAACCGCTCCACCAGCAACGTGGTGTCGGTGGGGACCGCGTTGGTGGCGGCCTTCTGGTCGGCCAGCAGCTTCCACAGGTTCTCGGTCGCGTAGGCGTCGAAACCCAAACCGGCACAGCGACTTTCGAACGCTTCGCGGTCCATGCCGGCCAGCTCGCCGGTGAACGCGCCGAGCGCGGCCCCCAGCTCGGCGGGCCGGCCGACGTCGTCGCCGCGCCAGAACGGCAGCCGGGCCGGCTGGCCCGGCGCGGGGATCACCAGCACCCGGTCGTGGGTGATCTCTGTGATCCGCCAGCTGGTGGCCCCCAGCGAGATGACATCGCCGGGCCGCGACTCGTAGACCATCTCCTCGTCGAGTTCGCCCACCCGCGAAGGCTTTTCGGCCTCGCTGGCGAGGTAGACCGTGAACAGTCCGCGGTCGGGGATGGCGCCGCCGGAGGTGACGGCCAGCCGCTGCGCGCCGGGCCGCGCGGTCAGCGTGCCGGCGTCGCGATCGTAGACCAGCCGCGGCCGCAGCTCGGCGAACTCGGTGGACGGGTACTTGCCGCTCAACAGGTCCAGGGTGGCCTCGAACACGCTGCGCGGCAGGGTCGCGAACGGCGCGGCCCGCCGCACGGTGTCGAACCACCGGTCGGCGTTCAGCGGCTCCAGCGCCGCCGCCGCCACGGTGTGCTGAGCCAGGATGTCGAGCGGGTTGGCGGGCACCCGCATGTTCTCGATCTGCCCGGCGAGCATCCGCTGCACGGTCACCGCGCAGCCGATCAGGTCGGCGCGATGCTTGGGGAACAGCACGCCGCGCGAGACCTCGCCGACCTGATGTCCGGCCCGCCCGATGCGCTGCAGCCCGCTGGCCACCGATGGCGGCGCCTCCACCTGGATCACCAGGTCGACGGCGCCCATGTCGATGCCCAGCTCCAGGCTCGACGTGGCGACCACCGCCTTGAGCTGCCCCCGTTTGAGGGCTTCTTCGACCACGGCGCGCTGTTCCTTGCTGACCGAGCCGTGGTGGGCGCGCGCCAGCACGGCGTCGGCGCCATAGGTCTGGCCGCTGCCCAGCAAGTGGGCCGGCGCCCCGCCGGGCACCCGCGGATTGGCCTCGGCCGGCAGGTCGACACCACAGCGCTCGGCGTGAATCTCGTTGAGCCGCGCGGTGAGTCGCTCGGCCAGCCGCCGCGAATTGGCGAACACGATGGTCGAGCCGTGCGCCTCGATCAGGTCGACCAGCCGCGCCTCGACGTCGGGCCAGATGGTGTTGTTCGCCAGGTTGGCCATGTCGGGCACCGGCACCTGCACGGTGAGCTCGACGGTCTTGGCCGACGGCGGGGCCACGATGGTTGTCGGGGCCCGTCCGGACAGGAACCGGGCGAGCTCCTCCGGCGGGCGCACGGTCGCCGACAACCCGATGCGCTGGGCGGGCCGCCCGTCCCGCAACTCGTCGAGGCGCTCCAGCGACAGGGCCAGGTGCGCGCCGCGCTTGCCGCCGGCGATCGCGTGGATCTCGTCGACGATCACCGTCCGCACGCCCGCCAGGGTTTCGCGCGCGGCCGAGGTCAGCATCAGGAAGAGCGACTCCGGGGTGGTGATCAGGACGTCGGGCGGGGAGTTGATGAGCTGACGGCGAACGGCGGGCGGCGTGTCACCGGAGCGGACCCCGACGCTGATGTCCGGGGCGGGCAGGCCCTGGCGCTGCGCGATGCGGGTGAGGCCGGCCAGCGGGGTGCGCAGGTTGCGCTCGACGTCGACGGCCAGCGCCTTGAGCGGCGAGACGTAGAGCACCCGGGTGCCCGACGGGCGGTCGGCGGAGCCGGCCAGGCTGTCCAGCGCCCACAGGAAGGCCGCCAGCGTCTTACCGGACCCGGTCGGGGCGATCACCAGGGTGTTGTCGCCGTCGGCGATGGCATCCCAGGCGTCGGCCTGCGCGGCGGTCGGGGCGGCGAAGGTGCTGGCGAACCACTCGCGGGTGATCGCGCTGAACCGGCCCAGCGGGTCGCGGGTGCTCATCACGCCATCGTGCCAACGGGCACCGACAAAAACGATTCCCTAGCGCGGCTCGAGACGCGCGGTCTCCATCGCGTGGGACAGCTCCTCGGGGATCTCGGGCACCCGGGCGATCGCGTCGAACAGCGCGTGCGCGCACGAATCGGCGAGGCGATCGGCGTTGCACGTGGGGTCGATGATGCGCTGCCGGCATGTCTCGAAGGTGAACGCGAGCCAGCCGTGGCAGATCACCCGCAAGTCCCGCTCGACATCCGGATCAAGCTTGGTCCCCAGCTTGTCCACGAGCTCGGTGATGCGGCTCATGATGTGTTCCATCTGGCGGTTCTTGGCGTCGTCCTCGACGCCCAGCAGGACCGGGTCCGACCGGCCCAGGCCGACGTACGCCGCCCACGCCGCCTCGGGGTTCTGCTCGTGGTAGGCCATGTACGCCATCACGCCGGAGCGCACCTCTTCGAACATCGTCAGGCCGGTGGCGGTGTCCATGTTGGTGGTTTCGTACAGCCGATCGGCCTCGTCCTTGACGACCGCGGCGAAGAACGCCCGCTTGTCGGGGAAGTAGTGATACATCAGTGCCCGGGACACCCCGGCGCGCTCGGCGATCTCGTCGATGCGGACCTCGTCGTAGGGCCGCTTCCCGAAAACCTCCGCACCTAGCGCGAGCAACTCGGCGCGCCGATCCTCTGGCGATAACCGCCTCCTGGCTGTCGGCATGTGTCAGATAGTACTCACGGCGTTCAAGATCACCGGCGGACTGCGGTTATCCGCGGCGGTGAAGCGGCGGTGAAGTCCGGCGGACGCTGTTTGGCCGGGCTTAGGCCTGGGTATGTGCTCCCATGCGCCTTCCCGGCTGCTCGGAAAAGCGCGGATTCGACAGACAGTTTCATAACGCGGTAACCAATATGAGGTAACGAACGAAGGACTAAGAGCAGCCAGAAGCGGGGGTTCTCAGATGCCGAAAGCCGATGAGCGGTCACGCGGGGACCGTTTGGGCCAGGAAGACGGCGAAGTACACGCCGCCATCCGCTTTGCCGTCCTGGCGACGGCCGCCGGGATCGGCTTCGTCGTGCTGGCCGCGTTGTGGGTCAGCACGTGTCCGGGAACGGGCGTCGACACGGTGGCGTGCGGCGCGCCCCAGCGGACGCTGCTGGCGTTCGGGGGACCGCTGATCCTCTTCGGCGGCGGGATCTGGGCGTTCCTGCGCACCTACCGGGTGTGGCGCGCCGAGGGCATCTGGTGGGCATGGCACGGCGCGGGCTGGTTTTTGCTGACGCTGACCGCGTTGACGGTGTCCATGGGCGTGCCGGCGATCGCCGGCCCGGTGCTGGCCCTTTGACCAGCCCCTTTCGCTAGTTTTGCGCGGCGCGCTGCCGCGGCGGTGCGTCGGCGACCTGCCACTGCTCGTCGATGCGGCGCACCCGGCGCAGCTCCATCACGAACCAAAGCGCGCCGGCGACCGTTCCGAGCACGGCGACCAGCACGGTCGTGGGCAGCCATTCGGAATGCCCGTAGGCGGCGGTGACCGCGGTGCTGATCATCCCGGCAACCGCGACGACGAGCAGGATGAACCCCGGCCAGAAGAGATTGTCCTTCATCGTGATGCCGGCGTGGGGTTGCGTGGTCCGGAAATGATCCGTCGGGTCGTGATGCCTGTCTCCCATCAACCTCTCCCTCCGCCATCGGATGAGATACCCGAAATGCTACCCATTCGGCGGGCCTTGCGAAACCGCAAATCCACCGCTGACCAGCGGCGCAGCCGTTCGGGCGACTACCGTTTTGGTCAGGATTCGGTCAGGTCGAGCCGGCCGGGCCGCGAACCAGCGTCTCGGGCAGCGAAATCGCCCCGACAGTCGTCACCAGCCAGACCACGACCGTGGTGGCGACCCAGGATGCGGCGCCGCCGATGGTGATCCCGTGGGTGAATTGCGTGGCCAGACCCAACGCGACGATCGTCAACGCCAGGCCGGTGGCCCCGAGCAGGAGCGACGCGTAGGCCCGGGGCAACTTCAGGATCCACAGCGACAGGATCGCCTGCGACACCGAGAACAGCACGACGGCGACGATGAACCCGGAAGCCGTCACCGAAACGCCGGGAACCACCCACGCCGCCACGAGCAGCCCGATCGCCCACGGCGCCAGAAGCACAACTGCCCGCAGCAGAATTTGCCTCATGACGTCAAGTGTAGGTCGCACGCAGGGCACCGGTAAGGCTCATCGGAAACGCTCCGGACGCGCGTCAGGAAACCCACGCCTGAATGGGTTACGCGCCCGGTAGAGCGGGTACCTGGTCTAGACCATGATTGAGTGCCGCAATGCTGCGTTAGCGTGGTTACCCCATCATGGGGGACAGAATCACGAAAGCACCGACGTAGATGGCTATCGCGATAACGAGCAATACGACCAGCGTGATCCCGGCGATGACCGCGACGCGTTTGAGCCGGCGCGTCCGAACCGTGTCGGTCGTGTCAGGCCCGTTCATATCGGGTGTAATACCCGGCGGGAACCATGACTAACCGGCTCGATCACGAGGTCGAAGGCGGCCCGCAAGGCGAAAGTAGTGTCAGTCAAACATTGCCGGGAGACCATATGACCGATGCGCTATTGCGCGGTGACAAGCGCCAACGGGGGCAACGCGCCGTCGAGGTGCATGTGGCCGCACGCCTGGAGAACCTCGCCATGCTGCGGACCCTGGTCGGTGCGATCGGCACCTTCGAGGACCTCGATTTCGACGCCGTGGCGGACCTGCGCCTCGCGGTCGACGAAGTGTGCACCCGGTTGATCCGGTCGGCCACCCCAGATGCGACGCTCGTCGTCGTGGTCGACCCGCGAGACGACGAGTTGATAGTGGAGGCGTCCGCCGCGTGCGACACCCACGACGTGGTGGCGCCCGGCAGCTTCAGCTGGCACGTGCTGACGTCGTTGGCCGACGACGTCCAGACTTTCCATGACGGTCGCGAGCCCAGCGAAACCGGCAGCGTTTTCGGCATTGCGCTGACGGCGCGGAAGGCGGCCGCCGGCAGGTGACGGCCCGAGATGCCGGCCGTTCGGATTCGCGCCCGAACGAGTACGCGGACGTTCCGGACATGTTCCGGGAGTTGGCCACCTTCCCCGCCGACTCGATGGAATTCCAGCGCCAGCGCGACAAGATCGTCGAGCGCTGCCTGCCGCTGGCCGATCACATCGCCCGGCGGTTCGAGGGCCGGGGCGAACCGCGTGACGACCTGGTTCAGGTCGCGCGGGTCGGATTGGTCAACGCCGTCGTCCGGTTCGACATCGACGCTGGGTCCGACTTCGTCTCGTTCGCGGTGCCCACCATCATGGGCGAGGTCCGGCGGCACTTCCGCGACAACAGCTGGTCGGTCAAGGTTCCCCGGCGCCTGAAGGAACTGCACCTGCGGCTGGGCACCGCCACCGCCGACCTGTCGCAGCGGCTGGGCCGGGCCCCGACCGCGACCGAGCTCGCCGGCGAACTGGGAATGGACCGCGACGAGGTCATCGAGGGCCTGGTCGCGGGCAGCTCGTACAACACCCTGTCCATCGACAGCGGCGGCGGCAGCGACGACGACGACGCCCGCGCGATCGCCGACACCCTGGGCGACGTGGACGCCGGGCTGGATCAGATCGAGAACCGGGAGTCGCTGCGCCCCCTGCTCGAGGCGCTGCCCGAGCGGGAGCGAACGGTGTTGGTACTGCGGTTCTTTGAGTCGATGACGCAGACGCAGATCGCCGAGCGGGTCGGCATCTCACAGATGCACGTGTCCCGGCTGCTGTCGAAGTCGCTAGCCCGTCTGCGGGACCAGCTGCAGTAGCGGCCGCCGGGCCTGGCTCGCGGCCCAGGTGATCGACCTCAGCAGCGGCTGGTCGGCCGGTGTCGTCACCGGCAGCGCGCCGTCGGGGTCGCAGAGCCGCAGCAACCGCGACACCGCCGCGCTGTTCACCATCGCCCAGGACGCCTGGGCGGCCGAGCACACCACGTTGATCCGGTGCAGCGCCGAAAAACCGGCGGTGCCAATGAATTCCAGGCCGCGCAGGTCCAGGATCACCCGCCGCGACGGGCTGACGCTGCGCTGCACGTACGCGACGAGCTGGTCAGAGTTGGCGGCGTCGAGTTCACCGTCGACTGTGATCACCGTGCCCGCCGGTTCTCTGCGGGCACTGAATTGGGCCGTGCGGCTTTGTTGCCAAGATTGGGCCACAGACATGCTTACTCACTCCCTCACTACCGGAGGATTCGTGCTGTCGATACGCCGACCGACCTGGTAATTGCTGTCGGGGCCAGGGAATTCGCTCAACCCTGCGTCATCGACGTATCCGGGCGGCTGTGAACTCAACCTGTCCTGAACCCTACCCGCGGTCGGCGCAGTCCGACAATGTTCTGTGAATTCTCTGAACCGATTCTCAGGAACGCTGGTCGGGCGCCTATTTGATCTCGGCGAGCACCGTGCCCTGGGTGATGGCGGCACCCGCTTCGACCGCGAGCCCGGTGATGGTGCCGTCCTTGTGCGCGGTGACCGGGTTCTCCATCTTCATCGCCTCGAGGACCACCACCAGATCGCCGGCGGCGACCTGCTGCCCCTCCTCGACCGCGACCTTGACCACGGTGCCCTGCATCGGCGCGGTCACGGCGTCACCCGAGGCCGCGGCGCCGGAGTGCGATCCCCGCTTGCGCGGCTTGGGCTTTTTGCGGATCGCGCCGACGGCGTCGGTGGTGGCGCCGTTGGACAGCGCCAGGTCCGCGGGCAGCGACACCTCCAGCCGGCGTCCGCCGACCTCGACCACGACCTTCTGCCGCGGCCTTGCGTCCTCATCGTCGAGCGGCTCCCCGCCGGTGAAGGGCTCGACGGTGTTGTTCCACTCGGTCTCGATCCAGCGGGTGTGCACCGAGAAGCCGTCGTCGTCGCCGATGAACGCAGGGTCGCGCACGATGGCCCGGTGGAACGGGATGACGGTGGCCAGCCCCTCGACCTCGAACTCGTCGAGCGCCCGACGCGCCCGCGCCAGCGCCTCGGCCCGGGTTCCGCCGTGCACGATCAGTTTGGCCAGCATGGAGTCGAACTGGCCGCCGATCACCGAGCCGGTCTCCACCCCGGAGTCCAGCCGCACGCCCGGGCCCGACGGCGGGTGGAACTTGTTCACCGGGCCCGGCGCGGGCAGGAAGTTGCGGCCGGCGTCCTCGCCGTTGATGCGGAACTCGATGGCGTGCCCGCGCGGCGTCGGGTCCTCGGTGATGTCGAGCTTCTCGCCGTTGGCGATCCGGAACTGCTGCAGCACCAGGTCCACCCCCGCGGTCTCCTCGGTCACCGGGTGCTCGACCTGCAGGCGGGTGTTGACCTCCAGGAACGAGATCAGGCCGTCCTGGCCCACCAGGAACTCCACCGTCCCGGCGCCGTAGTAGTGCGCCTCCTTGCAGATCCGCTTGGCCGACTCGTGGATCTCCTTGCGCTGCGCGTCGGTCAGGAACGGCGCCGGCGCCTCCTCGACCAGCTTCTGGTAGCGGCGCTGCAGCGAGCAGTCGCGGGTGCCGGCGACGACGACGTTGCCGTGCTGGTCGGCGATCACCTGCGCCTCGACGTGGCGGGGCTTGTCGAGGTAGCGCTCGACGAAGCACTCACCACGGCCGAACGCGGCCGTCGCCTCGCGCACCGCCGACTCGTAGAGCTCGGGGATCTCCTCGAGGGTGCGGGCCACCTTCATGCCCTTGCCGCCGCCGCCGAAGGCGGCCTTGATCGCGATCGGGACGCCGTACTCCTTGGCGAAGGCCACCACCTCGTCGGCGTCCTTGACCGGGTCGGGGGTGCCGGGAACCAGCGGCGCCTGCGCGCGGGCGGCGATGTGGCGGGCGGTGACCTTGTCGCCCAGGTCGCGGATCGACTGCGGGCTGGGCCCGATCCAGATCAGGCCGGCGTCGATGACCGCCTGGGCGAAGTCGGCGTTCTCCGACAGGAAGCCGTAGCCGGGGTGGATGGCGTTGGCGCCGGACTTCGCGGCCGCGTCGAGCAGCTTGCCGAAGTCCAGGTAGGACTCGGCCGACGTTTGACCACCCAGGGCGAACGCCTCATCGGCCAGGCGCACGTGGGGCGCCTCGGCGTCCGGCTCGGCGTACACCGCCACGCTGGGCAGGCCCGCATCGCGGGCCGCGCGGATCACCCGGACAGCGATCTCGCCGCGGTTGGCGACGAGCACCTTGGAGATCCTCGAGCTGGCGTGACTAGCCACTGCGCCTCCTGTTGGCATATCTGCAGACGGATTTTCTGCGGGCTTCTCTAAGAGAGTTTCTTACAACTTTGGGAAGTCTAAGCGGCGCGCCGACGCGCCGACGAGGCGGTGCCGGAATTCCACGTTTTCAAGGGGTCTCGCGCAATCGGCGCTTGATGCGGGCCAGCATCGCCGACATGCCGCGCAACCGCAGCGGGCTGATCAGAGTGGCCAGGCCCAGGTCGGTGTAGAAGTCCTCGGGCACCGCCAGGATGTCGGCGGCGGGCTGCTCGTCGAGGCCGGCGGCCAGGATCGAGGCGAACCCGCGGGTGGTCGGCGCCTCGGCGGGCGCGCTGAAGTACAGCCGCACCCGGTTGGGGTCGTGCGCGTCGACATGCAGGAACAGCGGCGACTGGCACTCGGGCACCGGCTCCATCGCCGCCTCTTCGAGGTCGGACGGCAGCGCCGGCAGGTCGTTGGCGAATTCCAGCAGCAGCGTCAGCTTGTCCTGGCCCTGGACTTCGGCGAAGTCGGACACCACCTCGGCCAGCGGGGCGGGCATGCTCATCAGACCGAAACGGCTCCCGGCTCTTCGCCCGCGACGATCGGCACCCGCACGGTGTTGCCCCACTCGGTCCAGGACCCGTCGTAGTTGCGCACGTCGGGCTTGCCCAGCAGGTGGGTGAGCACGAACCAGGTGTGGCTGGACCGCTCGCCGATGCGGCAATAGACGACGGTCTTGTCGTCGGGCTGCAGGAAGCCGTACAGCTCGTCCAGCTCCGCGCGGCTGCGGAACCGGCCGCTGTCGTCGACCGCCTTCCCCCACGGGATCGAGCGGGCGGTGGGAATGTGCCCGGCGCGCAGCGCGCCCTCCTCGGGGTAGTCGGGCATGTGGGTGCGCTTGCCGGTGTACTCCTCGGGCGAGCGCACGTCGATCAGCGGCTGGCTGCCGAGGATGCCCAGCACGTCCTCCTTGAAGGCGCGGATCGGCGCGTCGTTGCGGTCGACGACGGGGTAGCCGGTCGACGTCTTGGTCGGGACCTCCAGGGTGGTCTCGCGGCGGTCGGACAGCCACAGGTCGCGCCCGCCGTTGAGCAGCCGCACGTCGGGATGGCCGAACAGGGTGAAGACCCACAGCGCGTAGGCCGCCCACCAGTTGCTCTTGTCGCCGTAGATCACCACCGTGTCGTCGCGGGCGATGCCCTTGCGGTCCATCAGCTCGGCGAACTGCTCGCCGTTGATGTAGTCGCGCACCCTGGGGTCGTTGAGGTCCGTGTGCCAGTCGATCTTGACCGCGCCGGGAATGTGGCCGACGTCGTAGAGCAGCACGTCCTCGTCGGACTCGACGATCGCCAGGCCGGGGGCGCCCATGTTGGCGGATAGCCAGTCGGCGGTGACCAGCCGTTCGGGGTGGGCGTATTCCTTCAGGGACGGGTGTGGATCGGGGGGTAACGGCACGCTTTCGAGCCTACCGCTGGCGCCGCAAGCACCGCCGCTCCCACCGGTCTGCTGCGACACTTAAACGTCTGTGAGAACACGCCGAGGCGCGTCGCAAACGATTAAGTCTCGGGGATGTTGGCCGCCCACAGCGCGGCCACCGACAGCCCGGCCCGCCGCAGCAGGGACCGCAGCAGCGGCAGGCTCACGCCGATCACGTTCGACGGGTCGCCGTCGATCCCGTCGACAAACCAGCCGCCCAGCCCGTCCAGGGTGAAACCGCCCGCCACTTGCAGCGGTTCGCCCGACGCGACGTACGCGCGCAGGTCCGCGTCGCCGGGTTCGGCGAAATGCACTGTGGTACAAGCCGGTTCGACCTCGCTGTGGGTTATCCCGCCGTCGCGCAGCCGCAGCAGGCAGTGCCCGGTGTGCAGCCGGCCCGGCCGGCCGGCGATCAGCCGCCACTGCTCCAGGGCGGCGTCGCCGGACTGCGGCTTTCCGCACAGCCGGCCGTCGATGTAGAGCATCGAATCGCAGCCGATCACAACGCAATCGGCGGAAACCGAGCGGTCCAGCCCGTCGGCCACCCGTTCGGCCTTGGCCCGCGCCAGGGCGCACACCATTTCGTCGGGCGACGCGTCCGGGCCCAGGGCGGCGGCGATGCGGTCCTCGTCGACCCCGGAGACGACGACCAGCGGATCGATGCCGGCCTGGCGCAGCACCTTGAGCCGGCCCGGCGAGGCCGACGCCAGCACCACCCGGGTCAATGCCGCATGTGGGTCATTTGCTGCATGGTGAGCCGCTGGTAGTTGGACATCGCAAAGCGCAGCCGGTCCACCGGGAGCCCCCAGCGGGTGCGCTCGGGCTGCGGCGGTGCCGGCGCACCCCCGGCGCAGCCCAGCACCGCGATCAGCGCGGCCAGCTCCTCGGCGCTGGGTTGCCCCTTGAGGATCCGGATGTGCGGCTCGTGCGCGTGTTCCTCGGTCACAGCGCTCACAGCGGGATGTTCCCGTGCTTCTTGGGCGGCAGGTGCGCGATCTTGCGCTCCATCAGGCGCAGCGCGGTGCCGATGTAGCCGCGCGTGTGCGACGGCGGGATCACCGCGTCGACGTAGCCGCGCTCGGCCGCGACGTACGGGTTCACCAGCGTGTCCTCGTACTCCTGCTGCAGCTGCAGCCGCAGCGCGTCGACGTCCTTGCCCTCCTTGGCGGCCTCGGCCAGCTGCTTGCGGTAGACGAACCCGACCGCGCCGGAGGCGCCCATCACCGCGATCTGGGCCGTCGGCCACGCGATGTTGACGTCGCAGCCCATGTCCTTGGAGCCCATGACGCAGTAGGCCCCGCCGTAGGCCTTGCGGGTGATCACGGTGATCTTCGGGACGGTGGCCTCGCCGTAGGCGAACAGCAGCTTGGCGCCGCGCCGGATGATGCCGTTGTATTCCTGGCCGGTGCCCGGCAGGAAGCCGGGGACGTCCACCAGCATCACGATCGGGATGTTGAAGCAGTCGCAGGTCCGCACGAAGCGGGCCGCCTTCTCCGAGGCGTCGATGTCCAGGCAGCCGGCGAAGTGGGTCGGCTGGTTGGCCACGATCCCGACCGGCCGGCCCTCGATGCGGCCGAACCCGACCACGATGTTCTGGGCGTAACCGTTCTGGATCTCCAGGAACTCGTCGTCGTCGAGGATGCGGGTGATCACCTCGTGCATGTCGTAGGGCTGGTTGGGCGAGTCCGGGATCAGCGTGTCGAGCTCGATGTCCTCGTCGGTGAGGTTGTCCTCGATGGGGCCCTCCGGGATGGGCGCGGCGTAGCGGGGCGGGTCGGTCGCGTTGTTGGGCGGCAGGTAGCTCAGCAGGTCGCGGACCCATTCGAAGGCGTCCTGCTCGCCCGACGCGACGTAGTGCGCGGTGCCGGACTTGGCCATGTGGGTGTGGGCGCCGCCGAGCTCCTCCATGGTGACGTCCTCACCGGTGACCGTCTTGATGACGTCGGGTCCGGTGATGAACATCTGACTGGTCTGGTCGACCATCACCACGAAGTCGGTCAGCGCCGGCGAGTATACGTGCCCGCCCGCGGCGGCGCCCATGATCAGCGAGATCTGCGGGATGACGCCGGAGGCCAGGATGTTGTTGCGGAAGATGCGGCTGTACAGGCCCAGCGAGACGACACCCTCCTGAATGCGCGCCCCCGCGCCGTCGTTGATGCCGATCAGCGGGCGGCCGGTCTTGATCGCCAGCTCCTGCACCTTGACGATCTTCTCGCCGTAAACCTCGCCCAGGCTGCCGCCGAACACGGTGGCGTCCTGGCTGAAGATGCATACGTCGCGGCCGTCGATGGTGCCGTAGCCGGTGATCACGCCGTCGCCGAGGGGCCGGTTCGCCTCCAGGCCGAAGTTGGTGCTGCGGTGCCGGGCCAGGGCGTCGAGCTCGACGAACGAGTCCTCGTCGAGCAGCGCGAGGATGCGCTCGCGGGCGGTCAGCTTGCCCTTGGCGTGCACCTTCTCGACGGCCTCTTCACCCACCGGGTGCAGCGACTCCTCCCGGCGCTTGTGCAGCTCGGCCAGCTTGCCCGCGGTGGTGTGGATGTCGATCGTGTGCTCGGTGGACCGCTCTGCGGTGTGGTCCGAAACGCTTGTCATGGGACTCGATGTTATCGGCAGCCCTAAGCTGGGCCGTGATGGACCGGGATCAGCTGAGAACGCCGTTGAACCAGGCCGCGCTGCGGGCCGAGCTGATCGGGACCGGGCTGGGCTGGCGGCAGCTCGACGTCGTCGAGCAGACCGGCTCCACCAACGCCGACCTGCTGGCGCGGGCCGAGTCGGGCGAAGACGTCGCCGGGGCGGTGCTGATCGCCGAACACCAGACCGCCGGTCGCGGGCGCCATGGCCGCGGCTGGTCGGCGTCGGCGCGCGCCCAGATCACCATGTCGGTCGGCGTCAGCGTCGTCGACGTCCCGACGGAGGGGTGGGGCTGGCTGTCGCTGGCCACCGGTGTGGCGGTGGTCGACGCGGTGGCCCCGCTGCTCGAACCGGCCGGCGTTGAAGTCGGGCTCAAGTGGCCCAACGACGTGTTGGCCGGGGGCGGCAAGCTGGCCGGCATCCTTTCCGAGGTCGCGAGGCCGGTGGTGGTAATCGGCTTGGGGCTCAACGTGACTCAGGCGCCCGAGGAGGTCGACGGCACCGGGGCGACCTCGCTGCTGGACCTCGGGGTGCCCGCGCCCGACCGCGGCCGGCTGGTCGCCGATGTGTTGCGCGAACTCGGCGGCCGCATCACCACCTGGCGGCTCGCACGCGGCGCCGACTGGCAGCTGGCCGCGGACTACCGCGCCCGCAGCCTGACCATCGGCACCCGGGTGCGCGCCGAGCTGCCCGGCGGCAGGGAGGTCGTCGGGACCGCGAGCGCCGTCGACGACCAGGGCCGGCTGTGTGTGGAGACCGGCACGGAGACCGTCGTCGTTTCGGCCGGTGACGTCGTGCATTTGCGGTAACTTCGCGACCATGAGCTACCCGGACAACGCCCTGGCCGCCGGCGAACAGGTCGTCATACACCGCCACCCGCACTGGAAGCGCTTGATCTGGCCGGTCGCGGTCCTCATCGGAGCGACCGCGCTTGCGGCGTTCGGGTCGGGCTACCTCAACTCCACGCACTGGGAGCAGCTGGCGAAGAACATCATCCACGGCGTCATCTGGGGGATCTGGCTGGTGATCGTCGGCTGGCTGACGCTGTGGCCGTTCTTGACTTGGCTGACAACACATTTCGTCGTCACCAACCGGCGGGTGATGTTTCGGCACGGGGTGTTGACCCGCAGCGGGATCGACATCCCGCTGGCGCGGATCAACAGCGTGGAGTTCCGGGACAAGCTTTTCGAGCGGATGTTTCGGACCGGGACGCTGATCATCGAGTCGGCGTCACAGGATCCGTTGGAGTTCTACAACATTCCGCGGCTGCGCGAGGTGCACGCGCTGCTGTATCACGAAGTCTTCGACACCCTGGGTTCCGAGGAATCGCCGAGCTGACCCAGCCGGGCGGCCCGGCGGTTGCGCCACGCGCGCAGCAGGGTGACGTTGCCCCCTTCGATCTCGTCCTCGAGCATCTCGGCGATGCCGCCGGCGGTGAGGACGGACTCCAGCGCCTTGTCGGGGCTGCGCGCGAACTCGTCGGGGAACACCCAGCGCCGGAACGCCCAGAACCGGAACGCCATCTGCAGCAGGTTGCCGATGATGTAGGCCGAGATGAAGTCGGCGACGTTCTCCACCGTCAGCGAGACCGTCGGCACCCGCAGCTGCAGGACGTAGCTGGAGATCCACAGCGGGGCCATGGACAGCAGCACGCCCACGCCGCTGAACGCGAAGAACAGCAGCGCCTCGTGGTGGCGCTCGCGCCCGCCGCGGTCGCGGAAGCTCCACTCCCGGTTCAGCACGTAGGACGCGATGACGGCGACGATGCCGGCGATGACCTTGGCGGTCACCGGCTTGGGCTCGAGGATGGTCAGCTTGAGGGTGTAGAAAATCGCCGAGTCGATGATGAACGTGGTGCCACCGACGATGGCGAATTTGATCAGTTCATGATGGCGCTGCGCAAACGGCTGAACGATCCCGGGCAAGCGCGCGATTGTGGCTTCGGCGAAGGACACAACTCGCCAGTGTACGGGCGGACGCGAAATCGACGCAAAATGGTACCTAACGATTCTGTGTCACGGCCGGTCAACACACCGCCGGGGGCCATGACACCATGATGGCCGTGCCCGGTTCACGCAGCCCGCTGGCAGCCCCCCTGGTCGCCATGGTCGGCGGCGGTCAGCTCGCCCGGATGACCCATCAGGCCGCGATCGCGCTGGGGCAGACGCTGCGGGTGCTGGCCACCTCCGCCGACGAGTCCGCCGCACAGGTCACGGCCGACGTGGTGATCGGCTCGCACACCGACCTGGACGATGTGCGCCGGGTCGCCGAGGGCGCCACGGTGCTGACCTTCGACCACGAGCACGTCCCGACTGGCCTGCTGGAGAAGCTGGTCGCCGAGGGCGTCAACGTGGCGCCGCCGCCGCAGGCCCTGGTGCACGCGCAGGACAAGCTCGTGATGCGGCGGCGGCTGGAGGAGCTGGGCGCCCCGGTGCCGCGCTACGCGGAGATCCGGAGCGTCGACGAGCTCGACGCCTTCGCGCGCCGCATGGCCGGCCCGGTGGTCGTGAAGGCGGTCCGCGGCGGCTACGACGGGCGCGGGGTGCGGATGGCCCGCGACCCGTCGCACGCCCGCGAGATCGCGGCCGCCTTCCTCGACGATGGCGTGCCGGTGATGGCCGAGGAGCAGGTGAACCTGCGCCGCGAACTGTCGGCGCTGGTGGCCCGCTCGCCGTTCGGCCAGGGCGCCGCGTGGCCGGTCGTGGAGACCGTGCAGCGCGACGGGATCTGCGTGCAGGTGATCGCGCCCGCGCCGCGGCTGCCCGAGGAGGTGGCGGCGGCAGCGCAGCGGCTGGCGCTGCGGTTGGCCGACGAGCTCGGCGTCGTCGGCGTGCTCGCGGTCGAGCTGTTCGAGACCACCGACGGCGCGCTGCTGGTCAACGAGCTGGCGATGCGGCCGCACAACTCCGGGCACTGGACCATGGACGGGTCCCGCACCGGCCAGTTCGAGCAGCACCTGCGCGCGGTGCTGGACTATCCGCTCGGCGACACCGACGCCATCGCGCCGGTCACCGTGATGGCCAACGTGCTGGGCGCCGCACAGCCGCCGGCGATGACCGTCGACGAGCGGCTGCACCACCTGTTCGCCCGGATGCCCGACGCCCGGGTGCACCTGTACGGCAAGGAGGAGAGGCCCGGGCGCAAGGTCGGCCACGTCAACTTCCTGGGCGCCGATATGGCCGACCTGGCGAAGCTGTGTGAACGCGCCGAGGCGGCGGCACACTGGTTGTCACACGGAGAGTGGACGGACGGATGGGATCCGCATGACTAAACAGGTCCGGCGACGACGATGCAGAGCGAAGCGATGAGGAGGAGTGCCGCAGATGACTGATCCCCGCGTCGCGGTGATCATGGGCAGCGACAGCGACTGGTCGGTGATG
The DNA here is from genome assembly GCF_035616495.1 of Mycobacterium sp. 663a-19. Taxonomy (NCBI): domain Bacteria; kingdom Bacillati; phylum Actinomycetota; class Actinomycetes; order Mycobacteriales; family Mycobacteriaceae; genus Mycobacterium; species Mycobacterium sp. 663a-19. The sequence continues at coordinate 284,700 of NZ_JAPJAV010000006.1, read as the reverse complement.
GCCGACGCCGCGGCGGCGTTGGCCGAGTTCGACATCCCGGCCGAGGTGCGGGTGGTCTCGGCGCATCGCACCCCGGCGGAGATGCTCGACTACGCCCGCGGCGCGGCCGACCGCGGCATCGAGGTGATCATCGCCGGCGCCGGCGGCGCCGCCCACCTGCCGGGGATGGTCGCGGCCGCGACGCCGCTGCCGGTGATCGGCGTCCCGGTGCCCCTGGCGCGGCTGGACGGCCTCGACTCCCTGCTGTCGATCGTGCAGATGCCGGCGGGCGTCCCGGTCGCGACGGTCTCCATCGGCGGCGCCCGCAACGCGGGCCTGCTGGCCGTGCGCATGCTCGGCTCGTCGGACCCGCGGCTGCGCGCGCGGATCGTCGCCTTTCAGCAGGAGCTCGCGGAGAGCGTGCGCGCCAAGGATGCGGCCCTGCAGGAGCGCCAGGCTAAGGTTACCGGCGAGTAGCGCGCAGACTAGGAGGCCAAGATGGCTCGGTGGGCCGGAGACCCCGCGTTCGACCTGTTCCAATTGCCCGAGGAGCACCAGGAATTGCGGGCCACGATTCGGGCGCTGGCCGAAAGGGAGATCGCCCCGCACGCCGCCGACGTGGACGAGAATTCCCGCTTTCCGCAGGAGGCCCTCGACGCGCTGAACGCGTCCGGGTTCAACGCCGTCCACATTCCCGAGGAGTACGGCGGCCAGGGCGCGGACGCCGTCGCGGCATGCATCGTGATCGAGGAGGTGGCCCGCGTCGACGGATCCGCCTCGCTGATCCCCGCGGTGAACAAGCTGGGCACCATGGGCCTGATCCTGCAGGGTTCCGAGGAGCTGAAGAAGCAGGTGTTGCCGTCGCTGGCCACCGAGGGCGCGATGGCCTCCTACGCGTTGAGCGAGCGCGAGGCCGGCAGCGACGCGGCGTCGATGCGGACCCGGGCCAAGGCCGACGGCGACGACTGGATCCTCAACGGCACCAAGTGCTGGATCACCAACGGCGGCAAGTCGACCTGGTACACCGTGATGGCGGTGACCGACCCGGACAAGGGCCCCAACGGCATCTCGGCGTTCATGGTGCACAAGGACGACGAGGGGTTCAGCTTCGGCCCGAAGGAAAAGAAGATGGGCATCAAGGGCTCGCCCACCACCGAGTTGTACTTCGAGAACTGCCGCATCCCCGGCGATCGGATCATCGGCGAACCGGGCACCGGCTTCAAGACCGCGCTGCAGACCCTCGACCACACCCGGCCCACCGTCGGTGCGCAGGCCGTGGGCCTCGCGCAGGGCGCGGTGGACGCCGCCGTGGCCTACACCAAGGACCGCAAGCAGTTCGGCAAGTCGATCTCGGAGTTCCAGGGCGTGCAGTTCGAGCTGGCCGACATGGCGATGAAGGTCGAGGCGGCCCGGCTGATGGTGTACACCGCCGCCGCCCGCGCCGAACGCGGCGAGCCCAACCTCGGATTCATCTCCGCGGCGGCGAAGTGCTTCGCCTCCGACACCGCCATGGACGTGACGGAGGCAGCCGTGCAACTGTTCGGCGGCGCCGGCTACACCACCGACTTCCCGGTCGAGCGGATGATGCGCGACGCCAAGATCACCCAGATCTACGAGGGCACCAACCAGATTCAGCGGGTGGTGATGTCGCGGGCGCTGCTGCGCTGACCCTCTTCCGGTGCGCTGAGGAACATGTCGTTGTGCGCGCCCGGGGCGGGCGGGGGATCGGTGTTCACGGCGTCGAAGCTGGAGTAGCGCGCCGGGGTGCGGATGATGGTGACGGCGTCGTCACCGCTGCCGACGGTCAGCGCCAGGTCGTTCTCGGCGAACAGCGGGGTGTCGACGACCTGCTTCCAGGTGTAGGCGAGGCAGGCCATGAGGCCGCCCTCGTGCAGCAGCTCGACCCATTCCGCGGCGGTCTTGGCGGCCAGCGCCGACTCGAGTTCCTCGGTCAGCTCCGGGTAGTTGAGCGCCCGCGCGCGCTGGTCGACGAACCGCGCGTCGTCCAGCAGATCGGGCCGGCCGATGATCTGGCACAGCTTGGCCCAGTGCTTGGGCACGTAGGCGGACAGGACGAGGTACCCGTCGGACGCGCGGAACGCGTCCGACGGCTGGGTGGCAAAGCCAACTCCCTTGCGCTTCTTGGTCTTTGGCTCTGTGTCCGGCTTCTTGGCCGCATCGCTGGGCTTGTTCAGGTGCATCGTCAGCTGGTTGGCCTGCAGCCCCACCGCGACGTCGTACATCGCGACCCGGACGACGTCGGCCACCCCGTGGCGCTCGCGGTTGAGCAGCGCGGCCAGCACCGCCTCGGCCAGCACGTGACCGCTGGCGTTGTCGACGAGCTGGAAGGGGATGATCTGCGGTTTGCCCGTCGGCGTGGGCATCCCGGTGGTCATGCCGGCCTCGGCAGCGACCATCAGGTCGACGCCCGGGCGGGTGCCGTGCGGGCCGTTGCCGCCGAACGCGCTCAGCCGCGCATAGATCAGCCTGGGGTTGCGCGATTGTAAGTCGTTGGGCCCCAACCCCATTCGCTCCATGATGCCGGGGCGAAACCCCTCCAGCACGACGTCGGCGGTGTCGGCCAGGCGCAGTATCTGTTGCTTGGCGTCTTCGTCGGTCAGGTCCACCGTCACCGACTTCTTGCCGCGGTTGTTCGGCAGGAAGTACGTGGCCAACGGCGGGCGCCCGGGCAGGACCGCGGTGATCTGCCGGGCGGCCTCGCCGCCGGGCGCCTCGATTTTGATGACCTCCGCGCCCAGGTCGGCCAGCACCTGCCCGGCTAGGGGCCCGGCCACGTTCTGGGTGAAATCGAGCACCCGGAATCCGTCAAGTGGCTTGGCGGGCTTGCTGTTTGGCATTTGCGTACCGCTCCTTAAGGCTTGTGCAGCACCGCGGTGCAGTAGTAGTTCTTGGAAAAGGGCGCACCCTCGTCGGTGGACTGCAACGGTAGCCCGTTGTCGGCCAGCAACTGATTCAGCGTCGTGCGCACCGGATCCCAGCCGCGCCCGGCCAGATAGGTGGCGACGTCGTTGCGTTCGCCGGGGAAGCCCAGGTCGCCAAGCGCGATGTCGAGGCCGTTCTCCCGCCACTTCTCGCACGCGGCGTTCAACGCGTCCCCGCTGACCCCCGTGTTCCAGAACACCTCGGCCACCAGCCGGCTGCCGTCGGCGCTGAGTTCGGTGATCTGATCCAGCAGCCGGTCCTGCGCCGCGCCCGGCAGGAAGCCGAGCAGGCCCTCGGCGGCCCAGGCGGCGGGCCGGGCGGTGTCGAACCCGGCGCGCCGCAGCGCCGCCGGCCAGTCGTGGCGCAAGTCGATCGACACGTTTCGCAGCTCGGCGGTGGGCTCGGCGCCGAGCCCGGCGATGGTGGCGGTCTTGAACGCGATGACGTCGGGCTGGTCGACCTCGAACACCGTGGTGCCGGACGCCCACGGCAGCCGGTACGCCCGCGCGTCCAGACCCGAAGCCAGGATGACGACCTGGCGGATGGCCGGGTCTTCCCGGGCGCCCGACTCGGCGAAGAACGCGTCGATGTAGGGCGTGCGGGCGGCCATCATGTCGGTCATGCGCTGCATGCCCCACGGGGCGCCGGGAACGTCGACGTCCGCAGAGTCGAGTTCGCCGACGGCCCACCGGGTGAAGAAGTCGATGCCCACGGCGCGCACCAGCGGTTCGGCGAACCGATCGTCGATCAGCGCGGCCCGGGTGGCCCGGGCCCGTCCCGACGCGACCATGGTGGCCGTGGCGCCCACGCTGGTCGCCAGGTCCCAGGTGTCGTTGTCGGTGCGCGCCATCCCGTGGTCCTCCCGTGGTCCGTGCGTGGCTGGTTAGCCAGAATAACGATACGGTCTCCGGCCGGTTCGTCGTCCCGCGCCCGAGCCCGTCGGCGCCTTAGCATCGCGGAATGGAGACCACGACCTCGATCGCCGAATTGGCGCGCCCGGCGCCGGTCTTCCCGGATGCCGGGTGGCAGGCGAGCGCCCGGTGGGCGCGGCGGCTGGCGTGGGTCGGCCTGGTGGTGGTGCTCGTCGAGGGCGGCGTCGGGTTGTGGCAGGGCCTGTTGGTCGGATCCATCGCGCTGACGGGGTGGGCGCTCGGCGGTGGTGCAGAGGCGTTGGCCAGCGCGGTGGTCATTTGGCGGTTCAGCGGCACGCGCACCCTGTCCGAGACGGCCGAGCGCCGCGCCCAGCGCGGGGTGGCGGTGTCGTTCTGGCTGACCGCCCCCTACGTCGCCGCCGAGTCCGTTCGCGATCTCACCGACGGGCATCACGCCCAGGCTTCGGTGATCGGCATCGCGCTGACCGCCGTCGGCTTCTTGCTGATGCCAGTCCTGGGCTGGGCCAACCACAGGCTGGGCGCGCGGCTGCACTCCGGGGCCACCGAGGGGGAGGGCACCCAGAACTACCTGTGTGCCGCCCAGGCCGGCGGCGTGCTGATCGGCCTTGTGATCACGGCGCTTTCGTCGAGCAACTGGTGGTTCGACCCCGCGGTCGGGCTCGCCATTGCCGGCATCGCGGTGTGGCAGGGCGTGCAGTCCTGGCGTGGCCGCGACTGCGGCTGCTGAAGGATTGCCGAGCAGACGCAAAAGCACCCAATTCGAGCCGATTTCGGGTGCCTTTGCGTCTGCTCGGCAGGCTCAGTCCAGGCGGTAGCGGATCAGCCGGGAGCTGTTGGCCACCACCGCGACCGACGACGCGTTGTGCAGGATCGCGGCCAGCACCGGGGAGAGCGCGCCGCCCGCGCCGATGACCAGCCCGGCGGCGTTGACGGCGATGGACATGCCATAGTTCTCGCGGATCACGTCGACCGCCCGCGAGCCCAGGTCGCGCACGTCGAGCAGGCGATGCAGGTCGTCGTTGGCCAGGGCCACGTCGGCGGTTTCGACGGCGACGTCGGTGCCGGCCAGTCCCATGGCGATCCCGATGTCGGCGGCCGCCAGCGCCGGCGCGTCGTTGATGCCGTCGCCGACCATGCCGACGACGTAGCCCGCGTCCTGCAGTTCGCGCACCACCTCGAGCTTGTCCTCCGGCATCACCTCGGCGCGCCACTCGTCGATCCCCAGCTCGCCCGCGACCACCTGGGCGATGTCGGGGTGATCCCCGGTGAGCATGACGATGCGGCGAATCCCGTTGGCCCGCAACTCCTTCAGCACCTCGACCGCCTCGGGCCGCACCTCGTCGCGCAGGCTGATCAGCCCCACCAGCGTGCCGTCCACCGCCAGCAGCAGCGGGGTCTCCGCCTGGCGCCGCAGCCTGTCCACCCACTCCGACGCCTTCTTCGACACCCGCACCTTCTCGGCCCGCAGCAGCCCCGGGCTGCCCAGCAGCAGGGTTCGGCCGTCGGCCCAGGTCCGCATGCCCAGGCCCACCAGCACCTCGCACTCCTCGTGCGGCGGGATGGTGATGTGGCGCTCCTCGGTCGAGCGGATCACCGCCTCGGCCAGCGGGTGGCGCGAGTGGATCTCCGAGCTGGCCGCGTACGCCAGCACCTGCTCGGGAACCCAATCCTTGTGCATGGCAACGATATTGGTGACAATGGGACGCCCGACCGTCAGCGTCCCGGTCTTGTCGAACACGATCGCGTCCACCCGGCCGGCCTGCTCCAGGTGGGATCCGCCCTTGATGAGGATGCCGCGGCGCGCCCCGTTGCCGATCGCGGCGCTGATGGCGGTGGGGGTGGCCAGGCCGACCGCGCAGGGGCACGCGACCAGCAGCATCGTCATCGCGCGGCGGACGTCGCCGGTGATGGCCAGGGTGATCGCCGAAACGATGAACGAGGTGGGAACGAAACGGCGCGAGAAGGTTTCGCCGACCGTCTGGATGGGCGCCCGGTCGTGCTGGGCCTCCTCGACCCGGGCGATGATGCGGCCGATGGTGGTTTGGTTGCCGACGGCCTGCGCGCGGACCACGACGCGCCCGCGCACCACCACCGACCCGGCGTGCACGCGCGAGCCCACCAGGACGCTGACCGGCAGCGTCTCGCCGGTGATCGCGGACTGGTCGACGACCGCCTCGCCGTCGACCACCTCGCCGTCCACCGGTATCGCGACGTGGTCGTGGACCACCACCTCGTCGCCGATCTCGACGCTGTCGATCGGCACCTGGATCTCGGTGCCCCGCTGCGGGCCGTCGACGAGCCGGATCCACGCCGTGTCCTGGCTGCCGCGGAGCAAATCGGAGATGGCCCGCCGGGTCCGGCGCAGGGTCAGATCCTGAAGGTACTCACCGATGTTGAGCAGCCACAGCACGGTCAGCGCGACCACGTTCTCGCGCAGGATCAGGCTCGCCACGGTCGCCGCGGAGACCAGCGCGTCGGTGCCGGCCCGACCGGAGCGCAGCGAGCGCAGCGCGCCGCGCAGGAACGGATAGCCGGTGAAGACGGTGACGCCGGTGGCCACCACCCGCCCGCTCGGGCCCAGCAGCGGCGGCCGGGCGAACACGTAGCGGCGCATGCCGAGCAGGGCCAGCGCCGCGCCGCCGATGACCATGCGGAGCACGTCGGCATTGCGGATCTCCGACGAGTGCGGTGCGCGGGCCGGGATCAGCTGGGCCGCAACGTGTTTCGCGTCTGCGATCACCGTCAGGAGCGCGGCGCGGTCGCATCGCCTGGGCGAGTACCACACGACGACCGACCCGGTGCGCGGGTAGGCGTGCACGGCGCGCACGCCGTTCTGCTTGGCGACGGCCTCTTCGACCGCGACGGCGCGCCGCGAGTCGCCGCGGACCCACCCGGCCGACACCCGCATGCGCCCGGCCGCATCCGAAATCACCGCCAGGGCAGGGTCATTCGACGGTATCAAGCGATCAGTGCTCGTGCTCGTGTGCGTCGCCGACCGACGGGGTGGGCGCCTCCTCGCCGACGCGCTCGCGGGCCTCGGCCATGACGTCGGCGAGCTTCAGCCGGGCCGACTCCGCGGCCTCCTCCGCCTTGCGGGTGCCGCGCAGCCCCAGCTCGGCCGCCGACACCGCGGTCTCGTGCAGCGGCGCCTTGGCCAGGGCCTTGCGCAGCGCCTCGTAGGCCGTCACGCCGACCAGCCCGGTGAACACCGTGCCGGCCGCCTTTGCGAATAGCCCGTACCCCGCCATCGCCCGAATCCTCCTGTCGTCGCCGCGTCAGCCCATGCTCGCACGACATTAACATCTATGTATTGCTATATCAATATGTATGTCCCGGCGGGAGCGCCGCTCACAAGACCCTGGTGACCTTCTCGGTCTCGATCCTGCGCTGCGGCGCCTCCGGATCGGGATTGGCCACCTGCACCAGCGACCCGCCGACGGCCAGGATGGCCAGCAGGCCGTCGACCAACTCCCGGGGCCCGGGCCACGCCGCGCTGGACAGCACGCGATCTTGAGACGTCAAACCCCTTGCTGCCGCGGAACTCTCACAGTCGGCCAGGACCTCCGCGGCGGAGCGGCCGGCCAGGGCGGGCCCGGGATTGCGCTCGGCGACGATCTGGTCGCCGTGCACCCGCACCGCGGTCGCGTAGTCGGTGACGCCGATCGGCAGGTCGGGCGCCGGGCGCCCGAACGGGTCCAGCGACAGCACCGCGACCTCACCGCCGGGCTGCACCGCCGCGTCGGCCTCGTCCAGCCGCTCGACGGTGCACAGCGCCACATCGGCCGGGTCCGCCGCGTCATCAAGGTCACCGCCCAGCACGGCCTCGGCGCCGATCCACCACACCCCGAACAGGACCGCCGCCGTCTGCCAGTGCGCGGGCAGCAGGATCGCGACCCGGCTGGCCGGGCCCGCGCCGAGCTCGTCGCGCAACAGGTTGCCGGTCTTGGCGGCCCAGTTCGCCAGCGTCACAGCGGACAGCTCGATGCGTTCGCCGGTGGCGTCGTCGTAGTAGGTGATGCGCGGGCCGACTGGGTCGGCGCGCAACATCGGGTCCAGGATCAGCCCGGACAGCGTTGATTCAGGCACCGGTCGGTCAGTTTATGCGGTCAGTTTATGCACTCCGGCTTGTCGGAGCCGGCGGTGAGGATCGGCGAGGGCGCCGGGACGTTCGGGTCGGCGGTGGCGGCCTGGTCGGACAGCTTGGCGGGCATGATGGTCCCGCTGCCGGACAGCCCGGAACCCGGACCGGTGTAGTCGTTGGCCAGCACCACCTTGACCGATCCCGGCGCCAGCGAGGGATCGGCGACGACGGGCAGCCCGCCGAGCTCCTTGGCGACCTGCTGGGCGCCCAGGTCGTCGGTCTTGGCGGCCCGCACCTGGCTGCTCTTCACGTGGCCGCCGTCGTTGTTGCCCACGGCTCCGGTGGCAAAGCCCTTGGCGCTCAACACATCCGACACCGCCGCCGCCAGCCCGTTGATGTCGGTGTCGTTGACGACGCTGGCGGTGGTCTTGGCGGGCGTGTACGCGAGTTCCTCGGTCTTGCCCTGCGCCTGATCGTGCAGCAGGCTGGCCACCCAGTCGGCGACCTGGTGCGGATCCACCCGCACCACGCTCTGCATGCCGTCATCGCTCCAGCCGGCGCCGTCGAGCACCGGGATGGTGGCGAAGGCGACGTTGCCGCCGGCCAGCTTTTGCATCTGCTGGACGAAATCCATGACGTCCCAACCCGAGGAGATCACCACCGAGCGCTGCACGGCGGCCTCCAGCCGCTTCAGCGTGGCCGGGCTGGACAGCGTCTTGCCGGAGATGACCCGGTGGGCCAGCGAGGCCATCACCACCTGCTGGCGCACCACCCGGTCCAGGTCGCCGCGCGGCAGCTCGTGGCGCTGGCGCACGAAGCTGAGCGCCTGCGGGCCGTCCAGCCGCTGCTGGCCGGCCGGAAAGTCGGCGCCCGAAAGCGGTTCGTACACGGGCTCTTTGAGGCAGACGTCGACGCCGCCGAGCGCGTCGGTGATCAACGCGAAGCCCAGCAGCCCGATCTCGGCGTAGTGGTCGACGGTGACCCCGGTCAGGTCGGCGACGGTCTTGATCAGCGCCTCGCGGCCGGCCTCGGTGCCCTGCGCGGCGGCGTCGGCGGCGGAAGCGCCGGCCTTGACGAGGCTGGTCCGCTTGGCCTCGCGGGTCTGGCCGTAGACGCCGTTGATCTTGGTCTTGCCCAGCCCGGGGGCGGCGACGTAGGAGTCGCGGGGGATCGAGATCGCGGTGGCCGACTTCCCGTTGTTCGGTATCCGGATCAGGATGATGGTGTCGGTGTTGGTGGCCTCCTCGTCGCCGGCGCGCAGCGTTTCGAGTTCCTCGGGGGACAGCGGGTTGCCGTGCGCGTCGGTGCGGCTGTCGAGGCCGACGAGCAGGATGTCGATCGCGCCGTCGTCGCCGCCCTTGCCCAGCGAGGGGGCGGACATGTGGAAGATGCCGTCCTCGAAGGACCGAACGTTGTTCCATGCGACGCCGGTGCCGATGACGACGGCGACGGCCATGGCGGTGGCAAGCGCGCGAACCACACGTTGCACAGGCATCACATTAGGTTACTTGCGACACACCCGCTTCTCGGGTAGCCGGCCGCGGCGCGCCCGGCGCGTGCCAGACTCGAAGCATGTCGGGCAGGTCAGGAAGGCTAGTCATCACCGGGGCCGGCGGGCAGCTCGGCAGCCGGTTAGCGGCCGCGGCCGCCGGTCAGGGCCGTGACGTGCTGGCCCTGAACTCGTCGCAGTGGGACATCACCGACCCGGCCGCGGCCGAGCGGATCGTGCACGAGGGCGACGTGGTGCTGAATTGCGCGGCCTACACCGACGTCGACGGCGCCGAGAGCGCCGAGGATGCCGCCTATGCGGTCAACGCCGCCGGCCCCGAAAACATCGCCCGTGCCTGCGCCCGCGCCGGTGCCCGGCTGATCCACGTCTCGACCGACTACGTGTTCGGCGGCGACTCCGCCCCGGCCGCCGACGCGCTCCGCCCCTACGAACCCAGCGATCCCACCGCGCCGCAGGGGGTGTACGCCCGCAGCAAGCTGGCCGGGGAACGCGCCGCGCTGGCGGTGCTGCCGGAGGCGGTCGTGGTGCGCACCGCCTGGGTCTACACCGGCACGGGCAAGGACTTCGTCGCGGCCATGCGCGGGCGGGCCGCCGGGGACGGCCCCGTCGACGTCGTCGACGACCAGGTCGGCTCGCCGACCTACGTCGGCGACCTGGCCGCCGCGCTGCTGCAGGTCGTCGACGACCGCGTGCCCGGGCCCGTCCTGCACGCCGCCAACGAGGGCGCGGTATCCCGATTCGAGCAAGCCCGCGCGGTGTTCGAGGAATGCGGGGCCGATCCGGCGCGGGTCCGGCCCGTCAGCAGCGCGCAATTTCCGCGGCCGGCGCCGCGGCCGAGCTACTCGGCCCTGTCCGGCCGGGAGTCGGCGGCGGCGGGCCTGCGGCCGTTAAGGCACTGGCGCGCAGGGCTTGTCGCCGCGCTGGCGGCCGCTGGGCGGAACGCCCCGACCGATCGACCGATACTCTCTACGCGTGACTGACGTCCTGCCGGTCGTGACGGTGACCTACTCGCCGGGCCCGCACCTGGAGCGGTTCCTGGCCTCGCTGTCGCTGGCCACCGAGCGCCCGGTCAGCGTCGTGCTCGCCGACAACGGCTCCACCGACGGAACGCCGCAGGCGGCCGTCGAGCGCTATCCGAACGTGCGGCTGTTCGACACCGGCGCCAACCTCGGCTACGGGACCGCGGTGAACCGGGCCATCGCCCACCTTGACGAGGTCGGCCAACCCTGGGTCGATGACTGGGTGATCGTGGCCAACCCCGACGTGCAGTGGGGACCCGGCAGCATCGACGCGCTGCTGGACGCCGCCACCCGCTGGCCGCGCGCGGGCGCGCTGGGTCCGCTCATCCGGGACCCGGACGGCTCGGTGTATCCGTCGGCCCGGCACCTGCCCAGCCTCATCCGCGGCGGCATGCACGCCGTGCTCGGGCCCGTCTGGAAGCGCAACCCGTGGACGGCCGCCTACCGCCAGGAGCGGCTCGAGCCCACCGAGCGCTCGGTGGGCTGGCTGTCGGGATCGTGCCTGCTGGTGCGCCGGTCGGCGTTCGAGCGGGTCGGTGGCTTCGATGAGCGCTACTTCATGTATATGGAGGACGTCGACCTCGGCGACCGTCTCGGCAGGGCCGGCTGGCAAAGCGTGTACGTGCCGTCGGCCGAGGTCCTGCACCACAAGGGCCACTCCACCGGCCACGATCCGGCCAGCCACCTGGCGGCCCATCACCAGAGCACCTACATTTTCCTGGCCGACCGGTATTCGGGTCGGTTGCGGGCCCCGCTGCGCTGGACCCTGCGGGGGTCGCTGGCGGTTCGCTCCCGGCTGATGGTGCGCAGTTCCCGCAGACGGCGGATGGCAGAAGGGCGGCACTGAGTTGGCTAACCCGTTGATGGACCGTCAAATCGACGCGGTGGTGCTGGTCGGCGGCAAGGGCACCCGGCTGCGGCCGCTGACCCTGTCGGCGCCCAAGCCGATGCTGCCGACCGCCGGACTGCCGTTCCTCACCCACCTGTTGTCGCGGATCGCGGCCGCGGGCATCGAGCACGTCATCCTGGGCACGTCGTATCAGGCCGCGGTGTTCGAGGCGGAGTTCGGCGACGGCTCCAAGCTGGGCCTGCAGATCGACTACGTGACCGAGGAGCGGCCCCTGGGCACCGGCGGCGCGATCGCCAACGTCGCCGGCCGGCTGCGGCACGACACCGTGATGGTGTTCAACGGCGACGTGCTCTCCGGCGCCGACCTGGGCCAGCTGCTGGATTCGCACCGGAGCAACCGCGCCGACGTCACCCTGCACCTGGTGCGGGTGGGCGACCCGCGGGCCTACGGCTGTGTGACCACCGACGAGCAGGACCGGGTCGTCGCGTTCATCGAGAAGACGGAGGACCCGCCGACCGACCAGATCAACGCGGGCACTTATGTCTTCGAGCGCAACATCATCGACCGGATTCCGCGCGGCCGCGAGGTCTCGGTCGAACGGGAGGTATTCCCCGCGCTGCTGGCCGACCCGGACGTCAAGGTCTGCGGCTACGTCGACGCCACGTACTGGCGGGACATGGGCACGCCGGAGGACTTCGTGCGGGGATCGGCGGACCTGGTGCGCGGCATCGCCCCGTCGCCGGCCCTGCACGGCCACCGCGGCGAGCAGCTGGTGCACGACGGCGCGGCGGTGTCCCCCGGCGCGGTGCTGATCGGCGGCACGGTTGTGGGGCGCGGCGCCGAGATCGGACCCGGTGTGCGGCTGGACGGCGCCGTGATCTTCGACGGCGTCAAGGTCGAGGCCGGCAGCGTGATCGAGCGCTCGATCATCGGCTTCGGTGCGCGCATCGGTCCGCGGGCGCTGATCCGCGACGGCGTGATCGGCGACGGCGCCGACATCGGCGCGCGCTGCGAATTGCTGCGTGGCGCAAGGGTATGGCCGGGAATCTCCATTCCCGACGGCGGGATTCGCTACTCCTCGGACGTCTGACTCGCGTGCACTAACGAAGCGCTCGGGAAACGAGGTAGGCGAGCGCGTCGTCGGTGCCGTCGGGCAGGGCGTCGACGGGCCACCACCGTAGGTCCTCCGACTCGTCGCTGATCGCGATCCGCGCGCCGGCCGGCGCGCGCGCCACGAATTGCAGGTCCAGGTGCCGCGTCGGCACGCCCAGCGAGCACACGACCGGGTGCACATGCACCGCGGCCAGCACTGGCGCGAGGCGCAGGCCCTCGATGCCGGATTCCTCGGTGGCCTCGCGCAGCGCCGCGGTCACGACGTCGGGGTCGTCCTCGTCGCAGTGCCCGCCGAGTTGCACCCAGCGGCCGAGGCGCCGGTGCAAGGTCAGCAGGACGTTGGTGCCGTCGTCGTCGAGCACCAACGTCGACGCGGTGACGTGGCCGGCCGCGCAGTCGCGACGGCAGGCGTCGGGGCGGCCGTGCACGAACGCGAGCACGGCGTGCCGCAGCGCGTCCTGCGCCGGATCGGGCGCCTGCCAGTCGGTGAGAATCGCGATCGCCGAGTCGCGAAGATTCATATTGCAGGAGGCTCAAGGCTTAGATTAGGGCGCGTCGGGAGCCTCGCTTTGTTCGACGATCGCGAAGAGTGACCCAGGCTTCGCGGCATTGGTTAACAAGGTTTGGCGACAACCCTAGTCTGTCAATCAGAACATGGCGGTCCACTAGCTCGAGCGCTTTCTCGATTTCGTTTGCCTTCAGCAAGAGATCAACGTTCCCAGACAGTTCTGGATCCGCGCATTCTGGGTGGGGAATCGGTAGTTGTTCGGCCTCACGGGGTTCCAGCTCCAAAATGCCGCCTCCGTAGCTTCGGCCCATTACCTCAGCGAAGGCGAAGGTAGCGCTGTTGTGAAACACCGTGGCAAGAGCAGTCGCGTCGGTATTTGGGGCAAGCCGGACCCGATGCACGGTATCGGTGCTTGTTGCCGCGGCGGCGTTCACGGTCAGACGCGGCGCCAGGTGAATCTGGCGGAGCATGAATAGCTCAGGAACCCACAGTGATGGCGTGGTCCACCAAGGCTTGCGGATGGAGCACTTGTAACCGGTGTGGACGCCAGCGGCTTCGCCAGCGTCTATGTGTGCGACAAGAGCAGGATCCCTTGGTTCGTTGGGCGCGTTGAGCAACCATGTTCGGTGCTGGCCTGCGAGATCGCGTGCGCGACACTCGGTGTCGTATACCAGCCCGGACAGTTGGGTACTGCGCGAGACGAGCGGGACACAATGCGCCGTCAACCCGAGCTCGTGAGCTTGCCCATCGGTAAAGGTAAAGAAGCTGTTACGGCCCGTCACGATCCCAACGTCGACGTCGGCTATGTGTCCAAGCCGACTCATTGCATCTGACTGTTTGAGCGTTCGCAGCAGCTGGATTTGATCGGTTTCCAGAAAATACTTGGTCCACTTCTCTTTCTCGTGCAGTAGCGCTGGAGCCGACTCAACTTCAAGATCCGCCGCTGTCAAAGTGGCCAGTCTGTCGGCATCGGTTAGATGGACTGTGCGTATGCGCGCCGGGCCCGCGCCGACGACACCACAGAACAGAACAACTTCTTGCAGGATGCCGTCGAAGACTAGTCGCTCGAACGTTAGCAGTGTGATTTCGCGAAATCGGCTGAGCAGGAACTCGCGCAACTGTCCGGCATAGGTGACCTGAAGCAATTCGGCAGGAAGCACCAATCCGACGCGTCCACCGTCCCGCACTAAAACTGTGCTGGCCACCACGAAGGGGACCCATGCATTGGTCAGCCTGCTGGGGCGCAGGCCCTCACGCCTCATCAGTTCTAGAGCTGGATCTCGCTGCTCGGGTACCCAGTTGCCGAAGCGAATATAGGGCGGGTTTCCCGCGACGCCGTCCCAGCTTGCAGCCTTGGCCTTAGCTAGCCAAGTGAACAGGTTGTCCGTGTCAACTGGGGCGAACTTGCGTGACTTCGCAGCCTCGTGCGCGACGAGTTCCACGCCATGAACTTGACCACTAACTGCGGCTAGCTCCCGCAGAATCCGACCATCGCCACAGGACGGTTCCAAGATCCGACAACCGGAATCGCGAACCCACCTTGCAAGGAAACGGGCCACCGCAGAGGGGGTGTAGTAACCGCCGCGAACCTTGTCAGCCGAAACCGCGGCCTTGCCCGCGAACGTCTTCATGAAGACAAGTATCGGGGGAGGTACTGACATAGTTGGTGACCATGCGCAGGGCGCGTCGACTTTTACGTCGCGTGAGGCGGCAGACCCTGGAAACGGTCGTGATACGACCGATACATGTCATCACTGAACCGCTCGATCCTCAGGGGGCTTTGTGGGTCAGGCAAGTGGGGGTCAATCTGACCCGTCGCAGGATCCCAAGAGATTAGGCCCATTGCCTCTGCTCGATGATTCGGCTCGTCGACAAGTTGTCGGCCACCCAGCCGGGACAGAGTTCCGACGATCGCATTCGTTCGAGGCCCGGGTGCCAGACAGGGCATAGGAATCGCAACTATAAAACCTACGACTGCGCTGGGGAACCTGCTGTGTACTGTGGTTGCCTCTGTCGCGAGGTCGTTGACCATGTTTTGCCAGTTCTTCCCAACGCTTTCGTGGTCATTCAGGGTCTTGCTGTCGAACGCGATCCGCACTCCGTCAGGTCGGTAGCCCACATCGAAGTTCTGAGGCCGGACGCCGCCGACTATTCGCACGGGACCCACTTCCACACAGTCGGGCTCAGAAGGCTGGAGTTGGTTCGCGGCGGGCACCACCAATGGAATGTTCCCGAGCATCACGGAGAGGGCATGGCCGACGGCTGCGTCTATCAGCATGCCGAAGTCCATTCCATCTTTCTTTGAGAACTTCGAGCCGCCGAGCCACTTTTGGCCAAAGGTTGCGAACTGATCAATGGGCAGGTCAATCGCTGTCATTGGTTGCAAGGCTGCCACGTATGCGCAGCGTAGTCCGTAACCTCCGGGTTGACAGTTCACTTGCGGATCAACAAATCCCCGGCGTCGGCCGGTTCGCGCAGGCCGGCCGGTTCGGCGGGGTAGCCGATCGCGATGGCGCCCAACGGCTCCCAGTCGGGCGGCAGCTGCAGCTCGGCGCGGACCAGGTCGGCGGCGAAGATCGTCGAGCCGATCCAGCAGCTGCCCAGCCCGCGCACCG
The DNA here is from genome assembly GCF_035616495.1 of Mycobacterium sp. 663a-19. NCBI lineage: Bacteria > Bacillati > Actinomycetota > Actinomycetes > Mycobacteriales > Mycobacteriaceae > Mycobacterium > Mycobacterium sp. 663a-19. Next base: position 269,189 of record NZ_JAPJAV010000006.1, on the reverse strand, counting down.
CCAGCCCGACCAGCAGCGCCTGCACGGCCGCCCCGACGGCGACGGTGAACATGGTGTGCTCGGCGTCGGTGCGCGCGGCGTCGGGATAGCTGTGCGCGCCGTCGGGGACCAGCATCGGCATGACGACCTCGGGTGCGTCGTAGAGGATCTGGCCGCGCGCCACCCGGCGCTCTATCGACTCCGCGGGCCGGCCGTCGCCGGCGAGGTCCGCGCGCCACTTGTCCCTCATCGCGTCCAGCAGCCGGGTCCGGGTGGCCGGCGTCTGCAGCCATACGAACCGCACCGGCCGGGTGTGGTGCGGGGCCGGCGCGGTGAGGGCCTCCGCGACGGCCGCCTCGACCAGCTCCGGCGGCACCGGCTCGGCGCTGAACCGGCGCACCGATCTGCGCGACAGCTGCGCCTGCCGGCGGCCCAGCTCGAGGGCCTCGGCGGTGCCGAGCCAGAACAGGTCCTCGTCGCCGGGCCGCAGCAGCTGCCGGGCGGTCGAGCCGTCGTCGGTGACCACCCGCCTGGCGAGCCCGCGCACCACGGCCACCGGTGTGGCGGTCAGTTTGCCCTTGACCAGATCGGCGGCCGCGGCGATCTCGTCGGCGACCGCGACCTCGGTGACCACCAGCTCGTTGCCGTGCCGGTCGACGGCCCCCGAATAGCCTTGCAGCACAGCCACACCCGCCGCGCCGACGGCCGCGTCGATCTGGCCGTTGCGCCAGGCGCGGCCCATCGTGTCGGTGATGACCACGCCGACGTCGACGCCGAGCCGCTCGCGCAGGCCGGCGCGCAGCGCGGCGGCGCTGGCATCCGGGTCCACCGGCAGCAGCGCGAGCTCGTCGGCGCCGACGTTGGAGCCGTCCACGCCCGCGGCGGCCTGGACCAGCCCCAGCCGGTTCTCGGTGATCAGGGTCCGGCCCTTGCGGGCCAGCACCCGGACCGCCTCGTCGTCGACGAGCTTGCGCCGCAGCCGATCGCGCTCCTCGGCGTCGCGCGGCGCGGGCACCAGCCGCCCCTCGCACTTGGACACCACCTTGCTGGTGACCACCGCGACGTCGCCGTCGCGCAGCCAGGGCGCGGCGGCGGCCAGCGCCGCGCTCAGGTCGTCCCCGGGCCGGAACTCCGGAAGCCCCGCGACGGGCAGGATCTCGATCGCGGCGGCGCTGCCGTGCTCGGCGGGCGCGGTCACGCCGCCACGCCCGCGAGGTCCAGCCCCGCGGCGACCATCTCGGCCGTCGCCTTCGGGTCGCTCATCAACAGCGGCACCGAGCGCACGGCGACCCCGTCGATGTCGGCGTGATCGCCCTCGTGCACCAGCCAGCAGTCCAGGATCCCGGTGTCGCTGCGCGCCCCGTAGTGCCGGCCGACCGCCTCGGCGGTGGATTCGACCCCGATCACCGACAGGCACGCATCGGCCATGCCGCGCAACGGCTTTCCACCGATGATCGGCGAATAGCCGACCACCGGGGCGGCGGCTCCCCGCAGCGCGCCGCGGATGCCCGGGACGGCCAGGATGGCGCCGACGCTGACCACCGGGTTGGACGGCGCCAGCAGGAGGACGTCGGCCTCGCCGATCGCCGCCACCGCTTCGGTTGTGGCGCCGGCCTTTTCGGCGCCGACGAAGGCGAAGCTGTGGGTGGGCACCTTCGCCCGGTAGCGCACCCACCACTCCTGGAAGTGGATGGCCCGACGGCTGTCGTCGGCCGGATCGGTGATCACCACGTGTGTCTCGCAACGGTCGTCGGTGGCCGGCAGCAGCCGGGCGCCGGGCTGCCAGCGGTCGCACAGCGCCGTGGTGATCTGCGACAGCGGGTAGCCGGCCTGCAGCATCTGGGTGCGCACCAGGTGGGTGGCCAGGTCGCGGTCGCCGAGCTGGAACCAGTCCGGCTGCACACCGTAACGCGCCAATTCCTCTTTGGCATGCCAGGTTTCGTCGCGGTGGCCCCAACCCCGTTCTGGATCGACGCCTCCACCTAAGGTATACATGCAGGTGTCCAAATCGGGGCAGACACGCAAACCGTGGATCCACGCGTCATCGCCGACGTTGACGACGGCAGTCAGCTCGTGGGCCTGAGCATCCGGGCGCCCTTGCGACTGGAACTGACCCAGCCCGAGCAGCTGCTGGACCCCGAGCAGGAACCGGGCGCCGCCGACCCCGCCGACCAGCACGGTGACCTTCACACCGCACGACAGTACCGGCCGGCGAGGGGGGCCCGGCCGCACGCCTGACGGGCGGCAGCGGGGCGCATTTCGAACGACCGCAATGGGGGGTTTTACTTGGCTGTGACCGACACGCCGAGAGCCGATAACAACAGAAACGCCGAAATTTGATCACGAGATGGTATGGAAATGCGCCAAAGTGCTTGACCCGGCTGGTCAACCCGTGTCTAATCACATCAGTGTCATTTCCCGGTTGGCCGGCCGGTTCCGGTGTCGCAGACCGAGATTCGATCACTTGTTCGAATTGTCTGTACATCAGAACAGTGGAAAAAAATCACTCTCTCAATATCAACCTGAGGAGGCGGACGACGCATGTCTTTTGAACACCTTCGGGGCGTTATGGCAAGCACACCGCACACCAGTATTGGTGCGACGCCGGCGCCAATTGCGCGCCCGCATCTGACCGTGGTTCCCGATGCGCCAGTCGCATTCGAACCCGAACCCCTGCCGCCCACCCCGGACCAATGGCAGGACCGCGCGCTGTGCGCGCAAACCGATCCCGAGGCCTTCTTCCCCGAGAAGGGTGGTTCCACCCGCGAGGCCAAGAAGATCTGCCTGGGTTGCGAGGTTCGTCACGAGTGCCTGGAATACGCCCTGGCGCATGACGAACGCTTCGGCATCTGGGGCGGTCTTTCCGAGCGCGAGCGCCGCCGCCTCAAGCGCGGCATCATCTGAGCTACCGGCTCATTCGTCGTCGATCGTCGGGTCGATGACCGAAGGTTCCACGTCCAGATAGATGGCCACCTGAGCCACCAGGATTTCGTGCAACAACTCGCCGAGTTCGACGGTGTCCTTCGCCCGTCTCTCGATTGGCTTGCGGAACAACACAATTCGCGCCCTCGTGGCGTTGCCGCGGACGTCCACCCCCGCCGGTATCAAGCGGGCCAGGGCGATCGGCCCGTCGGCGATGACCTCCGGCGGCCACTGCACACTCTCCGGATCCTTCGCGGTGATGCGCGGGATTTCGTCGACGGCCACGTCGAGCTCGGACACCCGCTCGTGCCAGCGCCGCTCGATCGGTTCGTATGCCTCCAGCACCGCCATGTCGAACCGCTCGGCCCGGCTGCGCCAACCCGGCACCGTCGGCGGCAGCAGCGGCCCGCGCATGTCGCGGCCCCGCCGGGTGGCCCGGTGTGAAGCCCAGCGGCCCCGACCGTTTCGCGGCGAACCGCGCGAATCGCCACGGGAATTGTTCACCGGCCCGATGGTAACGGTTGAACATCGGGGGTCGAACCGTTGCGCGTGTCCGGCGCTTCGGCGGCGTTTGTCCACGATAGCCTTTCGTCGTGAACGTTCCCCGTCGCTGTTGCCGGCCCGGGTGTCCGCACTACGCCGTGGCGACCTTGACGTTCGTCTACTCGGACTCGACGGCCGTGGTGGGCCCGCTCGCCACCGCGCGCGAACCGCATTCGTGGGACCTGTGCGTCGGCCATGCCGGCCGGATCACCGCGCCCCGCGGCTGGGACCTGGTGCGCCACGCCGGGCCGCTGCCCAACCCCGACGAGGACGACCTGGTGGCGCTGGCCGACGCGGTGCGCGAGGGCCCGGGCGGCGCGGGGCAGGCCCACCGCGGCGGCACCGGCACGCCGCTGAACGGCTTCTCCGCCGACATGCACCCCGCCGGGGCCCAGGCCACCGCGCCGAGCGGCGGGCTGCTCGCCCCGCCCGAGCATCGCTCCGGACGCCGCCGCGGGCATCTGCGGGTGCTGCCCGACCCGGCCGACTAGCACCGCTGCGAACCCTGTGCACCGTTTGGGCCCATAACTCTGTGGGGCCGATAGGCTGACCCCAAGAGTCCACGAAGACCCGTCCAAGCAAGTAGTCGTCAGGAGCCTCCGCATGTCTCGGCCCGCCGCGGCTGTCCACCGTGTCATCAAGGCTTACGACGTACGCGGGCTGGTGGGCGAGGAGCTCGACGACGCGTTGGTCGCCGACGTCGGCGCCGCGTTCGCCAGGCTGATGCGCGCCGAGGGCGCGCGGCGGGTCGTCGTCGGCCGCGACATGCGGGACAGCTCGCCGCCGCTGGCCGCGGCGTTCACGACGGGGGTCACCGGCCAGGGCCTCGATGTGGTGCGCATCGGTTTGTCGTCCACCGATCAGCTCTACTTCGCTTCGGGGCTGCTGGATTGCCCGGGCGCGATGTTCACCGCCAGCCACAACCCGGCGGCCTACAACGGCATCAAGCTGTGCCGGGCCGGGGCCAAGCCGGTCGGCGCGGACACCGGGCTGGGGGAGATCGCCGACGACGTGATCGCCGGAGTCCCAGGCTATGACGGGCCGGTGGGCGGCGTCACCGATCGCGATGTGCTCGCCGACTACGGCGAGTTCCTGCGCTCGCTGGTGGACACCTCGGGGCTGCGCCCGCTGCGGGTGGCCGTGGATGCCGGCAACGGCATGGCCGGGCACACCGCGCCGGCCGTGCTCGGCGCGATCGACTCGATCACGTTGCTGCCGTTGTACTTCGAGCTCGACGGTTCGTTTCCCAACCACGAGGCCAATCCGCTCGACCCGGCGAACCTGGTGGACCTGCAGAAGTACGTGCGCGACACCGGCGCCGACATCGGGCTGGCGTTCGACGGCGACGCCGACCGCTGCTTCGTGGTCGACGAACGCGGGATGCCGGTCTCGCCGTCGACGGTGACGGGCCTGGTGGCCGCCCGCGAGCTCGGCCGCGAGATCGGCGCCACCGTGATCCACAACGTGATCACGTCGCGCGCGGTGCCCGAATTGGTCATCGAGCGCGGCGGCACACCGCTGCGGTCGCGGGTCGGGCACTCCTACATCAAGGGGCTGATGGCCGAGACGGGCGCGATCTTCGGCGGCGAGCACTCAGCGCACTACTACTTCCGCGACTTCTTCGGCGCCGACTCCGGGATGCTGGCCGCGCTGTACGTGCTGGCGGCGCTCGGCGAGCAGCACCGGCCGCTGTCGGAGCTGACCGCCGACTACCAGCGCTACGAGTCCTCCGGCGAGATCAACTTCGCCCTGAAAGGCTCCGTCGACGCGGCCTCGGCCACCGACGCGGTGCTCAAGTCGTTCGGCAGCCGGATCCACTCCATCGACCACCTGGACGGGGTGACCGTGGACCTGGGCGACGGCAGCTGGTTCAACCTGCGCAGCTCCAACACCGAGCCGCTGCTGCGGCTCAACGTGGAGGGCCGCAGCACCGAGGACGTCGACGCGGTGGTCCAGCAGATCAGCGCCGAGATCGCCGCGATCACCCTGGGTCAGGGCGCCGCGCCGTGAACGCCACCCGGGCGATCGACCTCGAGGACACCGACGGCCTGCTCGCCGCCGACCGGCAGGGCCTGCTGCGGGCCGCGTCGTCGGCCGGTGCGCAGGTGCGCGCCGTCGCGGCCGCGGCCGACGAGGGCGCGCTGGACTCGCTGCGCACCGGCGACCGGCCGCGCAGCATCATCTGGGTGCCCGGCCGCGGCACCGCCGAGACCGCCGGCACGCTGCTGGCCGCGACGCTGGCCGGCGCGGCGTCGGCGCCGATCGCGCTGGCCGGCGACGCGCCGCCCTGGGTCGGCCCGCTCGACGTGCTGATCGTCGCTGGCGACGACCCCGGCGACCCGGCGCTGGTCGGCGCCGCCGCGACGGGGGTGCGCCGCGGCGCGCGGGTCGTGGTGGTGGCCCCGTACGAGGGTCCGCTGCGCGACTCCACGGCCGGGCGGGTCGCGGTGCTGGAGCCGCGGATGGCGGTTCGCGACGAGTTCGGCCTGTCCCGGTACCTGGCCGCCGGCCTGGCCGCGCTGCACACCGTGGACCCGCGGCCCGGCGTGAATTCGGGACAGGACCTGGCGCTGCTCGCCGACGAGCTGGACGCCGAGGCGCTGCGCAACAGCGCGGGCCGCGAGCTGTTCACCAACCCCGCCAAGACGATGGCCGCGCGCATCTGGCGACGCCAGGTGGCGCTGGCCGGCGACTGCGCCGCGACGCTGGCGCTGGCCCGGCACGGCAGTTCGGTCCTGGTGCGCATCGCCCGCCAGGTGGTCGCCGCCGCCGGGCTGGGGGACGTGGTCGCGGCGCTGCGGGCGACGCCGGAGTCCGGGGTGGGCCCGTCCTCGGTGGACGCGCTTTTCCACGACGAACAGATCGACGGGCCGCTGCCCGACCGGATGCGGGTGCTGGCGCTGACGCTGGCCGACGAGCGCACGGTGGTGGCCGCGCGGGTCGCCGGGCTCGACGACGTCTACCTGGTCGCGGCCGAGGACGTGCCGGACCTGCCGGACGCGTCGGGCGGCCCGGCGGGGCCCGGCGGTCCGCCCGCGCCGACCGGGGCCGGGCGCGCCGAGCAGCAACTGGCAGTATTGGCCGTTCGGCTGGAGATGGCCGCGGTTTACTTGCGACTGGTGCGGGGATAGATAAAGAAGTGGAACTGCTACGCGGGGCGTTACGAACGTACGCTTGGGGATCGCGCACCGCCATCGCCGAATTCACCCGGCGCCCGGTGCCGGCCGCTCACCCGGAGGCCGAACTCTGGTTCGGTGCGCACCCCGGCGACCCGGCCTGGCTGGAAACGGAGCGGGGCGAGATCTCGCTGATGGAGGCGCTGGTCGCCGACCCCGAGGGACAGCTCGGTGCCGGGTCGCGCGCCCGCTTCGGCGACGTGCTGCCGTTCCTGGTGAAGGTGCTGGCCGCCGACGAGCCGCTGTCGCTGCAGGCCCACCCTAGCGCCGAGCAGGCCGTCGAGGGCTACCTGCGCGAGGAACGGCTGGGGATTCCGGTGTCCTCGCCGGTCCGCAACTATCGCGACACCTCGCACAAGCCCGAGTTGTTGGTGGCGCTGCAGTCGTTCGAGGCGCTGGCCGGGTTTCGTCACGTGTCCCGCACCGTCGAGCTGCTGCGGGCGTTGGCGGTCTCCGACCTCGACCCGTTCATCGATTTGCTCAACGACCAGTCCGACGCCGACGGGCTGCGCGCGCTGTTCACCACCTGGATCACCGCGCCCCAGCCCGACATCGACGTGCTGGTGCCCGCCGTGCTCGAGGGCGCCATCCAGTACATCAGCTCCGGCGCAACGGAATTCGCGGCCGAGGCCAAGACGGTGCTGGAGCTCGGCGAGCGCTACCCCGGCGACGCCGGCGTGCTGGCGTCGCTGTTGCTCAACCGCATCGACCTGGCCCCGGGCGAGGCGATCTTCGTCCCCGCCGGCAACCTGCACACCTATCTGCGCGGTTTCGGGGTGGAGGTAATGGCCAACTCCGACAACGTGTTACGCGGCGGGCTGACCCCCAAACACGTCGACGTCCCCGAACTGCTGCGGGTGCTGGACTTCGCGCCCACCGCCGAGGAGCGGCTGCGGCCGCGGATCCGCCGCGAGGGCCTCGGGCTGATCTACGAGACCCCGACCGACGAGTTCGCCGTCGCGCTGCTGGTGCTCGACGGCGACAACCTGGGTCACGAGGTCGACGCGTCGTGCAGCCACGAGGGACCGCAGATCCTGCTGTGCAGCGAGGGCTGCACGACCGTGCACGGCAAGTCCGGGTCGCTCACGCTGGAACGCGGGATGGCCGCCTGGGTGGCGGCCGACGACGGCCCCATCCGGCTGGTGGCCCGAGAGCCGGCCAAGCTGTTCAGGGCGACTGTGGGGCTGTGACGGCTCGCCGCCTGTCGTGCGCGGCCTGCCGGCGCTCGCGCAGCCACAGCCGCAGGTTGTGCGCGATGGTGCGGCCGACGATCCGCGGCGGCGGGACCATGTAGAGGCTGTCGAGCAGCGAGAAGCGGCGCAAAAACCATTCGGCGAGAACGGGTTCGGTTTCGGCGGCCCCGAGGAACTGGTCGAACAGCGCGCCCGACGGGCGCCACCACCACGGGGCCGGTCCCTTGGTGGTGGCGTGGTGGAAGGTGATGTCGCCGACGGCGTTCATCATCCACACCGGGTAGGTGCTCTTGGCGGTGGCCCGGTTGAGGTTGGCGGCCAGTTCGCCCTCCGGGGCTTGCAGGGCCCGCCGCAGATGACTGGCCTGCAGCGACGTCATCGTCATGCCCTGCCCGAACGTCGGGTTGAAGCTGGCGACGGCATCGCCGAACGGGACGATGCCGGCCGGAAAGCGATCCAGCTTGTCGTAGCGGCGCCACCGGCTGGCCGGAAAGGCGTGATACGCCGGCTCGCCGACGGGCTCGGCGCGCGCCAGCGCGCCGGTGAAACGGCCCGGCAGCAGCGTGCCGGCGAGCGCGAGCATCTCGGGGAACGTCCGCGGCGGCTTGGCGTCGGCCACCCCGAACGTGGTGAGCACCCAGGTCCGGTCCTCGTAGCACAGCATGCCCAGCCCCAGCGACTCGTCGTGCGAGGCGCCGGCGACCACCACCTTCTCCCGGATCAGCCCGTCGGGGATGCGGAACAGCTGGCTGGCGTAGTTGATGCCGATGTCCACGACCTCTTCGGGCGGGCGCGCAAATCCCCACTGCGTCAACCACACCGGCAGCCGGGTGCCCCGACCGGCCGCGTCGACGACGAGGTCGGCGGGCACGAACTCCGGCTCCTCGTCGGGCCCGACGGGATCCAGCAGCACGCCGGTCACCCGCTGCCGGGCAACGTCGAACCGCGGCTCGGCCACCGAGCGCCGGACGATCTCGACGTTGCCGATGCCGTCGACCCGCTTGCGCAGCTGCCACTCCAGGTGCGGCCGGCTGGGCACGTAGGCGGTGAACTCGTCGCGCAGGGTGTGGCCCGTCCCGAGGACATGGCCCGCCGCGCCGAGGTAGATGCAGTCCGGCCGGTTCTCCAGCATCGGCACGCCCGCGGCCACCATGTCGGCCAGCAGCCCCGGGAACAGGCCCTCGAACTCGATGGCGCCGCGGGCCATCAGCATGTGCAGGTGGCGGTCCTGGGGCACCGTCGCGCGGTTGGCCGGTGTGCTCGGCAACGCGTCTCGCTCGTACAGCGTCACCCGGTCGTAGCAATCCGAGAGCACCCGCGCGGCGCACAGGCCGCCGATGCTCGCCCCGATGACCACCGCGTGATTCCTCGAGCTTTTTGCGCCGTCGGGCATCTTCGCAGACTACCCAGTACTGTGCGGTCCAACGGCTTCGGGAAAGGGCGGGCTGATGGCCAATCGATGGCGGATAAAGTCGGTCGAGCAATCGATCGCCGACACCGACGAGCCGGGCACCCGGCTGCGCCGGGAGCTCACCTGGCGCGACCTGGCGGTGTTCGGGGTCGCGGTGGTGATCGGCGCCGGAATCTTCACGGTCACCGCGTCCACGACCGGCGACGTCACGGGTCCCGCGGTGTGGATCTCGTTCGTGATCGCGGCGGCCACCTGCGCGCTGGCGGCGCTGTGCTACGCCGAGTTCGCGTCCACGCTGCCCGTGGCCGGCAGCGCCTACACCTTCTCCTATGCCACCTTCGGCGAGTTCCTCGCCTGGATCATCGGCTGGAACCTGCTGCTGGAATTGGCCGTCGGCGCCGCCGTCGTGTCCAAGGGGTGGTCGAGCTACCTGGGCACGGTGTTCGGATTCGCCGGTGGCACAGTGAGTTTCGGATCGGTCAACCTCGACTGGGGCGCGCTGCTGATCGTCGGGGGAGTGTCGACGCTGATCGCGCTGGGCACCAAATTGTCGTCGCGGTTTTCCGCGGTGATCACCACCATCAAGGTGTCGGTGGTGATCCTGGTCGTGGTGGTCGGGGCGTTTTACATCAAGGCGGCCAACTACTCGCCGTTCATTCCCAAGGCCGAAGCCGGGGCCGACCAACGGGGCATCGACCAGTCGGTGCTGGCGTTGCTGAGCGGGGCGCACAGCAGCCACTACGGCTGGTACGGCGTGCTGGCGGGGGCGTCGATCGTGTTCTTCGCGTTCATCGGTTTCGACATCGTGGCCACCATGGCCGAGGAGACCAAGAACCCCCAGCGCGACGTCCCGAGGGGCATCCTGGCCTCGCTGGCGATCGTGACCGTGCTCTACGTCGCGGTGTCGATCGTGCTGTCCGGCATGGTGTCCTACACCCAGCTCAAGACCTTGCCCGGCCACAAGTCGGCGAACCTTTCGACGGCGTTCACGGCGAACGGGGTCCATTGGGCCAGCGGGATCATCGCCGTCGGGGCCTTGGCGGGGCTGACCACCGTGGTGATGGTGTTGATGCTCGGGCAGTGCCGGGTGTTGTTCGCGATGGCGCGCGACGGCTTGCTGCCGCGCCCGCTGGCCAAGACCGGTTCGCGCGGCACGCCGGTGCGGATCACCGCGCTGGTGGCCGTGGTGGTAGCGGCGACGGCGGCGGTGTTCCCGATCAACAAGCTCGAGGAGATGGTCAACGTCGGGACGCTGTTCGCGTTCGTCCTGGTGTCGGCCGGCGTCATCGTGCTGCGCCGGACGCGGCCGGACCTGCCGCGCGGGTTCCGCGCCCCGTGGGTGCCGGTGCTTCCGATCGCCTCGATCTGCGCCTGCGTCTGGCTGATGATCAACCTCACCGCGCTGACCTGGGTCCGGTTCGCCGTGTGGCTGGTGGTCGGGACGGCGATCTACGCCGGCTACGGGCGCCGGCATTCGGTGCAGGGCCGCCGCCAGGCCGAGCCGGCGGGCGCGAAGGCCGACCCCGAGGCGGCCGTGACGTAGTCACATCGCTTTACAAAACATGGTCCTGTGTCTAGACACAAGACGCAGAGTCGCGTATTGTCAAACCTCAACGTGGCATGACTAACAAGGAGGTTTGGCATATGACCACACAACTCAGCCCGCAGCCCGCGACCCAGTGGCGGGACAAGAAGCGCCATCTGTGGCTGATGGGCCTGATCGCGCCGACGGCGCTGTTCGTGATGCTGCCGCTCGTCTGGGGGCTCAACCGGCTCGGCTGGCACGCCGCCGCGCAGGCCCCGCTGTGGATCGGGCCCATCCTGCTCTACGTCCTTTTGCCCGTCCTCGACCTGCGCTTCGGGCCCGACGGTCAGAACCCGCCCGACGAGGTGATGGAGCGGCTGGAGAACGACAAGTACTACCGCTACTGCACCTACGTCTACATCCCGTTCCAGTACGCGAGCGTGGTGCTGGGCGCCTACCTGTTCACCGCGTCGAACCTGGGCTGGCTCGGCTTCGAGGGCGGGCTGGGCTGGGCCGGCAAGATCGGCGTGGCGCTGTCGGTCGGCGTGCTCGGCGGCGTCGGCATCAACACCGCGCACGAGATGGGACACAAGCGGGACGCGCTGGAGCGGTGGCTGTCCAAGATCACCCTGGCGCAGACCGGCTACGGCCACTTCTACATCGAGCACAACCGCGGCCACCACGTGCGCGTCTCCACCCCGGAGGACCCGGCGTCGGCCCGCTTCGGCGAGACCTTCTGGGAGTTCTTGCCGCGCAGCGTGTTCGGCGCCCTGCGCTCGGCCGTCGCGCTCGAGGCGCAGCGGATCCGCCGGCAGGGCAAGAGCCCGTGGAACCCCAAGACGTATCTGTCCAACGACGTGCTGAACGCGTGGGCGATGTCGGCGGTGCTGTTCGGCGCGCTGATCGCGGTCTTCGGTGTGGGCGTGATCCCGTTCGTCGTGATCCAGGCGGTCTTCGGCTTCAGCCTCCTGGAGGCGGTCAACTACCTCGAGCACTACGGCCTGCTGCGGCAGAAGAACGCCAACGGCCGCTACGAGCGTTGCGCGCCGGTGCACAGCTGGAACTCCGACCACATCGTCACCAACCTGTTCCTGTACCACCTGCAGCGGCACAGCGATCACCACGCCAATCCGACCCGGCGCTACCAGACGCTGCGCAGCATGGCGGGCTCGCCGAACCTGCCCAGCGGGTACGCGTCGATGATCTCGCTGACCTACTTCCCGCCCCTGTGGCGCAAGGTGATGGACCACCGGGTGCTCGCGCACTACGACGGCGACATCACCCGGGTCAACCTGCAGCCGCGGCTGCGCGAGAAGCTGCTGGCCAAGTACGGAGCGGCGGCATGATCGCCTACCGCTGCCCCGGCTGTGGCTACGTCTACGACGAGGCGAAAGGCGCTCCGCGGGAAGGCTTTCCGCCGGGCACGCCCTTCGACGACATCCCCGACGACTGGTGCTGCCCCGACTGTGCGGTGCGCGAGAAGGTCGATTTCGAAACCATCGAAACCATAGGAGGAAAGCAGTGAGCGACTACAAACTGTTCGTCTGCGTGCAGTGCGGCTTCGAGTACGACGAGGCCAAGGGCTGGCCGGAGGACGGCATCGCCCCGGGCACCCGCTGGGACGACATCCCCGAGGACTGGAGCTGCCCGGACTGCGGCGCCGCGAAGTCGGACTTCGAGATGGTGGAGGTCGCCAGGCCGTGAGGGCTATTGTCGCGCCTGTGAAGCGGATGCCGTACGCCGAGGCGTCCCGCGTCCTGCTGCGCGACTCGGTGCTCGACGCGATGCGCGAGTTGCTTCAGACCCGGGACTGGTCGGCCATCACGCTGTCCGACGTGGCCGGCGCCGCGGGCATCAGCCGGCAGACCATCTACAACGAGTTCGGCTCGCGGCAGGGCCTGGCGCAGGGATACGCCCTGCGCCTGGCCGACCGCCTCGTCGACACCATCCACGACGCCCTCGACGCCAACGTCGGCGACATCTATCAGTCGTTCCTGCAGGCGTTCCGGCGGTTCTTCGCCGAGGCGGCGGCCGACCCGTTGGTGACCTCGCTGCGCACGGGCGTGGCCAAGCCCGACCTGTTGCAGCTGATCACCACCGACAGCGCGCCCATCATCACCCGCGCGTCGGGCCGGCTGGCGTCGGCGCTGACCCAAACCTGGGTGGCCACCAGCGAAGTGGATGCCGGTGTGCTGGCGCGGGCCATCGTGCGACTGGCGTTGAGCTACGTGTCGATGCCGCCCGAGGCCGACCACGACGTGGCGGCGGACCTGGCCCGGCTGATGACGCCGTTCGCGGAGCGGCACGGGGTCATCAACGTTCCCTGAGCGCTCGGCGACTACAGTGGCGCAAGAACATACCTAAGCTAAGTACCGCTTGACTTCGCCGAGTCCCGAGAAGGATGAACAACGCTATGACGACGACCGAAAACGCCTTGACTCCCGACGTCCGCAACGGCATCGAGTTCAAGGTCGCCGACCTGTCGTTGGCGGACTACGGCCGGCGCGACATCGAGCTCTCCGAGCAGGAGATGCCCGGTTTGATGTCGCTGCGCCGCGAGTACGCCGAGGTGCAGCCGCTCAAGGGCGCGCGGATCTCGGGCTCGCTGCACATGACGGTGCAGACCGCGGTGCTCATCGAGACCCTCGTCGCGCTGGGCGCGCAGGTCCGGTGGGCGTCGTGCAACATCTTCTCCACCCAGGACCATGCCGCCGCCGCGGTGGTCGTCGGCTCGTACGGCACGCCCGAGGAGCCCAAGGGCGTGCCGGTGTTCGCCTGGAAGGGCGAGACGCTCGAGGAGTACTGGTGGGCCGCCGAGCAGATGCTGACCTGGCCCGACGAGCCGGCCAACATGATCCTCGACGACGGCGGCGACGCCACCATGCTGGTGCTGCGCGGCGCCCAGTACGAGAAGGCCGGCGTGGTGCCGCCCGCCGAGGACGACGACCCCACCGAATGGAAGGTCTTCCTGGAGCTGCTGCGCCGCCGCTTCGAGACCGACAAGAACAAGTGGACCAAGATCTCCGAGTCGGTCAAGGGCGTCACCGAGGAGACCACGACCGGGGTGCTGCGGCTCTACCAGTTCGCGGCGGCCGGGGACCTGGCCTTCCCGGCGATCAACGTCAACGACTCGGTCACCAAGTCCAAGTTCGACAACAAGTACGGCTGCCGGCACTCGCTGATCGACGGCATCAACCGCGGCACCGACGTGCTGATCGGCGGCAAGAAGGTGCTGGTCTGCGGCTACGGCGACGTCGGCAAGGGCTGCGCCGAGTCGGTGAAGGGCCAGGGGGCGCGCGTCGTCGTCACCGAGATCGACCCGATCAACGCGCTGCAGGCCCTGATGGAGGGCTACGACGTCACCACGGTCGAGGACGCGATCGGCGAGGCGGACATCGTCATCACCGCCACCGGCAACAAGGACATCATCACGCTGGCGCACATGAAGGCGATGAAGGACCACGCCGTCCTGGGCAACATCGGGCACTTCGACAACGAGATCCAGGTCGCCCAGCTGGAGCGCTCCGGCGCCACGAAGGTCAACATCCGGCCGCAGGTCGACGTGTGGACGTTCCCCGACACCGGCAAGTCGATCATCCTGCTGTCCGAGGGCCGGCTGCTGAACCTGGGCAACGCCACCGGCCACCCGTCGTTCGTGATGAGCAACAGCTTCTCCAACCAGGTCATCGCGCAGATCGAGCTGTGGACCAAAAACGACGAGTACGACAACGAGGTGTACCGGCTGCCCAAGCACCTGGACGAGAAGGTGGCCCGCATCCACGTCGAGGCTCTCGGCGGCAAGCTGACCAAGCTGACCAAGGACCAAGCCGACTACATCGGCGTCGACGTCGAGGGCCCGTACAAGGCCGACCACTACCGCTACTGATTGCCCGCGAGCAGACGTAAAAGCCCCTCGACACGCCGTCTTTCGGGTGCTTTTGCGTCTGTTCGCGCCACGTGGTCTTAGGCTCGCGCCGTGCTGATCGCGATCGAGGGCGTCGACGGCGCGGGCAAGCGGACCCTGTCCGACCGTCTGCGCGCCGCCTTCGAGGCCGCCGGGAAGTCCGTGGCCACGCTGGCGTTCCCGCGGTACGGGCACTCGATCACCGCCGACCTCGCGGCCGAGGCGCTGCACGGCGAGCACGGCGACCTCGCGTCGTCGGCCTACGCGATGGCCACGCTGTTCGCGCTCGACCGCGCCGCGGCGATCGGGGAGATCGAGCGGCTGGGCGCCGAGCACGACGTGGTGATCCTGGATCGCTACGTCGCCTCCAACGCCGCCTACAGCGCCGCCCGCCTGCACCAAAGCGCGACGGGGGAGGCGGCGGCCTGGGTGCACCGGCTCGAATACGACCGGCTGCGGTTGCCCCGGCCGGACTGGCAGGTGCTGCTGAACGTCACCGCCGAACTCGCCGCGCAGCGGGCCCGCCACCGGGCCGACTCGGAGCCGGGCCGGCCGCGCGACAGCTACGAGCGCGACGACGACCTTCAGCAACGCACCGGCGCGGTATACGAAGGCCTGGCCGCCGCGGACTGGGGTGGGCGCTGGCTCGTCGTCGATTCCGACGTCACCCCCGAGGCGCTGGCGGCCAGTTTGATGGCCAGATAGCACAAATTTGTCACGATTTGCCGTTATCGAAGAAGAAACGCCCGTGTGGCGCCCGAGTTTTGTCCCGATCTGGTGACACCATGGACACCATGAGGCAAAGGATCCTGGTCGTCGATGACGACGCTTCGCTGGCAGAGATGCTGACCATCGTGCTGCGTGGGGAGGGCTTCGACACCGCGGTCATCGGTGACGGCACTCAGGCCCTCACCGCGGTGCGCGAGTTGCGCCCCGACCTGGTGCTGTTGGACCTGATGTTGCCCGGCATGAACGGCATCGACGTGTGCCGGGTGCTGCGCGCCGACTCGGGGGTCCCGATCGTCATGCTGACGGCCAAGACCGACACCGTCGACGTGGTGCTGGGCCTGGAGTCGGGCGCCGACGACTACATCATGAAGCCGTTCAAGCCCAAGGAGCTGGTCGCCCGGGTGCGCGCGCGGCTGCGCCGCAACGACGACGAACCCGCCGAGATGCTGTCCATCGCCGACGTCGAGATCGACGTGCCGGCGCACAAGGTCACTCGCAACGGCGAGCAGATCTCCCTCACGCCGCTGGAGTTCGACCTGCTGGTCGCGCTGGCACGCAAACCGCGCCAGGTGTTTACTCGTGATGTGCTGCTCGAACAGGTGTGGGGATACCGGCACCCGGCGGACACCCGCCTGGTAAACGTGCATGTCCAGCGTCTGCGGGCCAAGGTCGAAAAGGACCCTGAGAACCCGACCGTGGTGTTGACCGTTCGAGGAGTGGGTTACAAGGCCGGACCTCCGTGATCCGCGGCGTTGGGGCGGGCCGCCATTGATCTGGGGCTCGCGGCGACGCACTCGGAGCCGCTGGGGGCGCTCGGGCCCCATGACTCGCGGCATGGGCGCGGTGAGCCGAGCCGTGGCCGTTGCCTGGCGCAGATCGCTGCAGCTGCGAGTCGTGGCGCTGACCCTTGGACTGTCGTTGGCCGTGATCCTGGCGCTCGGCTTCGTGCTGACCAGTCAGGTCACCAACCGGGTGCTCGACGTCAAGGTCAAGGCCGCCATCGAGCAGATCGACCGGGCGCGCACCACCGTCGGCGGGATCGTCAACGGTGAGGAGACGCGCTCGCTGGACAGCAGCCTGCAGCTGGCCCGCAACACGCTGACGTCGAAAACCGACTCGGCCTCGGGGGCCGGCCTGGCCGGCGCGTTCGACGCCGTGCTGCTGGTGCCCGGCGACGGGCCGCGCGCCGCGAGCGCGGCCGGGCCCGTCGACCAGGTGCCCGGCTCGCTGCGCGGCTTCGTCAAGGCGGGGCAGGCGGCCTACCAATACGCGACCGTGCACACCGTCGGCTTCTCCGGCCCGGCCCTGGTCATCGGCACGCCCGCGTCGGCCCAGGTGGCCAACCTGGAGCTGTACCTGATCTTTCCGCTGAAGAACGAGCAGGCCACCATCATGCTGGTGCGCGGCACGATGATCACCGGCGGGGCGGTGCTGCTGGTGCTGCTCGCCGGGATCGCGCTGCTGGTCTCCCGTCAGGTGGTGGTGCCGGTGCGGTCGGCGTCGCGGATCGCCGAACGATTCGCCGAGGGCCACCTGTCCGAGCGGATGCCGGTGCGCGGCGAGGACGACATGGCCCGGCTGGCGGTGTCGTTCAACGACATGGCCGAGAGCCTGTCCCGTCAGATCACCCAGCTCGAGGAGTTCGGCAACCTGCAGCGGCGCTTCACCTCCGACGTCAGCCACGAACTTCGCACCCCGCTGACCACCGTGCGGATGGCCGCCGACCTGATCTACGACCACAGCGCCGACCTCGACCCCACGCTGGCGCGGTCCACCGAGTTGATGGTCAACGAGCTGGACCGCTTCGAGACGCTGCTCAACGACCTGCTCGAGATCTCCCGGCACGACGCGGGTGTGGCCGAGTTGTCCGTCGACGCGGTCGATTTGCGCACCACGGTGCGCAGCGCCCTGGGCAACGTCGGGCACCTCGCCGAGGAGGCCGGCGTCGAGCTGCTGCTCGACCTGCCCGACCAAGAGGTGATCGCCGAGGTCGACGCGCGCCGGGTGGAGCGGATCCTGCGCAACCTGATCGCCAACGCCATCGACCACGCCGAGCACAAGCCGGTGCACATCCGGATGGGTGCCGACGAGGACACCGTCGCCGTCACCGTCCGCGACCACGGGGTGGGGCTGCGTCCCGGCGAGGAGAAGCTGGTGTTCAGCCGGTTCTGGCGCTCCGACCCGTCGCGGGTGCGCCGGTCCGGCGGCACCGGGCTGGGCCTGGCGATCAGCATCGAGGACGCGCGGCTGCACCAGGGCCGGCTCGAGGCGTGGGGCGAGCCCGGTCAGGGCGCGTGCTTCCGGCTGACGCTGCCCCTGGTTCGCGGCCACAAGGTCACCACCAGCCCGCTGCCGATGAAGCCCATCCCGCAACCGGCCGAGTCGGGGCGCCCAGACCGTCAGCGCCAGCGCGAGCATGCCGAGAGGAGCGGGTGATGCGCCGGCTCCCAACGAGATTGGCGCTGCTGGTTGTTGCGGCGCTGCTCGCCGGGTGCGCGGGCGTACCCAGCTCGTCGGCCCCGCAGGCCATCGGCACCGTCGAGCGACCCGCGCCGTCGAACCTGCCCAAGCCGACCCCGGGCATGGACCCCGACGTGCTGCTGCGCGAATTCCTCAAGGCCACAGCCGATCCCGCCAACCGGCATCTGGCCGCGCGGCAGTTCCTCACCCAGTCGGCGTCCAACTCCTGGGACGACGCGGGCAGCGCGCTGCTGATCGACCATGTGGTGTTCGTGGAAACCCGTGGCGCCGAACGGGTTTCGGCGACCATGCGGGCGGACATCCTGGGCTCACTGTCCGACATGGGGGTGTTCGAAACCGCGGAGGGCACGCTGCCGGATCCGGGTCAGATCGAGTTGGTCAAGACATCGGGCGGCTGGCGGATCGACCGCCTGCCCAACGGAGTCTTCCTGGACTGGCAGCAATTTCAGTCCACCTACAAACGCAACACGCTGTACTTCGCCGACCCGACGGGCAAGACCGTGGTGCCCGATCCGCGCTATGTCGCGGTGTCCGATCACGATCAGCTGGCCACCGAGCTCGTCTCCAAGCTGCTGGCGGGTCCGCGCCCGGAGATGGCCCACACGGTGCGCAACCTGCTCGCCCCGCCGCTGCGGCTGCGCGGCCCGGTGACCCGGGCCGACGGCGGCAAGAACGGCATCGGCCGCGGGTACGGAGGCGCGCGGATCGATCTGGAGAAACTGTCCACGACCGACCCGCACAGCAGGCAATTGCTTGCGGCACAGATCATTTGGACGCTGGCCAGGGCGGACATCCGGGGCCCGTATGTGATCAACGCCGACGGCGCGCCGCTGGACGACAGGTTCGCCGAGGGCTGGACCACCTCCGACGTCGCGGCCACCGACCCGGGCGTGGCCGACGGTGCGGGCGCGGGCCTGCACGCGCTGGTGAACGGGTCGTTGGTGGGGCTGGACGGGCAGCACACGACGACGGTGCCCGGCGCGTTCGGGCGGATGGGGGACCAGTCCAGCGCCGCGCTGTCGCGCAGCGGGCGCGAGGTGGCGTCCGTGGTGACCCTGCGGCGCGGCGCCCCGGACGTGGCGGAGTCGCTGTGGATCGGTGACCTCGGCGGCGAGGCGGTGCAGTCCGCCGACGGGCACAGCCTGTCGCGGCCCAGCTGGTCGCTGGACGACGCGGTCTGGGTGGTGGTCGACACCAACAACGTGCTGCGGGCGATCCAGGAGCCGGCGTCGGGCCAGCCCGCGCGCATCCCGGTGGATTCGGCGGCGGTGGCCAGCCGCTTCCCCGGGCCGATCACCGACCTGCAGCTGTCCCGCGACGGCACCCGCGCCGCGATGGTGATCGCCGGCCAGGTGATCCTCGCCAGCGTCGAGCAGACCCAGGCCGGCCAATACGCCCTGACCTACCCGCGGCGGCTGGGTTTCGGGCTGGGCAACTCGGTGGTGTCGTTGTCCTGGCGAACCGGCGACGACATCGTGGTGACCCGCACCGACGCCTCCCACCCGGTGTCGTATGTGAACATCGACGGGGTCAACTCCGACGCGCCCGCCAGGGGTTTGCAGATTCCGCTGACGGCGATCGCGGCCAACCCGTCGACGGTGTACGTCGCGGCTCCCCAAGGGGTGCTGCAATATTCGGCGTCCTCGGCCGAAACCCAGCAGAGCTGGTCGGAGGTGTCCGGGCTGATGGTGGGCGGGGCCGCGCCGGTGCTGCCGGGCTGACCGCCGCAGCCGGTTTTCGACGAGCATGTCACCGCTGTCCGCCACACTGGCGGCGTGCTCGACCTCATCCTGCCGGCCGAATGCGGCGGCTGCGGGGCGCCGTCGACCCGCTGGTGTGCGGCCTGCGCCGCGGAGCTGGCGGTGGCGGCCGACCAGCCGCACGTGGTCAACCCCCGCATCGACCCGCGGGTGCCGGTGTTCGCGCTCGGGCGCTACGTGGGCGCCCGGCGCCGGGCGATCCTGGCGCTCAAGGAGCACGGCCGCGGCGACCTCCTCGCGCCGCTGGCGTGCGCGCTAGCCGTCGGGGTGCACCGGCTGCTGACCTGGGGGCTGCTCGAGACGCCGCTGACGGTCGTGCCAGCGCCGACCCGGCGTTCGGCGGCGCGCCGGCGCGGCGGCGACCCCGTCGCTCGGTTGGCAACCGCCGCGGTCGCCGCGCACCCCGACGTCGTCGTCGCGCCGGCATTGCGGATGAAGGCGCTGGCCCGCGACTCGGTGGGCCTGCGCCCCGCCGCCCGCGAGCGCAACATCGCGGGCCGGGTGCTGCTGCGCGGCCGGGCGCCGGGCACCGAGGTCGTGATCGTCGACGACATCGTCACCACCGGGGCGACGGCGCGCGAGTCGGTCCGGGTGCTGCGGTCGGCCGGGGTGCGGGTGGCCGCGGTGCTCGCGATCGCGGCCGCCTGAGTGAAGAACCCCTGAGTGAACAACCTGTGTGAAGAACTCGCAACAGGTCAGCGAAATTGGTGGCATCCCACGGCGAACACGAGCTAACGTCGAGATCAACGTTCAGGAACTCACGAGGACCTACTGGTCTGACTCACTGGTCGCGATGTTCAGGTTGATACGCCACATGCGGAGGGGGTGAGTATCCGACACCTTGCACCGGCGGGCTGCCTGCGGCGGCGATCGCTTCAACCCGCTCCCACCCCGTCGGTGCGTCTTCAAAGGAAGCCGGCACGCAGGGCGCGTGCGACGTGAAAAGAGAAACGAGTTGTCACGTATGTCAAGGCTCACCGTGGATTCCGGTCAGATTCTGGACCAACCTCCGGTTGAAACCGACGCGCAGGAACCGACGACGACCGCCGAGGTCGTGTTCAAGGGCCGCAACGTCGAGATTCCCGATCACTTCCGCGTCTACGTCTCGCAGAAACTCGCCCGCTTGGAGCGGTTCGACAAGACCATCTACCTGTTCGACGTCGAACTCAAGCACGAACGCAACCGTCGCCAACGCAAGTCCTGTCAGCGCGTGGAGATCACCGCCCGCGGCCGCGGGCCGGTGGTCCGCGGCGAGGCGTGTGCCGACAGCTTCTACGCCGCGCTGGAGGGCGCGGTGGACAGGCTGGAAAGCCGGCTGCGCCGCGGCAAGGACCGCCGCAAGGTGCACTACGGCGAGAAGACCCCGGTCTCCCTCGCCGAGGCCACCGCCGTCGGCCCGCCGCCCAAGGCCTCCAACAACAAGGCATCCAACAACAGCGAGCCGGAGGAGCCGCACCGCCACGACGGCGCGGATCTCGAGGACCGCGCCGACCACGAGCCGGGGCGCATAGTCCGCACCAAGGAGCACCGCGCCACGCCGATGTCGGTCGACGACGCGCTCTACGAAATGGAGCTCGTCGGGCACGACTTCTTCTTGTTCTACGACAAGGAGAGCGAGCGGCCGTCCGTCGTCTACCGGCGGCACGGCTACGACTACGGGCTGATTCGGCTGGCTTGAGCTCGCCTTGCTAAGGGGCGACCACCGCGTCGTCCCCTACGATGGGAGTCGCTCTTAACAAGACTCCGATCGTAGGGACATAGCTGTGCTGTCGAAATTGCTGCGCCTCGGTGAAGGTCGCATGGTCAAGCGCCTCAAGAGGGTGGCCGACTATGTCAGCACCCTGTCTGACGACGTCGAAAAGCTCACCGACGCCGAGCTGCGGGCCAAGACCGACGAGTTCAAGAAGCGCCTGGCGGACGGGGAAAGCCTGGACGATCTGCTGCCCGAGGCGTTCGCCGTGGCCCGCGAGGCCGCCTGGCGGGTGCTCGACCAGCGTCCCTTCGACGTGCAGGTAATGGGCGCCGCCGCGCTGCACCTGGGCAACGTCGCCGAGATGAAGACCGGTGAGGGCAAGACCCTGACCTGCGTGCTGCCGGCCTACCTCAACGCGCTGGCCGGCAAGGGCGTGCACATCGTCACGGTCAACGACTACCTGGCCAAACGCGACAGCGAGTGGATGGGCCGGGTGCACCGCTTCCTGGGCCTGCAGGTCGGGGTGATCCTCGCGCAGATGACGCCCGACGAGCGCCGGGTGGCCTACAACGCCGACATCACCTACGGCACCAACAACGAGTTCGGGTTCGACTACCTGCGCGACAACATGGCGCACTCGCTGGACGACCTGGTGCAGCGCGGGCACAGCTACGCCATCGTCGACGAGGTCGACTCCATCCTGATCGACGAGGCGCGCACCCCGCTGATCATCTCCGGGCCCGCCGACGGCGCGTCGAACTGGTACACCGAGTTCGCCCGGTTGGCGCCGCTGATGCAAAAGGACGTCCACTACGAGGTCGACCTGCGCAAGCGCACGGTCGGCGTGCACGAGAAGGGCGTCGAGTTCGTCGAGGACCAGCTCGGCATCGACAACTTGTACGAGGCCGCCAACTCGCCGCTGGTCAGCTACCTCAACAACGCGCTGAAGGCCAAGGAGCTGTTCAACCGCGACAAGGACTACATCGTGCGCGACGGCGAGGTGCTCATCGTCGACGAGTTCACCGGCCGCGTGCTGTACGGCCGCCGCTACAACGAGGGCATGCACCAGGCCATCGAGGCCAAGGAGCACGTGGAGATCAAAGCCGAGAACCAGACACTGGCCACCATCACGCTGCAGAACTACTTCCGGCTCTACGACAAGCTCGCCGGCATGACGGGCACCGCCCAGACCGAGGCGGCCGAGCTGCACGAGATCTACAAGCTCGGCGTGGTCTCCATCCCGACCAACAAGCCGATGATCCGCACCGACCAATCCGACCTCATCTACAAGACCGAGGAGGCTAAATACATCGCGGTGGTCGACGACGTCGCCGAGCGCTACGAGAAGGGCCAGCCCGTCCTGATCGGCACCACCAGCGTCGAGCGCTCGGAGTACCTGTCGCGGCAGTTCCAGAAGAAGCGCATCCCGCACAACGTGCTCAACGCCAAGTATCACGAGCAGGAGGCGGGCATCATCGCCGTGGCCGGCCGGCGCGGCGGCATCACCGTGGCCACCAACATGGCCGGCCGCGGCACCGACATCGTGCTGGGCGGCAACGTCGACTTCCTCACCGACCAGCGGCTGCGCGCCCGGGGTCTGGACCCGGTGGAGACGCCCGACGAGTACGAGGCGGCCTGGCACGAGGAACTGCCCAAGGTGAAGGAGGAGGCCGGCGCCGAGGCCGAAGAGGTGATCGAGGCGGGCGGCCTGTACGTGCTGGGCACCGAGCGCCACGAGTCGCGCCGCATCGACAACCAGCTGCGCGGCCGCTCCGGCCGGCAGGGCGACCCGGGCGAGTCGCGGTTCTACCTGTCGCTGGGCGACGAGCTGATGCGCCGGTTCAACGGTGCCGCCCTGGAGTCCTTGTTGACCAGGCTGAACCTGCCCGACGACGTGCCGATCGAGGCCAAGATGGTCACCCGCGCGATCAAGAGCGCGCAGACCCAGGTCGAGCAGCAGAACTTCGAGGTCAGAAAGAACGTCCTCAAGTACGACGAGGTGATGAACCAGCAGCGCAAGGTCATCTACGCCGAGCGCCGCCGCATCCTGGAGGGCGAGAACCTCAAGGATCAGGCGCTGGACATGGTCCGCGACGTGATCACCGCCTACGTCAACGGCGCGACGGCCGAGGGGTACGCCGAGGATTGGGACCTGGACGCGCTCTGGACGGCACTCAAGACGCTCTACCCGGTCGGCATCAGCCACGAGGCGCTGACGCACCACGACGAGGACTCCGAGCGCGACGACCTCACCCGCGAGGAGCTGCTCGAGGCGCTGCTCAAGGACGCCGAACGGGCTTATGCCGCAAGGGAAGCCGAGCTCGAGGAGATCGCCGGCGAGGGCGCCATGCGTCAGCTGGAGCGCAACGTGCTGCTCAACGTCATCGACCGCAAGTGGCGCGAGCACCTCTACGAGATGGACTACCTCAAGGAGGGCATCGGGCTGCGCGCGATGGCGCAGCGCGACCCGCTGGTGGAGTACCAGCGCGAGGGCTACGACATGTTCATGGCCATGCTCGACGGCATGAAGGAGGAGTCGGTCGGCTTCTTGTTCAACGTCACCGTCGAGGCGGCGCCCGCCCCGCAGGTCGGCCCGGTGGAGGCGCCCGAAGGGCTCGCCGAGTTGGCAAGTGAGCCCGCGCCCGCCGCGGTGCGTGAACAGGCTCCAACCGCCCTGCGCGCCAAGGGGATTGACGACGAGGCGCCGGCGCTGACCTATTCCGGCCCGTCGGAGGACGGCTCGGCGCAGGTGCAGCGCAACGGCGGCGGCGCGGCCAAGACGCCGGCTGGCGTGCCCGCCGGTGCCAGCCGGCGCGAGCGGCGCGAAGCCGCGCGGCGGCAGGGCCGGGGCGCCAAGCCGCCGAAATCGGTGAAGAGGCGCTAGCCCGACGCCGCCGGGCCCGACCAGGTCCAGAAAGGGGCGAGTCCCATGCCCTTCGGCGGTGCCGTGTCGCGGACCGAGGTTCTGGCGGCGTTGTCGTTGGCGGTCGACCTCGGGCTCGGCCAGCCGATGGACCACATGCTGCGGTCGGCGACGATGGGCACCAGGCTGGCCCGGCGGCTCGGGCTCGGCGAGCGTGAGTGCGGGACGGTTTTCTACACGGGCCTGGTGATGTGGATCGGGTGTCACGCCGACTCCCACGAGTACGCGCGGTGGTTCGGCGACGATATCGCCATGCGACATGACAGCCACTTCATCGACTGGTCCGGCCCGGCATACCGGCGATTTCTCCTCGGCAATCTGGGCCGCGGGTCGACGCTGCCGCAACGAGCCAAGCTGGCCGCCAAATTGTTCCTGGACGCACGTGGGAATCTCGGCGCGCTGGTGCAGTCCCATTGCCTGTCGGCCGCATTGCTCGCCGAGGAGATCGGCCTGGGCGCGGACGTATGCGAAGCGCTGCCGTACGCGTACGAACGGTGGGACGGCAGCGGTCTGCCCGCCGGGGCCGCCGGGTCCCGGATACCCGCGGCGATGCGGGTGGCGCAGCTTGCCGACATCGCCGAGGTACACCACCGCGCCTACGGCGCGAGCGCCGCGATCGCAGAGGTTCGGCGCCGCAGCGGCAAACAGTTCGACCCGGACATCGTCGCGGTGTTCACGGCGGTCGCCGACGAGTTGCTGCGCGACGACGAAGACGTGTGGTCGACCGCCGCCACCCTGGCGCCGGACCCGGGCGAGACGCTGAGCGGCGCCGCGCTGGACCGGCTGCTGCTCGCGATGGGCGACTTCGTGGACTTGAAATGCCCGTTCACGCTTGGCCATTCGCGCGCCGTGGCCGAGTTGGCGGAGAACGCCGGGAAATGTGCCGGGCTGCCGGCCGACGAGCTCGACGTTCTGCGTCGCGCGGGCTACGTCCACGATCTCGGCCGGATCGGGGTGTCCAACCGGGTGTGGGAGAAGCCGGGTGAACTGACCGACGCCGAACGCGAGCGGGTGCAGATGCATCCGTATCTGACCGGCAGGATCTTGGCCCGGGTCGGGGGACTGAAGGCCGTCCGAGAGGCCGCGGTCAACCATCACGAACGACTGGACGGCTCGGGCTATCCCAACGGCCTGCGCGGCGACGACCTGTCCGTTCGCGATCGGATACTTGCCGCCGCCGAAAGCTATTGCGCCTCAACGGAGCCGCGACCGTATCGTGATGCACTGGATGACGCCGCCGCGGCCGGCCGGCTACGAAGCGAAGCCGCCCGCGGCCGCCTGGACGGCGACGCGGTCGAGGCCGTGCTGGAGGCCGGGGGCCACCGGCCGTCGCGCAGGGCGCCCCGGCCGGCGGGATTGACCCGGCGCGAGGCCGAGGTATTGCTGCATGTCGCGCAGGGGCGATCCAACCGGGAGATCGCCTCGGCCCTTTGGATTTCCGAGAAGACCGTCCGCAATCACGTGGAGCACATCTACGCCAAGATCGGGGTCTCGAACCGGATCGGGGCCAGCCTGTACGCGACGCGGCACGGCCTGACCGGAAGCGTGCTCGACTAGGGCACGCGGTCAGCGCGACGATGCGCCGGGCCGGGATCGCCGGTCCAGGACCCACGCGGTTGCCAGCGTGAGGGCGACGGCGAACGAGGCGAGCGCGATGAGGCTGGCGGTGGTCCCGCCCTCAAAGGTATTGCGGTAGGCCGACATCGCCGGCAGCGCGGTGGTGTAGCGGTCAAGCTCCAGGTCGCGACCCAACGCATCGAAGGCGTGGCGATTGGACAACACGAGGCTCATCAGGCGCCCGGGAGTGGCCATCTGGTCGACGGGCACGATCGCGCCACCGAACAGAACCTGCGGGAAGCACAGCATCGGCAGGGCAAGGGCTGCCTGCGCGGCGTTGGACACCGCGGCCGAGGCGAGAAGTCCCAGGGCCAGCGCCGAGGTGGCCTCGACCACGATCGTCGCGAACAGCAAGCCGTACACGTCCCATCCGACGGCGGGCAGCCGGCCGAGCACCCGCAGCACGACCAGCAACACCGCGCTCACTCCCGCGAGAACCGGAAGCAGCGCAGTCACTTTCGACGCCACGTAGGCGCCCACGCTGAGCCCGGCCAGGCGTTCGCGCCGGAAGACGGCCATCTCCCCGACGATCTGGAGCAGGCCGTAGGTCAGGCCGAAGAAGAAGCCGTCGAACGCGATCCAGAACACGATCTGCGCCGGACCGACGCCGGCCGCGCTGCCCGGATCGAACGCGCCGCGCTTGAACAGCGTCGCCATCATCGCCGTCACGAGCACCGGCGAGCCGAGCAGGATCGCAAGAGTCAGCCGGTTGCGGGCGAGAACGTCGACGTTGCGCCGGGTGAGTAGCCACCATTGCCGGACCGCGCCGGTGCGCTTGATGTCGGAGCGGGCGGACGGGACCTGCTGCCGGGGTGACCCGGGCCGGGTGTTCGACCTCAGGCGGCTTTCGGCGAATCGCTCCGCCCAGATCTGTGGGGTGTCCTCCCCGGCCAGGCGCTCGTACACCTCGGCGAGGTCGTGGACGCCGAAGTAGTGCCGCGCCACCGCCGGGCTGCCGGCGAAGGCCAAGTGTCCGTCGCGAGCCAGGAAGACCACCCGGTCACACCGGTCGATCCCGGCCGGCTCATGCGTCGTGAGAACGACGGTGACCCCGCGCCGGGTGAGCCGGCGCAGCAGGCGCATCACCTCGGCCGCCGTCGAGGGATCGAGCCCCGACGTGGGTTCGTCGAGGAAGAAAAGCCGCGGCCGGGTCAACAGCTCGACGGCGATGCTGGCCCGCTTGCGTTGACCGCCGGACAGCGCGCGCACCGGTACGTCGGCCCGATCGGCCAGGTCGAGGTCCCGCAGGGTCTGCTCCACGATCCGCTCCGCCTCGGCCGCGGATGTGCCCGCGGGCAGCCGTAGCTGCGCCGCGTAGCGCAGCGTGCGGCGCAGCGGCATCTCGAGGTGGATGATGTCGTCCTGCGGCACGTAGCCGACCCGGGAGCCGGCGCTGACGTGGGCACCGCGCGCGACGCCGTCGTGCCGAAGCTCCCCGGCGGACGGCGGTTGCAGTCCCGCGAGGATCTCCAGCAGGGTGGTCTTCCCCGCGCCGCTGCCGCCGGCGATGGCGACCAATTCACCGGGTTGCACCGAGAGCGACAGTTTGTGCAGGATCTGCCGTCCACCGGCGCGCCGGCTGATGTCGATCGCGTCGACGCGCCCGCCGTGCGGCGCCTTGGCTGCCTCGCTTGATCGCGGAGTGCCGGGCCGCTCGATGGTCGCTGTGCTGCATGTCATTTCGGTCATGATCCGGCTCCGTTGCTTTCTCGAGGTGGCTTTGTCATGGTCGATCATCGGTCCGGCACTGGCGCGACGGCATGGGGCGTTTGCCTCAAATCCGCAAAGCCACGACGGCCGCGCCGCCAATCGCAGTAGTCAAAATTGACTAGCGGCTTGCCGCCCGCAGATCCCGAAGATGAGGCAAATGACCTATATGCGGACGTGTCCGTGAGGTGCACAATCAGCTAATGAAGCGCTACTTGATCATCGGTTACGGCGCCGGTGCTTACCTGCTATTTCTCGCCGCGTTCTTGTATCTTGTCGGTTTCCTCGGCAACCTCTGGGTGCCGCGATCCGTCGACCACGGGCTGCCCGGGTCGTTCGGCCAGGCGGTGCTGATCAACGTCCTGCTCCTCGCCGCGTTCGGCGTCCAGCACAGCGTCATGGCGCGGCCGGCGTTCAAGGCACGCTGGACGCGGCTGGTGCCGCCGGCCATCGAGCGCAGCACCTACGTGGTGCTGTCCAGCGCGGTGCTGGTGCTGCTCTACTGGCAATGGCGGACGATGCCCGCCGTCATCTGGGACGTGTGGCAGCCGGCCGGGCGCACGGCGGTGTGGGCGTTGTTCTGGCTCGGCTGGGCGATCGCGCTGGCCTCGACCTTCATGGTCAGCCACTTCGACCTGTTCGGCCTTCGCCAGGTGTACCTGGCCTGGCGCGGAAAACCCTACAGCCACATAGGTTTTCACTCTCGAATGCTGTACAAGGTGGTGCGCCACCCGCTGATGCTGGGCTTCTTCATCGCCTTCTGGGCGGCACCGACCATGACGGCCGGGCACCTGCTCTTCTCGATCGTGATGACGGGTTACATCCTGATCGCGGTGCAGCTGGAAGAACGCGACCTGGTCGAGGTGCTGGGCGACGAATACCGTGACTACCGCAGTCAAGTGCCGATGCTGCTGCCCCTGAAGCGCCCGGCACACGCACCCCACCCAGGCGGCGCCGCAGGGCTGACCGCCGGGGAGGTCACCGGCCGGCGCTAACACCGGCCGGATATGAGGTTGGCCGGTGTCGCTTCTCTTCGGCAGGCGTTTCGTCAAGGATTGACTCCATGGACGTCAAGGAGGTCTTGCTGCCGGGCGTCGGTCTCCGCTACGAATTCGTCAGCCACAAGGGTGACCGGATCGGCATCATCGCCCGCCGCGGCGGCGACTTCGACATCGTCATGTACGGCCCCGACGACCCGGACCAGGCCCGCCCGGTCTTCCGCCTGACCGACGAAGAGGCCGACACCGTCGCGCAGATCCTGGGCGCGCCCCGGATCGCCGAGCGGTTCACCGAGCTGACCCGCGAAGTGCCCGGACTCGAGGCGGGCCAAGTCCACATCCGGGCGGGCGGCCCGTACGTGGACCGGCCCCTGGGGGACACCCGGGCGCGCACCCGGACCGGGGCGTCGATCGTCGCGATCGTGCGCGACGAAGACGTGCTCGCCTCGCCGGGCCCGGCCGAGACGCTACGCGCGGGCGACGTGCTGATAGTGATCGGCACCGAGGAAGGCATAGCCGGGGTCGAACAGATCGTCGACAAGGGCTGAGCCGGTGCAGATTTCGGAGGCGCTGCTTTTTCAGCTCGGCGCCCTCCTGGCCGCGCTCGCGCTGCTGGGCACCGTCGCACGCCGAATCGCGTTGTCCCCCATTCCGCTTTATCTGCTGGCGGGTCTTTCCCTGGGCAAGGGCGGCATCTGGCCGGTGGCCGCCGCGGGTGAGTTCATCGCGACGGGCGCGCCCATCGGCATCGTCCTGCTGCTGCTGACCCTGGGTCTGGAGTTCTCGGCAACCGAATTCGCCAGCAGCCTGCGTCACCATCTGCCGTCGGCCGGCGTCGACGTGGTGTTCAACGCCGCGCCCGGCGCGGTGGCCGGCTGGCTGCTGGGCCTGGACGGCGTTGCCATCCTGGCGTTGGCCGGCGTCACCTACATCTCCTCGTCGGGCGTCATCGCCCGCGTGCTGGAGGACCTGGGCCGGCTCGGTAACCGCGAGACGCCGGCCGTGCTGTCGGTGCTGGTGCTCGAGGATTTCGCGATGGCCGCCTACCTGCCGCCGTTCGCGGTCTTGGCGTCCGGGGGCACCTGGGTGGAGGCCGTCGCCGGCATGGTCCTCGCGGTCGGCGCGCTGATCGCGGCGTTCGCCGCGTCGTATCACTGGGGGCATCATTTCGGCCGCCTGGTGGCGCACCCCGATTCCGAGCAACTGCTGCTGCGGGTGCTGGGGGTCACGCTGATCGTCGCCGCCCTGGCCGAGTCCCTGCACGCGTCGGCCGCCGTCGGCGCGTTCCTGGTGGGGCTCACCCTGGCCGGTGAAACCGCGGACCGGGCGCGCCGGGTGCTGGGCCCGCTGCGCGATCTGTTCGCCGCGATCTTCTTCCTGGCGATCGGCCTGTCGGTCGACCCGCACGAGTTGCTTCCGATGCTTCCGGTCGCCGTCGCGCTGGCCGCCGTCACGGCGGCGACCAAAGTGGCCACCGGGGTGTTCGCCGCCCGGCGCGACGGCGTGGCGCGCCGCGGGCAGCTGCGGGCGGGCACGGCGCTCGTCGCCCGCGGCGAGTTCTCCCTGGTCATCATCGGATTGGTCGGCACCTCGGTGCACGGCATGGCCGCGCTGGCGACGTCCTATGTCTTCGTCATGGCGATCGTGGGGCCGCTGCTGGCCCGCCTCGCCGGCGGCCCGTCGCCGGCGGGCGCCGCGCCGGCTGCCTAACCGTCACCCGATGTGCAGGGCGACCACCAGCCATCGGGCGCCCGCGGTCCGTTCCACGCGGCAGGCGATCGCGTGGACGCGGTCACCGCGGCTGTAGCAGCCGAAGACCTCGGCCGCGGTCGCGGGGTGCCCGGCCGGTTGCAGCCGCGTCCGGCGCAGCACCGCGGCTCCCGCCCGCCCGGCCGGCGCGCGCCCGACCGACAGGACGGTGTCGACCAGGCCCGGCGCGAGCAGCGGCCGCAGCTGGGCCGGCGGCCGGCGCCGGTCGATGACCTCCAGCACGCGGCGCAGCGCGGCATCCGCGAAGGTCGCCGCCTGACGCATCGACGGGGACAGCACCGGGGTCGCTTCCGGGCGCGGCACAGGCCCGGCGCGGCGCGGCGTCGGGCGCGATGCCGGCCGGCACGGGGCGACGTTTCGCGGGACGCTTTGGCTTGCGGGCTCGTACTCGACGACGGGCGTGACGGCGAAGGCGTCGCGCCGGGCCGGGCTCGCGGCGGGGCTAACGGTCAACGGGCACTCTCCAACTCGGCGATCGGACGCAGGAGCCTGCTGGAGAGTGGGCAGACAATTGTTTTTAGGGCGCTCGTCGCCGTCGCGCAATTCGGTCTGCTCGTACCCGTGCAATGCCGCGCCGGGAGCCGGCGATTACCGTGGGCGGGTACGTCGGCGCAGCAACGAATTTGACAAGGAGCACAGGGCCGCAATGGTGACCCGGTTGTCCCCTACGGACGCGTCCTTCTACCGGTTGGAAAACACCGCGACCCCGATGTACGTCGGATCGCTGTCCATCCTTCGCCGTCCGCGCGCCGGGCTGAGCTACGAGACGCTGCTCGCCACCGTCGAGCAGCGGCTCGCCCAGATACCGCGCTACCGGCAGAAGGTTCGCGAGGTGATCGGCATGGCGCGGCCGGTGTGGATCGACGATCCCGACTTCGACATCACCTTTCACGTCAGGCAGTCGGCGCTGCCGTCGCCGGGCAGCGACGAGCAGCTGCACGAGCTGATCGCGCGGCTGGCCGCCCGCCCGCTCGACAAGTCGCGGCCGCTGTGGGAGATGTACCTCGTCGAGGGCCTGAACAAGAACCGCGTGGCGCTCTACACCAAATCCCATCAGGCGCTCATCAACGGCATGACCGCGCTGGAGATCGGCCACGTCATCGCCGACCGGTCGCGGCGCCCGCCGCCGTTCCCCGAAGACATCTGGGTGCCCGAGCGCGACCCCGGCAACACCCGGCTGGTGCTCGGCGCGCTGAGCGACTGGGTCATGGGGCCGGGAGCGCAGCTGCAGGCCGTTGGGTCCGCGGTGGCCGGGCTGGCGACGAACTACGGTGAACTGCTCGACGCCGGTCGCCGCGTCGTCGATTTCGCGCGCACGCTGGCGCGCGGCACCGCACCGAGCAGCCCGCTCAACGCCCGGGTCTCGCGCAACCGGCGGTTCACCGTCGCCCGCGGCAATCTCGAGGATTACCGGACGATCCGGGCCCGCTACGACTGCGACGTCAACGACGTTGTGCTGGCCGTGATCGCCGGCGCGCTGGGCAACTGGCTGCTGTCCCGCGGTGAGGCGGTGGCGTCGACCGCGACGATCCGGGCGATGGCGCCGCTGTCGGTGTACGCCGACGGTCAGCTCGACTCCACCGGCCCGGGCCAGACCATGAGCGAGGTCACCCCGTTCCTGGTCGACTTGCCGGTGGGGGAGGGCAACCCCGTGGTGCGGCTGTCGCAGATCGCGCACGCCACCGAGTCGAACCCGACGGCCGCCAGCCTGGTCGACGCGCGGACCATCGTCACGCTGTCGGGGTTCGCGCCGCCCACCCTGCACGCCATGGGCATCCGCGTCGCCGCCGGATTTCCCGCGCGCCAGTTCAACCTGCTGATCACCAACGCCCCCGGCGCCCAGTCGCAGATGTATGTGGCCGGCACCAAACTCCTGGAGACCTATGCCGTGCCCCCGCTGCTGCACAACCAGGCGCTGGCCATCAGCGTGACGTCCTACAACGGCATGCTGTATTTCGGGATCAATGCCGACCGCGATGCGATGAGCGATGTCGACCTGCTGCCCGGGCTGCTGAACCAAGCACTCGAAGAGCTTCTGGAAGCTTCCCGGTAAAGCAGTCGAAATCGCTGTGTGGATATAGCATTCGTTGATGTGAGCGCTGTTACGAACAACGACGCATCGGCGAAGGCGAAGGCGAGCAAAGGGAAATCGGGCTCGCGGGCCGTGCGCAAGATCTCCAACGAGGTCTATCAAGCCGAATTGTTCCGGCTGCAAACGGAATTCGTGAAATTGCAGGAGTGGGTGCGGCACTGCGGCGCCCGCGTGGTGGTCATCTTCGAGGGTCGCGACGGGGCGGGCAAGGGCGGTGCCATCAAACGGATCACTGAATATCTCAACCCCCGGGTGGCCAGCATCGCGGCGCTGCCCTCGCCGAGCGACCGGGAACGCGGCCAGTGGTACTTCCAGCGCTACATAGCCCATCTGCCCGCCAAGGGGGAGATCGTGCTCTTCGACCGGTCGTGGTACAACCGGGCCGGCGTCGAGAAAGTGATGGGATTCTGCACGCCGCAAGAGCATGCCCTGTTCTTGCGGCAGACGCCGATCTTCGAGCAGATGTTGATCGACGACGGGATCCTGCTGCGCAAGTATTGGTTTTCGGTTTCCGTAGAGGAGCAGTTGCGCCGGTTCAAGGCGAGACGGAACGACCCTGTGCGGCAATGGAAACTGAGCCCCATGGACCTGGAATCGCTGTATCGGTGGGAGGACTATTCGCGCGCCAAGGACGAGATGATGGTGCACACCGACACCCCCGTCAGCCCTTGGTATGTCGTGGAATCCGACATCAAGAAGCACGCGCGGCTCAACATGATGCACCACCTGCTGTCCACGATCGAGTACACCGACGTGGAGCGGCCCAAGGTGAACCTGCCCAAGCACCCGTTGGTCAGCGGCAACTACCGCCGCCCGTCGCGTGAGCTGTCCACGTACGTGGACGACTATGCGGCCACGCTGATCGGATGATGCGGATCTACATCCCGGCCACGCTGGCGATGCTGCAGCAACTCGTCGCCGACGGCTCGCTGCGGCCGGTCAACGGCACCGCGTTCGCGGTGACGCCGAGGTTGCGCGAGGCCTACGCCGAGGGTGACGACGACGAGCTCGCCGACGTCGCGCTGCGCGAGGCCGCGCTGGCGTCGCTGCGGCTGCTGGCGGCCC
Source organism: Mycobacterium sp. 663a-19 (assembly GCF_035616495.1). Lineage (NCBI taxonomy): Bacteria > Bacillati > Actinomycetota > Actinomycetes > Mycobacteriales > Mycobacteriaceae > Mycobacterium > Mycobacterium sp. 663a-19. Next base: position 235,701 of record NZ_JAPJAV010000006.1, on the reverse strand, counting down.
AGCACGCCGAGGGAGCCGACCAGCCGGTGCGGCCGCGGCGCGCGGTGCTGTCCGCCGAAGTCGATGACGTTCAGCTCCGGCCCGACCTGGACGACGCCGTCGTCAGGCTGAGCGGACCCGTCGAGATCGACCAGGTGATCGCCGCATACGTCGACACCGCCGGTGCGGAGGAGGCCGTCACCAAGGCCATCGCGGCCATCGACGCCGCCGACCTGGGTGACGAGGACGCCGACCTGATCGTCGGCGACGCCCAGGACCACGACCTGGCCTGGTACGCCAACCAGGAGCTGCCTTTCCTGCTCGACCTGCTCTGACTCGAATCTGACGCGAATCTGGCCGAAGTTGTGACGCATTCGCCGCCCGCGAGCCTGGATACGGTTGCGTAGGTTACGGTACCGTAGCTTGTTGTGATGGGCTGTGTACCCGCCCTCAACGTGAGCGGAAGCCAAACCCGCGCCATGAGCAGGAGCTTCCTATGAGCAAGCAGCAAACATCGATCGCCGCCAACGTGGTGGAGACCAAACGCCCCACCGTCGTCGGGGCGGAGCGGCACCCCGGCTGGCACGCGCTGCGCAAGCTCGCCGCGCGCATCACCACGCCGCTGCTGCCCGACGATTACCTGCACCTGGCCAATCCGCTGTGGTCGGCGCGGGAGTTGCGGGGCCGGATCCTCGACGTCCGACGCGAGACCGAGGACTCCGCGACGCTGGTGATCAAACCGGGCTGGGGGTTCAGCTTCGACTATCGGCCGGGTCAGTACATGGGGATCGGACTGCTGGTGGACGGGCGTTGGCGCTGGCGGTCGTATTCGTTGACGTCGAGCCCCTTGACCTCGGCGTCGGCGCGCACGGTGACCGTCACCGTCAAGGCGATGCCCGAGGGCTTCCTGTCCAGCCACCTGGTGGGCGGCGTCGAACCGGGGACCATCGTGCGGCTGGCCGCGCCGCAGGGCAATTTCGTGCTGCCCGACCCCGCGCCGCCGTCGATCCTTTTCCTCACCGCCGGGTCCGGGATCACGCCGGTGATGTCGATGCTGCGCACGCTGGCGCGCCGCGACCAGATCACCGACATCGCGCACCTGCATTCGGCACCCACCCGATCCGAGATGATGTTCGGCACCGAGCTGAGTGCGCTGGCGGCCGACCGGCCGGGCTATCGCCTGCAGGTGCGCGAGACCCGCAGGCAGGGCCGGCTCGACCTCGGTTCGCTCGATCAGGAGGTGCCCGACTGGCGGGAACGTCAGACCTGGGCCTGCGGCCCGGAGGGCCTGCTGAACCACGCCGAGCGGGTCTGGTCGGCGGCGGGCATTCGCGACCGGTTGCACCTGGAGCGCTTCGCGGTGCCCAGGGCCGCGCCCGCCGGGGCCGGCGGGACCGTGACGTTCGCCCGCAGCGGCCGCTCCGTCGCCGCCGATGCCGCGACGTCGCTGATGGACGCGGGTGAGGGCGCCGGGGTGCAGATGCCCTTCGGCTGCCGCATGGGCATCTGCCAGTCGTGCGTGGTTAGCCTGGTGGAAGGCCACATTCGCGACCTGCGAACCGGCGCCGAACACGATCCCGGGACCCGGGTTCAGACGTGTATTTCCGCCGCTTCGGGTGATTGCGTGATCGACATCTAAAGGCTACTCACAGGTAACCTACGGAATCGTAGGTTACGATAGCGTAGGTACGGACCGGACAACGACCGCAGGGAGGTGGAGACGATGGCGATCACAGACGTCGACGCATTCGCACATCTCACGGACGCCGATATCGAAAGCCTGGCCGTCGAGTTGGACGCGATACGGCAGGACATCGAGGACTCTCGCGGTGAGCGGGATGCCCGTTACATCCGTCGCACCATCGCGGCGCAGCGCGCGCTGGAGGTGGCCGGCCGACTGCTGCTGGCCGCCGGCTCACGGCGTTCGGCGTGGTGGGCGGGAACCGTCACCTTGGGCGTGGCCAAGATCGTCGAGAACATGGAGATCGGCCACAACGTCATGCACGGCCAGTGGGACTGGATGAACGACCCGGAGATTCACTCCTCGACGTGGGAGTGGGACATGAGCGGGTCGTCCAAGCACTGGCGCTACACGCACAACTTCGTGCACCACAAGTACACCAACATCCTCGGGATGGACGACGACGTCGGCTACGGCATGCTGCGCGTCACCCGGGACCAGCGCTGGAAGCGGTTCAACTTCTTCAACCTTATGTGGAACACGTTGCTGGCGTTGCTCTTTGAGTGGGGCGTCGGCCTGCAGCATGTGGAGATCGGCAAGATCCTCAAGAAGCGGATGGACAACGAGGACGCCCGCCAGCGGATCGACGAGTTCCTGGCCAAGGCCGGCAGGCAGGTGTTCAAGGACTACGTCGCGTTCCCGGCGCTGACCTCGCTGTCGCCCGGCGCGACCTTCACGTCGACGTTGAAGGCCAACGCGGTCGCCAACGTCATCCGCAACGTGTGGGCCAACGCCGTCATCTTCTGCGGCCATTTCCCCGATGGCGCAGAGAAATTCACCAAGACCGACATGATCGGTGAAACCAAGGGCCAGTGGTACCTGCGCCAGATGCTGGGCAGCGCCAACTTCGAGGCCGGGCCGGTGCTGCGGTTCATGAGCGGCAACTTGTGCCACCAGATCGAGCACCACCTGTACCCCGACCTGCCGAGCAACCGGCTGCACGAGATCTCGGTGCGGGTGCGCGCCGTCTGCGACAAGTACGACTTGCCTTACACCACAGGGTCTTTCCTGGTGCAGTACGGCAAGACGTGGCGGACGCTGGCCAAGCTGTCGCTGCCCAACAAGTACCTGGTGGACGACGCCGACAACGCGCCGGAGACCCGCAGCGAGCGGATGTTCGCGGAGCTCGAGCCCGGCTTCGCCGGCACCGATCCGACGACCGGCCGGCGGCGCGGGCTCAAGTCGGCCATTGCCGCGGTGCGGGGCTGGCGGCGCGACAGGCGGGCCGCGAAGGCCGCCGCCCGCGACGCCGACGACGGCCTGGCGGCCTGAGGTCTCCAAAGCCCTTGCGCCGCCACCCAAAGCCCTTGCGCCGAGCGTGAAGCCCCTTCGCCGCCCCTTCGCCGCCCAAAGCCCCTTCGCCGCCCAAAGCCCCTTCGCCGCCCAAAGCCCCTTCGCCGCCCAAAGCCCCTTCGCCGAGCGTGAACTGGTTGCGAAATCCCACGGGCGGATTCGCAACAGCTTCACGTTCGGGGCACGGTCGCCCTGGGTTTACGCTCGGGAAGGTACGAGGAAGGGGTGCGCGATGCTCGCAGCGTTCGGATTCGAAGCCCTGGGTGTGGTCGTCGGGGACATGTACTTCGTCGACCCGAACCCGCTCACCGGTCAGGAGACCCCGGAGCGGGGAGTCAGGCTGGAACTTCGCCTCATCGACCGGGCCGAGCCCCAGGGATCGATATATGCCGGGGTCCCGATCGCCTTCAACCGCCCGGTGTGGCGGGTGGACCTGTTCGGATCCACCGAGAGCCCGCCCGGGACGCTGGACCGGGCCCATCATCATCCTCGTTTCGATGGTTGGGAGCCCGGACGGCGGCATTTCGTTCCCGAGCTGTCGGCCGACCCGATCGCCTGGCTGGCCGATCAGCTGGCCGACCCGGACGCCGTGCTGGCCCGCGCGGGCGTCGGCGCCGACGAGGTCACCGACGTCGACCGCAACGGGCTCGCCGCCGCGGCCCCGGAGATTGTCGCCGCCGTGAAACGGATGCTCGACGGCGTGCGCGACGGGACGTTGGCCCCGGTACCCGCTGAGTCGGTTGCCGCCGCCCGCACCGGCTGGCTCTGAGTTCGACCAACCGCGCTCACGAGCCGCTGGTCACCTTGGCGGCCAACGCCGCCAACTTGGCGTCGAGCACCTCTGCCGCGCTGAGCAATGCCGGATTCTGCTCGACGACCATGAGGGACGACGGCCTGACGTAGGTGAGGCTGCTGCCGGAGCCCTCGTCGAGGATCAGCAACTCGACCGGGGCGAACAGGCCCGCCGTCACGTCGTGCCGCAACATTGTGATCGCGAGAAGCGGATTGCCGAGGACGACGCGCATCGCCTTGCGGTCGATGCCCGCCTTGGCGATCCACGCGCCGTGGTCTATCAGCGCGAACAACATGAATCCGCTTGGGCCGACATGGGATTCGACGCGTTCCCGGCAGGACTGCCAACCCTCGGAGCTGATCGCGATGTCGTTGATCGGGACCGGGTAGTCGCCGACGTCGACCAGCAGCGCGGCAACCAACTCGTCGTAGCTTTTCGCGCTGTCGTAGCGCACCCGCACCCCGTCGAAGCGGGTCTCACGTGAGGCGGACATCGTCGGCTACAGCTTCCCTTGCCGCTGGTCCTCGCCGATCTTGAGTATCGGCGTCCGATTCTCCGGCTGGATCTGCTCCCAAAGGCCGCCCCAACCCAGCTCCCTTGCGTGTTGATCTTGACGCTCGAACCACTCCTCGGCACTTCTGATCCGGTTCGGGTGGATCTCATCGAGCAGCGCGTAATCCCGTTTGACCACTCGGTATTTCCAGAGATTCCAGAAGCCGGTGAAGTTGTCGCGTACGTTCATGGTGCTCTTGTCTTTTCGCTCGGCGTTGTACCCCGCGGGCGCGTCGGCGACGACGCTCAGCGGGCCGTTCCGCCAGTACGTCTCCAGGTCGGTGTCGATGTACCGCGCCGGATGCCCGGTGACCTTCTCGAACGCCGCGGCGAGATCGGCGTAGGCGATATCGTCGACAGCGACCTCGAGGTCCATGCCGTTCGCGCGCTCCGGATGGTCGAAAAGCCAACGCACGTAGTAACCGCAATCCTCGAGCGACACGTGCGTCACCGCCCCGTCACCGAGCGGAACACGCCACGTCAGGACGCCGTCCTCCACGGTGGGCGTCATCGGCGTACCCGGTGAGATCACCATCTCGATGTAGGGACCCGAGGTGAACAGCGCCGCGCCCATCCGATCGCGATTCGCCTGATTCTGGAACAGAATCCACTCGCCGACCCGGCCTTTGCCGTCATAGTGGCCGGTGCGGAACCGAGAATCATACCCGGCCTTCTTGAGGCCGTAGTCCAGGTTTCCGTACACGAAGAATTTGATTCCTTCTTCGAAGGCGATCTCGTAACTGCGGATCGCCCAATAGATCTCGCTCTTCTCGCCGGTATTGAACCCGTCGACGTTGACAAATGCTCCGTCGCAACCGCGGAATCCCTCACGCAGCGTCGCTTCGTCGGCGAAGGATCCCTCGACGGCGGAGACGTTTTCGAGATCAAGCAGTTCCCTGGCTCGCCGGCTGCCGGCGTTGCGAGTGAGGAACCGAACCGAGTATTTCTTGTCGGCGACGAGCGCGCGGATGACGGGCATGCCCTGGGCTCCGGTGCCGCCGATGACAAAGATTTTGGACATGTTGGTGGCCTCCCGTTCTCACAATCGCTCGATGATCGTGGCGTTGGCCATCCCGCCGCCCTCGCACATCGTCTGCAGCCCGTACCGGCCGCCGCGTTGGTGCAGTGCGTTGACCAGGGTCGTCATAATGCGAGCGCCGCTGGCACCCAGCGGGTGGCCGATCGCGATGGCCCCGCCGTTGACATTCGTCTTGGCCAGGTCGGCGCCGGTGTCGTGCGCCCACGCGAGCACGACGGGGGCGAACGCCTCGTTCACCTCGAACAGGTCGATGTCGGCCAGTGTCAGTCCGGCGCGGTGTAGCACCTTCTCGGTGGCGGGAATGACGCCGGTCAGCATGTAGAGCGGGTCGGAGCCCACCACGGTCGTGGTGTGGATGCGGGCCAGCGGGCGCAGGCCCAGCTTGGCGGCGAGCTCGCTCGTGGTGATCAGCACCGCGGCGCTGCCGTCCGACAGCGGCGAGGAGTTGCCCGCCGTGATCGACCAATTGATTTGCGGGAAGCGCTCTTTGGCCACTTCACTGTAGAACGACGGCTGCAACCCGGCCAGGGTCTCCACGGTGGTGGCGGGCCGGACGCTCTCGTCGGTCTCCAGCCCGGCGATCGGGATCAGCTCGTCGTCGAAGAGGCCGTCCTTGGTGGCGCGGGCCGCCTTTTCATGGCTGGAGGCCGAAAACTCGTCGAGCTGGGTGCGCGAAAAGCCCCACTTCGCCGCGATCAGCTCGGCGCTGATGCCCTGTGGCACAAGGCCGTCGGGGTAGCGCCCGCTCATGTCGTGGCCGAACGGGTTGCTGCCGGGCAGCACGGCACTGCCCATCGGAACCCGGCTCATCGACTCCACGCCACCGGCGATGACGAGGTCGTACGCGCCGGCGAGCACGCCCTGCGCCGCGAAGCTGATCGCCTGCTGGCTGCTGCCGCACTGGCGGTCGACGGTCACGCCGGGAACCGACTCCGGGAATCCGGCGCCCAGCAACGCATTGCGCGCGATGTTGACCGCCTGATCGCCGACCTGGGTGACGGCACCGGCGATGACGTCGTCGATTTGAGCCGGGTCCACGCCGGTGCGCGCCACCAGCTCACGCAGGCTGTGGGCCAGCAGGTCGGCGGGCAGCACGTCGTGCAACGCGCCGCCGGCCTTGCCCTTGCCGACGGGTGTGCGGACGGCACGGACGATGACGGCGTCACGGTTCATGGCTCCTCCTCGAGTCCCGAAGCTAGGTATCTATATCTATACCCAGATAAACACCTAGGTATGCTGAATGCAACCCAGACAAGGAGGTGATTTGCGTGACATTCCTGCAGGGCCCGCTGGCCGACCGGGACAAGTGGTCGGCGGTCGGCCAATGTGCGATCGAAAAGACCATGTCGGTGCTCGGCACCAAATCAGCGATGCTCATCATGCGCGAGGCGTACTACGGCACCACCCGGTTCGACGACTTCGCCCGCCGCGTCGGCATCACCAAGGCCGCGACGTCCGCGCGGCTGGCCGAACTGGTCGAGCTCGGGCTGCTGGAGCGCCGACCCTACCGCGAGCCGGGGCAGCGCAGCCGCGACGAGTACGTCCTCACCGATGCCGGCATCGACTTCATGCCGGTGGTCTGGGCGATGTTCGAGTGGGGCAGAAACCACCTGCCGGGCCACAATCGCCTGCGGCTGGTCCATCAGGGCTGCGGGGCACAGGCGGGCGTGGAAATCCGCTGCCGCAAGGGGCATTTGGTGCGTCCCGACGAGCTCGGCATGCGCCTGGTCAAGTCTGGTTGAGCACCGCCAGCAGCCGCCGGGCCGCCGCGACGCGGCGAACGGCGGGACCGGACAGCGCGTCCAGCGCGCATTCGGGGTCGGCGGGCGACCCCAGGTGGCCGCAGCCGCGCGGGCAGTCCTCGATCGCGTCGGCCAGATCCGAGAACGCCATCAGCACGTCGTCGGGGTGAATGTGGGCCAACCCGAACGAACGGATGCCCGGGGTGTCGATCACCCAGCCGCCAGGGTCCAGCGGTAACGCGACCGACTGCGTCGAGGTGTGTCGGCCCCTGCCGATCTCGGTCACCTCGCCGACGGCCCGGTCCGCTTCGGGCACAAGCCGATTCACCAGCGTCGACTTGCCGACCCCGGAATGGCCGAGCAGGACGGTGATCTTGCCGGCGAGTAGGTCCGCCACCGCGAGCAGCGGATCGTCGCGGCCCGCGGCGACCACCGTCAGGTCCAGGTCGACGAACTGCCGCTCGAACGGCTCGGGCGGCGCCAGGTCGGTCTTGGTCAGGCAGAGAATCGGTGTCAGCCCGCCGGCGTAGGCGGCGATCAGGGCCCGGTCGACCAGCCCGGTGCGCGGCGGCGGGTCCGCCATCGCCACCACGATCAGGAGTTGGTCCGCGTTGGCGACGACCACGCGTTCGGTGGGATCGGTGTCATCGGCGGTGCGCCGCAACACCGTTCGGCGCGGCCCGCGGCGCACGATCCGGGCCAGGGTGTCCGGTCGGCCGGACAGATCGCCGACCAGGTCGACGTCGTCGCCGACGACGATCGGCGTGCGGCCCAGCTCGCGGGCCCGCATGGCGGTGACCCGGCGATCGGGGCGGCCGCCCAGCACGCACCCCCAGCGGCCGCGGTCGACGCTGATGACCATGGCGGCTTCGGCGTCGGCGTGCTGGGGACGAGTCTTGGTCCGCGGTCGCGATCCCCTGCCGGACCGGACTTTGACGTCGGACTCGTCGTAGTCGCCGGGTCTCAACCGCCGGGCTCCCCGTCGGACAGCATCCGCGCCCACAGCTGCGGGAACTCCGGCAGCGTCTTGGTGGTGGCGCCGATGTCGTCCACCCGAACCCCGGGCACTCGCAGCCCGATGATCGCGCCGGCCATCGCCATGCGGTGATCGGCGTAGGCGTGCCAGGTGCCCGGCCGCAGCGGTGTCGCGGTGATCACCAGCCCGTCGTCGGTTTCGGCGCAGTCACCGCCCAGGCGGTTGATCTCGGCGCTCAGCGCAGCGAGCCGATCCGTCTCATGCCCGCGCAGATGCGCGATGCCGGTCAGGCGCGACACCGACCCGGGGTTCGCCAGCGCCGCCAGCGCCGCCACCGATGGCGTCAGCTCGCCCGTGGCGCGCAGGTCGACGTCGAACCCGTCGTAACCCGCCGGGCCGCGCACTTCCAGGAACGAATCAGTCTGGGTGACAACGGCATTCAGCTTCGCGAAGACGTCCAGGATGTTGCCGGCGGGTTGCACGCTGTGCGCGGGCCAGCCGGTGATGCGCACCGTTCCGCCGCTGACCACGGCGGCGGCCAGGAACGGGACGGCGTTGGTCAGGTCGGGTTCGACCTCCCAGTGCCGGGTCGCGACCGCGCCGGCGCGCACCCGCCAGCGGTCGGGGACCGAGTCGTCGACGTCGACCCCGGCCTGCCGCAGCATCTGCACGGTCATCGCGATGTGCGGCGCCGACGGCAGCGCCGCGCCCGTGTGCTGCACGGTCAGGCCGTCGGTGAACGACGCGGCGCACAGCAGCAAGCCGGACACGAACTGCGACGACGCCGAGGCGTCGATTTCGACGGTGCCGCCGGCGACCGATCCGGTGCCCTGGACCCGGAAGGGCAGACCGGCCCCGTCGATCCGGACGCCGAGGCCGCGCAGCGCGTCCAGCAGCGGCGCGATGGGCCGGACGCGGGCCTGCTCGTCGCCGTCGAAATCCACCGGCGAGAGGGCCAGCGCCGCCAACGGCGGAACGAAACGCAACACCGTGCCCGCCAGGCCGCAGTCGATGCGGGCGTCGGGACCGGGGTCGATGCGGCCGTCGACGGTCAGCTCGGACCCGGCTCCGTCGATGGACAGGCCCAGGGTGCGCAGCGCACCGATCATCAGGTCGGTGTCGCGGCTGCGCAGCGCCCCGCTGACCGTGGACGTGCCCTGTCCCTGTGCGGCCGCCAGCGCCGCGAGCAGCAGCGCCCGGTTGGTCTGCGATTTCGACCCGGGAATGGTCACGGTCGCGCGCACCGGCGCGGCCGCCTGCGGGGCCGTCCACGAATCGGTGCTGCTCATTTGCTTCATCCTGCCGTGTCGGCGGACGACTTGCCCACCGGGCACCGCCACCAGGCACCATGGAAGTCATGTGCGGACGGTTTGCGGTCACGACGGATCCGGCCAAGCTGGCCGAGAAGATCAAGGCGATCGACGAGGCCACCGGGGCCGCGCCCGATACCGGCCGGCCCAATTACAACGTGGCTCCGACGGCCACCATCGCCACCGTCGTGACCCGCCACAGCGAGCCCGACGACGAGCCGACCCGGCGGGTCCGGCTGATGCGGTGGGGGTTGATCCCGCCATGGGTCAAGGCCGGTCCCGACGGGACGCCCGAGAACAAGGGTCCGCTGCTGATCAACGCCCGGGCCGATAAGGTCACCACCTCGCCCGCCTTCCGCGGTTCGGCCAAGAGCAAGCGCTGCCTGGTGCCGATGGACGGCTATTACGAGTGGCGCGCCAATTCCGGTGATGGCGGCAAGAAGTCGCGCAAGACGCCGTTCTACATGTACCGCAGCGACGGCGAGCCGTTGTTCGCGGCGGGCCTGTGGTCGGTGTGGAAGCCCGCGAAAGTCGCTGCGCCGCTGCTGAGTTGCACGATCATCACCACCGACGCGGTGGGCGAGCTCGCCGAGATCCACGACCGGATGCCGCTGATGCTCGCCGAGGCCGATTGGGACACCTGGCTGAATCCGGACGCCGAGCTGGATCCCGAATTCCTGGCCCGCCCACCGGACGCGGGCGCCATCGAGATGCGCCAGGTGTCGACGTTGGTCAACAGCGTCCGCAACAACGGTCCCGAGTTGCTGGAGCCGGCCGAGCCGGAGCCCGGACAGATCAAGCTGCTATAGCGCGGGTGTCATGCCGCCCCCGAGCTGTCGTCCTCGTCCTCGTCGTTCTCGTGGTGGAGGAGTTTTTCGGGGTGCCAGTAGGTGTTGGTGCGGGGTTGGCCGCGGTCGAGGTGCGGGGGTGGGATCCATTCGGTGTCGCCGTTGTGGCGTCGGCGGGTGGTCCAGCCGCCGGGTTGAAGTAGGCGGTGGTGGGGGCCGCAGCCGAAGGTGAGGTCGTTGACGTCGGTGGTGTGGCAGGTGGCGTAGTCGGTGATGTGGTGGACTTCGCTGTAGTAGCCGGGCACGGTACACCCCGGGGCGGTGCAGCCACGATCCTTCGCATACAACACGATTCGCTGTCCGGGCGAGGCAAGCCGTCGGGTGTGGTAGAGCGCCACGGCCTTGCCCTTGTCAAAAATCGCTAGGTAGTGGTGAGCGTGGCGGGCCAGGCGGATCACGTCGCTCATGGGCAGGATGGTGCCGCCGCCGGTCAGGGCGCGCCCGGCGGCGGCTTCGAGTTCGGCCAGGGTGGTGGACGCGATGATGGCGGCCGGCAGCCCGTTGTGTTGACCGATTTCGCCCGAGGCCAACAGGGCGCGCAGCGCGGCGTTCAGCGCGTCGTGCTGACGCTGAGCGGTCGAGCGGGCATCACCGTCGATGGCCTCTTGAGAGGGGGCGCCGTCCACGGTCGGGGTGTCGTCGTCCGGATTGCACATGCCAGGGGCGGCTAGCTTGGCCCACACCGCTTCCAGGGTGGCGCGGGCCTCGGGGGTCAGCCAGCCGCGCAGTTGCGACATGCCGTCGGCGCCCTGGTTGCCCAGCGTCAGGCCGCGGCGCCGGGCGCGGTCGTCGTCCGTGAAGGTGCCGTCGGGGTTGAGGCAATCAGCCAGCGTGTCGGCCAGGGCCGCGAGTTGCTCGGGCCGATACTGGGTGCCCTCGTGCGCCAGCTTGGCTTCAACGTGCTCGCGGGTGGTCTGGTCGATCCAGCCGGGCAGCCGGTGGTGGAAACGGCGGATCACCGCGACCTGCCCGGCACCGAGCGTGCCGTCGCGCTGCGCGGCCGCGGTGGCCGCCAGCACCGGCGCCAACGGCTCACCGGTCAGGGTGTGCCGCGGCCCCAGATCGGCGGCCTCTTTAATGCGTCGCCCGGCTTCGGCGCGGCTGATCAACGTCGCTTCGGCGATCGCGTGCGAAAGCGGGCCGCCCAGCTCCTCGGGGCTGGCCTGGCGGGCCAAGTGGTTGAGCGGTTGGTGTTCGAGGGCGGGCAGGCGCCGGCGCAGCCGCTCGCAGCGCGCCAGCCAGGCCAGCCATTCCGGGGTGGTCAACGCGTCGCAGTCCAGGGCGGCCACCGAGTCGAGGGCGGCCTCGGCGGCATCGAACGCCGCCGCGATCGCCTCGGGATCCACACCACCAGAACTCATACCGTCAAACTAGACACGGCCACCGACAAAAACCCCCGCCCTGTGACCACAGAAACCAAAGTGACACAAGAGATTACCAATCGGGCCGATTGTCCACACCAGACAACGGCCGGCTCATTCTTGTCGGTCGGCGACTGACCCGGGCGCGCCGCCGGGCCTTAGCATGCGTGTGTGACTGGCTCCTACGCCTACAATTTCGACGACATCCGGAACCGCCCCGTCGCGGTGATCGGGGCGGGAACGCTGGGCCGCCGCATCGCGCTGATGTTCGCCAGCTGCGGCGGAACCGTGCGAATCCATGCCCGGCGCGCCGAACAGCTCGCCGAGGCGACGCAATACGTGACCGATAACCTACCGAAGCTGTTGCAGGACAGGGGCTTTGGCGAAGTGGGCGTAGCGACCGGAGCGACCTCGCTCGACGAGGCGCTCGACGACGCCTGGCTCGCCGTGGAGTCCGCCCCGGAGCGGCTCGACGTCAAGATTCCGCTGTGGGGCCGGATCGACCGGGCCGCACCGGCGGACACCATTTTCGCGACGAACTCGTCGTCCTTCCCGTCGCGGCTGATGGCCGAAAACGTGCGCGACAAAACGCGTCTGTGCAATATGCACTTCTACATGCCGCCCCAGATCAACGCCGTCGACCTGATGTCCGACGGGCAGACCGACCGCGGCCTGCTCGACACCCTGCTGGCCGTCCTGCCCGAGTTCGGCGTGCATCCCTTCGAGGCGCGCAAGGAGAGCACCGGGTTCATCTTCAATCGCATCTGGGCCGCCATCAAGCGCGAGTCGCTGGCCGTGGTCGCCGAGGGTGTCGCACGCCCGGAAGACGTCGACGGCATGTTCAAGGTCAACTGGGGTGTGGCCGCCGGCCCGTTTCAGATGATGGATCTGGTCGGGCTGGACGTGGTGCTCGACATCGAGAACCACTACGCGCAAGAGTTTCCGCACTTGCCGACGAACGTGCGAGAGTTGTTGCAGTCCTACGTCGATGCCGGCAAGCTCGGCATCAAGACGGGTGAGGGCTTCTACTCGTATCAGTAGCCGGGGGACGCAGGCGCAGCATCGCTATCGCGGTGCCCAGGTACCACAGCACGGTCATCACGGCCGGCGCCCAGGCGGTGAAACCGCCCTCGATGCTGAACGCCCCGGTGCGGAAGAACACGCCCGCGGTCCTGAGCAGATTTACCGCCAGCGCCAGCAGCGCCAGGTAGGCCGTCCACCGCGGCAAGACGCCGTCGGCGAAGACGCAGTACGCATAGGCGAAGGCCGTCGCCGCCATGAACGAGCCCCACAAGCCGATCAGGACGCCCGGGAAGTGCACTCCCATCGTGAAGACGATGCCGGCCGGCAACCGGTCGGCATGCTGGGCGACGGCAATTTGCATGGCCTGCGTCACCAGCAACAGTGTGGCGACGGCCGCGGTGCCGAGCAGGAAAATCCCGCTGAGGTAGCCGCTGTTTTCTGATCTGCGCAGGATCCGGTGCACCGCAACGGCGAACATCAACATCAGGGGCGCAGCCGATGTTGCGTACATGCATAGCTGCCCTCACCTGTCGCGGCTTATCTGGTGGTGTGAGGATAACGCCGCATCAAGTTGGGCGCCGACGGTCATTGCGCGGCTGCGCGAGACGCTGCGGGTGTACCTGGGCTGCAGTTACAAGGCCGCCGCGGAGGAACTCAACCTGCACTTCAACTCGGTGAAATACCGGGTCGCCCGCGCCGTCGAGCGGCGCGGCCGGGAGATCGGCGGCGACCCGCTCGACGTCGAGCTCGCGTTGCTCGCCTGCCACTGGTACGGCAGCGCGGTGCTGCGGCCGTCGTAGCCGGGGCCGATTACGCGGCCGCGGGCCGGTTGGTCCCGCGGATGGCGTGGACGGCGGTGACGGTGGCCGCGAGCAGCACGGGGGACAACACCAGGACGAGCACTCCGGCGACGGTCAGATACGCGGTCAGGAAGGCCATGATTCGCTCACATTCTCCGCACGGCGGTGCGGTGGGATGGGTTGTGGTACTTGACGATTCGAGCCGAGGCTGGAATTCGGATCAGCTGGATGCTGAAGCGCGACGCTGCGCTTGCCAGGAAATCTAGCGACGCCGCCGCGGTCCGGGAATGTCGTCGACCGATCAACTTCCGGTGCAGGTTTGTCCTCTGGAGACTAAGGATTTGCACACCACATGCGTCATCATGTCTCTACAGACTCGAACACATCCTGGAGCGCATTGTGACCGCCCTGAGCAGCAACCTCATCGCATCGAAAGACCGCCACCCCGATCGCGGCGCGCTGCGCTGCGACGACCTGCAGTTCACCTACGCCGAGCTCGACGACGCGGCAGCCCGCGTCGCGACCCTGCTGGACCGCGCCGGCGTCCGGCCCGGCGATCGGGTGGGGGTGATGCTGCCCAACACGCCCGCATTCGCCATCGCGTTCTACGGCATCATGTACCGCGGCGCCGTCGCGGTCCCGATGAACCCCCTGCTCAAGGCCCGCGAGATCGCCTTTTACCTGTCCAACACCGGCGCCGGCGCGCTGTTCGCGACACCGGCCTTCGCCGACGAGGCCACCGCCGGCGCCACCGAGGCGGGCGCGCAGTGCTGGCTGGTCGACGACGCCGCGCTGATGAAGTCGATCGCCGACCTGCCGGCGCAGGAGTCACCGGTGCAACGCGACGACGACGACGTCGCCGTCATCCTGCACACCTCGGGCACAACCGGAAAACCCAAGGGCGCCATGCTCACCCACGCCAACCTGGGCCGCAACTGCGACGTGGCGGTGCGCACCCTCGTCGAGCTCGGGCCGGACGACGTCATAATGGGCTGCCTGCCGCTGTTCCACGTCTTCGGCCTGACCTGCGGGCTCAACGCGGCCGTCCTCGCGGGCGCGACGCTGACGCTCATTCCCCGGTTCGACCCGCGCAAGGCCCTGGAGGTGATCCAGCGCGATGCCGTCACCGTGTTCGAGGGGGTGCCGACGATGTACTCGGCGCTGCTCAGCGTGGCGGAGGAGGCCTCCCCGGAGGCGACGCGGAGCCTGCGCACCTGCGTGTCCGGCGGCGCGGCGCTGCCCGTCCAGGTCCTCACCGACTTCGAAAAGGCCTTCGGCTGCGCGGTTCTCGAGGGCTACGGGCTCTCGGAGAGCTCTCCCGCGGCCGCGTTCAACCATCCGCACCGGCCGCGCAAGGCGGGCTCGATCGGGACCCCGATCGAGGGTGTAGAGATGCGGGTGGTCGACCTGGACGGGGTCGAGGTCCCGCAGGGGGAGGCCGGCGAGATCCAGATCCGCGGCCACAACGTGATGAAGGGCTACTGGAACCTGCCCGACGCCACCAAGGCCACGATCACGCCCGACGGGTGGCTGGCCACCGGCGACGTCGGGCGCGTCGACGAAGACGGCTACTTCTACATCGTCGACCGGACCAAGGACATGATCATCCGCGGCGGCTACAACGTCTACCCACGCGAGATCGAGGAGGTGCTCTACGAGCATCCCGCGGTCGCCGAGGCCGCCGTCGTCGGCGTCCCGCACGACTCGCTCGGCGAGGAGGTCGGCGCCGCCGTCGCCCTCAAGAAGGGCGCCGCCGCCACGGCCGACGAGCTGCGCGAGTACGTCAAGGCGCGGGTGGCCGCCTACAAGTACCCGCGCCAGGTCTGGCTGGTCGACGCCCTGCCCAAGGGCCCCACCGGCAAGCTGCTGAAGCGCGAGATCACCATCCCCACAAGCGAAAACAGCCGATGACCTGCGCGAGCCCGGGGAAGAGCCTGAGCCACAGGGCTTTCGGTCCGCGAGAGTAATGTCACCGCGAAATCCGGTGCGGATTTTCGCCGTGGCGTTACGTTCGCGCGGTCAAGTCCGCTGTGACCGCGTCGGTGAGGCGGATCAGGTCCTGTGGTGTCACCGCGACGTCCCAATGTCGCTTGCCGGCGCTGCACAACACTCGTTCCCAGCGCAGCGCCGAACTGTCAAGCACCGTCCGCAGCGGCTTGCGCTGACCAAACGGGGAGATGCCACCGACCACGTAGCCGGTGGACCGCTCGGCCGCGGCTGGTTCGGCCATCGTGGCCTTGGCCACCGCCAGCGTCGCGGCCGCCGCCTTTAGCGACAGCTTCGACGGGACTGGCACAATCGCGACGGCCAGCTCCCGGGGTAACGCGATGATTAGCGTTTTGAACACCTGCTCGGGCGCAAAATCCCCGGAGTCCGACAGGTCGGTGACGACGTCGAAGTGCAATACCTCGTGTGGGACACCGGCTTTGACGAGGGCGGCGATTGCCGGTGTCGCTGCCATCCTTGGTCAGGGCCCGGTGTATCCCGGCGGGTTGACGCCATCCACCCAGAAGTCGACACCGAGCTGCGCGCCGGGCACGCAGTTGTACACCGACAGGTCGGTGACGCCGGAATCGACCAGCACGTCCTCGCACAGCAGCGTGTTGCCGGTGAACTCGCGGGCGGGCTTGTTGAGGATGACGTAGGCGGCGTCGGAGTACACCTCCGGCCTGCGGGCGCGGCCCATGGCCTCCTCACCGCCGAGCAGGTTCTGCACCGCGGCGGTGGCCACCAGCGTGCGCGGCCACAGCGTGTTGGACGCGATACCGGCCTCGCGCATCTCCTCGGCTATCCCCAACGCGCACAGCGTCATTCCGAACTTGGCCATCATGTACGCCGTCGGCTTCAGCCATTCCTTGCCCAGCAGCACCGGCGGCGACAGCGTCAGGATGTGCGGGTTCTCCCGGCCCTTCAGATGCGCAATGCACGCCTGCGACACCGCATACGTGCCGCGCACCTGGATCCCGTTCATCAGGTCGAACCGCTTCATCGGCACCTCGGTGACGGACCCCAGGTTGATCGCCGACGCGTTGTTCACGCAGATGTCGATGCCGCCGAACTGCTCGACGGTCTTGGCCACCGCGGACTCCACCGATTCGGGATCGCGGACGTCTCCGACGATCGGCAGCGCCTGCCCGCCCGCCTCCTCGAGCTCCTTGGCCGCGGTGAACACCGTGCCCGGCAGCTTCGGGTGCGGTTCGGCGGTCTTGGCGATCAGGGCGATGTTGGCGCCGTCCTGCGCGGCGCGCTTGGCGATCGCGAGGCCGATACCGCGACTCGCGCCGGAGATGAACATGGTCTTGCCGTTGAGAGACATGGCGTCACACTAACGTCCCGCCGCAGCCGGCCGGACTCGGCCCGCAAAGACCGGGAAATAGCTGGTCGGCCGGCGCTGTTAAACCAGTCGGTTTACCGATACACCCTTTGCGGACCGGGCGGACCCGGGCAGACAGTGTCGGAGGCAGCCTTTAGATTGGAGGAGCAGTCTGGTGTCAACGGCGACGAGCCTATGCCCAATAGGCGCTGAGCAGTTGATTCGCTTTCTCGCGAGTCCGATGGCGCTTTCGACGCTGCCCGGCGACACCGCAGCAGAAGGGACCGTGTTGATGGCCGACTTCGAGGATGGCCGAGAGGATGGCCGGGAGGGCGCGACAGGGCCGGAGAGTCCCGCGGCTGGGGCGCAAGAGACCGACGAGGAGCTGACCGCGCGTTTCGAACGCGACGCGATCCCGCTGATCGACCAGCTCTACGGCGGTGCCCTGCGCATGACCCGCAATCCCGCCGACGCCGAGGACCTGCTGCAGGAGACCATGGTGAAGGCCTACGCGGGGTTTCGCTCCTTCCGGGCGGGCACCAACCTCAAGGCGTGGCTGTACCGGATCCTGACCAACACCTACATCAACAGCTACCGCAAAAAGCAGCGCCAGCCCGCGGAGTATCCGACCGAGGCGATCACCGACTGGCAGTTGGCGTCCAACGCCGAACACTCCTCCACCGGGTTGCGCTCGGCCGAGGTCGAGGCGCTCGAGGCGCTCCCGGACACCGAGATCAAGGAGGCGCTGCAGGCGTTGCCGGAGGAGTTCCGGATGGCGGTCTACTACGCCGACGTCGAGGGCTTCCCATACAAAGAGATCGCAGAGATCATGGACACGCCGATCGGGACGGTAATGTCTCGGCTGCACCGCGGCAGGCGTCAGCTTCGTGGTCTATTGGCCGACGTGGCCAAGGAGCGAGGGTTCAACCGCGGTCAACAGGCGCACGAGGAGGTGTCGTCGTGAGCGAGTTCCCCGGCCCCGCCGGCCCGCGCGCAGACGACAGCGATTCCCACGGCAGCATGGGCTGCGCCGAAGTGATCGCCGAGGTGTGGACCCTGCTCGACGGCGAATGCACGCCGGAGGCCAAGGAGAGGCTGCGCCAGCATCTGGAGGCATGCCCCGGATGCTTCAAGCATTACGGGCTCGAGGAGCGGATCAAGGCGCTGATCGCGACCAAATGCCGGGGCGAGAAGGCCCCCGAGGGCCTGAAGGAGCGCCTGCGGCTGGAGATCCGCCGCACCACCATCATCCGGGGCATGGAGTAGCGCCCAAGGCGTCGAGCGGCTACGAGTTGGGCCGTTTGCCGTGGTTGGCTTTGCTGTACTTGCGGTCGCGCTTCTTGCGGCCACGCTTGGCCATGTCCTCGAACCTCCGTCAATGGATCCCTGCTGGAATGGCCAGTCTCTCACGCGACGCGGCACGCTGTGTCAACGGCCGTGCGCCGCGGTCCCGGCCGGTCTTGTGGTTCGATATACGAAGACCAGCCAGCATGCGCAGGGGCCGAAACGAGTGGGGTGAAGATGGCCGAGGATGTTCGCGCCGAGATCGTGGCCAGCGTGCTCGAAGTCGTGGTGAGCGAGGGTGACCAGATCGGCAAGGGCGACACCGTGGTGCTGCTGGAATCGATGAAGATGGAGATCCCCGTCCTGGCCGAGGTCGACGGCACGGTCAGCAAGGTGAGCGTCTCCGTCGGCGACGTCATCCAGGCGGGCGACCTCATCGCCGTGATCAGCTAGCCCCGGGGAACGACTCGGGAGTAATCGATGTCCACTCTCGGTGACCTGCTTGCCGAGCACACGATGCTGCCGGGCAACGCGGTGGACCACCTGCACGCGGTGGTCGGGGAGTGGCAGCTGCTGGCCGACCTGTCGTTCGCCGATTACCTGATGTGGGTCCGCCGCGACGACGGCATGCTGGTGTGCGTGGCGCAGTGCCGGCCGAACACCGCGCCGACGGTGCTGCAGACCGACGCGGTGGGCAGCGTCGTCCCCGGCGACCGGCTGCCGCTCGTCGCCGAAACCTTCGCCACCGGCGCCATCGGGCGGGAAAGCGCTGCGGGCCAACCACATTCGTGGCAACTGCCCGGGCCCCACGTCGCCGCCTCCCCGGTGCGGTATGGCCTGCAGGTGGTCGCGGTGCTGACCCAGCATCAAACCGCGGGTGCCGCCGACCGCGCGTCGGGCCAGCTGGAGACGGCCTACCGGGAATGCGCCGAGGACCTCGTCCACATGCTCGCCGAGGGCACCTTTCCCGACGTGGGGGACGTGGCCATGTCGCGCTCCACGCCCAGGGCGGGCGATGGCTTCATCCGCCTCGACGTCAACGGCGTGGTCGCCTACGGCAGCCCCAACGCGCTGTCGGCCTACCACCGGATGGGCCTCACGACGGAGCTGGAGGGCCACAACCTCATCGAGATCACCCGGCCGCTGATCTCCGACTCGTTCGAGGCGCAGGAGATGGCCGAGCACGTCCAGGACCTGCTGGCCGGCGGGAAGAGCATGCGGATGGAGGTCGACGCCGGGGGCGCGACGGTGCTGCTGCGCACGCTGCCGCTGGTGGTGCACGGCGCGAGCGCCGGCGCCGCGGTGCTGATCCGCGACGTCACCGAGGTCAAGCGCCGCGACCGGGCCCTGATCTCCAAGGACGCCACGATCCGGGAGATCCATCACCGGGTGAAGAACAACCTGCAGACGGTGGCGGCGCTGCTGCGCCTGCAGGCCCGCCGCACGGCCAACGCCGAGGGCCGCGAGGCCCTGATCGAATCGGTGCGCCGGGTTTCGTCGATCGCGTTGGTCCACGACGCGCTGTCGATGTCGGTGGACGAGCAGGTGAACCTCGACGAGGTCATCGACCGGATCCTGCCGATCATGAACGACGTCGCGTCCGTGGACCGGCCGATCCGGATCAACCGGGTCGGCGACCTGGGCGTGCTGGACTCCGACCGCGCGACGGCGCTGATCATGGTGATCACCGAGCTCGTGCAGAACGCGATCGAGCACGCGTTCGACGCCGACGCCGAGGGGTCGGTGACGATCCGCGCCGAGCGCTCCGCGCGCTGGCTCGACGTCGTGGTGCACGACGACGGCCGGGGACTGCCGGAGGGATTCAACCTGGAGTCCTCCGACAGCCTGGGCCTGCAGATCGTGCGGACGCTGGTGTCGGCGGAGCTGGACGGCACGCTGGGCATGAGCGAGGCCTCCGAGCGCGGCACCGATGTCGTGCTGCGGGTGCCGATCGGTCGCCGGGCCCGGTTGCTGCTCTAACACCCACACAACAGTGCGGCCCCGACGATGGTCGGGGCCGCACTGTGTGCAGAAACTTCGGTCAGACTCCGCTACGGGCCTTGGTCCGGGCGTTGCGACGCTTCAGCGCGCGCCGCTCGTCTTCGCTCATCCCACCCCAGACGCCCGAGTCCTGGCCGGTGTTCAGGGCCCAGGCGAGACACTCCGTGGTCACCGAGCACCGATTGCAGACCAGTTTCGCGTCAGCGATCTGCGCAAGCGCCGGGCCGCTGTTCCCTACCGGGAAGAACAGCTCCGGGTCCTCGTCGCGACAGACCGCCTTGTGGCGCCAATCCATACGTTGTTACTCCTTACTGAGTGCGCAGCAAGGTGCACGGGCATTTTTCTTCGGCTGTTAAGCGTGCACAAGAAAAGGTATCCGTACCCCTACAAAGTTTTCTGCATGCAACCTTTCGATCGTTTCACAGGCTCAACAGATGTCAATAGCGTGAGTTAGCTCGTGGGCTATCTCACGTTGGCGATGTCCTGCCCAAGCCCTTATTCCTTTGTACTACGCTGATTGGCCGCCAACACCCCGCAATGGCGTGTTATCGCAGGTTGGGCGTGTTTTTGGCGGGCGGGGCGGCGACCGGGAGAAGGCCGGGGACCGACCGGAACGTCATGGTTTCGCGCAGGCCGAGGTAGTCGCCGTCGAACTGGCTGGGGATCGGGCCGTCGGTCGAGGTCACGCGCACCCAGGCGGCGTCGTCGTCCCGGACGACCTGTTTGGTGTTGGGCTTGGGGCCCTTCGACAGGATCTGGCGCAGCACGTTCAACGTGGGCAGCACCTTCATGCCGTCGAGCGCGAAGACCCCGAGGCCCGACTCGAAGGTGCAGTTCGGGTTGGTCACCAGGGGCCGGTTGTTGCTGTAGGTCCACGGGCTGGTGTTGGACACCCAGACGAAGTGCACGGCCGGGACCGGCTCGCGGTCGGGCAGCTCCAGCGTGAGCACCGGTTCGCGGCGGCGGAAGGCGAGCGTGACGGGAATCGCCACCCGCCAATAGCGCAGCGCGTTGACGTTGACGCCCTTGTCGCGCTGCGCCTCGACCGCGGCCACGACCTCCGCGTCGACGCCCATTCCGGCGTTGATCAGCGCCCACCGCTCGCCGCAGTCGATCAGCCCGATGCGGCGCCAGGCCTGGTGCCGGCGGTAGTCGTCGATCAGCTGGATGAGCTGGTTGGTGGCGGCGACCGGGTCCTTGGCGATGCCCAGCGACCGGGCCAGCACGTTCGCCGAGCCGCCGGGCACCACGGCGACCGCCGGCACGTGCTCGGTGCGGGCCGAGCCGGGGCTGCCGAGCAGGCCGTTGACCACGTTGCTGACGGTGCCGTCGCCGCCGTGCACGACGACCAGGTCGATTCCGTCCGCGGCGGCCGCCTGGGCGATTTCGGCGCCGTGACCGCGGTGGCTGGTGTGCTCGACGGTGAGTTCGAGGCGGCTCTTCAGTGCGTGCGCCAGCAGGTCGCGACCGGCCGGGGTGGTGGAAGTGGCTGTTGGGTTCACGATCAGCACGGCGCGCATGACGCACGAGCTTATGCGGGCCGGTTAAGGCCGCGCTGTGCGGGAACCGCGCACGCGCAACCGAAGAGCCGGCCGGCGTGACTACGCTGGCGCTGTGCAGCCGCCCGCCCCGACCACCGTGCGCGTCTCGGGGTGGATCGTCGCGGTGCAGGGCGTCGCCGCGTTGGCGGTGGCCGCGGTGCTGGTGGTGCGCGTGATCGCCGGGGCCGATCAGCGGGTGGTCAACGGCCTGGGCACCTCGGCCTGGTTCGTCCTGGCCGGTGGCGTGGTGTTGGCTGCCGGGCGCGCGCTGGTGCTCGGCAAGCGCTGGGGCCGCGGCGTGGCCGTGTTCACCCAGCTGCTGTTGCTGCCGGTGGCCTGGTATGTCGCGGTCGGCTCGCATCAGCCGGCGTTCGGGATTCCCGTCGGCGTCGTGGCGCTGGCCGCCTTGGTCCTGCTCTTCACCCCCGCGGCCGTGCGCTGGGCCGCCGGGGGCGATCAGCGCGGCCCGGCCAGCTCGGCCAGCGGCGGGCCGGAGAGCCGATAGGTGGTCCACTCGCGCAGCGGCCGGGCGCCGATCTCGTCGTACAGCGCGATGGCGTCGGCGTTCCAGTTCAGCACCGCCCACGACAACCGCGTGTAGCCGTTGTCGAGGCACTCGCGGGCCAGCGCCGCCAACAGCGCCCGGGCCAGGCCGCGGCGGCGAAAACGCGGGCGCACGAACAGGTCTTCGAGGTAGATTCCCGCGACCCCGTCCCAGGTGGAGAAGCTGAGGAACCACAGCGCCATCGCGGCGACCTGGCCGCCGACTTCGGCGACATGCCCGTGCACCGTCGGCGAATCGCCGAAAAGCGCTGCGGAAATTGTTGTTTCGGTGACGGTGCATTGCTCGGGGGCGCGTTCGAATTCGGCCAGCGCGTGGATCATGTCGGCAATATCGGCGCTGTCTTCGGGTGCGGCGCGGCGGATATTGACGCTCATTGCTGCACTCCCAGCGCGTTCAATATCGTGGCGAATTTCGTTGTCGTCTCGTCGACTTCGTCGTCGGGGTCCGATTCGGCGACGATGCCGCCGCCGGCGTGCGCGAGGGCGCTGCGGCGGTCCGCCGACAGCTGTGCGCAGCGGATGGTCACCACCCAGACGCCGTCGCCGCTGGCGTCGCACCAGCCGACCGCCCCGGCGTAGAAACCGCGGTCGCCCTCCAATTCGGCGATGAGCTCGCACGCGGCCTTGGTCGGCACCCCTCCGACCGCCGGTGTCGGATGCAGCGCCAACGCCAAATCGATTGCGGTAGTTGATTTGTCGCGCAAGGTTCCGCTGATCGGCGTGCACAGGTGCCAGACCGCCGCGGTGCGACTAAGTTGGGGCTCGGCGGCGATCGTCAGGTCGTGGCACAGGGGCTCCAGCGCGGCCCGCATGGTGTCGATGACCAGCTGGTGCTCGTGGCGGTTCTTGGCCGATTCCGCCAGGGCGGCGCCGTTGGCGGCGTCGATGTCCGCGTCAGCGGAGCGGGGCGCCGAACCGGCGAACGGCCGGCATTCGACCCGGTCGCCGGAGCGGGCGACCAGGAGTTCGGGGCTGGCGCCCACCAGCGCGGCGCCCGCGTAGCCGTCGCCGGCGGCGGTCAGGTCGACGAGATAGCCGTAGGCGGCCGGGTCGGCGGCGACCAGCCGGCGCAGCACGACGCGCGCGTCCACCGTGGCGTCGGCGGCCAGCCGCAGCGCGCGGGCCAGCACCACCTTGCGCAGCGGGCCGCCCGGGGCGGCGAGCCGGTCTCGCGCACGGCCGATCCGGGCGCGGTAGTCGCCGGGCGGCGGGACGGCGGCGGCGACGCGCACCGCCGGCAGCGGCCCCGCCGGCCAGTCGGGCAGCCCGTCGGGGCGCAGCACGGTGCGCGGCGCCAGCAGGGCGGCGGGCTTAGCAACATCGAAAGGCAAGGCGCCCAACACGATTGGGGCCGAACCCGATCGCAGCGCGGCCCGCGCCGCCTGCACGTCGCGGTACCGCGCCCGCACCCCGTCGGCGATCAGGGTGCCGCGCGGCCCGCACAGCGCGAACGGCGGTTCGATGGCGCTCATCCGGGCGTGATCGCTTGCGGTTGGTTGGTCAGCCCGAGCGCCGCGAGCTGTCGCACGTCGTGCTCGAAACCGCACACGGCGATCGAGCCGGCGAGCATCCAGAAGCGGCTGCCCTCGACGAGCGGCAGCTCCACCCAGCGGGTGATGACCGAACGGGAGAAGTGGCTGTGCCCCACGAACACCACGTCGCGCGAGCTCATGTGCTCCAACGCCAGTGCGACGGCCCGATCGGCGCGGCCGCTGACCTGGGCCACGCTCTCGCCGCCGGGGCAGCCGTGCGTCCAGACCAGCCAGTCGGGGACCGATTCCCGGATCTGTGGGGTCGTCAACCCCTCGTAGGAGCCGTAATCCCATTCCGCGATCAGCTCGGTCACCTCGTCGACGGTGAGCCCGGCCAGCTTGGCCGTCGTCAGGGCGCGTATGCGGGGGCTGCTGATCACCAGCGGGTCGGCGAGTTTCAGCTCACGCAGCACCCGACCGGCGAGCTCGGCCTGGACGCGGCCGGTGTCGGTGAGTTCGAGATCGGTGCGGCTGGTGTGCTGCCCGGATTTCGACCACTCGGTCTCGCCGTGGCGCAGCAGCACCAGACGGTGGTTGTGCAAGCCCATGCCGCCGATTCTGCCGGACGACATCGGACGACATCTGGTGCCCGTAGGCCGAAGCGTTCGGCGGCCGAACATGCCAGGATGGCTCTGTGACCGCGGCGGCGATGAGAAGGGGCGGGCGCTGGTGAGCAAGACCCGGGTGTTGGCAGTGGCCAACCAGAAGGGCGGGGTGGCCAAGACCACGACGGTGGCCTCGTTGGGCGCGGCGATGGTGGAAAGCGGTCGGCGGGTGCTGCTTGTCGACCTGGATCCGCAGGGTTGTCTGACGTTCTCGCTCGGCCACGATCCCGACAAGCTGCCGGTGTCGGTGCACGAGTTGCTGCTCGGCGAGGTCGAGCCCAACGCCGCGCTGGTCACCACGATGGAGGGAATGACGCTGCTGCCGGCCAACATTGACCTGGCCGGCGCGGAGGCGATGCTGCTGATGCGGGCCGGCCGCGAATACGCGCTCAAGCGCGCGCTGGCCAAGCTCGGCGACGAGTTCGACGTGGTGATCGTCGACTGCCCGCCGTCGCTGGGCGTGCTCACCCTCAACGGGCTGACGGCCGCCGACGAGGTGATCGTGCCGTTGCAATGCGAGACGCTGGCGCACCGCGGCGTCGGCCAATTCCTGCGCACCGTCGCCGACGTCCAGCAGATCACCAACCCGAACCTGCGGCTGCTGGGCGCGTTGCCGACGCTGTACGACTCGCGCACCACGCACACCCGCGACGTGCTGGTCGACGTCGCCGACCGCTACGACCTGCCGGTGCTGGCCCCGCCGATCCCGCGCACCGTCCGCTTCGCGGAGGCCAGCGCCTCCGGCTCGTCGGTGATCGCCGGGCGCAAGAACAAGGGCGCGACGGCCTACACCGAGCTGGCGCACGCGTTGATCAAGCACTGGAAGTCCGGCAAGCCGCTGCCCACGTTCGCCGTCGAGGTGTGAGGTCGGGCGGTCAGCCCAGGGCCACCACGGTGTCGCCCCGCTGCTCGAACACCCGGGAGCCGGAAACGGCTGGGACGACGGGCGTTCCGGGCGGCGCCGGGCTTCGGTTGACCGGTATGTAGCGCTCGTTCGCGCCGTTGACCGGGTCGTACACCCCGATGCCGCCGGTGACGGGCACCAGCAGCTTGCCGGCCATCATCGCGCCGGGTCCCAGCGGCGTCGCCTGGCCGGCGGCGATCGTGTAGCGCGGGGTCAGGGTGGTCGCGTCGAAGGCCATGACGGAATCGCCGGTCCACCACGTCACCAGGCTGCCCGCCTGCGAGGCGACCGCCGAGCTCGACGGCGCCCTGGGCAGCAGGGTGCTCGACACGGTGGTGCCCGTCTCGTCGAGCACGTCGACCCGGGGCTGCGAGCCGGAGCTCGCCGGCAGGTACACCGCCGTCGTGGTCTCCCGGACGGCGATCACGCGGGCGCCCGAGTCCGCCGCGATCCCGGGCTCGGACACGACGTGTTGCTGGGGTTCGTCCTCCTCCTTGGCCGGACGCAGCAGTACCAGCCGCAGATCCGCCTGGTTGGCGCAGCTCTCCAACACCGAGACCGCCGACGAGCTGGCCGCCGCCGAGATCAGCCGGCATCCGGAGTGCAGGCCCCGCGCCGACGGCTTCACCCGGGCGTCGGTCTCGCCGTAGGCCAGCATCCGGACCATGTCCGAGCGCCACAGCTCCAGCCGGGTATCACCCACCGACAGCACGGTCATCCCGTCGGAGGACAGGCGCACGTGCGGATCGGCGTAGCCGCTGCGGGCGGGTCCCCGGCGGCCGGTGGACCCGTCCAGGGTGCTGACCTGGCCGCAGCCGCGGTCGTCGCGGAAGACCGCGACGGCGTAGCGGTATAGCCAGGACAGCCCGCACAGGTCGGTGTCGCGGGCGTAACTCCAGTGCGACTGCCCGGTGCCCGGGTCGCGCCCGTCGACCCGGCGCTTGTCGCCGGTGGCCACCGTCCCGCCGACCACCATGGGCGCGGTGGTGGCCGCGCTCGGGGCCGTCCACAGCTGTTTCAGGGACGCCGGCACCTCGCGGGCCGGCGTCGGGTTGGGCGCGCCGACGGCGGCGGGGTGGCTGACGGTCGCGCGGGCGTCGCTGGTCCACCAGATCAGCGCGGCGGCGGCGACGACGACGACCGCGATCGCCGCGGCGGCGGCAATGTCGCCCCTAGTCCGGCGCTCGGGTCTGACCATGCCGCGGCGCGGCTCAGTTGGCCAGCGCGGAGGCCGCGGTGGTGTCCGCGGGCTTGCGGCGGCGCCGGCGGCGCCGGTTGGTCGCGCCGCTATTCGCGCCGGACGGGGTTTCCGCGGCGGCCTCGCCGTTGCCACCCGCGGGAGCCCCGGCGGGGTGCCCGGAGATGGGCTGCCCGCCGCGGGTGCGCCGCCGCCGCTCGCCGGAGCGGCTGCGCGCGGGCTTCTGGCCGTTACCCTGGCTCGAGTTCCGGCTCGAGCCCTGGCCCTCGCGGCGCTTGACCGGAGACTTGCGGGCCGAACCGACGGTGCCGGCCGCCCCGGCCGGGATGCCGAGCTCGGCGTACAGGTGCGGGGAGTTGGAGTAGGTCTCGGCCGGCTCCGGGTTGCCCAAGCCCAGCGCCTTGTCGATCATCGCCCAGCGGGGCAGCTCGTCCCAGTCGACGAGGGTGACCGCGATGCCGGTCTTGCCGGCGCGACCGGTACGTCCGATCCGGTGCACGTAGGCCTGTTCGTCCTCGGGGGTCTGATAGTTGATGACGTGGGTGATGTCGTCGATGTCGATGCCGCGCGCGGCGACGTCGGTGGCGACCAGCACGTCGACGTCACCGTTGCGGAACGCCTTGAGGGCCTTCTCCCGGGCGATCTGCCCGAGATCGCCGTGCACGGCGCCGACCTTGAATCCGCGCTCGGCCAATTCGTCGGCCACCTTCTGCGCGGTGCGCTTGGTGCGGGTGAAGATCATCGTCGCGCCCCGGCCCTCGGCCTGCAGGATGCGGCTGACCATCTCAACCTTGTCCAGCGCGTGGGCGCGGTAGACGAACTGCTCGGTGGTGTCGTGGGTCGCGGCGGAGTGCGGTGCCTCGGCCCGGATGTGGGTCGGCTGCACCATGAACGTGCGGGCCAGCGTGATGATCGGGTCAGGCATGGTCGCCGAGAACAGCATCGACTGCCGGTCGGCGGGAATCTGGCGCAGGATCCGCTCGATGTCGGGCAGAAAGCCCAGGTCCAGCATCTCGTCGGCCTCGTCGAGCACCAGCACCGACAGCCCGCCGAGCTGCAGGTGACCCTGCTGGCACAGGTCGAGCAGCCGGCCCGGGGTGCCGACCACGACGTCGGCGCCGGTGCGCAGCGCGTCGATCTGCGGCTCGTAGGCGCGGCCTCCGTAGATGGACACCACCGACAACCGGCGGCCGTCCTCGGCGGTCAGGTATTTGGCGGCGGTGGCCAGGTCCCCGGTGACCTGCAGGCACAGCTCGCGGGTCGGCACCACGACCAGGGCCCGCGGGGTGCCGGTGAGCGGCCTCGCGCCGGTGTCGGTCGTGATGCGCTGCAGCAGCGGCACGCCGAAGGCGAAGGTCTTGCCCATGCCGGTGCGGGCCTGGCCGATCACGTCGTCGCCGGCGAGGGCCAGCGGCAGGGTCAACTCCTGGATGGCGAACGGACGCTCGATGCCCTCTTCGGCGAGGGCCCGCACGATCTCGTCGCGCACGTCGAGTTCGGCGAAGGAGGCTTGGGGGGTCGGTTCAGTTTTGCTTGTCAGCGCGGTCATATGTGGGTGATGTGCCTTTCGGTGACGTCTTGGTTGGTGTCGGTTTTTCTGTCGCGGTCACGCGCGCACGAATTCCGACTCCAAGTCGCCGAGTCGCAGGCCCCTGCCCGATTTGGGCGGGCCGGCTGTGCACGCACATTTCGCCGGTGGCGGCGATACGGCCACCACCTCGGTCCATGATAGCTGGCCAACAGCCGGCGCCCGGCTTCCCCCATGTCAGCCGACTAGAGTGTTGCCCATGACTTCGGCCTCCTCCGCCGACCGGGTGGACGATTCACCCTCCCCACGACTGACCGCCAACCATCCCGGCGTCAACGAACTCTTCGCAGTGCTCGCCTACGGCGAGATCGCCGCGTTCTACCGGCTTACCGACGAGGCGAAGATGGCCCCCGACCTGCGGGGACGGATCTCCATGGCCAGCATGGCCGCCGCCGAGATGCAGCACTACGAGCTGCTGCGCGACGCCCTGGAACGCCGCGGCGTCGACGTCGTCTCGGCGATGACCAGGTACGTGTCGATCTTGGAGAATTACCACCGGCTGACCATGCCGAGCACCTGGCTGGAAGCCCTGGTGAAGACGTATGTCGGCGACGCCCTGGCCGCCGACCTGTACCTGGAGATCGCCGACGGGCTGCCCGACGAGGTCGCCGACGTGGTGCGGGCGGCCCTGGCCGAGACCGGGCACTCCCAGTTCGTGGTCGCCGAGGTGCGCGCGGCGGTGACCACGAGCGGCAAACAGCGCAGCCGGCTGGCGCTGTGGGCGCGCCGCCTGTTCGGCGAGGCGATCACCCAGGCCCAATACCTGCTGGCCGACCACGACGAGCTGGTCGACCTCGTGCTGTCCGGGACGGGTGGCCTGGGCCAGCTCGGCGCGTTCTTCGACCGGCTGCAGCAGACCCACGACCGGCGGATGCGCGAACTCGGCCTGAGCTGAGCTCAGCGGGTGCAGGTCGCGACGCTGGTGTTGTTGGTCGACGCCTTCACCGTTTCACCCGCCGCGTTGACGATCCCGCAATTGAGCCGGCCGTAGATGCTGGTCGCGATCACCGACTCGGTCTGCACGCCGGGATTGAGCACGATCACCTTCGACCACGGCAACGACACGTTGAACTCGGTCTGCGGGTAGCCCTGGGCGTCGGTGTAGACGACGTTCACCAGGTCGAACAGCTGCTTGGTCCCGGTCACGGTGTAGACGACGGTGCGCGGGTTCAGCGCGACCGGCGGCGGTGCGGCGGCGGTGGGTGGCTGCGTCGGCGCGACGGTGGGCGGTTGCGTCGCGCCGGGCGTTCGCGTCGGCGCCGCGCTGGGCGTCGTCACGGTGGTGACCGTCTCCGGGGGGAGTGCGGTCGCAGACGCGCTGGGTGACGTGCTGGGCGGGTTGGTGGTCCGCGGCGCGGACGTCACGGTGTGCGGAACCGGTGCACCCACGGTGGCCTTGGTCGACGCGCTGTCGCCGCTGTTGATGACGACGGCCGTGGTGATCGCGCCGAGGGCCACCGCGGCGCCGAGGATCGCCGTGAGCGGGCGCAGGCGAAACTCGGCCGGCCAGCCGGTCCAGCTGTAGTCGCCGTCGGCGTGGGGCCCGGCTGGGTAGATCTCCTCGGTGTCGTCGTCGGTGTCCGCGTCGATGTAGTCGATGTAGTCGCCGGGATAGACCCGCACCTTGTCGAGAGGGGGCAGTGTGGTACCCATGGTGCCGAAGTTAGCCATGTGAAAACACGGATCCGGCGTCGAACCCGGTTGTGGCACCAGCTGGTAGCCAATCGTTATCTCCCCGCGACCGCCTTTTCGCTTACCGCGAACCCCGGCCGCGGCCCGGGGCGTCCCGCGCGCCCGGCGCGTCCACTAGCCTGCTGCTGACACGTCTGCGACTGCACTGCGACTGCACTGCCAAGGGAAGGGGCCACTGTGGAGGTCAAAATCGGTATCACGGACAGTCCGCGCGAGCTGATCTTCTCCAGCGCGCAGACGCCCGGTGAAGTCGAGGATCTCGTCAGTGCCGCGCTGCGCGAGGGTGCGGGCCTGCTCAGCCTGAGCGACGACAAGGGCCGCCGCTTCCTGGTGCAGACCGACAAGATCGCCTACGTCGAGATCGGCGCGGCCGACGCCCGCCGGGTCGGTTTCGGGATCGGGGCGGAGGCGGCCGCCCGGAAGGCCGCTAAGAGCGAGTAAGCGGCACGTGTGACAGCCCGCCCCAAGCGAATTGGACGGTGCCCTCGACGGCGTCCGACTTGGAAATCGGACGGTCGGAGTCCAGCCAGTACCGCGCGCAGTCGACGCTGATCCCGACCAGCCCCACCGCGATCATCCGGGCGCGGTGCGGATCGAGTCCCGAGTCCTCGCTGATCAAGGCGAACACGGCGTCGATGCACGATTCGGTGGCCGCCCGCACCTGCGCGGCGACCTCGGGCTCGGTGACGTAGTCGTTCTCGAAAATCAGCCGGTAGCCCTGGCTGTCGTGCTCGATGAAGTCGAAGAACGCCTGGACCGCCGAATGCAGGCGCCGCCGGTTGTCGGTGGTGGTGCTCAGCGCCTGCTGCACGCCCGACACCAGGTTGTCGACGTGCCGATGAAGCACCGCCAGATACAGTTCCAGCTTGCTGGAAAAGTGTTGGTACAGAACGGGTTTGCTGACTCCCGCGCGTTCGGCGATCTCGTCCATGCCGGCCGCGTGGTAGCCGTGGTCGACGAAGACGTCGCTGGCCACGACGAGCAATTGGCCGCGCCGCTCGTCGCGGGGCAGCCGGTTGCCCCGACGGTTCGACGCCG
The DNA here is from genome assembly GCF_035616495.1 of Mycobacterium sp. 663a-19. NCBI lineage: Bacteria > Bacillati > Actinomycetota > Actinomycetes > Mycobacteriales > Mycobacteriaceae > Mycobacterium > Mycobacterium sp. 663a-19. Next base: position 204,984 of record NZ_JAPJAV010000006.1, on the reverse strand, counting down.
CCATGCCATCGGCCGGCCGGGGGTCGGCCGGTTTGACGGCGCGTCGTGGCGCCGCTTTGGCGAGTTCGCTCATCGAGTCCTCATCTGATTGTTGGCAACTGGCGGCCCGTCGCACAGACATTACTACCCGCGCCGTCCCCGCGGCCGTCATCGGCGCAGTCGGTGTTCGCAGAAGCGGTGCCGGGCGGCGCATTCGGGCGCGCCAGGGACGTCCCCGGTGTCAGCTGTGCGATCCTGGGGCAGTGACGTCCCAGCCGCCCGGCCACGGCACCGGTCAGGTTCCGGTGCTGCGCGACGAGTGGCGAGAACCACTGCGCGCGCTGCGGGATCCGGTCGGCCGGGGCGCCGTGCGGGCCCGGGCGGATCGCGACCGGCCGCGCCGATGGCGCAAGCAGACGTGGCTGGGCCGGTTCGTGTCCACGTACGGCTGGCGGGCCTACGCGCTGCCCGTTCTGGTGGCGCTCACCGCGGTGGTCATCTACCAGACCGTCACCGGCACGGCCGCGCCGAAGCCGACGGCGACACAACCCATTCAGAGCCCGCAGGACATCGGCGCGGTGGGCACCACGATCATCGACGCTCCGCCCCGCGGGCTGGCCACGTTCGACGCCGACCTGCCCGCGGGGACGCTGCCGGACGGCGGTCCCTTCAGCGAGGCGGGCGACAAGACCTGGCACGTCGTGCCGGGAGCGATGCCGCAGGTGGGCCGGGGCACCGCGAAGGTGTTCAAATACACCGTCGAGGTCGAGAACGGCATCGACCCCACGACTTTCGGCGGCGACGCCGCGTTCGCCCAGATGGTCGACCTGACGCTGGCCAATCCCAAGGGCTGGACGCACAACCCGCAGTTCGCGTTCGTCCGGATCGACGGAACTGGCGGGGCCAAGCCCGACTTCCGGATCTCGCTGGTGTCCCCGGTGACGGTGCGCGAGGGCTGCGGCTACGAATTTCGTCTGGAGACCTCGTGCTACAACCCGGTGTACGGGCCCGACCGGCAGGCGCGGGTCTTCATCAACGAGGCGCGCTGGGTGCGCGGGGCCGTCCCGTTCGAGGGCGATGTCGGCTCCTACCGGCAGTACGTGGTCAACCACGAGGTCGGCCACGCCATCGGGTACGTGAAGCACGAGCCGTGCGACAAGCAGGGGGGCCTGGCGCCGGTGATGATGCAGCAGACGTTCTCCACGTCCAACGACGACGCCGCGAAGTTCGACCCCGATTTCGTCAAGGCCGACGGCAAGGTCTGCCGGTTCAACCCCTGGCCGTATCCGATCGCCTGACTCCGTGCCTGAGACAGCGCGTCGGGAAGCATCCCCGGTTGTTTGCCGTTGATCAGGTCAACTGCTGTGATGGAAGTTGATCGCGAAGCCAACCGAGGAGATGTTCGGTGTCGACATCCCAGTCGTCATCCCAGACGTCCTTGCCGCCGCTCGTCGAGCCCGCCGGCCAGCTGAGCCGCGACGAGGTGGCCCGCTACAGCCGTCATCTGATCATTCCCGATCTGGGCGTCGACGGGCAGAAGCGGCTCAAGAACGCGCGCGTGCTGGTGATCGGCGCGGGCGGGCTCGGCGCGCCCGCGTTGCTGTATCTGGCGGCGGCCGGGGTCGGCACCATCGGCATCGTCGACTTCGACGTTGTCGACGAGTCCAACCTGCAGCGCCAGATCATCCACGGCGTCGCCGACGTGGGGCGGTCCAAGGCCCAGTCGGCGCGCGACTCGATCGCCGCGATCAACCCGCTGACCGACGTGCGCCTGCACGAGTTCCGGCTGGAGCCGGGCAACGCCGTCGAGCTGTTCGGGCAGTACGACCTGATCCTGGACGGTACCGACAACTTCGCCACCCGCTACCTGGTCAACGACGCCGCCGTGCTGGCCGGCAAGCCGTACGTGTGGGGGTCGATCTACCGCTTCGAGGGCCAGGTCTCGGTGTTCTGGGAGGACGCCCCCGACGGCCGCGGCATCAACTACCGCGACCTGTACCCCGAGCCCCCGCCGCCCGGCATGGTGCCGTCGTGCGCCGAGGGCGGCGTGCTGGGCATCATCTGCGCCTCGATCGCGTCCGTGATGGGCACCGAGGCGGTCAAGCTGATCACCGGGATCGGCGAGCCGCTGCTGGGCCGGCTGATGATCTACGACGCGCTGGAGATGAGCTACCGCACGATCAAGATCCGCAAGGACCCGTCGACCCCGAAGATCACCGAGCTGATCGATTACGAGGATTTCTGCGGCGTGGTGTCCGAGGATGGCGTTGCCGCCGCGGCCGGCTCCACCATCACCCCGCGGGAGTTGCGCGAGTTGCTCGACTCCGGCAAGAAGCTGGCGCTGATCGACGTCCGGGAGCCGGTGGAGTGGGACATCGTGCACATCGACGGCGCCCAGCTGATCCCGCAGTCGCTGATCAACTCCGGTGAGGGCCTGGCGAAGCTGCCCCAGGACCGCATGCCGGTGCTGTATTGCAAGACGGGCGTGCGTTCGGCCGAGGCACTGGCCGCGGTGAAGAAGGCCGGGTTCTCCGACGCCGTGCACCTGCAGGGCGGGATCGTGGCCTGGGCCCAGCAGATGCAGCCCGACATGGTGATGTACTGACGCAATCCCGCAGGTGGGCTCCATTAGGCTTGCTCGCGTGACCCTCGAGCCGCCGCCCGAACATGTGCTGACGGCGTTCGGTTTGAGCGGGGTCAAGCCCATCGCCCTGGGTGCCGGCTGGGAGGGCGGCTGGCGCTGCGGCGAGGTCGTGTTGTCGGTGGTCGCCGACCACGCCCGCGCGGCCTGGTCGGCTCGGGTGCGCGAGACGCTGTTCGTCGACGGGGTGCGCCTGGCCCGCCCGGTCCGCTCGACAGACGGGCGCTACGTGGTCTCGGGCTGGCGGGCCGACACGTTCGTCGCCGGCACCCCCGAACCGCGGCACGATGAGGTCGTCTCGGCGGCGGTGCGGCTGCACGAGGCCACCGGCAAGCTGGAACGCCCCCGATTCCTGACCCAGGGGCCCACCGCGCCGTGGGGCGACGTCGACGTTTTCATCGCCGCGGACCGCGCCGCGTGGGAGGAGCGGCCGTTGGCCTCGGTGCCGCCGGGGGCCCGCACCGCGCCGCCGACGGCGGACGCCGCGCGCTCGGTCGAGCTGATCAACCAGCTCGCCACCCTGCGCAGGTCCACCAAGAGCCCCAACCAGCTGGTGCACGGAGACCTTTACGGCACAGTGCTTTTCATCGGCACCGCCGCGCCGGGCATCACCGACATCACGCCCTACTGGCGGCCCGCGTCGTGGGCCGCGGGCGTGGTCGTCGTCGACGCGCTGTCCTGGGGCGAGGCCGACGACGGGCTCATCGAACGCTGGAGCGCGCTGCCGGAGTGGCCGCAGATGTTGTTGCGCGCGTTGATGTTTCGCCTCGCCGTCCACGCCCTGCATCCGCGGTCGACGGCCGAGGCGTTCCCGGGCCTGGCCCGCACCGCGGCGCTGGTCCGGCTGGTGCTCTAGTGTCGCGCGTGTGTGGATCGGACCGCGGTCGGGTTTGACTGTGAACACACGGCTTTCGCGGTGAACCCAGGGCCGGGTTTCCGCGGAATCCCCGCCGCTGGAGCACACTCAAAGCCGTGGCTTCACAGCGAAAGCCGTGTGTTCACAGTCGGCGCACTCCGGCGGCCCCGGGCTAAGTCCCGCGCGGGAACTCGTAGCGGACGTCGTCGAGGGCGATCCTGCCGTCGACGGCCAGAACCCCCTCGGCGCGCAGCAGCTCCAGCTGCCGGGCGGTCAGATGGCGCGCCGGGCGCCCGGACGCGGTGATCACCCGGTGCCACGGCAGGTCGGAGGAGTCGGTCCGCATGATCCAGCCGACAATGCGCGGGCTGGAAAGGCCTGCGACGGCGGCGATGTCGCCGTAGGTGGCGACCCTGCCCGACGGGATGGACGCGACCAGCGAGCGCACCCGCTCGACCTGCTCGTCGGTCACCGGCGCCACGGTCAGCGGCCTTGAAGCTGCTTGCGGACCAGCGCGGCGACTTCGGCGTGCTTGGCGTACGGCACCATGTGATTGCAGTCGAATTCGAGCAACTCGAAATCGGGCCCCAGGCGCCCCCGCAGCCCCGCGACCAATTCGTCGGTGACATAGGGCGGCGTGGTCCACTTCGCGCGCACCAGCGTCGTCGGCGTGCCCGCCGGCGGTAACACGACGTCGCGGGCCAACTCGCTCCAGTAGGACATCATCGCCGGCAGGCTGACGCGCCACCCGTACCGTCCGCTCGGCAGCTCGACGAGGTGCTCGTCGAGTTCGGCGTCGAGCAGGGCGGGATCCACGTCCGACCAGGAGCCCGTCACCTTTTCCGCACGGGCCTCGTCGGGGTCCGGATAGTCGGGCGAGGAGAGCATCGCGTCGGCGATCTCCCGCATCCACCCGCCGTCCAGGCCGGCCGCCGGATCCAGCAGCAGCAGCCCCGCCACCCGGTCGGGCCGGGCCGCGGCCAGCTGCATCGCCAGCGCCCCGCCGAACGAGTGCCCGACCACCAGCACCGGGGTGTCGGCCTCGTCGTCGAGCAGCGCGGCCAGCGCCGAGACGTTGGCGTCGATGTTCCACGGCGCGGCCCACGACGACCGGCCGTGGCCGAGCAGATCCGGTGCAGCGACTGCGATTTCGGGTAGCGAGTCGGCCAACTTCTGCCACCGCTGCCCGTGACCGGTCAGCCCGTGCAGGGCGAGCATCCGCACCGGGCCACCGGGGCCGTAGCGGTGCACGTGAAGGTCGGCGGTCACGCGTCGATCGGTCACGCGTCGATGATGCCAGGCCGACTTGTCGGACCCTCGTGGTGTCATGCCGCTATGTCATTCACCTGGGACGCCGAAGCGGGTGCCGTGCTGGCGCCGGGGGCGCGCGGCCTGATCAGGGTCCTAGGCGGGCCCGGCACCGGCAAGAGCAGCCTGCTGGTCGACGCCGCGGTCGCCCGGATCGGCGCCGGTGTCGATCCGGAATCGGTTCTGCTGCTTACCGGTTCCGGCCGGCTGGGGGTGCGGCAGCGCAGCGCGTTGACGACGGCGCTGCTGCGGCCGCGCGCCGCCGGCGCCCGGCGGGCCGCGGTGCGTGAGCCGCTGGTCCGCACCGTTCACGGCTACGCCTACGCGGTGCTGCGGCGGGCCGCGGTGCGCGCCGGTGATGCGCCGCCGCGCCTGGTCACCAGCGCCGAACAGGACGCCATCGTTCGCGAACTGCTCGCCGGCGACCTCGAGGACGGGCCGGCCGCCTGGCCGGAGCACCTGCGGCCGGCGCTGCGCACCGCCGGCTTTGCCACCGAATTGCGAAACCTGTTGGCGCGCTGCGCCGAACGCGGCGTGGACGCGCAGCAACTGCAGCGGCTGGGCCGCCGGTGCCGGCGACCGGAGTGGGCCGCCGCCGGCCGGTTCGCCCGGCAGTACGAGCAAGTGATGCTGCTGCGGGCGGCGGTCGGGACCGCGGCGCCGGAGGCGACGACGCCGGCGCTGGGGGCGGCCGAGCTGGTGGGGGCGGCGCTGGAGGCCTTCGCGGTCGACCCCGAGCTGCTGGCCGCCGAGCGCGCCCGGCTGCGGGTGCTGTTGGTCGACGACGCCCAGCAGCTCGACCCGCAGGCGTCCCGCCTGGTCCGGGTGCTGGCGGCGGGAACCGAGCTGACGCTGGTCGCCGGCGACCCCAACCAGGCCGTGTACGGCTTCCGCGGCGGCGACCCGGCCGGGCTGCTCGGCGGTGACACGCCGTCGGTGACGCTGACGGTGTCGCATCGGTGTGCCCCCGCGGTGGCGCGCGCGGTCACCGGCATCGCGCGAAGGCTGCCCGGCGGCAGCGCCGGCAGGCGGATCGACGGCACCGGCGCCGAGGACGGGGCGGTCGCGGTGCGCCTGGCGGCCTCGGCGCACGCCGAGGCCGCGATCATCGTCGACGCGCTGCGGCGCGCGCACCTCGTCGACGGGGTGCCGTGGTCGCAGATGGCCGTCATCGTCCGCTCGGTGCCGCGGGTGGGCGCCCGGTTGCAGCGCGCCCTGGCCGCCGCCGGGGTGCCGGTGGTGGTGTCCGCGGTCGGCGGGCCGCTGTCCGAGGAGCCGGCGGCCCGGGCGTTGCTGACGGTCTTGGCGGCGACCGCCGACGGGCTCGACGGCCACCGGGCGCTGGCGCTGCTGACCGGGCCCATCGGTCGCGTCGACCCGGTCTCGCTGCGGCAGCTGCGCCGGACGCTGCAGCGCGCCGCATCCGGCAGCGCGGCAAGGGATTTCGGCGACCTGGTGGCCGACGTCCTGCGCGCCGGCCCGCAGCTGTCCGGCCCGCAGTACCGCCCGCTGCGACGGGTGCGCGCCGTGCTGGACGCGGCCGCCCGCTGCCACCGCGACGGGCAAGACCCGCGTTTCACCCTGTGGGCGGCGTGGCACCGGTCCGGCCTGCAGCGCCGCTGGGTGGCCGCCGCCGAGCGCGGCGGCACCGCCGGCGCCCAGGCCACCAGGAACCTCGAGGCGGTGACGGCGTTGTTCGACGTCACCGATCACTACGTGTCGCGCACCTCGGGCGCGTCGCTGCCCGGGCTCCTCGAGCACGTCGCGGCTCTGCAGTTGCCCGGCACCAACCCCGAGGTGTCGCCGGCCGACCGGGTCAGCGTGCTCAGCGCACACGCCGCGCTGGGGCACGAATGGGACCAGGTGGTCATCGCCGGCCTGCAGGACGGGTTGTGGCCCAACACAATTCCGCGCGGCGGGGTCCTGGGCACCCAGCGGCTGCTCGACGCGCTGGACGGCATCGCCGGGGACGCGTCGATGACCGCGCCGCTGCTGGCCGAGGAGCGCCGGCTGCTGGTGGCCGCGATGGGCCGGGCCCGGCGCCGGCTGCTGGTGACCGCCGTCGACAGCGACACCGACGGGGCGGGCGACGACGCCGCGCTGCCGTCGTCCTTCTTCCACGAGATCGCCCAGTTGGCCGGCGGCGCCGCCGATCCCGTTGCCGCGCAGCCGGTTTCGGCACCAAGGGTGCTGTCGGCGGCCGCCCTGGTGGGCCGGTTGCGCGGCGTCGTGTGCGCCCCCGACGGCGCCGTCGACGAGGCCGACCGTCGTTGTGCGGCAACGCAATTGGCCCGGCTCGCCAGGGCCGGCGTGCCTGGCGCCGACCCGAAAGACTGGCGCGGCCTGCTCGGTGTCAGCACCGGCGAGCCGCTCCGCGGGCCCGGCGAACCGGTCACGTTGACGCCGTCGACGCTGCAGACCCTCACCGACTGCCCGCTGCGCTGGCTGGCTGAACGCCACGGCGGAACCGACGCCCGCGACCTGCGGTCCACCCTCGGCTCGGTGCTGCACGTGCTGATCGCCGAGCCGGGCAAGAGCGAATCGCAACTGCTGGCCGAGCTGGACCGGGCCTGGCAGCATCTGCCCTTCGGCGCCCGCTGGCATTCGGCCAACGAGCTGGCCCGGCATCGCGGCATGATCCGGGCGTTCGTCGAATGGCGGGCGCGGACCCGCGGGGAACTTAGCGAGGTCGGGGTCGAGGTCGACGTCGACGGGGTCCTTCGGGCGCCGTCCGGCGAGGCCCTGGGCGGCGAGGTCCGGCTGCGCGGCCGGGTCGACCGGCTGGAACGCGACGGCGCCGGGCGGCTGGTGATCGTCGACGTCAAGACCGGCAAGACACCGGTCAGCAAGGACGACGCCCAGCAACACGCCCAGCTGGCGGCGTACCAGCTGGCGGTGGCCGACGGCATCATCGAAGCCGGCCCGGCCGAACCCGGCGGGGCGCGGCTGGTCTACATCGGCAAGGCGGGGGCCGCGGGCGCCACCGAGCGCGAGCAGGACCCGCTGACCCCGGCGGCCCGCGACCAATGGCGCGCGCTGGTCGCGGCGGCGGCCGACGCGACCGCCGGACCGCGGTTCATCGCCCGCCGCAATGACGGCTGCGCGCACTGCCCGATCCGGCCGTGCTGCCCGGCCCACGACGGGTCGGCGTCGTGAACGCGCGCTACGGCCCCGACGAATTGGCTTGCGCGCTAGGGCTTTTCCCGCCCACCGCCGAGCAGGCCGCGGTGATCGCCGCGCCACCGGGCCCGCTGGTCGTCATCGCGGGGGCGGGCGCCGGGAAAACCGAGACGATGGCCGCGCGCGTGGTGTGGCTCGTCGCCAACGGCTACGCCGAGCCCGGCCAGGTGCTGGGGCTGACCTTCACCCGCAAGGCCGCCGGCCAGCTGCTGCGGCGGGTCCGGTCCCGGCTGGCCCGGTTGGCCGGCATCGGCCTGGGCGCCGGAGCGTCGGCCGCCGAACCGGCGGGGAGCCCGGCGGTCGGCACCTACCACGCCTTCGCCGGCTCCCTGCTGCGCGAGCACGGCCTGCTGTTGCCCGTCGAACCCGACACCCGGCTGCTCGGCGAGACCGAGCTGTGGCAGCTGGCCTTCGACGTGGTCAACGGGTACCGCGGCGAGCTGCGCACCGACAAGACTCCGGCGGCCGTCACATCGATGGTGCTGCGGCTGTGGGGTCAGCTGGCCGAGCACCTGGTGGACACCGGCCAGCTGCGCGACACCCACGTGGAGCTGGAGCGGCTGGTCCACGCCCTGCCGGCGGGCCCCTACCAGCGCGACCGCGGCCCCAGCCAGTGGCTGCTGCGGCTGCTGGCCACCCAGACCGAGCGCGCCGAGCTGGTCCCGTTGCTCGACGAACTGCACGAGCGGATGCGCGCGGGGAAGGTCATGGACTTCGGCCTGCAGATGTCCTCGGCGGCCCGGCTGGCGGCGGGTTTCCCGCAGGTGGGCCGGGACCTGCGCAGCCGGTATCGGGTCGTGCTGCTCGACGAGTACCAGGACACCGGGCACGCCCAGCGGGTCGCGTTGTCGTCGCTGTTCGGGGGCGGCGTCGACGACGGGTTGGCGTTGACGGCGGTCGGCGATCCGATCCAGTCGATCTACGGCTGGCGCGGCGCCTCGGCGACCAACCTGCCGCGATTCGCCACCGACTTCCCCCGCGCCGACGGCACCCCGGCGCCGGTCCTGGAGCTGCGCACCAGCTGGCGCAACCCGCCGCGCGCCCTGCGGCTGGCCAACGCCGTGTCCGCGGAGGCGCGGCGGCGATCGGTTGCGGTGCACGCGTTGCGCGCGCGCCCGGACGCCCCGCCCGGCACCGTCCGGTGCGCGTTGCTGCCCGACGCGCGCGCCGAGCGCGAGTGGATCGCCGACCATGTCCACGCGCAGTACCGGCGCGCCCGCGCCGAGGACACCGCCCCGCCCACCGCCGCGGTGCTGGTGCGCCGCAACGCCGACGCCGCGCCCATGGCCGACGCCCTGCGCGCCCGCGGGATCCCGGTCGAGGTCGTCGGGCTGTCGGGGCTGCTGTCGGTTCCCGAGGTCGCCGACGTCGTGGCGATGCTGCGGCTGGTCGCCGATCCGACCGCCGGGGCGGCGGCGATGCGGGTGCTCACCGGGCCGCGCTGGCGTCTCGGCGGGCGGGACGTCGCCGCGCTGTGGTGGCGCGCGCTGGCCCTCGCGGGCGGACCGCGCCCCGGCGAGGCGCCCTCGGCCGAGTCGATCGCCAGGGACGCCGGCCCCGACACCGACACCGCGTGCCTGGCCGACGCGATCGCCGACCCCGGGCCGGCCGGCGCGTATTCGGTTGCGGGACATCAGCGCATCACCGCGCTGGCCGCCGAGGTGGGCGCCTTGCGCGCCCACCTCGGCCACCCGCTGCCCGACCTGGTGGCCGAGGTCCGGCGCGTGCTGGGCGTCGACTGCGAAGCCCGCGCCGCCTCGGGGGTTTCGGCCGGCTGGTCCGGCGCCGAACACCTCGACGCGTTCGCCGACGTGGTCGCGGGCTACGCCGAACGCGCCGGCGCCACGCCGAGCGCAACCGACGCGACGGCGGCCGCCTCGGTCGCCGGGCTGCTGGCCTACCTGGACGCGGCCGAGGAGGTCGAGAACGGCCTGCCGCCCGCCGCGCCGGCCGTCGCCCGGGACCGGGTCCAGGTGCTCACGGTGCATTCCGCGAAGGGTCTGGAGTGGCAGCTGGTGGCGGTCGCCCACCTGTCGGGCGGGACATTTCCGTCGACCGCGTCGCGCAGCAGCTGGCTCACCGACGCCGCCGAGCTGCCGCCGCTGCTGCGCGGCGACCGCGCTGCCGCGGGCGCGCCGGGCATCCCGGTGCTGGACACGTCGGACGTCACCAACCGAAAGCAGCTGTCGGACACGATCTCCGAGCACCGCCGACGGCTCGAGCAGCGGCGCGTCGACGAGGAGCGCCGGCTGCTGTACGTGGGCGTCACCCGCACCGCCGACACCCTGCTGGTGTCCGGCCACCACTGGGGCCCCACCGGGATCAAGCCGCGCGGCCCGTCGGAGTTCCTCTGCGAGATCAAGGACATCATCGAACGTTCCGCCGCGGCCGGCGAGCCGTGCGGGGAGGTGGAGCAGTGGGCGCCGGCGCCGCCCGACGGCGAGCGAAACCCGCTGCGCGACAACGTCATCGAGGCGATCTGGCCGGCCGACCCGCTGGGCCCGCGCCGCGGCGACGTCGAACGCGGCGCCGCGCTGGTTGCCGAGGCCATGTCGGCCGGCACGGTCGCGGCCGGCGCCGACGCCGAGGACTGGGCCGCGGACGTCGATGCGTTGCTGGCCGAGCGCGCCCGCGCCGCCATCCCGCCGGCCCGCGCCCTGCCCGGCCAGCTGTCGGTCAGCGGCCTGGTGGACCTGGCGCGTGACCCGGATGGCGCCGCGCAGCGGCTGGCGCATCGGCTACCCGCCCGCCCCGACCCACACGCGTTGCTGGGCAACGCCTTTCACGCCTGGGTGCAGCAGTTCTACGGCGCCGAGTGGCTGTTCGACCTTGCCGACCTGCCCGGGGCGGCCGACTCCGACGTCGGCGACACCCGGGAGCTGGCCGCGTTGCAGGAGGCGTTCACCCGCTCGCCGTGGGCGGCCCGCACACCGATCGCGGTCGAGGTGCCGTTCGAGATGCCTGTCGGCGACACCGTGATACGCGGCCGCATCGACGCGGTGTTCGCCGACCCGGACGGCGGTGTCACGGTGGTGGACTGGAAGACCGGCCGGCCGCCGCGCGGGCCGGAAGCCAAGCGGCAGGCCGCCGTCCAGCTCGCCGTCTACCGTTCGGCGTGGGCCGCCCTGACGGGCTGCCCGGTGTCCTCGGTGCGCACCGCCTTCCACTACGTGCGCAGCGGCGACACCGTCGTCCCCGACGAACTGCCGGACCCCGCCGGGCTGGCCGGGCTGTCCCCCGCGGGCGGGCGGTGACCGGACGACCGTGGTTACATTTGAGGCGTGTACGTGGCCTGCGGGTGGGGGTGAGCCGATGACGGACCGCTGTGCGCAAGGGTAGGTCGCAGGGTCTCGACGAGACGCTGACCGCCCAGCCCGGCCACCTGCTGGTCGGCGTGCTGCGCATCCCCGAGGAGCACCACAGCCCGGTCCGCGTCATCACGCGACGGGTGGCCATCGCGCTGGTGGTGCTGTTCGGCGCCGCTGTCATCGTCTACCTGGATCGCGGCGGCTACCGCGACGTGCGCGGCGACCCCCCGACCTTTCTGGACTGCGTCTACTTCGCGGCGGTGTCGCTGTCGACCACCGGCTACGGCGACATCACCCCCTACACCGAGGCCACGCGCCTGGTCCACACCGTGATATTCCTGCCGCTGCGGATCGCGTTCCTGGCCGTGCTGGTCGGCACCACGCTCGAGGTGCTCTCCGAGCGATCCCGGCAGGCATGGAAGATTCAGCGTTGGAGGAACAAAGTGCGCAACCACACCGTCGTGATCGGATACGGCACCAAGGGCAAGACGGCCGTCGCCGCCATGGTCGGCGACGAGGAGGCCAAGGGCGAGGTCGTCGTCGTCGACTCCGACCGGGCCGCGCTCGAGCACGCCGCGACCGCCGGCCTGGTCACCGTGCACGGTGACGCCACCAAGTCCGACGTGCTGCGGTTGGCCGGGGCGCAGCACGCGTCGTCGATCATCGTCGCCACCGGCCGCGACGACACCGCCGTCCTGGTGACGTTGACGGCGCGGGAGATCGCGCCGAAGGCCAAGATCGTGGCTTCCATTCGGGAGGCCGAGAATTCGCACCTGCTGCAGCAGTCGGGCGCGGACTCGGTGGTGGTCTCCTCCGAGACCGCGGGCCGGCTGCTCGGCATCGCCACCACCACGCCCAGCGTCGTGGAGATGATCGAGGACCTGCTGACCCCGCACGCCGGAATGGCCATCTCCGAACGCGAGGTGGAGCAGACCGAGGTCGGCGGGTCCCCGCGGCACCTGCGCGACATCGTGCTCGGCGTGGTGCGCGACGGCCACCTGCTGCGCATCGGCGCGCCCGAGGCCGATGCCATCGAGGCCACCGACCGGTTGCTTTACATCCGAAACACGGGACACTAGTGGACTTCCAGCTGCGCGACGTTCCGGTGCTGTCGCGGGTCGGCGCCGACCGCGCCGACCAGTTGCGCACCGACGTCGACGCGGCCACCGCGGGATGGGCGGAAGCCGCTCTGCTGCGGGTGGATTCGCGCAACCAGGTGCTGGTCGCCGACAACCGGGTGGTGCTCGGCGCCGCGGCCGAGCTCGCCGACAAGCCGCCCCCCGAGGCGGTGTTCCTCGGCCGCATCGAGGGCGGCCGGCACGTGTGGGCGATCCGGGGCGCGCTGCAGGCGCCCGACGACCCCGACGTGGAAGCCGAGGTGGTGAACCTGCGCAGCCTCGGCCCCATCATCGACGACACCAGCAGCCAACTGGTGTCGTCGGCCATCGCGCTGCTGAATTGGCATGACAGCGCGCGGTTTAGCGCGGTGGACGGCTCCCCGACCAGGCCGTCGCGCGGGGGCTGGTCGCGGGTCAACCCGGTCACCGGGCACGAGGAGTTCCCGCGCATCGACCCGGCGGTGATCTGCCTGGTTCACGACGGCGGCGACCGCGCGGTGCTCGCACGCCAGGCGGTCTGGCCCGAGCGGATGTTCTCGCTGCTGGCCGGATTCGTCGAGGCGGGTGAGTCTTTCGAAACCTGTGTCGCCCGCGAGGTCCGGGAGGAAATCGGCCTGCACGTCCACGACGTGCGCTACCTGGGCAGCCAGCCGTGGCCGTTCCCGCGCTCGCTGATGGTCGGCTTCCACGCCCTGGGCGATCCCGATGAGGACTTCTCGTTCAACGACGGCGAGATCGCCGAGGCGGCGTGGTTCACCCGCGAGGAGGTGCGCGCCGCGCTGCAGGCCGGCGATTGGGGCAGCGCGTCGACGGACGCGAAACTGATTCTGCCCGGGTCGATTTCGATCGCACGCGTGATCATCGAATCGTGGGCGGCGGCGAGCGACTGAGCCCGTGTCGGTCAGCCGGCGATATCGGCCAGCTTGGCCTTCAGCTCGGCGGCGCTTGGGTTGGTCAGCGTCGACCCGTCGGCGAACCTGACCGTCGGCACCGTGCGGTTGCCGCCGTTGACCGAGCTGACGAACTCCGCGGCCGCGGGATCGTGCTCGATGTCGACCTCGTCGTAGGAGATGCCGTCGGAGCGCAGCACCGTCTTGAGCCGGTGGCAAAAGCCACACCAGGACGTCGTGTACACAGTGAGCGGCGCGTCGGACATAGCCCGTCTAACGTAGCGGAGCGACGATGAATTCCGAAGCGACCCAATTCACGCGTGGCGATGCATCGGGTTTGTCGGCCACCCCTGCGAGTATGGACGCCATGCCGATTGTCGCCGACCCGCTGACCGCGGGACTGGACGACGAGCAGCGCGAGGCGGTGCTCGCACCGCGCGGGCCGGTCTGCGTGCTGGCGGGGGCCGGAACGGGCAAGACCCGCACCATCACGCACCGGATCGCCCAACTCGTCGCCGGTGGCCACGTCGCCGCCGGGCAGGTGCTGGCGGTCACCTTCACCCAGCGGGCGGCGGGGGAGATGCGCTCCAGGTTGCGGGCGCTCGACACCGGCGCCGGCGTGGGCGCGGTGCAGGCGCTGACGTTCCATGCGGCCGCGCATCGCCAGCTGCGCTACTTCTGGCCGCGGGTGGTCGGCGACACCGGCTGGCAGCTGCTCGACAGCAAGTTCGCCATCGTGGCGCGGGCGGCCAGCCGCACCCGGCTCAACGTCAGCACCGACGACGTGCGCGACCTGGCCGGTGAGATCGAGTGGGCCAAGGCGTCGCTGATCGGCCCCGAGCAGTACCCGGCGGCCGTGGCCGCCGCCGGCCGTGACACCCCGCTGGACGCGGCGCAGGTCGCCGCCGTCTACGACGCGTACGAGGCCCTCAAGGTCCGCGACGAGACGGTGACGCTGCTCGACTTCGACGACCTGCTGCTGCACACCGCGGCCGCGATCGAGAACGACGCCGCGGTGGCCGAGGAGTTCCGGGACCGCTACCGCTGCTTCGTCGTCGACGAGTACCAGGACGTCACCCCGCTGCAGCAGCGGGTGCTCGAGGCGTGGCTGGGTGACCGCGACGACCTGACCGTGGTCGGCGACGCCAACCAGACCATCTACTCGTTCACCGGGGCCTCGCCGCGCTTCCTGCTGGACTTCTCGCGGCGGTTTCCCGACGCCACCGTGGTGCGGCTGGAGCGCGACTACCGCTCCACCCCGCAGGTGGTGTCGCTGGCCAACCGGGTCATCGCCGCGGCGCGCGGCCGGGTCGCCGGCAGCAAGCTGCAGCTGTCCGGCCAGCGGGCCCCGGGCCCGGCCCCGACGTTTCACGAGCACCCCGACGAAACGGCCGAGGCCGCCGCGGTGGCGGCGTCGATCACCCGGCTGATCGAGTCCGGCACGGCGCCGTCCGAGATCGCCGTGCTCTACCGGGTCAACGCCCAGTCCGAGGTGTATGAGGAGGCGTTGACCGAGGCCGGCATCGCCTATCAGGTCCGCGGCGGCGAGGGATTTTTCAACCGTCAGGAGATCAAGCAGGCGATGCTGGCGCTGCGGCGCGCCGCGGAGCGCGACCCCGAGCGGGACGGCCCCCTGCCCGACGTGGCGCGGGCGATCCTGGAACCGCTCGGGCTGACGGCGCAGCCGCCGGTGGGCACCCGGGCCCGGGATCGCTGGGAGGCGCTGGCCGCGCTGGCCGAGCTGGTGGACGCCGAGGTCGCGCAGCGCCCGCAGCTGGACCTGCCGGGGCTGCTGGCCGAGCTGCGGACGCGGGCCGACGCGCGGCATCCGCCGGTGGTGCAGGGCGTCACGCTCGCGTCACTGCACGCCGCGAAGGGCCTCGAGTGGGACGCGGTCTTCCTCGTCGGTCTGGCCGACGGCACGCTGCCGATCTCGCACGCGCTGGCGCACGGCCCCGAGAGCGAACCCGTCGAGGAAGAGCGCCGGCTGTTGTATGTCGGAATCACCAGGGCCCGAACGCATTTGGCGCTCAGCTGGGCGCTGTCGCGGAACCCGGGCGGGCGCCAGAGCCGCAAGCCGTCGCGGTTCCTCAACGGCATCGCGCCGCAGGCCCGTCCCGATCCCGGCCCGGCCCGGTCCCGGCGCGGCCGCGGCGCCGCGACCCGCTGCCGCATCTGCAACAACGACCTGACCACCCCGGCCGCCGTCATGCTGCGGCGCTGCGAGACCTGTGCCGCCGACATCGACGAGGAACTGCTGCTGCAACTCAAGGACTGGCGCCTGGGCGTCGCCAAGGAACAGAACGTGCCCGCGTACGTCGTCTTCACCGACAACACGCTGATCGCGATCGCCGAGCTGTTACCCGGCGACGACGCCGCCCTGATCTCGATCCCGGGCATCGGCGCGCGCAAGCTCGAGCAGTACGGCCCGGACGTGCTGCGCCTGGTTCGCGGCCGCACCGGCTGAAACGCGCAGGTCAGAAAATCGGTTGTGGCCACCGACCGGTACCATCTACCCTCGAAAGCGCATTTCTGCTGTCCGGCGGGAGGAGGTGGCCACGATGATCAACGACACGTTCGGTGTAGGCGTGGCCGGCGCGGTGCTGACCGCGGGTACCTCCCATGCCGCCCACGCCGCTGCGCCGGCGGCCGCGGTCAAGCATCGCGCCGCCGCCGCAACCGACGCGTCCGTGCATAGGGGCTATACCTAACTAGCCCGGTTTTCCCCAACTGGCCACGGACCCGAAGTCACAAGGATCCGTGGCCACAGTTATGGGTCGACACCCTTCCTGGTCCGGATCAATCCCCGACACAGACCAGGAAGCAGGTGAGAAGGACATGTCGGCACTGACAGTCCCCAGGCAGACGCGGCCGGTGCTGCCGTGCCACGCCGGTGACCCCGACCTGTGGTTCGCCGAGACGCCGGCCGACCTGGAGCGCGCCAAGACGCTGTGCGCGGGCTGCCCGATCCGGCGCCAGTGCCTGACCGCGGCGCTGGAACGGGCCGAACCGTGGGGCGTGTGGGGCGGCGAGATCTTCGAGCGGGGTTCGATCGTCGGCTACAAGCGTCCGCGCGGACGCCCCCGCAAAGAAGTCGCCGCCTAGAGATAACACGCGAAACTGTAACTGCCGACGCATTTCTCGAGAGACCGCGTCGGTAGTTGCAGTCTCGCGGGGCTCAGACGACGGCCGCGTCGGGCTCGGCGAAACCCGGGACCAGTTCCTCCGACAGCGCCTTGATCGGCACATGGGCATCGAGCTGGCACAGGATCGCCGACACCGACATGATCACCCGCGCCGGGATCACCAGCTTGGGCGGCAGGTCCATCTGCCGGGCCGTCCGGATCTGCGACACCGACTTGTCCATCTCAATTGCGGTCATGCGCTGCAGCCACTTTCGGGTGTAGTGGAACACCTCGACCTCGATGGGCTCGACGTACTGGCGCAACATGTCATCGATGTCGCGCACCGACACCTGCTGGCCCTTCTGGATGAAGCCGGCCTTCTCCATCGTCGGCAGCAGCAGGTCGTAGTTCTTGTCCCGGGCCAGCCGGATGGACATGCCCAGTTCGATCGGCAAACCGCCGGGCAGGTCCGCGACCGCTCCGAAGTCGATCACACCCATCCGGCCGTCGGGCAACAGCATGAAGTTGCCCGGGTGCGCGTCGCCGTGCAGCATCTCCAGCCGGCGCGGCGCGTCGAAGGTGAGCTCGAGCAGCCGGGTGCCGATCAGGTCGCGCTGTTCGGGGGTTCCGTGCCGGATGATCTCGGCCATCGGCACCCCCTCCATCCACTCCTGGACCACCACCTTGGGGGCGCTGGCCACCACGTGTGGGATCGCGAAGTGCGGGTGGTTCTGGTACGCCTTGGCGAACGCGCGCTGGTTGTCGGCCTCGAGCCGGTAGTCGAGTTCCATCTCGGTGCGCTCGATCAGCTCGTCGACCACGCCTTGGACGTCGGCGCCGGGCGCGAGCTGTTTGACCACCCCGACCATCCGCTGCATCGTCTTGAGGTCGGCCCGCAGCGCCTCGTCGGCGCCCGGGTACTGGATCTTGACGGCCACGTCGCGGCCGTCGGACCACACCGCCCGGTGCACCTGGCCGATGCTGGCCGAGGCCACCGGGGTGTCGTCGAAAGAGCTGAACCGGTCTCGCCACTTGGTGCCCAGCTGCGCGTCGAGCACCCGGTGCACCTTGGCGGCCGGCAGCGGCGGGGCGTCCTTCTGCAACTTGGTCAACGCCTCGCGGTACGGCTCGCCGTACTCCTCCGGGATCGCGGCCTCCAGCACCGACAGGGCCTGACCCACCTTCATCGCCCCGCCCTTGAGCTCGCCCAGCACGGTGAACAATTGGTGGGCGGCCTTTTCCATCAGCTCGGCCTGGACCTCGTCTTTCGACTTGCCGGTCAGCCGTTTACCGAACCCCAGCGCCGCCCGGCCGGCGAAGCCGACCGGAATGCTGGCCAGCTTCGCGTTGCGCGCAGCACGGCCGCGTTTGATGTCTGACACACCCCCATCATCCATGACGGTCAACGGCTTGCGGTGTTGATCTGGGTAACAACGGCCGGCCTGTTGTGACGTCAGCACGAGCACAACGGGTGCCTGCTCCACCGGCGCGCGACGATCGCGCCGGCGTGGACATCGAACTCGAGCGTCGCGTTCAGCGCCTGCGGCGGCCCCGAATCCGGTGCCGCCGCCGGCCCGCGCACGGCCGCGATGACCCGGTTCACCTGGCTCAGCGCCAGCGCCGCGGTCGCCAGCAGCGTGGCCCGGTCCGCCACGCCGACGGTCTCGCGCAGCTGCGCGGCGATCGCCGGCCACGCCGCGTCTCGGTCGCGACGATGCAAATCCGCGCAGCCCAGGCAGCTGGTCACGCCGGGGATGACCAGCGGCCCCACCAGGCCGGTGCCGTCGCGCACCCGAACCGCCAGGTGTGGAATGCCCTGACCGTGCAGGTCGCGCACCATCCGCGGGTCGGCGATCAGGTAGTCCGACAACACCACCAGGTCCACGGCGGTCGGCGACACCGTCGCGTGCGGCTGGCTGCTGTGCGCGATCCGGGCCCCCGAGCAGCGCAGCGCCTCCACGAGCAGGTCCGACAGCGGCCCGCGACCATGCACGCGAATGGAGGCGGCCCGGCCGCCCGACTGCCGGCGGCCGCGGGTGGCGACGCCCGCGCCGACCAATTGCGCGACCAGGTTGGTCAGGCCGTCGGCGTCCGTCAGCCCGCGGTCGGCGGCCTGCCGCTGCAACTCGGTGATCGGCAGGGGTGATCGCATGGACCGCAGCAGCGCGGCCAGCTCCGCCGCGGCCAGGCCGCGCGGGGGACGGATCAGCACGGCCCGGCGCGGATCCCAGCCCACCTGGACGGCGCCGTCCGGCCGCAGCAGCACCGGCATCGCCGGGTCCAACGCGTACAGGGAGGGCGCGGCCCGGGGCATGAGTCCAGACTGTGCCACGGCCGGGGCGAACGCCCCGCTCAGTTATCCACAGGGCCGGGGTCTTCGCCGCCGTCCTTCTCGAGCCTGGCGATCGCCTCGTCGATGCCGCTGGTGTCGCCGCCGATGACGCGGTCGATGAACGCGGCCGGGTCGTCGAGGTCGTCCCCGCTGGGCAACAGGTCGGGGTGTTGCCACACGCCGTCGCGGGCGTCCATGCCGGCGGCCTGCGTCAGCCGCTCCCACAAGTCGGCGGCCTCGCGCAGCTTGCGGGGCCGCAGCTCCAGGCCCACCAGCGTCGCGAACGTCTGCTCGGCCGGCCCGCCGCTGGCCCGGCGGCGGCGCAGCGTCTCGGCGAGCGCGGCCGCGCCGGGAATCCGGTCGCCCAGGGCCGCGGTCACCACGACATGCACCCAGCCCTCGATCAGCGCCAGCAGCGTCTCGAGCCGTTCCAGCGCCTGGGTCTGCGCCGGCGTCGCCTTGGGCTCGAAAACGCCCTGCCCGAGCAGGTTTTCGATGGCCTCCGGGTCCGACAGCGACGCCGGGTTGAAGTCGCGGGCGAGCTCCTCGATCCCGGTCATGTCGATCTTCATGCCCATCGCGTAGGCCTCCACGGCGCCCAGCAGTTGGGCGGACAGCCACGGCACGTGGCCGAACAGCCGGTGGTGCGCGGCCTCGCGGGCGGCCAGATAGGTCAGGATCTCGCTGCGCGGCTGCTCGAGACCGGCGGCGAACGATTCCACCGCCTCGGGCAGTATCGCGGCGACCCCGTTGGGCCCCAGCGGCAGGCCGATGTCGGTCGAGGTCAGCACCTCGCGGGACAGCCGGCCGAGGGCCTGGCCCAGCTGCGAGCCGAACGCCATGCCGCCCATCTGCGACATCATCGCCAGCAACGGGCCGGCCATGCTCTTGGCCTCCTCGGGCAGCGAGGACGCCCACACCGTCGAGATCTGTTGGGCCATCGGGTCACAGAGCCGCTTCCAGGTCTCCAGCGTGTTGTCCACCCAGTCGCTGGGTGTCCAGCCCACCGCCCTGGTGGCGCCGGCGGGCAACGCCGTGACGCCGTCCAGCCAGGTGTCGGCCAGGTGCACCGCGTCGGCGATCGCCGAGCTCGTCGTGTCCGGGATGGGCGCGACGAACCCGATCGAGCTGGTGGCCACGCGCCGGGCCAGCTCGTAGTTGACCGGTCCCGCCGCCTGGCCGCCCTGCGTCATGGTGCCGGCGCTGCTGAACATCTGACCCAGTTGGGTGAAGATCTGGCCCAGGTCACCGATGTTGAAATCGCCGCTCATGCCGAAGGCGCCCAGGGGATCGGACGCACCCGAGCCCGACTCGGGGTCGTTCTTCCCGCGCTTGTCCCGGTCCGGGTCGTCCCCGGAGGAGAAGCCGAAAGGCAGGTCAGCCATAACCTCAACGGTACTCACCGGTGGAACAGAAAGCGCGCTCAGTGGTCTCGCTGACAGCTGAAACGAGCCACCGCGGCGCCCCGCTAGGGTAGCGGCGTGAACAGGCGGATTCTGACCTTGGCGGTCGCGCTGGTGCCGATCGTGGTCTTCGGCGTGTTGCTCGCGGTCGTGACGGTGCCGTTTGTGTCGCTGGGCCCCGGGCCGACCTTCGACACGCTCGGTGAGGTCGACGGCAAGCAGGTGGTCGCCATCCAGGGCGCGCTGACCCACCCCACGACCGGGCACCTGAACATGACGACGGTGTCCCAGCGCGACGGCCTGACCCTGGGCGAGGCCCTGACGCTGTGGCTGTCGGGCCAGGAACAGCTGGTTCCGCGCGATCTCGTCTACCCGCCGGGCAAGTCGCGGGAGGACGTGGACAAGGCCAACAACGCCGACTTCAAGCAGTCCGAGGACAGCGCCGAATACGCGGCGCTGGGGTACCTGAAGTACCCGCCCGCGGTCACCGTCGCGACCGTCAACGATCCCGGGCCGTCGGCGGGCAAGCTGAAGTCCGGCGATGCCATCGACGCGGTCAACAACACCCCGGTCGTCAACGTCGAGCAGTTCACCGGATTGCTGAAGAACACCAAGCCCGGCCAGGTGGTGACGATCGACTTCCGCCGCAAGAACGAGCCGCCGGGCGTGGCGCAGATCACGCTGGGCACCAACAAGGACCGCGACTACGGCTTTTTGGGCGTCGCGGTGCTCGACGCGCCGTGGGCGCCGTTCGTGGTCGATTTCAACCTCGCCAACGTGGGCGGGCCTTCCGCGGGGCTGATGTTCAGCCTGGCGGTCGTCGACAAGCTCACCACCGGCGACCTGACCGGGTCGACGTTCGTCGCCGGGACGGGAACGATCTCCGCCGACGGCAAGGTGGGCCAGATCGGCGGCATCACGCACAAGATGGTGTCCGCCCACGCCGCGGGCGCCACCGTGTTCCTGGTGCCCGCGAAGAACTGCTACGAGGCGAAGTCGGACAACCCGTCCGGGATGCGCTTGGTCAAGGTCGAGACGCTCACCGAGGCGGTCGACGCGCTGCACGCGATCACGTCCGGGGGCCAGCCGCCCACCTGCTAGGCGAGCCGCGGATGGCCTGCCGTGCCATGCGTAGAGTTGTCATCGTCGCCACATCGAGGCGCCACATCGATCAGGGAGCGTTGCCAGTGGGGATGCGGCCCACCGCGAGAATGCCGAAGCTGACCCGGCGCAGCCGGATCCTGATTTTGATCGCACTGGGTGTGATCGTTTTGCTGCTCGCGGGCCCGCGACTGATCGACGCCTACGTCGACTGGCTGTGGTTCGGCGAGTTGGGCTACCGCTCGGTGTTCACCACCGTGCTGGTGACGCGCATCGTGGTGTTCCTGGTCGCCGGCCTGCTGGTCGGCGGCATCGTGTTCGCCGGGCTGGCGGTGGCCTACCGCACCCGCCCGGTCTTCGTCCCGAGCAACGACAACGATCCGGTGGCGCGCTACCGCACCGTCGTCATGTCGCGGCTGCGACTGGTGGGCATCGGGATCCCGGCGGCGATCGGCCTGCTGGCCGGCATCATCGCGCAGAGCTACTGGGTGCGCATCCAGCTGTTCCTGCACGGCGGCAACTTCGGCGTCAGGGATCCGCAGTTCGGCAAGGACCTCGGCTTCTACGCGTTCGACCTGCCGTTCTACCGGCTGCTGCTCAGCTACATGTTCGTGGCCGTGTTCCTGGCCTTGGTGGCGAACCTGTTGGCGCACTACATCTTTGGCGGCATCCGGCTGTCCGGGCGCACCGGCGCCCTGAGCCGATCGGCGCGCATCCAGCTGGTCACCCTGGTCGGCGCGCTGGTGCTGCTCAAGGCGGTCGCCTACTGGCTGGATCGCTATGAACTGCTGTCGCACACGCGCGGCGGCAAGCCGTTCACCGGGGCCGGGTACACCGACATCAACGCGGTGCTGCCGGCCAAGCTGATCCTGATGGCGATCGCGTTGATCTGCGCCGCCGCGGTCTTTTCCGCGATCACGTTGCGGGACTTGCGGATCCCGGCGATCGGGCTGGTTTTGCTGCTGCTGTCGTCGCTGATCGTGGGCGCCGGCTGGCCGCTGATCGTCGAGCAGATCAGCGTGCGACCCAATGCCGCGCAAAAGGAAAGCGAATACATCAGCCGAAGCATCGCCGCGACCCGGCAGGCGTACGGGCTGACGTCCGACGTGGTGTCCTACCGCAACTACACCGGCGACGGGCAGGCCACCGCCCAGCAGGTCGCGTCCGATCGCGCGACCACCTCGAACATCCGACTGCTCGACCCGACCATCGTCAGCCCGGCGTTCACCCAGTTCCAGCAGGGTAAGAACTTCTTCTACTTCCCGGACCAGCTGTCCATCGACCGCTACCTCGACCGCAACGGCGCGCTGCGCGACTACGTCGTCGCCGCCCGGGAGCTCAACCCGGACCGGCTGATCGACAACCAGCGGGACTGGATCAACCGGCACACCGTCTACACCCACGGCAACGGGTTCATCGCGTCGCCGGCGAACACCGTGCGCGGGATCGCCAACGACCCCAACCAGAACGGTGGTTACCCGGAGTTCCTCGTCAACGTCGTCGGCGCCAACGGCAGCGTCGTGTCCGACGGGCCGGCCCCGCTGGACCAGCCGCGCATCTACTTCGGCCCCGTCATCTCCAACACGTCGGCCGACTACGCGATCGTCGGGCGCAACGGCAACGACCGCGAATACGACTACGAGACCAGCACCGAAACCAAGAACTACACCTATTCCGGGCTCGGGGGAGTGCCCATCGGCAGCTGGATCTCCCGCAGCGTGTTCGCCGCCAAGTTCGCCGAGCGAAACTTCTTGTTCTCCAACGTGATCGGCTCCAACAGCAAGATCCTATTCAACCGGGATCCGGCGCAGCGGGTGGAGGCGGTGGCGCCCTGGCTGACGACGGACAGCGCCGTGTACCCCGCGATCGTCAACAAGCGGCTGGTGTGGATCATCGACGGCTACACCACGTTGGACAACTACCCGTACTCCGAGCTCACCTCGCTGTCGGCGGCGACGGCCGACTCCACCGAGGTGGCGTTCAACCGGCTGGCGCCCGAAAAGCAGGTGTCCTACATCCGAAATTCGGTGAAGGCCACGGTGGATGCCTACGACGGCACCGTGACGCTGTACGCGCAGGACGAGCAGGACCCGGTGCTGAAGGCGTGGATGCGGGTGTTCCCGGGCACGGTCAAGCCCAAGAGCGACATCACCCCCGAGCTCGCCGAACACCTGCGTTATCCCGAGGACCTGTTCAAGGTGCAGCGGATGCTGCTGGCCAAGTATCACGTCAACGACCCCGTGACGTTCTTCTCCACGTCGGACTTCTGGGACGTGCCGCTGGATCCGAATCCGACCGCCAGCAGTTATCAGCCGCCGTACTACATCGTGGCGAAAAACATTGGCAAGAACGACAATTCGTCCTCCTACCAGCTGATCAGCGCGATGAACCGGTTCAAGCGCGACTACCTGGCCGCCTACATCAGCGCCAGCTCCGACCCCGCGACGTACGGCAAGATCACGGTGCTGACCATCCCGGGCCAGGTTAACGGCCCCAAGCTGGCCAACAACGCGATCACCACCGACCCGGCGGTGTCCCAGGACCTCGGGGTGATCGGGCGCGACAACCAGAACCGGATCCGCTGGGGCAATCTGCTCACCCTCCCGGTTGGCCAGGGCGGGCTGCTGTACGTCGAACCCGTGTACGCCTCCCCGGGGGCCAGCGACGCCGCGTCGTCGTATCCGCGGCTGATCCGCGTGGCGATGATGTACAACGACAAGATCGGATACGGGCCGACCGTCGGCGACGCCCTGACGGGGTTGTTCGGCCCCGGAGCGGGCGCCGCCGCCACCGGGATCCAGCCGACCGAGGCCGGCGCCCCCGCGAACCCGCCCGCGAGCCCGCCGGCGCCGGCCGGCACACCGCCCGTTGCGGCGCCACCGGCGCCCGCCGCGGTGCCGCCCTCCCCGGACGGCTCGGTGACGTTGTCGCCGGCCAAAGCCGCTGCCCTGCAGGACATCCAGGCGGCGATCGGCGCGGCGCGCGATGCGCAGAAGAAGGGCGATTTCGCCGCCTACGGCGCGGCGCTGCAGCGGCTCGACGACGCCATCAACAAATACAACAGCACCAAGTAACTCGCCCCCGGCGAGCTTCGCCCCGCGAGCGTGCGTGTCTGTACACCGGCACGCCGGCGCGGATGGCATTCTGCGCACGCTCGCGGATCTCAGCCGCGGGACGCCGTGCGGAATCGGTCCCGGTAGGCCTTCGGCGAGACGCCGAGGCGGTCGATGAACACGCGCCGGAGGCTCTCGGTGCTGCCAAACCCCGCCATGCGCGCGGCGTCGGCGACGCTACGGCCGGCGTCGAGCGCGGCGCGGGCGGCGTCGATGCGCACCATTTCCACGTAGCGGGCGGGTGTCGTCCCGAGCTCGGACTGGAACAACCGCGTCAGCTGCCGCGTGCTCATGGACGCGCGCGCGGCAAGGCTGTTGACGCTGTGGTTCGCCGCGGGGTCGGCGGAGATCGCATCGGTGGCCTTGCGCAGCGGCGACTGCGGCGGCGGGTCGGCCTCGACCAGCACCGAGAACTGCGATTGGCCGCCCGCGCGCTTGAGGTAGACGACCAGCCACCGGGCCACCGCGCGGACGAGGTCGGTGCCGTAATCCATTTCGACCAGCGCCAGCGCCAGGTCGATGCCCGACGACACCCCGGCCGAGGTGAAGACATCGCCGTCGCGGACGAAGATCGCGTCCGGTTCGACGGTGACGCCCGGGAAGGCGCGGGCGAACAACCGGACGTCATGCCAGTGCGTGGTGGCGCGCCGGCCGTCGAGGAGGCCGGCCTGCGCCAGGACGAACGAGCCCGTGCAAATCGAGGCGAGCCGCCGGGTGCGGCCCGCGACCGACTTGATCGCCTCGACGAGCCCGGGGTCGATCGCCCGCCGGGGCAGGCTGTCGCTGCCGGCGACCAGGACCGTGTCGGCCGACTCGATCGAGGTGACGGCGTCCGTGACGCCCAACCGCGTCCCGATCGAGGTCGTGACGTCGCGCCCGTCCACCGACGCGATCTTCAGTTCGTAGTGGGCGCCGAAGCGGTTGGCTTCCGCGAAGACCTCACCCACTCCCGCAACGTCCAGCATCGCGACGTCGTCGAAGACGACAACCACCATCACCCGCGATCGCGCACCGACTTCAGTCACGGACTCATTGTGTCGCAATCTGTGGGAACGACGGCTGCAACGGTGCCGGTGGATAGCGGTGTGGCAACGCATGATGGTCCAAGACAAGGAGGAACGATCATGGCCGTCCAGTCGCCGGAGACCATTGCCGACATCGTCGTACCCGACACAGCGCTGGTGCGCGCGATCACCGACTTCATCCGCGGAGCCGAAGACGATCTGCTCTTCCACCATTCGCGTCGGGTATTCCTGTTCGGTGCACTACAGGGCCACCGCCGCGGACTGCAACCAGACTTGGAGCTGTTGTACGCCGGGGCCATGTTCCACGACCTCGGCCTCACTCGGCGGTATCGCACCTCCAGCCTGCGTTTCGAGGTCGACGGCGCGAACGCGGCGCGAGAGTTCCTGCTGCAGCACGGCGTCGACAAGGCCGACGCCGACAAGGTGTGGCTGGGCATCGCCTTGCACACCACGCCCGGGATACCCGAGTTCCTCGCGCCCGAAGTCGCCTTGGTCACCGCGGGTGTCCAAACCGACGTGCTGGGCATCGGCCGGGAGGCCTTGTCCCGTAAAGATATTGACGCCGTGACTGCCGCCCATCCACGACCGGGTTTCAAGCGGCGCATCCTGGCGGCCTTCAACGACGGCATGAAGCATCGTCCGGAAACCACTTTCGGCACGATGAACGCCGATGTGCTGGCGCACTTCGACCAGACATTCGAGCGTGGGAACATGGTCGACCTCATTCTCGGCAGCAGTTGGCCCGAATAGGTGGGGCCGAATAGCCTTGCAGCGCAGCAATTCTTCTGAGTGCTGCAGATGCTCGACGGCCAATCAGTGCGTGTCCGCCTGCACATACGTCGCCGCATCCCGAAGGTAGGCATGGCTCGTGGCCGAAATCGTCAGCTGGTCAACCAAATTGAGCAACCGCAATAGTCGGCAAACAAGAGAAGGGAACGATGCCCTGACACCGGAGGACGAGGAACAGATGTGCGTCATGCGCGCGGTCATTCCCTGAAACAGCTGTTCCGCTAAACGGTTCCACCGTCCGCAGAATGGCTGCAGCGGGTATTTCAGAACGCGTCGATGAAAGGTAACAGATAACCATGGCCTCACCAGGCAATAACGAAGGGCTGGACCTCTTCGGGCCCATTGTCGACTTCATGACACCCCCTGACGAAGAGCAGCTTTGCGTTGTGCGCTTAGTCATGCCCGCACGGGTCACAATGCCGCTGCACAGCCACAAGGCACTTTGGAGATTTGTACATTCTCGCCGGCAGTTGCCACGTCCTGGTGGAGGACAACGACGACATCGAATGGCGCGACGCCCACGCCGGTGATTACATCCGGGTGCCGAGTGATGCTATGCACGCCCTACGCAATGTCTCCGAAGAGCCCGCCGTCGCCCTCGTCATCACGACACCACACCGGGGTGCCTTCTTTCGTGAGGTTGGCCGGCCGGTCGGTTCCCCGCCACCGACTGCCGTAGAGGTGGCTCGCTTCGCCGAGATCGCGGAACGTTATGGATACCGAGTGGCAACACCGGAAGAAAACGCAGCGGTCGGCATCAAGTCATCGATGTTGACCGCGTGACGATCCGGCCAAGTCGATTCTTATGGGCGGTCGGTGTAGCTCCGTTGTCGCTAGCTGTGGGAAAGATGTCCCATCGTCGGTTGCGGCCACACGCTGACTCGCCGCAAGCTCTGATTCATTGGTAAATGGAAGGATTCTTAATGAGCACTCGAATCCTGGCAATGGTGGGAAGCCTGCGAGCCGGTTCCCATAACCGCCAGCTAGCCGAGGCGGCCGTCAAACTCGCACCGGAAAGCATCGAGGTCGAAATTTATGAGGGCCTAGCCGACGTGCCCTACTACAACGAAGACCTCGACCAGCCTCAGGCCGTACCGCCTGCGGCCGGCGCGCTGCGCGCCGCCGTGGATTCCGTGGACGCTCTGCTGATGGTCACGCCGGAATACAACGGCACCGTCCCCGCCGCACTCAAGAACGCTGTCGACTGGTTGTCAAGGCCGTACCACAGCGCAGTAATCGACAACAAGCCTGTCGTTGTCATCGGTACCTCCGGCGGAAGATACGGCGGCGCATGGGCGCACGAAGACGCCCGCAAGGCGGCGCGTATCGCCGGCGCGACCGTGCTCGACTCAGTCGCTTTGTCGGTGCCCCGCGCGGCGACGCGGTTTGCCGACACCCCTCCCGTGTGCGACGAGGTAATCATCGCCAAGATACCCACCATCCTCGATGCGCTCGCCTCAGCAGCCCAAACCCCAACCGACTGACCGAAGGGATCTGCCATGACAACATCGCTGTCCGTCAACCGTCGTGACGTCGACGAGGTCCGGCCATTTGTCGCTCCGGCCAACCTGTTTGCGAACCTGCAAGCCGTGCTGGTCGACTTGATCGAATTGCACCTGCAAGGCAAGCAAGCGCACTGGAACGTCGTCGGCACAAATTTCCGCGATCTGCATCTGCAGCTCGACAGCATCGTCGATACCGCGCGCGAAGCCAGTGACACGATCGCCGAACGGATGCGCGCCTTGGACGCGGTACCTGACGGGCGGTCGGACACCTTCGTCGCAACGACAAGCGTTCCCGCCATAGCCCCGGGTCTACTCAACGTCACCGAAGCGGTCCAGATGATCACCAACCGGATCTTCGCCGTCGTGGGCACCATGCGCAGTGTTCACGACGAGGTCGACGCCGCCGATCCCTCGACCGCCGACTTGCTGCACGCCATCATCGACGACCTGGAAAAGCAGGCATGGCTGCTCAAGTCCGAAATCGGCACAGCTTGAGCGCCACGGGATTCCGGCCGATTACACGAGGAGGTATGTCAGATGACTCAGCCCGGAGTCACGGTCGTGCAGCCAGGAGAAGGGGATTACGTTGCCCTGCCTGGCTTTGGCGCGGTGTTCAAGCTATCCAGCCGCACCAACGGGGGCGAGGTGTCAATCGTCGAGCATCCGTTTGAGGTCGGCCTACTCACCGCGGCGCACCGGCACACCCGCGAGGACGAGCATTCGATTGTGTTGGCAGGCGAGATCGGGTTCCGTTCTGACGACAGTGAAGTCGTCCTCGGTCCCGGCGGCTACATCACCAAGCCGCGGGGGCAGATGCACGCCATGTGGAACGCCGGCAGCGAGCCTGGTCGCATCGTCGAGATCATCACACCGGGCGGCTTCGAGAACTACTTCCGCGAGCTGGGTGAACTGCTGGTCGAGCATGCAAATGATCCGGTCGCCAGGGTCCTGCACGAGCTGCCCGAGTTCGGGGAGCTCGCCGACAAATACGGGCTGACCTATGGGTCGCCGGACTGGATGGACGACATCCGCCAGCGCTACGGGCTGAACCCGCCTTCGCACTGATTCGCCTGCCGGGTGTAGGCGCTGCTCAGCCCGCGATTTGGCGGCCTTGCAGGCGTTCGGTAACCTGGCATTTACCGACGCGGGGTGGAGCAGCTCGGTAGCTCGCTGGGCTCATAACCCAGAGGTCGCAGGTTCGAATCCTGTCCCCGCTACCAGCGGAAATGGCTCCCGGAGACGTCTCCGGGGGCCATTTTCATGCCCGACGCGTCGCGGTGGGGTTGCGAGCGGTTCCCGACTTGAGGACTTTTCGACTTCGCCCGGCGACCCGATGTTTTAGTCTCACATCACCAGCAGGGTTCGCGTGGTTGGATTGAGAGGTGCGCATGATGCCCGTCATGCTCGGGCTGCGGGTCACCAACCGGCGCTTCGACGAAATGACCGCCCACGCCGCTGACGTCGCTACGGCCGGTCCGGTTCAATGACGGATTGTCGCTGAGGCATCAATGGCGATCGGTGACGCGCGCCGGTTGCGGCTGCTGCTGGACAACATTCCGGCCATGGTCAGCTATTGGGATCGCGAGCTGCGCAACGTTGTCGTAAACCGGGCCTTCATCGATTTTTTCGGGACGACAGCCGCCGAGGTCCGTGGGCGTCATTTCCGTGAGGTCCTCGGCGACAATCTGTACGAGCTCAGCCGCGCTCACGTTGACGGGGTGCTCGCCGGTGGCAAGCAGGTGTTCGGGAGCACATTGACCGATTGGCACGGCAGAAGCAGGCACGGCGAGGCGACCTGCATCCCCGACATCGTCGAGGGTGAGGTGAGCGGCTTTTATGTTTATGTTCAGGTCGCCGATGCCGAAGCGCGTGTCGAGGCCGAACAAGCCCGCGACGACGCCGTTCGGCTGTTGCAGATCAGCATGGACAACGCGCCTGTCGGCCAAGCGATCGTGGACATGTCCATCCGTGCGCGCTACGTCAACCCGGCGTTGTGCGCGATGTTCGGCTACAGCGCCGATGAGTTGATCGGCGTCGACCTCCGCAATTTCGTCCACCCGGCCGACGTCGCGACCGCAGCGGCAGACTTCGACAAGTTGAAGAACGGTTCGCAGTCACCCGTCACCTCGGAACTTCGACTTGTCCATCGCGACGGGACGACGATCTGGGTACAACGCAACGCGGTGATGGTGCCGGGCGTGCACGGCTCCGACGACCTCGTCATTGGGCAGTTCGTCGACATCAGTGCGCGCAAGCGGGCCGAAGCCGAACTCGCGCGGCGGGCAGTGACGGACGCGCTCACGGGACTGGGCAATCGAGAGGCGTTCTTCGACTGCATCCAGAACCGGCGGGTCGCCGAGCCCGCGGGTTCGGTCGGCATCGTGTTCATCGACCTCGACGGGTTCAAGAGAATCAACGACGCTCATGGACACGGCGTCGGTGACGCGGTCCTGATCCAGGTGGCTCGGCGCATCACACAGATCGCGGTTGCACCCGACTCGGTCTATCGCTTGGGCGGCGACGAATTCGTTGTCTTGTCCACCAACGCCGAAACGGAGCAGCACGTTGCCGAGCTGGCGAAACGGCTTCGCCGCGCGCTCACGGGGGGTTACGACACCCCGGCGACACAGCTGACTCTGAGCGCGTCGGTCGGCTGCACCTGGGGTCCGACCGAAGACATCGAGCAGCTCCTTCGTGATGCGGACGCCCACATGTATCGACAAAAAGCCCGGCGGCGCAGGAATAGTCGCTTATCCGATGCCGTCCCGTTCGACGCGATGACGCCGTCACCGAGACGACCCGGAAAACCGGAATGGGGCCGCGCCCGGGAATAGCCCCGCATCGCCTGTGCGTTCTGCGAGCCATGAACCCTTTGACCGAGGCTCAGCGCCAGGCGTTCCTCGCGGCGAAGCATGTTGGCGTGTTGTCCGTAGACGCGGACGACGGCCGGCCGCCGGCCAGCGTCCCGATCTGGTACGACTACACCCCTGGCGGCGACATCCGGATCAACACCGGCCCGGGGACCCGCAAGGCCAAGCTCATCGAGCGGGCCGGTGCGGTGACGCTGGTCGCCCAACGCGAGGAGCTTCCGTATCAATACGTGGTCGTCGAGGGCACCGTCGTCGACACCACCACGCCGGCCCCGGCCGAGGTACGCGAAGCCATCGCGATCCGTTACCTCGGCGAGGAAGGCGGGCGCCAGTTCGTCCGCAGCATGGAGGGTCAGGACAGCGTGCTGTTTACCATCCGGCCCGACCGCTGGCTGACGGCCGACTTCTCCGATGAGCTCTGAGCCGAAGCCAAGCGCCACGTCCTACCCCTGGTCGACGGGCTGCTTGTCGGCGGGGTCGACGCGCGAATGCGCGGTCAACAGTAAGTGGTCGAACTCCGACTGCGAGGTGAGCGTCGGGCCGATGCCGCGGAAGTCTTCGGTGATCTGTTCGGCCAGCAGCCGGAGCTTGACGTTGGTCTCCTGGGATAGCCACTTGAGCAGGTCGAACGCGGCGTCGTCGCTGATGCCGTAAATCAGCATCAGCATGCCCTTGGCCTGCTCGATTCCGGCGCGCTGCTCGGTGATCTGGGCCAGCTTGGCGGTGACGAGGTCCTCACGCTCCCGGTCGGGCAGCGGGGAGACGTCGACGTAGAACCCGTGTGTTCCGATCACCTCGCCGTGCTCGTCGTAAAGCTGGTCACCGACCACGACGACGTGGTGTACGTCTCCGCCGGTGTCGATGATCCGATGGCGGGTGCTGAACGCCTTGCGGGTGTTCAGGATTTGATCGATCGTGGCCGCGACCTGCCCGCGGTCCTCGGGGTGCTTATGTGACAGCACCAGATCGGTTGTCGGGGTGACGCTGCCCGGCCGATACCCGTGCATTCGCTGCACCTGTTCCGACCATTCCCACCGCTGATCGGCGAAGTAGAACCGGAACCAGCCCACCTGTGGCGGGACGCCGCCGGCCAAGGCCTGTCCCAGATCGGCCGATTGGCCTTTGAGGTTCCAATCCATCGTTGACTCTTCCTCGGATTCAGTCCATCGGGCAAGGCCGACCACCGTCATGCGCACACAAGCAACCCCGACGAAACGGGGTCGATACAAGACTTCGCGAAGCGGCTAAACCGGCGCTAGCTGCTGAACGCCGAGGACTGGCTTCAATGTCTTGCCACAAGCCCGCTTGTAAAAACCAATATCAGCGGCGGTCTAGGGGTGGGAGCGGCGGCCGCGGATGTCGGCACGATTCCGAGTCCGGCGTCGACGGCGCCGCACCGCCCGCTCATCGGCGAATCAGGCGTCTACCACCTCCCGGTCTCCGGCACTCTCGTTGATCGCCTTGTGTCCGTTGCCGCGGGCGACGGAGATCTTGCGCGGCTTGGCCTTCTCGGCCACCGGGATGCGCAGGCTCAGGACGCCCTCGTTGTAGGCCGCCTGGATCCGGTCGGTGTCGAGGTTTTCCCCGAGGACGAGCTGGCGGCTGAACACCCCGCGCGACCGCTCGGCGGCCAGCATTTCGCGGTTGGGGTCCACGGCCGGACGCTCGGCGCGCACGGTCACCACGTTGCGCTCGATGTCGATGTCGAGCGAGTCGGGGTTGATGCCGGGCAGGTCGAACTCGACGACGAATTCCTCGCCCTCGCGCCAGGCATCCATCGGCATCACCGCGGGCCGGGCTGCCGTGCCGAGTACTTGCTGAGCGAAGCGGTCCAGGTCGCGGAACGGGTCGGTACGCATCAGCATGGTCACCTCTCACTCCAATCTCTGGTTGTGAAGCCGATATTCCCTATGTCTTACAACATAGATTTTATATAGCACTATCGACACTTCAGTGCAAGTGTGGTAAATAGTTTTTCTGTGCGAACCAGTTCAGGAGATGCCGTTCAGGAGACGTCAATGGCCAACAACGCCGGTGACACCCCGGCCCCCGACCACGGGGTCTACGGCATTTCGGTGGCCGCCGAGCTTTCCGGTGTCGCCGTGCAGTCGCTGCGCCTGTACGAGCGTTACGGGCTGCTGACCCCGGCCCGAAGCGAAGGCGGGACCCGCCGCTACAGCGCCGACGACCTGGCGCGGTTGCAGCGCATCAGCGCGCTGGTCGACGCCGGGGTCAACCTTGCCGGCATCGCCCGCATCCTCAGCCTGGAAGACGACAACGCCGCGCTGTCCGCGACCAACACCGACCTGCGTTCCACCAACCGCACCTTGCGGAAGGCCGCGAAGAGATCCGACAAGAACGCGACCTGAGAACGCTCAGGCGACCACCCGGAACCGCTGTGCGCTCGGGTCCGCCGGGTCGGGCAGCGTCATGCCGGCTTCGGCGCCGGACCGCAGATAGTCGATCACGGCGTCGTTGAGAAGCTCACCGGGCACGACCGCGGGGATGCCGGGCGGATACGGGGTGATCTGCTCGGCCGCGACCCGACCGGCGGCCTTCGAAGCGGGCACCATTTCCGTCGGGCCGAAAAACGCGTCACGCGGCAGGCACACGGTCTGAAGCTGCAGTTCCTCGGGCGCGGGCAGGCGTATCGGCGGCGCCCGGTCGAAGTCCTCGGTCGCCTCGCGCCACTGCGCCATCGCGGCCACCAGACGGTCCGCCGTTTGCTTGTCGTCGGCAAACGACATCGTCGCCAGCACCCGGCGGTGGTCGCTGAGGCCGAGGTCGATCTTGCAGTGCTCGCGCAGCCAGTCCACGGCCTGGTATCCCGACGTGCCGGTCCCGGAGACATCCATCAGCACCTGTGTGGTGTCCAGGTCGCAGGACGCCTCCGTGCCCAGCAGCTCGTCCTCGAGGACCGCGACGTCCGCGATCTCGGCCAGCCGCGCCCGCAGGTAGCTGGCGAGGTCGAGCTCGGCGGTGAGCAGCTCGTGACCGCGCTCGACCATTTGGCGCCGCCAGCCGTCCAGCGCGGCATAGATCATCACGTTCGGGCTGGTCGTCATCAGCAGATCGGCGCACATCGAAAGCCGTTGCGGGTCAACCAGATTCCCCTGCAGGTGGAACACCGAGCCCTGCTCGAACCCCGCGCCCATCTTGTGGACGCTGACCACGCAGACGTCGGCGCCGGCGTCCATCGCCCACGTCGGCAGGTCCTCGTGGAACGGAAGGTGCGCGCCCCAGGCCTCGTCGACTATCAGCGGCTTGCCCCGCCGATGGCAGACGTCGGCGATGGCCGAGATGTCGGCGCAGGTGCCATACGGGCCGGGGCTGACGATCAGCGCCCCGGCCGCGTCCGGGTATTCCTCCCACGCGGCGGCCACCTGCTCCGGCGACGGCGGATGGGAAAAGTGCCGTTCGACGTCCCAGCGCGGGGTGATCCACCTGGGCCGCACGCCGGAGAAGATCAGGCCCGCCACGATCGACTTGTGGCTGTCGCGGGCGACGAGCAGGCCGCCGTCGGCCCCGCCCGCGACGGCCATCATCGCGGCCCGCACCGACAGCGAGCTACCGCACGTGGAGAAGAAGGCGTGCTGAGCGCCGACGGCGTCGGCCATCAATTCCTCCGCGCGCGCCAGGAACGTCCCGCGGGACATCCGGTCGTCGAGCCCGTTTGTGGCGAGCAGATCGTTGCGGAACGGGTCCCTACCCAGGACGGCAAGGACGCGTTCGTCGACGCCGGCGCCCTGGCGGTGCCCCGGCGGACTGAAACCGTAGCGGTTGTTCCGGTGGTAGTCGACCAGCGCGTCCAGCAGCGGTGCCTGCGACTGATCCATGGCGGATCGGGTACCCAGGGGCAGCGGGCGCCAATCGGCGCTCGCCTGCGTGTCGACCCGGGAGCCGAGCACTGTTATCCGAAGACTTTCCGCCGCATGTGTTGCGGCAATACGCCCTGCTCGCGGACGGCGAACGCGGGGTCCTCGTCGGGCCGCGCGGTGACTACTGCTGGATGTGCCTGCCGCGCTGGCACGACGGCGCGGTTTTCAATTCGTTGCTCGGTGGCGCCGGCGTGTACGCCGTCGCGCCCAATCTGCCGCGCTTCGTGTGGGGCGGATACTACGAGCCGCGGTCGTTGATCTGGCGTTCCCGCTGGGTCAGCACCGGCGGGATCGTCGAGTGCCGCGAAGCCCTGGCCCTGCCCGCCGACGCGCATACCGCGGTGTTGTTGCGCCGCATCCACGTTATCGACGGGCGGCACCGGATGCGCATCGCGCTCGATGTCCGCGCGGACTTCGGCGCCCATATGTCGGACGTCTCGCGCGGCGAAACCGATCGGGGCCGGGTGTGGATGGGCAGGTCGGGGCCGTGCCGATTCCGTTGGACCGGAGCCGATGACGCCGAGCTTCGCGACGACGGCTCGCTGGAGGCGGTGCTGGAGGTCGTTGCCGGGCGTGACCACGACCTGGTTCTCGAAATCTCCGACCGGGAACTGGATTCGGCGCCGACACGGGCGGAGGACGCCTGGCAAGCCACCGAATACGCGTGGGCGCAAGCGGTTCCGGCCATCACCGACACCCTGGCCGACCGCGACAGCCAGGTCGCGTACGCGGTCCTGCGCGGTTTGACGAGCGCCGACGGCGGGATGGTTGCCGCCGCGACGACGTCGTTGCCGGAACGCGCCGAACAGGGCCGCAACTACGACTACCGGTACTGCTGGATCCGCGACCAGTGCTACGCGGGGCAGGCGATGGCGGCCGCCGGCGGCTACCCGCTGCTCGACGACGCCGTCCGCTTCGTCAGCGAGCGCGTCCTCGCCGACGGTCCGGGGCTGCGGCCGGCGTATTCGGTCGACGGGAATCCGCCGCCGCGCGAACGCGACCTCGACCTGCCCGGGTATCCCGGCGCCGTGGCGCGGACCGGCAACTGGGTGTCGGACCAGTTCCAGCTCGACGCGCACGGCGAGGCCCTGCTGCTGTTGGCGGCCGCGGCGCGGCTGGACCGTCTCGACAGCATGCATTGGCAGGCCGTCCACACGCTGGTGCGCAGCATCGAACAGCGTTGGCGCGAACCCGATGCCGGCATCTGGGAACTCGACGACCGGCGTTGGGCCCATTCCCGGCTGACGTGTGCGGCGGGGCTGCGCGGCATCGGCGCGGTGGCGCCGCCGCGGCTGGGCGCGGAGTGGCAGCGCCTGGCCGATCAACTGGTCGCCGACGTCGACGCCGACTGCCTGCATCCGACCGGGAGATGGCAACGGGCGCCGGGGGATTCGCGGATCGACGCGGCCCTGGTGCTGCCCGCGATCCGGGGCGCGATCCCCGCGGACGACCCGCGCACCGCCGCCACCCTCGAGGCGGTGCGCTCGGAGCTGTCCGACCAGGGCTTCGTGTACCGGTTCCGTCCAGACCAGCGGGCACTCGGAGACGACGAGGGCGCCTTTCTGTTGTGCGGGTTCCTGATGGCGCTGGCGGACCACCAGCAGGGCAACGACCTGGCGGCGGTTCGCTGGTTCGAGCGCAGCCGGACGGCTTGCGGCCCGCCCGGGTTGTTCGCCGAGGAGTTCGACGTCGAACAGCGTCAGCTGCGCGGGAACCTGCCGCAGGCCTTCGTGCATGCGTTGTTGTTCGAAGCGGCGCATCGCCTGCCCGGTCGTGGACCGGGCCGCGCCGGTTGATCGAGCCGCCGACGGGTACCCCGCCCTGCGGGAGCCGCCCGTGAGCGGGCCGAAGGACCCAAAGGAGTATTCGCAATGAGAGAAGTGCAGGCCGGCGCCGACGACGTGGCCCGCGCCGCCAGCCGCGAGGCCGACGTCTACCGCGGCGACAATCCCCGGCCGCTGGGCGGGTATCTGGCCGTTTTGGGCATCTACAGCGCCGTGGTGGTCGTGGCGACGGTGCTCGCGGCGCTCACCGGGCGCACCTTGCCGACGCGTTGGCGCGCGCAGGACCTGGTCACGGTGACGCTGGGCACCCACAAGCTGTCCCGGACGTTGTCCAAGGACGCGGTGACGAGCCCGCTGCGGGCGCCGTTCACCCAGTACGCGGGCACCGGCGGCCCCGCGGAGGTCAAGGAGGAGGTCCGGGAGGACAGCCAGTTGCGGCACAGCCTGGGGGAGCTGTTGACCTGCCCGTTCTGCCTGGACATGTGGGTGGCCACCGCGTTCGTCATCGGGCTGGTCTTCGCGCCCCGGTTCACCCGGCTGATCGCGGGCAGCTTCACCGCTTTGGCCGGGGCCGACTTTCTTCAGCTCGCCTACGCGATCGCGCAGCAATCGGCGGAAGGCTAGGCGGCACAGCGCCTTTCGTTATGCGGGGCCGTCACTCCTCGACGTCGAAGAACGACTCGCCGTCCTCCGGTGTCCCGTCGATCTGGCCGCGTTCGCGACCGTGCACTTCGGGATCGATGTCGTCCAGGTCGTCGTCGGCGACCACGTCGAGGGCTCCGCCCGCCTCGGCGTCGTGCGCCTGCATCGACGGCCCGTCGTCGCCGGGGTCGTCCGAGGTCTCCGCCGCCAGCTTCTCGTCGAGCGACGTGTTGTCGTCGGTCTTGATCCACCTGTCGGGCGGGTCGACCACCGCGTCACCGTCGTCGTTGCGGACCTCGTCGGAGTCCAGGCTCTCGGACTGCTCCAGCATGTCGTCGTCGAAGTCGTTTGGCACGACTGCCGGTTGCCCGAGACTCGGCGAAGTTAAACAGCGCAGTCGTGCAGCGAAGTCAGGGCGCGGGAAAATCCGGTGCAGCCGCTGCCGACGATGGCGATCGAGGTCATCGACCCCAGTGGAGGGCCCCTGGGATATATGGCGATCCGTTCGGGGCGGCGCTGGGAACCACGGTCCTGCCGCCCTCACGAAAACCGTTGGCCGCGAACATATTTCGCCCTTGTGCGTCATCGTCGCCGAAGGCTCGGGTCCGTGCCGCGCGAGGCGGCCCGCGCCCGGGCCGGCCATTTCGTTTTCTGGATCACGGATTTCGTTTTCTGCCTAGCCCCTTGTCGCCCCTCGGCGTCACGATGACACGGTGAGGCAGGTATCTGCAAGGGTCGAACGCACCCGAATGCGTCCCCTGGTCGTCGCGTCGGGCCAGGCAGCGCCGCTCACGACGCTCCCGAGGGGGTGATGCCATGCCCGATAACAACAACAACACGATCGCCACTCAGCTGGCCGACCTGATCGCCGGCCTCGACCGGCACGGGACAGATACCAGGACCGGCCTGCACGAGCTCATTGACAGCGGCAACCAGCACGTGACGGGCTCCGAATACGCGGGGATCACGCTGGCCGAGAAGGGCAAAGCGATCACCAACGTGGTCGCCACGCATCGCTACCCGATGGTGTTGGACGTGATCCAGAACGATTACGGGGAGGGGCCGTGCGTCGCGGCGGCGTGGCAGCACCACGTCATGCACGTCGAAGACCTCGCCGTCGACCGGCGTTGGCCGCGCTATCAGGAGTATGCGCTGGCGAACACCCCGATTCGGTCGATCCTGTCGTTCGAGTTGTTCGTCGATCGCGATACGACCGCGGCGCTGAACTTCTTTGGCCACCATCCCTACGCGTTCAACGAGGAATCCATCGAAGTGGGCGGCATTTTCGCCACGCATGTCGCCCTGGCGTGGTCGATGATGCGGCGCCACGACCAGTTCCGCAGCGCCCTGGCGTCGCGCGACATCATCGGTCAGGCCAAGGGTGTCATCATGGAGCGCTTCAACCTGGATGCCGTGGAGGCGTTCGACCTGCTCGCAAGGCTGTCGCAAAAATCCAACACCAAGCTGTTCGACGTCGCCCGGGCGCTGATCGAGAACGAACATCCGATCAAGTGCCGCCATAACTGACGGGGCCGCCCTGCGGTCGGCGATGAGCCGCTCGCAGAGGTCGTAATCGTCGTCCGCGCCGTAGGCCAGCGCGCCGACGACTGCCGCCGCCGAGTCGTACCAGAGGTTCAAGCCGTCGCGATGGGTGAGCATCTGGCAGCGTTCGTAACCATCGCCCCAGCCGTGGTCCTTCGGCGGGCCCCCCGATTGTCGCCCAAAACCCTGGCACGCCATCCTATTTCATGCCTCGGCCCGCGGCACGGGCCCCGGCGATGTCGTGCGTGCCAGCGCGCCGACAAGCGCCCAACCGGCGCCCGCACGTTTCGCCGGGCGCCACCCGGGTAGCCCGCCATTCATGAAAGCTGTCACTTGGCAGGGCAAACGCGACGTGCGGGTGGAATCGGTGCCCGACCCCAAGATCGAACTGCCCACCGACGCCATCGTCGAGATAACCTCGACCAACATCTGCGGGTCCGACCTGCACCTCTACGAAATTCTCGGCCGGTTCATGAAACCGGGGGACATCCTCGGTCACGAGCCCATGGGGGTGGTCCGCGAAGTCGGCGACGAGGCGGGCGACCTGCAGGTGGGCGACCGCGTCGTCATCCCGTTCCAAATCTCCTGCGGCAGCTGCTATATGTGCGGCAAGCAGCTTTTCACGCAATGCGAAACCACCCAGGTGCGCGACCAGGGCATGGGAGCGGCGCTGTTCGGCTACTCCGAGCTCTACGGCGAAATCCCCGGCGGCCAAGCCGAGTTGCTGCGGGTGCCCCAGGCCCAGTTCACCCACATCAAAGTCCCTGTGGGACCCCCGGATTCGCGGTTCGTCTACCTGTCCGACGTGCTGCCGACCGCCTGGCAGGCGGTGGCCTACGCCGACATCCCGGACGGCGGCACGGTGGCCGTGCTCGGGCTGGGCCCCATCGGGGACATGGCCGCGCGCATCGCCGATCATCTCGGCCGCCGCGTCATCGCCGTCGACCTGGTGGCCGAACGCCTGGCCCGCGCCGCCCAGCGCGGCATCCACACCATCGACCTGGGGCGGCTCGACTCGTCGCTGGGCGATGCGATTCGCGACCTGACCGACGGGCGCGGCGCCGACTCGGTGATCGACGCGGTGGGGATGGAGGCGCACGGCTCCACGGCCGCCCGGCTGGCCCAGCAGGTGACCGGGGTGTTGCCGGATGCGGTCGCCAAGCGCCTGATGCAAACCGCGGGCGTGGACCGGCTCAACGCGCTGTACTCCGCCATCGACGCCGTCCGGCGCGGCGGCACGATCTCGCTGATCGGCGTCTACGGGGGGATGGCCGATCCGCTGCCGATGCTCACTCTCTTCGACAAACAGGTGACGCTGCGGATGGGGCAGGCCAACGTCAAGAAGTGGGTCGATGACATCATGCCGCTGCTCACCGACGACGACCCACTCGGCGTCGACAGCTTTGCCACCCACGTGCTGCCGCTCGCCGAGGCGGCGCACGGCTACGAGATATTCCAGAAAAAGCAGGATGGGGCCGTGAAGGTCGTGCTCAAGCCGTAACCTCCCGCAAATGCGTTGTCCGCCAGGGCCGTTCGCGCGGTGGTTTGACCACCGCACCGCCAGGGTATCAAGTGCGCCATGACCACCGCAGCGCCCGCCCCCACGCCGACCGGCGAATTGTGGCCGGGCAGGGCCTATCCGCTGGGCGCCACCTACGACGGCGCGGGGACCAACTTCGCCGTGTTCAGCGAGGCGGCCGAGCGGGTCGAGTTGTGCCTGTTCGACGATTCTGGAGACGGCGACGCCGAGGCGCGGATCACGCTGCCCGAGGTCGACTCGTTCGTCTGGCACGGTTACGTGCCGGGGATCGAGCCTGGCCAGCGCTATGGCTACCGCGTGCACGGTCCGTACGAACCCGGGGCGGGGCTGCGGTGCAACCCGAACAAGCTGCTCCTGGACCCGTATTCGAAGGCCATCGACGGCACCTTCGACTGGAACCAGTCGCTGTTCAGCTACAACTTCGGCGACCCCGACAGCCGCAACGACGACGACTCCGCGTCCAGCATGCCCAAGTCGGTGGTGATCAGCCCGTTCTTCGACTGGGGCTACGACCGCCCGCCGGACCGCGAGTACGCCGACACCGTCATCTACGAGGCGCATGTCAAGGGGCTGACGAAGACTCACCCGGACATCCCCGAGCAGATCCGCGGGACCTACGCCGCGGTGGCGCACCCGGTGATCGTCGAGCACCTCAAGGGCATCGGCGTGACCGCGGTCGAGCTGATGCCGGTGCACCATTTCGCCAACGACTCCACCCTGATCGACAAGGGCCTGAACAACTACTGGGGCTACAACACGATCGGCTTCTTCGCGCCGGACACGAAGTACTCCAGCTCCACCACGCCGGGCGGGCAGGTGCAGGAGTTCAAGGCGATGGTGCGCGACCTGCACGAGGCGGGAATCGAAGTCATCCTCGACGTGGTCTACAACCACACCGCCGAGGGCAACCACCTG
Organism: Mycobacterium sp. 663a-19; assembly: GCF_035616495.1. Classification (NCBI taxonomy): domain Bacteria; kingdom Bacillati; phylum Actinomycetota; class Actinomycetes; order Mycobacteriales; family Mycobacteriaceae; genus Mycobacterium; species Mycobacterium sp. 663a-19. Next base: position 164,140 of record NZ_JAPJAV010000006.1, on the reverse strand, counting down.
GGACCGACCCTGTCGATGCGCGGCATCGACAACGCCGCGTACTACCGGCTGGTCGACGACGACAAGCGCTACTACATGGACTACACCGGCACCGGCAACAGCCTCAACGTCGGGCACCCGCACACGCTGCAGCTGATCATGGACTCGCTGCGCTACTGGGTGACCGAGATGCACGTAGACGGCTTCCGTTTCGACCTGGCCTCGACGCTGGCCCGGGAGTTCTACGATGTGGACCGGCTGGCGACGTTCTTCGAACTCGTGCAACAGGATCCGACGGTCAGCCAGGTCAAGCTCATCGCGGAACCGTGGGACGTCGGGCCGGGCGGCTACCAGGTGGGCAACTTCCCGCCGCAGTGGACGGAGTGGAACGGAAAGTACCGCGACACGGTGCGGGACTTCTGGCGCGGTGAGCCCGCGACCCTCGACGAGTTCGCCTACCGCCTGTCCGGGTCGGCCGACCTCTACGAGCACACCGGGCGCCGGCCCGTCGCGTCGATCAACTTCGTCACCTGCCACGACGGCTTCACGCTGCGGGACCTGGTGTCCTACAACGCGAAGCACAACGAGGCCAACGGCGAGGACAACAACGACGGCGAAAGCCACAACCGGTCGTGGAATTGCGGCGCGGAGGGGCCGACGGAGGACGCGCGGGTCAACGAGCTGCGCGCCCGTCAGCAGCGCAACTTCGTCACCACCCTGCTGCTGTCGCAGGGCGTGCCGATGGTCTGCCACGGCGACGAGCTCGGCCGCACCCAGCGCGGCAACAACAACGGCTACTGCCAGGACAACGAGTTGACCTGGATCGATTGGGCCGCCGCCGACGCCGGCCTGCTGGAGTTCACCCGCGCGGTGTCGGCTTTGCGCGCGGGGCACCCGGTGTTTCGCAGGCGCCGGTTCTTCTCCGGCAAGCCGGTGGGCCGCCGCGGCCAGGGCGGCCTGCCCGACATCGCCTGGTTCACCCCCGACGGCGCGGAGATGACCGACGAGGACTGGGGCACCAGTTTCGCCAAGTCCGTCGCGGTGTTCCTCAACGGCCAGGGCATTCCCGACCGCGACACCCGGGGGCAGCGCGTGGTCGACGATTCGTTCTTCCTGTGCTTCAACGCCCACCACGAGTCCATCGAATTCACGCTCCCGCCAAAGGAATTCGGCGCCGCCTGGCAGGTCGTGGTGTTCACCGGGCCCGGGGAGGAGACGCCCGCCGACGAAGTGCCCGGGGGAGGCGCGCTCACCGTCCAGGCCCACACCGCGGTGGTGTTGCAAGCGCTTCCGGCCGGCCAGCCAAATGGTCGTCGATAACAGCGTCGGTCAGCTCATACACGACGGATCTGTCCAAGCAGAAACGAGCCGGTTGGTGCAGGCTCGTGGTCGGCGACGGTTCGAATGCAGAGCGCGTCGTGACCGAGGAGGCCGAATGTGCATGATCACGTCATAAGTGTTGACGGCCGCGATATCCATGTCGTGGAGAACGGACCGCACAGCGAGCCGGCACTACTGCTGATCCATGGCTACGCGGGATCGACGGTCTGGTGGGATCGTCTGGTCCCGCGGCTGGCGGAGAATCATCGCGTCATCCGCGTCGACCTCCTGGGCCACGGACGATCGGCCAAGCCGGCCGACGGCTATGCCATTGCGGCGCAGGCGAATATGATCGCCTCAGTCCTATCGGGGCTGGGTGTACGCACGGTGATCGCCGTCGGTCACTCCACCGGCGGTGTGATCGCGACTGCCCTCGCGGAGCGTCGCCCAGTCGTTGCGCTTGCGCTCATCGATAGTGGACCGAGCGTCGACGCTTATCTTCATCCGGGCGGCCTTGGTCGGTTGATATCGATACCCGTGGTCGGGCGCATTCTATGGGCCCTGCGAAGCGAGTCCACGATCCGCAAGGGGTTGAGGTCGGCGTTCACCCGAGAGGTCGATATCGCCCCACAGATCGTCGCCGATGTACGAAGCATGAATCATCGGGCGTTCACTGCGACGCCGAAAGAAACCATGAAATACGTTGCCCGACGCAGTCTGCCGGATCGTCTAGGTGAGTTGGCTCTGCCGGTGCTAGTGGTTTTCGGGGTCGAGGACCGACGCTGGCGATCGTCGTCAACCGCTGAATACACCACGGTGCCGAATGTGGCCGTCGAGCTGCTGCCCGGTGTCGGACACACCCCGATGCTGGAAGAACCGGACCTGACCACTGCTTTGTTGGCAGGCTTTGTCGCGAAACACTGCACCGGAGCGCGCGGTGTCCGCGACTGATACCCGTTTCGAGGAGCATCGCGATGAGGCGTTGCGATTGCTGGCCGCCGCACTCGAATTGGGCCCGTCCGCATCGAGCACGGAGCGCCGAAATCTGATCGCAGCCGCTCAAGTGCACGCTGCACTCGCCCAAGCCGTCGCCCAGGACCGCACGCGGAGCGCGATCGACGACCGATCCAGAGGCCATGCATCCATTCGCTGAGGCGCTTGCGGACAAGAGCCTCGACGATCTGCTTGCCTGTGTGTCGGCGGAGGTCACCTACCACTCTCCGGTGATGCGCAACCCGGTACGCGGAGCGGTGGTGGCGGACATCCTGGCGATCTTGCTGGATGCCGTCGACGATCTCACTATTCGCGAGGAATTCGGCGAGTCCAGCACCGCGGTGCTGATCTGCGGTCTTACGGTGCAAGGTGTACGTGGCGAAGCGGCCTGGGTGCTGCGGTTCGACAGGACAGGAAAGGTCCGCGAACTGACGTGGCAGGCGCGACCATTTGCGGTGGCGGTCAGGTTGTCGGAGGCCTTCGGTGGCGGACTTGCCCGGCGGCGCGGCGGCGTCTTTCCGGCGATCGTATTGGCGGGTCGCCCGCTCGCACGTCTCGTCGCGTGGATGGTCGACCTGCTCGCGCCGCACCTGGTGCGTTAGCAGCTCCTCCGGGTCTCAGCATTCATCCCGAAGTCGTCGTCCGCATGTTCTGCGCTAAGGGCGACGGTGATGTGAGGGTCTCATCGCACGGTCGGCTGCGACGTATGTGAGCGCGAGCACGAGAACTGCGAATTTGACTAGAGCCGCGACCTGCGCGCGCCGAGCGTGAACCGCGATGTCTGCGCGCTTGAGCACCTTGAGCAACGAAACCCCTTCGGCCGCATCGGCTGCAACGGCCACGATTACTGCGGCGGGTAGGACAGGAGGGTGGCCACGATGTCGACGTGCGTGGTCGACGAGCAGCGCGGTGAACGTGCCGTAGGTCGCCATGTATCCGAAGTCGAGCCACAGGGATACTCGCGCGGCCCGTTGACCGTCCGTACCCCAGCGGGTCATGATGCGCTCGGCTTGGGCGCCGCTGCCGGCCAGCTCGAATGGAATGATCCCCGGCCCCCCAGTTGCGCGCATGCGTCGCTCCGGCAACAGCATTAGCGCCGTGTAACCGATGAACGCAACGCCCGCTGCCGCGAGTCGTCGATCACCGATGCGAAATGCCCAGCGGCTCAGAATCATTTGGACACTGTCTGGTGTGTGCTGTTCGCGCGCGGGGTGATCACCATGAGCAATCTGGTCAGAAAACACGGATCCACGACGTCGAGTATGACGTGATCAAATCGCGGCCGCTTGGACAGATCCGTCGTATTGGCTGGTGCGACGCCTCGCATGCCGGAGGTACTCTTCCGTATGCACGTGTGGAACCTGGGGCCGGATCGGCTCATGGTGTCCGGCACGTTCAGCGACTTCGCAGTTCACCACCATCCGGCGGTTCAGGTTGCGGTCGGCACCACGGGCCCGTTGACCGTCATCGACACCGACGGCGAACGCACCGAGTGCCGACTCGTCGTGGTGGCCAGTGGCACCCGACACTCGGTGCGGTCGGACGCAGGATCGGCGGCGTTGTCGATATACCTTGGGCCGGCAACGCGCGAGGGCATTGCCCTGAATGCGTTGACCCGCAATGTCACCCAAGACGGCGGTATCTGGACTGTGCCAGCCGGTGAACGCCTGGCCGACGCGGTAGCCGAAGCGGTGACGACCAGCGGACCGCGCGTTGCGGCCGATTTCCTCGTCAATGAACTATGTAACTCGTCGGACGCCCGCCACGAGTGCGGACCTTCCGTCCACCCGCAGGTGCATCAAGCGATCGATCTGATTTCCAGCACCGTACCGGCCGCCATCGATCTCGCATCGGTCGCCGACGCGGTGGCAATCTCGCCCGATTACCTGGGCCGACTCTTCAAACGGCACACCGGGGCGTCCTTCTCAGCCTCGACGCGGTGGGCGCGGCTGTTGACCGCCATGCGCTATCTCGTCGACGGCATGCCAGTCACCGACGCCGCCCACCTCGCTGGGTTTGCCGACGGTTCGCACGCCAACCGGGTGTGCTGGGAGATGGTCGGAGCCAATCCCAGCGACCTGCTGCCTGCAATCGCACCCTCGCCGGCCACCGTGCCACCGCCGACCCCGGGCGGCGGGTAGATCCGGTAGGTTCGTGCCTGCAGCCGGCTTTACAGGAGAGGGCGAATATGTCACGGACAGTGGTGGTTGGCGCGTCGAGCGGGCTCGGCCGCTGCATCGGTGTGGGGCTCGGGCAGCGCGGCGAGCGGGTGGCCCTGCTGGCCCGGCGTCGCGAGCGCATCGAGGCCGCCGCCAACGAGGCGGGACAGGGCGCGATCGCCGTCGAATGCGACGTCACCGACGAGGCGTCGTGCGCCTCGGCCGTCGCCGAGGCCGCCGACGCGCTGGGCGGCATCGACAACATGATCTACACGCCCGCGGTCGGGCCGCTGGTCCGGATGGTCGACACGGACGCCGAAACGTGGCGGCGCATCTTCGACACCAACGTCATCGGTGCGTCGCTGGTGACGGCCGCGGCGGTGCCGCACCTGACCGCTTCGGCGGGCAAGGCGGTCTACCTGTCGTCGGACGCGGGCAGTTTCGGCCCGCCCTGGCCCGGCCTCGGCGCGTACGGCGTCAGCAAGGCGGCACTCGAGCGGCTCGTCGAGGCGTGGCGGGCCGAGCACCCCGACATCGGCTTCACCTGCCTGATCGTCGGGGAGTGCGCGGGCGGCGAGGGTGACGCGCAAACGGGGATGGCCGTCGGCTGGGATATGGACCTCGCCATGAAGGCCCATCCGCTGTGGATGTCGCGCGGCTGCATGCCGGGCAAGTTGATGCCGGTCGAGGACCTCATCGAGGTGGTGCACACGATCCTGCGCACCGATGCGGCGACGTCGATGCCGGTGGTGGTGGCCCGCGGCGCGCCGGCCGGGTCGCCGGCGTTCGCGGACGCCGCCCCGTCCTAGCGTCCCAGCCGCTCGCGGACCAGGTCGGTCAGGAAGCGCGCGCTCGAGGTCGGCCGGAACGCGCGGGCCGCCTCGGTGAGCGCGTCACGGGACTCCGGGCGCAGCTCGATGTCGGCGGCGGCGACGTTGAACTCGAGCTGCTCGACGCTGGACGCGCCGGGAATGGCGACCACGCCGGGCAGGCTGACCAGCCAGGCCAGCGCAACCTGGGCCGGCTTGGCACCGACCTCCGTCGCGACGTCGCGCAGCGTCTGCAGCAGCGGCTCGATGCGACGCAGGTTTTCGGTGCCGAACAGTGGGTTGACCGCGCGCACGCCGCCGGGACGGTTGTCCAGGCCGTACTTGCCGCCCAAAAGCCCCTGCGCCAACGGGCTGTAGGCGATCACGATCCGCTTCTCGCGCTCGGCGAACGGCACCAGGTCCCGCAGCGCGTCGGCGTGGGCGAGCGAGAAGTGCACCTGGTTGCTGATGACCGGGCGCCCCAGCGCCGCATCGGCTTTGCGCCAGCGCGCGAGCGAATAGTTCGACACACCGGCCGCGCCGATCTTCCCGTCGTCGAGCAGGTCGCGCATGCCCGGCATGATCACCGAATCGGGCACCACCGGGTTGGGTTGGTGGATCTGGTAGAGCGGGATGCGTTCCAGGCCCAGTCGGCGCGCGCTGGCGCGCTCGCGCTGCTTGATCACCGTGGGGAAGGGGGCGACCGGGAAGACCTTGCTGGCCACCGCGACCTCGGCGCGCTCGTCGCCGAGCGCCTCGCCGAGGATCCGTTCGCTCCTGCCCAGGCCGTACACCTCGGCGGTGTCGAACAGCGTGACCCCCAGCGCGCGGGCCCGCCGCACGATGTCCCGCGCGGCGCCGGAGGCGTAGCTGTCCCCGTAACCCCACTCGCGCGAGCCGAATTGCCAGGTGCCCAACCCGATCCGGCTGACCCGTCCCACTCCGTCGACGTCGAGATACTTCATGGCGCCCACCGTACCGAGCCGGCCGGTCCGGGGCCGGTCGGGGCGTCAGCCGGGGATCTTGTCGAGGATGTAGCGGGCGATGCTCACCACCATCTGGCGGGGGGCGTCGGCGTCGGTGGTGCCGAGCTGGTTCACCTCGAGGTCGACGACGACGTTGGATTTGGCCGCGACGGCACGGACGAAGCGCACCTTCAGGTCCTTGGGCACCAGATCCATTGTGGTGATGCCGTTGCCGGCGTCGGCGGGCGCGCTCAGGGAAAGCGGGTACGATGGCCCGCTGCGATCCGTCACCGTCACGGTCGAGCCGCCGCATTGGTGCCAGCCGTCGAGCAGTTTCGCCAGTTGCGACTGGGCGGCCGGCGGGTCGGCGAACGCGGTGACCGCCTGCATCACCTGGGTCGACTTGAGAAAGCTACGCGTGTCGTCGAATTCGGCCGCGTGGTAGCGCAGGACGGCGTTGAGGGTGTACGCCTCCGGCGCCCCGGGAATGACGCTTCCCCAGCACTGCGCGCGGTCGATGCCGGCGGTCGTGTCCGACCTGGCCGGGCGGTCCCAGGTCTGGCCGGGCTGCAGGTTTTCGTCGGACGTGATCTTTTTCAGGGCGTCGAGCCCGGGCAGGAGCGTGACGATGTTGTCCGGCGCCACCGTCGGCGCCGGCGCCGCCTCGGTGGTGGCGGTGGTGGTGGTCGCGGGCGCCGCCGCCTGCCGCGACGGGAAGGCGGTCAGGGTGGCCCACGCGACCAGCGCGAGCACCGCGAACGCGATGAATGAATACGACAGCGCCACCCCAACCAGGGCGCGGTCCCGGCCGAGCTCACCGGTGCGCCGGATCTGCGCCAGCCCCAGATGCCCCAGGATCGCGCCCACCGGGGCGAACACGAAGGCGAACACCAGCGACAGCGTCGCCAGGGTGTTGACGGGCGGGCGGTAGCCCGGGGGTGGTGGTGCGGGGATCGGGGGTGGCGGCGGCGACGGCGGAGGCAACGGGACGCGGCCGAGCGGGTCGTACGTATACGGGTTGTCCGTAAAAGGGTTGTCCCCGAACGGATTCTGAGGGTCGGTCACGGCAAGGTCTCCTATGGCCTCCTTGTGGCCCGGCTATCCGCTCAGCATGCGGTATTGGGCCGCGATCTGCTGGTGTGCGGTGTCGAGTTGGCGGGCAACGGCTTTGATGACGTAACGGCCCGCGGCCGCCAGGCACCAGTAGCGGGGCACCAGTCCGCTGGCCCCGGCGACCCGGGTGCAGCGGCTCTGGGGCAGCCCCGGCGTCGGTGCGGCGCCCTGTGCCGCCGTCGTCGCGGCCGCGGTGTCGCTGTAGGCCTGCGCCAGGGTCCGCGCGCCCGCGTCGTCCCTGGCCTGATACACGGTGGTGAGGTTGGTCGACACGACGTCGACGCCCGCCGCGGTCAGGTCGGCGCCGACCTGCACCGGGTTGGCCTCCAGATGCAACGCACCCGCCGGCCCGTAGGCGCCGCCCGACGTGGAGGTGGCCTGATCGGGCGGCAGCGGCACGGTGCGGGCGACCAAACCGGTGGGGTCGCGGGGAAGCACCGCGAACCCGTCGGGGGCGGTGGGGGAGAACTTGTCGATCTGCGGAACCTGGAGATCGAGAGTGCGTGCGGCCAAAGGGGTTTCGCAGTCGGCGCCGCCGGCGCACCGGACAACCTGGACCAGGACGTAGGGCCCGTGCGCGGTGAAGGCGGACAGCTCGCGCACCGTCTGGCTGCCCTCCTGGAACGTCAGCAGCGCGGCGGTGGCGTCGGGATGACCCGGGATGGGCACCGCGCGTTCGGGTTCCGTCACGATCGGCGTGGCGCTGGGAACCCGGGGCATGGCCATCGCCTTGGCGTGCATGCCCTGGGCGCCGGCCGACGCGGCGGCGGGGTCGGCGAAGCGCAGCACGGCATTGCGCAGCGAGGTTTGCGAATCCGCGCCGGGGGTTTGCCGTTCGGACATGAAGCCGACCACGAACGGCAAGCCGTACGCCCCGCCCGCAATCGGTGCCCACATGACGTGGGCGAACTGCCGGAAGTCCTCGATGACCTCGGCGGTGCTGCTGGAGCCCTGGGCGGCCAGCCCGGCGTCGGCCTGCCACGGCCCGACCACATAGTCGGCCATGCGCCTGCCCTCGATCAGCCGGCCGTCGTGCTCGTTGCCGGCGTTGCCCAGCGGCGGCTGCGGGGCGGTCGGGTAACCGCCCGGGTCGAGGGCCGCGGCGTTGACCGATGCCGAAGGGCCCGAAGGGGTTTGGGGCGCCGGGCGCGCGGCGCCCCCGGTGGTGTGGCCGCAGCCCAGCAGCACCGCGGCGAGCAGCGCCGCCAGCACTAGGCTCCTCAACGTCGGGCTCGTCACGTCTTGCAGATCTTCCAGCCGTCTTCCAGTTTCAGCGGCAGGCTGACCGAGCGGCTCCCCAGGGCCTCGTTCTGGGCGTCCATCGTCGCCGTGGCGGTGTTGCCGGTGATCGTGACGGACGTGATGGCCTTGATCGTGGTGAGGCCCGTTTCGGCGCGGCCCTTCTTCACGTAATTCATTACCGGCCCGGTGAATTGGGCCCGCATCGCCGAGCACATCAAATCGGTGTAGGCGTCCCAATTCTGGGTGTTGTAGGCGTCCTGGAAGGCCATGACGGTCTGGCGTATCTGGTCTTCCGCGGAGGGCGGCGCGACGGGCGCGGCGGTCGGGGCGGGTGCGGTGGCCCGGGCGGGCGCGGTGGCCGCGGCGCCGCTGTGCTGGGCCACCGGGGAGCCGCCGGTCACGGTCGAGCAGGAAGCGGTGACCGCGGCGACCGCAACCGTGGCCGCGGCGGTGGCGAGTACCGATCGGTTCATTGCCGGGGCACCTTTCCGGCCGTCGCGGTGGCCAGGGCGGCGACGTCGGCCCCGCCGCCGGCGCGGCACTGGCGGATGTCGATGATCACGTTGCCGCGCTGCAGCATTCCGTGCTGGCAGGACGCGTTGCCGCCGCGCAGGCCGGCCGAGATCGTCAGGACGCCGGCGGTCGTGACCGGCTGGCCGAACTCCCACGTCTGGGGGGCCTCGCCCGCCGGGGTGACGGTGACGGTCTTGCCGCCGCACAACGCCCACTGCCCCCGTTGCGGCACGTACGACAGCCCGGCCCCGTCCTGGGATCCGAAGGCGATGACGGCCTGGGTGACGCCGTCCTGCCACGCCTTCTGGTTCATGGCGCGCAACTCCTGCGCGGCCACGCCCGTGTAGGCGCTGCCGGCGTAGACCGATTGCTGCGCGGGCGCCCACGCGGACAGGCATTGCGGGTTGTCGATCGTCGGGCCGTCGTCGAGCAGGCTGGAGCCGTCGCGCTCGAGCAGGACGGTGTCGCCGTGCGTTGCGTTGGCGATCTCGGCGGCGGTGAGCAGGATGGGTCGTAGCTGCGCGGCGGTGATATCGGTGGCCGGCGGTCCCTGCGCCGCGACGGGCACCGACGTCCCGGGGCCGGATCCCGCTGCCGCGCTGAGGCTTTCGGCCATGTCGTTGGGCCAGGCCAGGACGGTGACGGTACCGGCGACGAGCAGCACGACCGCGGACAGGGCGGCGGCGATCGCGGTGCGCCGGCGCCGCCGCACCGGTGGCGACGGCCGACCAACCGGCACAGCCACCGCGCGATCGTGCAGCGCCGCGGCGGCCGCGTGGGCCAGCGCGGTGGCCGATTGGAATCGGGCGGCGGGATCCTTGGCCATGGCGACGGCGACGACCCGGTCGAGCGCGGCGGGCAGCCAGGGGGCCAGGTCGGTGACCCGCGGCGGCGGGGCGAACAGGTGCGCGGCCATCACTCCCGCCACCCCATTGGTGTCCGGGTATGGCGTCTTGCCGGTCAGCAACCGAAACATCGTGCAGCCCAGCGAGTAGATGTCGATCCGGCCGTCGATCGGCGAATTCGACAGCACCTCAGGGGCGGCGTAGGCGACGGTCGCCAGCACCGAATTGGTCGCGGTCAGGCCGACGTCGTCGAGGGCCCGGGCGATGCCGAAGTCGCCGAGCAGCACCCGTTCGTGCGGTCCGACGGGCCCCGAAAGCAGGAAGTTCGCGGGCTTGACGTCGCGGTGCACCACGTGGTGGGCGTGCGCGAAGTCGAGCGCCTTGGCCACCTCGATGAGGATGTGCACCACGCGCTGGGGGCTCATGGTTCCGGCGTGCAGCGCGGCGTCGGCGTCGGTGCCGTCGACGAACTGCATCGCGATCCACAGCTGGCCTTCCTCGGTCTGCCCGCGGTTGTACACCGACACGATCTGGGGGCGGTCGAGGGCCGCCGCCATGTCGGCCTCACGGATGAACCGCGCCCGGAAGTCGGGGTCGCGCGACAGTTCGGCCGAGAGCACCTTGAGTGCGATGTGGCGGGGCAGGGCGGGGTCGGCGGCCAGATAGACGGCCCCCATGCCGCCGGTGCCCAGCACCCGCTCGATGCGGTAACCGCCCACCACGGACCCCACCCTCAGCATGCAGATCACCCTAAGGTCAACCGCGTTCTCCGGGGCGCGGGTCCGGCGATCTGCCCGCTCCGGGCGGCGCGCGGTGCAGCTCACGCGGGGAAACCGCCGTTTGGCCGGGATGCCGCGGGGTATGCGCGAACCGTGGGCTTTCTTGTCGAGACATGGCCAGAAACCTGGCATCGCAGCCGGGTGTTTCGAGTGCTCACCCTTGGCGGGTACGTCGCCTTCGATTTGCCCAGGGCCGTAACCGGGTTGGGTGCGTCGTTGCTGATCGGCATCACGGCAACGCACCTTTACGTGTGGGCCAGCCAAGATGCGGTGCCCCGCTATTTCGAGGTTTACGCCGCCGCGGTGATCGCGCTGTGCCTGGTGTTTGCCAGCTGTTTGGGGTTCGGCCGGAAACCGCGTGTGGCACAGGCGGGTTGGTATTGCGGTAGCCTGCTCGCCGCCGCCGTGCTGGCCGTCGACGTGGTCACCCGCGTGGTCAGCCTGCCCGGCCTGGCGGCCGTGACCGGCAGGTGGGACTTCGCGCCGGCGACGTTTGCGCTCGCCTTCTCGGGCGCCTTCATCGGGTTGCACGGGTCGGTGCTGCTGGGCATCAACGTCGCCTATCCGCAACGGCAGCACTGGACGGACTGAGATGGTGCTCGACTACCCCGCGTGGCTGCGCATCGACCATTGGCTCAACGTCCTGTTCCTGACGTTGTTGTTGCGCAGCGGCATCGAGATTCTCGGCACCCATCCCAAGCTGTACTGGCACGACGACAGCAAGCCCGGCACCGAGTGGGCGCGCTTCACCCCCAAGAAAATGCCGACGGACAAGCTCTACGACACCCTCGACGAGGAGGAGGACTACAGCCCGCTGATCGCCCTGCCCGGCCACAAGAAGCTCGGCATGGGCCGCCATTGGCACTTCTTCTCGGTGATCGGTTGGATCCTGGTGGGGCTTTCCTACTACATCCTGCTGTTCGCGACCGGCCAATGGCACCGGTACTGGCCCTACTCGTGGGAGATATTCGGGGAGGCGTGGAACGACGTCGTCGCCTACATGACGTTCAACCTGCCGCCGCTGCTGCCCAACGAACCGCTCGACGCAATCCAGAAGCTGACCTACGCCGGGGTCATCTTCGTGCTCGCCCCCTTCCAGATTCTCAGCGGCGCGGCGCAATCCCCGGCGATCGAGGCCCGGTTCCCCTGGTATGTGCGGCTGTGGGGCGGGCGGCAATCCGCGCGCAGCCTGCACTTCCTGGGCTTGCTCGCCTTCCTGGTGTTCATCGCGATCCACGTGTCGATGGTCTTCTTCTGGGGCTGGGGTCAACTCAACGCCTCGATGATCTTCGGCTCCGTGCGCAACCTCAGCTTGGCAATCGTGTTGTCGTTCGTGATCATCGGCGCGATCGTCGCCGTCCACGTCGCGGCCACGGTGTGGAGCCTGCGCCGGCCCCGCCAGGTGCACCGCATACTCGGTGCCGTCAACACGCGGGCCAAGCTGATCCTGCTGCGCCCGCTGGACTCGCGACAGAACTATCCGGAAAGCAAGCTGTCGGCCGAACACCGTGTCAACGGCAAGCCGCCGTGTTCGACCGAGTACAAGGTGATGGCGGTGCACGACTTCGTCGACTGGCGGCTGCAGGTCGGCGGGCTCGTCGAGCGGCCGGTGACCTTGGACCTTGCCGGGCTGCGGGCGCTGGCCGAGCCGGAACGGCAACGGGTTTTGCACAACTGTGTCCAGGGTTGGTCGAGCATCGGTGAGTGGGAGGGGCTTTCGCTCGCCGCGCTGGCGGACCTGGTGCGCCCGCTTCCACAGGCGCGCTACGTGTGCTTCCTGACCATGCAGGACAACAGCCGCGACGAACCGAGCTCGCAGGGGGAGGGACAGTTCTACGAGGTGATGGATCTCGAGCTGGCCTACAAGCCGCAGACGATCCTGGCGTACGCGATGAACGGAAAGCCGTTGCCCATCAAGCACGGTGCGCCGCTGCGCCTTCGGGTGGAGACGCAGGTGGGCTTCAAGATGGCGAAATGGATCTACCAGATCGAGTTCGTCGACGACCATCGCGGCATCGGCTACGGCCTGGGCGGTTGGCGCGAGGACAACATCCACTACGACAAGGACGTGGAGATCTGACATGGGCGCTCCCACCGACAACGTCGCCGACAAAGCAACGGTGCGCCCCGAGCTGTTCGCCCTGGATGCCCCGTCGCGCGAGCGGGTGCTCGAGCAGATCGCGGCGAAGGGCGGTTACTGCGAATCGTGTGGCGAAAAGGACTTCGACGTCGGTCACGCGTTGTATCTCGGCTTCCTCTTCCTCGACGAGGATTTCGACGCGTACATGGTCGCGCTGACCTGTCGCAACCCGCAGTGCCCCAAACCGCGGACCGGAATCGTCCTGCCCGAGAAGGATTTTCTCAGCGAGACCCTGCGCGACGACGGAAGCGCTTGGCCGTTGCGGGCCCGGCGTCGGTGAAATTCGGGTGAGCGAGCCGGAATCGATCGATCAGGCGCGATAGCCCGCGCAGCTCGTCGCACAGCGCGCGGAGCCTGCGCTCGTCCGCGGCCGCGAGCCGGCCCAGCGAGCTGTAGTGCACCAGCCGGCGCAGCCGCCCGGCCAGCACCGTGCCCCACCTGATGCTGAAGTCGTACCGCTCGCCTTCGCTGATCGCCTCCGCGTCATCTTTTTTCGCGAGTTCCTTCAGCGCATCGATCTGTGCGGTGATCAATTCGACGTCGTCGTCGATCTCGATCGCCGTGCGAACGGGATCTTGTGTTGTGCTCATTGCCATCTCCTCAGGCTTCACAGGTGCGGTTTGGCGACGCTGACCACATGGGCCGTGCCGGCCAGGGTGAGGTAGACGCGGTGGGGTCCGATGGCCATGCCCGTCAGCCCGGCGGATCGGGCCGCGCCCGGGGGCAGCGCGGCCCGGTAGTCGATGACGCGGATCACCGGAATCTTGCGGTCCGGGAAGCCGGTGAAGCTGTTCGTCTCGAGCACCACCACCTCGTGGTCGGTGGCGGCGTAGATGCGGGTGTCGTCGGTGCCGAGTTCGCGGATCGGCGACGGCAGCCGGGCGCTGGCCAGCACCTGCAATCCGTTCTCGCCATGACGTGCGTCGACGACATACAGCATTTCGTCGTCGTGGCCGGCGACGTAGCTGCGTTCGACCGTGGCGCCGTCGCCCGCCGAGACCGCGACGTCCATGTCCAATGAACCTTGTTCCTCGGGGGGCGACGAGGGTCCCTCGTAGTAGCGGATCCCCGAGGGCCCGTAGAGGTGGTAGTCGATCTCGCGGCCACGATTGGCCCCGTCGATGCTGTCCGCGGGCTCGCCGGAGATCCCCGCGCTCGGCAATTTGCGCAGGCCGTATTGGTCCACCGGCGTGACCGACCGGCCGTCCGCCGACAGGGCGAGCAAGATCCGCATTCCCGCGTCTTCGGCGAGGTAGGCCGGCGCGGGGCCGGCGTCGAAATCGCCGACCTGGCGCAGGCTTTCGAGGCCGACCTCGGCGACGCGGCCGCGCTCCGGCTGCGGCACGAACACGATCCGGTCGTCCTTCTGGCTGATCTGCAGATTGCGTCCCACCGCCATCGGGGCGGACAGCCGCGTCTTGGCATTTTGGTCGTGGGCGCCGCCGGTGACCTCGGCCACCCTGTCGTCGTCGGTGAGCGCGACGAGGGCGTTGAGGCGATACGACCACACCGGCTTGTGCAACACCGCGCCGACCGACCACAGCGCAACCTCCGGGGCGCTCTCCAGCGACGTCCCCGGGGCCGCACAACCGGCCACCGCCAGGACCGCACCGAGGACGCCCAAGCGCCGGAGCAGGCATGCGCGATCGCCCATGTCCTAGCAGTACCCCCGCTCTGCCCCGCTACACCCCATGACCTGGGGGAAGTTTTGCCCCCTCCCGCCGAGCGTCGCGCCAGCGTGGCAAGCGGCGCCGAGCGTCACGCCAGCGTGACGTTGAGGGTCGGCGGCTGTCGCCGGGCGCCGAGTTTCGCGCGGGCACGCAGGGGTACGCCCATTTCCATGACGACACTGGGCTACTTCCTGTCCTGCGAAGAATTCCCATCCGATGAACTGGTTCGCCAGGCCGTGCGCGCCGAAGCCGAGATCGCGCCGGAGTTCGCCGCCTGAGGCCAGCGCATGAGCACCACGAAGACGACCAGCGCGGCGCGTTATCTGCCCGAGGATCGCCGCCTCGACTCGCTGAGGTCGGCGGCCGAAAGATGCCGGGGCTGCACGCTTTTCCAGGACGCCACCCAAACGGTCTTCGGTCACGGACCCCCCGGCGCGTCGCTCATGCTGGTCGGTGAGCAACCGGGCGACCAGGAGGATCGCGCCGGCCTGCCGTTCGTCGGCCCCGCGGGGCGGTTGCTGGCCCGGGCGCTCGACGATGCCGGCCTGGATCCCGGACTGACGTACCAGACGAACGCCGTCAAGCATTTCAAGTTCACCCGCAAGCAACGCAAGCGGCGGATACACCAAAAGCCCAGCCGCACCGAGGTCGTCGCGTGCCGGCCGTGGCTCATCGCGGAGATCGAGGCCGTGGCGCCGCAGGTGATCCTGTGCCTCGGCGCGACCGCCGCGCAGGCGCTGATGGGGCCGTCGTTCCGGGTCTCCACCGAGCGCGGCAAGGTGGTGGCGCTGCCGTCGGATCTCGAGTTCTACCCCGAGCCGAGCCTGGTGGCGACCGTGCACCCGTCGGCGGTGCTGCGTGACCGCAGCGACGGGCGCGAGGAGGCCTACAAGCTATTCGTCGGCGATTTGCGCAGCGCGCGCGCCGCTCTCGCGCGCGGATAGCGCCGCGGCGATCACCTGCGCGAGGTGCATCGGCTTGTGGTCGGCGGAGAGCTCGCGAATCTGGGTGCGGCAGCTGAACCCGTCGGCCAGCACCAGGGCGTCGGGATCGGCGTCGCGCAGCGCGGGCATCAGCTTGTCCTCGGCGCAGGCGACCGACACCTCGTAGTGACCGTTTTCGAAGCCGAAATTGCCGGCCAGGCCGCAGCATCCGGCGTCGAGGACCTCGGTGTCGACGCCGGCGTCGACGAGCAGCTGCTTGTCGTCGCCGTAACCCATGATCGCGTGCTGGTGGCAGTGCGGCTGAACCACGGCCCGGGCGCCGATCTGCGGGGGCTCCCAGTCCGGCGCCTTGCGCGCCAACAGCTCGCCGAGCGTGAAGGTCTGCTTGGCCAGCCGGTGCGCGTCCTCGTCGCCGAAAAGGAGCTCGGGCAGATCGGAGCGAAACACCGCGGCGCAGCTGGGTTCCAGCACCACCACCGGGGTGCTCGCCCGCAGCGCCGGGCGCAGCGCCGTAAGGGTGCGCCGCAGAACGCGTTTCGCGACCTTCAACTGTCCGGTGGAGATCCAGGTCAGCCCGCAGCACACGGTGCGCCGCGGGACCTCGACGTCGAAGCCCGCCGCCTTGAGCACCGCGACGGCGGCCCGCCCCACCTCGGGTTCGAAGTTGTTGACGAAGCTGTCCGGCCAGAGCACCACGCGCCCACGCGGTGCCGCGCCGGCGGTCGGCGGGCGGTGGGAGAACCAGCTGGTGAACCTCTCGTCGGCGAAGCGGGGCAGCTCGCGGCGCGGGTCGATCCCGCCGACCTTCTTGACGACCTTCGACAAACCGCGCGCATGCGTGACGGAGTTCAGCAGGTGCGGCATGGTCGCAGCCAGCCGGGCCCACAGCGGGATCCAGCCCATCGAGTAGTGCGCCATCGGCCGCAGCCGGCGCCGATAGTGATGAAACAGGAACTCCGCCTTGTAGGTGGCCATGTCGACGTCGACCGGGCAGTCGCTGCGACAACCCTTGCAGGCCAGGCAGAGATCCAGCGCGTCGTGCACCTCCGTGGAGCGCCAGCCGTCGGTGATCACGTCACCCTGCACCATCTCGAACAGCAGCCGGGCCCGCCCGCGCGTGGAGTGCTCCTCCTCTTGGGTCGCGCGGTAGCTGGGGCACATCACGCCCGACTCGTCGCCGCGGCACTTGCCCACCCCCACGCAGCGCGCGGCCGCGCGCGAGAAGCGGTGATCGTCGTCCGGATAGGCGAACATGACGTCCGGCTCGGCCGGGCGGTAGTCGACCCCGAAACGCAGGTTCTCATCCAGCTTGTACGGGTGCACGACCTTGCCCGGATTCATCCGGTTGTCCGGGTCGAACAGTGCTTTGGTCTCCTCGAACGCCTTCACCACGCGTTCGCCGAACATGATCGGCAACAGCTCGCCGCGGGATTGGCCGTCACCGTGCTCGCCGGACAGCGAACCGCCGTATTTCACCACCAGCCGCGCCGAATCCTCCACGAAGGAACGGTAATTGGCCACGCCCTCGGCGGTGCGCAACACGAAGGGAATGCGTGTGTGGACGCAGCCCTGGCCGAAATGCCCATACAGCGAGGCGGTTCCGTAGTCGTAGCGCTCGAGTAGGTCGTGGAAATCGCGCAGGTAGTCGCCCAGCCGGTGCGGCGGCACGGCGGCGTCCTCCCAGCCCTCGTGGGTCTCGGGCTCGTTGGGCGGGTACGCGGTGGCACCGAGCCCGGCCTCGCGCGCGGCCCAGACCTCCTTCTTGCGGGTCGGGTCGTCCAGGACGGTGACGCCGTTGTGCGACACCTTGTGCAGCGCGTCGATCATCGACTTGGCCTTGCGGTCGGCGTCGTCCTGGCTGTCGCCGTCGATCTGCACCATCAGCCAGGCGTTGCCGTCGGGCAGCTGGCGCAGCGCCTGCTCGGCCAGCCGCTGTGAATGCTCGAGTTCGACCAGCCGGTGATCAAGACCCTCCAGCGCCGCGGGGTCGTGCTCGAGCACGGCCGGCACCGCGTCGGCCGCCGCGGCGACGTCGTCGAAGCCCATGACCACCAGCGCGTTGGCCGCCGGTATGCGAACCAGCTGCAGCTCCGCCCGCAGCACGGTGACCAGAGTGCTCTCCGAACCGACCAGCGCCTTGGCGACGTGAAACCCGTTCTCGGGCAACAGCGAATCGAGGTTGTACCCGGAGACCCGTCGCGGGATGCTTGGGTAGGTCGACCGGATGTCGTCGGCGTATCTTTCGATCAGCGTCTTCAGGCCGCGATAGATCTCGGCGCGCCTGCCGCCCTCGTCGAGTATCCGCCGGAATTGCTCGTCGTCCGTCGGGCCGACCCACATGCGCAGCCCGTCGTAGGTGACCACCTCGAGGCGGCGCACGGAATCGACCATCTTGCCGTACGCCTGCGCGGTGGAACCACACGAGTTGTTGCCGATCATGCCGCCGATCGCGCAGCTGACGTGGGTGGACGGCTTGGGGCCCACCATCCAGCCCGTCGATGCCAGCGCGTCGTTGAGCGCATCGAGCTTGATTCCCGTCTCCACCACCGCGATTCCCGCGTCGGTGTCCACGGAGCCGATCCGGGTGCAGTACTTGCTCCAGTCGATCACCACCGCCGCGTTGCAGCACTGCCCGGCCAGGCTGGTGCCGCCGCCCCGGGACAGCACGGGCAGGTCGTGCCGGCGGCACACGTCGATGGCCTTGGCCCCGGCGTCCGGGGTGCGCGGCACGACCACGCCGATGGGCACCTGCCGGTAGTTGGAGGCGTCGGTGGAGTAGGTCGCGCGCGAGCCGGGGTCGAAGCGGACCTCCCCGTCGACGTTGGCGCGCAGCTCATCGGCCGCCGCTTCGAACAATCTCGGCGTTCGGTCCCGTGTCGCGGTCACGTCAGCTCTTCTTGTGGGGCAGGAACTCTTGCATCTTGGTCTTGAGGCCGACCTTGGCGAAGCCGGTGCGGTTTTCGTCGCCGCCCAGCACAGCCGCGGTGAGGGACTTGAACTGGTCCCATTCGGCGTGCGGCGGGATCGGCGGCATGTCCGGGTCGGTGTAGACGTCCATCACGGTCGGGCGGTCGGCCGATAGCGCCTCGCGCCAGGCGTCGCCGAGTTCCTCCGGGTCTTTGATGGACATCGCGTTGAGGCCGAGGCTGGCCCCGAACGCCGCGAAGTCGACGTCGGGAAGTGCTTGGGAATCAACGAATTTGGGCGCACCCGCCATGGCGCGCATTTCCCAGGTGACCTGGTTGAGATCGTGGTTGTGCAGGACCGCCACGATCAGCCGGGGATCGTCCCATTGCTGCCAGTACCGTTTGATCGTGATCAGTTCGGCCATGCCGTTCATCTGCATAGCACCGTCCCCGACGAACGCGATGACCGGCCGCCCCGGGTGGGCGAATTTCGCGCCGATGGCGTACGGGACGCCGGGGCCCATGGTGGCGAGGTTGCCCGACAGCGAACCGCGCATGTTCCCGCGGAACCGCAGGTTTCGCGCGTACCAGTTGGCCGCCGAGCCGGAATCGGCGGTGACGATCGCGTCGTCGGGCAGCTGCGGGGACAGCTCGGAGAACAGCCGCAGCGGGTTGATCGGGTGGGCGGCGACGTGCGCCTCCATCTCCATGGTTTCCCACCACCGGGCGACGTTGGCCTCGATGCCCTCGCGCCACGACCGGTCCTCCTTGCGGCGCAGGTGCGGGATCAGCGCCCGCAGTGCGGATTTCGCGTCGGCGACCACGTTAATCGCGTAGGGGTAGCGCATCCCGATCATCCGGCCGTCGATGTCGATCTGCACGGCCTTGGCTTGCCCGAACTCGGGCATGAATTGGGTGTAGGGGAAGCTGGACCCCACCGTGAGCAGGGTGTCGCAGTCGCGCATCAGCTCGTAACTCGGCCGCGTGCCCAGCAGCCCGATAGCGCCTGTGACCCAAGGCAATTCGTCGGGCAGCACGTCCTTGCCCAGCAGCGCCTTGGCGGCGCCGGCGCCGAGTAGGTCGGCAACCTCGATGAGCTCGTCCCGCGCCTCCCGCGCGCCCTGGCCCACCAGCATCGCGACCCTGGTGCCCTCGTTGAGGATCTGCGCCGCGCGCGCGATCGCCTCGTCGTCGGGGGAGACGGCCGGCCATTCGATGCCCAGACTGGAGGGCACCATCTTGAAGGCGTGGGTGGGCGGCGAGTACTCCAGTTCCTGCACATCGGACGGGATGATCAGCGCGGTCGGGGCGCGCTGGCTCACCGCCACCCGGATGGCGCGGTCCAGGCAGTTGGGCAATTGCTCCGGGACGGTGACCATTTGGACGTAGTCGCTGGCGACGTCCTTGTACAGGCTGAGCAGGTCGACCTCCTGTTGGTAGGACCCGCCCATGGCGCTGCGGTTGGTCTGCCCGACGATCGCCACCACCGGCACGTGGTCGAGTTTGGCGTCGTACAGGCCGTTGAGCAGGTGAATCGCTCCGGGCCCCGACGTGGCCATGCAGACCCCGACGCGCCCGGTGAATTTCGCATAACCGACCGCTTCGAACGCGCTCATCTCCTCGTGGCGCGACTGGATGAACTTCGGCTGGTTGTCCGCCCGGCCCCAGGCCGCGAGGATGCCGTTGATCCCGTCGCCGGGATAGGCGAAGACGTGCTTGACGTCCCATGCCCGCAACCGCTCCAGCAGGTAGTCGCCGACCTCTTGTTTGGACATTAATTTCCCTCCTAGACAACGGGGTTCGAAAGATTCGGAAGTCGCGTGCTCCCGGTTACCGGCGCCATCGTCGTAGCCGCCGCGCCGCCGCCCCGGCCGCGGTGGCAAGGGCCGCCGTCGCCGCGCCGCCCAGCACGCCGTGGTGCTGGGAGCCCCAGAGTTGGATGCTGCTGCTCGTGGACCGGTCGTCGAAGATGCCGTGGGCGCCGTAATCCCGGCTCGCGTCGGCGGGTTCCCACAGGTTCACCGGCTGGTCGGGCGGGCGGGGGTCGTCGGTCTGCTGTGAATCGAAGCCGGTGCGGGCGAGATAGCGATCCAGCACGCCGGGCGCTATCGCGTTGGCGGCCAGGGTTCCCACGGTGGAGCCGCCCACCCAATACTCGCGTCGCCGTGGGTGATCCGCGGCGTGCAGCACCGCCCGCGCGCAGACCTCGGGCTGGTAGATCGGCGGGACCGGCTGGGCCTGCCTGGGCAGGCGCGAGAGCACCCAGGAGAACTGCGGGGTGTTGACCGCCGGCATCTGCACCATGGTGACGCGGACCTTGCTGCGTTCGTGCAGCAGCTCGCAGCGCAACGCCTCGTTGAAACCCTGGATCGCGTGCTTGGCACCGCAGTAGGCGCTTTGCAGCGGGATGCCCCGGTAGGCGAGCGCGGACCCGACCTGCACGACGGTGCCGGCGTTGCGGGGCCTCATCCGGCGCAGCGCCGCCATGGTGCCGTACACGAAGCCGAGGTAGCTGACCTCGGTGACGCGTCGGAACTCCGCGGGCGTGATTTCCCAGAACGGGGCGAAAACCGAAGTGAACGCGACGTTCACCCACACGTCTATGGGCCCGAAGGTCCGTTCGACCTCCTCGGCGGCGGCCTCGCACTGGTCGGCGTCGGCCACGTCGGTGGGTATCACGCAGGCCTTGCCCCCGGCGGCCTCGACGTCGCGGGCCGCGGCGCGCAGCCCCTCCTCGCCGCGGGCCAGCAGGCCGACGTGGGCGCCCCGCGCCCCGAACGCGGTGGCCGTCGCGCGCCCGATGCCGCCGCTGGCACCGGTGACCACCACCGTCTGACTCGCGCGCGCGCCCTCTCCGCTCCCCACAAGCTGACGTGATACCCGCATTTTCGGCGGCTATTCGTCACCGGGACCATTTCTTACGACGGCGGTTGTGGAATCGCCAAGCCGAGATGGGTCACGCGCTCTTGGCCAGCGTGGCCAAGCCGGATGCGCTGTCGTCCTTGGCCACGCGTCGGATCAGCAGGCGGGTCGCCTTCTCCAGGATTTCCTGAGCGGCCTCGGGCCGGCGGGTGCGCCCGGCGCGACGTGCCGCCGCGGCGATGGTCTGCCCCTGCCGGTAGCCGGTGACGACGCGCGGATCCACGTAGGAGCCGCGGGCGACGGCCGGGGTGTTGCCCAGCTCCTCGGCGACCTCGCACATGACCGCCGCCTCGACGCGCTTTGCCACCCGCTGCGAGACGGCGGGGTCCGCATCGGCGAAGGCCGCGGCGGCCAGCACCGTCCCGTGCCAGGTCCGCAGGTCCTTGACGGTGTACTCGTCGCCCACGAGCTCCTTGAACCGGGCATTGAGGTCCTCAGCCCGGATGTTGACCCAGCCGGATGCGGTGCGGCACACCAGCAATCGTTCGGTGCGCCCGTCGCGGCGCATCAGTGCGCGCACCGCGCGCACCACCGCGGGATCCTCGACCTCGAGGGTTCGCCGCACCCCGCTCTTGGCGGGATAGTCGAATTCGACCGTGTCCCGGCGCACCGTCACGTGCTCACACAGCAGGGTGGCGATGCCGTAGGACTCGTTTTCCTCGGCGTATTGCTCACCGCCCGCGCGAAAGTAACCGCGATCGAGCAGGCGCAGCGCCAGCGCCAGCACGCGCTCGCGCGTCAGGCCTCGCCCCGCGAGGTCCGCGGCGATGCGGTCGCGCCACGCCGGCAGTTGCGTGGACAGTTCCAGCACGCGGTCGAACTTCTCCTCGGCGCGCTCCTGGTGCCAGGCCTCGTGGTAGAGATACTGGCGTCGGCCGGCCGCGTCGGTGCCCACGGCCTGAATGTGGCCGGTGGGATGCGGCGAGATCCAGACTTTCTTCCAGGCCGGCGGGATCACCAGCTCCTTGATCCGCTGCAGCGTGCGCTCGTCGTCCAGTCGCTCGCCGTCGGGGCCGTAGTAGGCGAAACCGTTGCCCCGGCGCTTGCGGGTGATCCCCGGCGCGCTGAGCACGCTGCGACGCAGCCGCATCCTCGCCTCCCAGCCCTTCCCAGTCCCGTTGTCTGGCTGGACATCTACCCGCCCGGCGAGCCGTTCATTCACTCCCTATGCCGAAACGACCCGCCACGGCGGTGTGGCGGGTCGCTTCTCCGGAGTATCGGCCGGGTGTCAGCCGGCCATGAACTCCTGGTAGGCCGACTCCAGATTCGGCGGCAGCGCCGTCACGTTGCACTGACGCTCGGTGTCGCCGATGGGTGCCAGGATGCCGCGCAGGTCGTAGTACTCCTGCGGGTGCGCGGTGAAATAGTCGCGCAGGTTGGATGCGGCCTGCGCGCGCGGCTGCCCGTAAGCCGCCGTGACCACCTGGTTGGCATCCGGATGCCCGGCCAGGTACTGCTGGGCCGAGCCGGTCACCGAGGAAACGGTGGCGTTGACACCGGCGGGGCTGCAGTCGGGTGCCGCGGCCGCCGACGGAGCGGCGACGATGCCCACGGCCATTCCCCCAAGAACGCAGCCGGCACCGATACCGGCCACTCGCCGACGCGCGGCGATACTGCTGATTTTCATTTCAGTGATTGTCCTTCGATCAAGTGATTCGCCGAGGCTCCCGAGGCCCGAAATCCAAAGTAGCCGAGGCGAACAGCGCCGGCGTTCGCGCAAAACGAACGCGAATAACCCGTGCAGTCGGCCGTGTGATCAGATGCGCAAAATGAGGCTGGTGTGCTGAGCGAACGGCCAAACAAACGCGGCAATACTGAGAACTCTCAGACAATCCGACTTCCTCTTAGGAAAACGAGATCGCGATCGTAATAAAGCCGTGACCGGAATTTCGGGTGGTCAGCATTCGGTTTCTTCGGCCGACAGCCCATTTGCGCCGTCCGTTGCCACCGTCTCCAGCCACGTGTCGACGTCCGGGCCGAGGACCGTGGCATTGGTCGGGGCCAGCAGCGCGCCCCCGGCGAGTGCGGTCACGGCCGGTTGCACGGCGCGCACGCGGCGGCCATCACCCTGCGATGCGAGCAGTTTCGACGTGAGCTCGGGCAGCCGGATGTCCTGCGGCCCGGCGATGGTGCGCGGGGCGCGAGTCTGGCACAGGGCCGCCTCGACCAGCACGTCGGCGACGGTGTCGGCGGCGATGGGTTGAATCAGCCAGTCCTCGGCCACCACCTCGTCGCCGTCACAGGTCACCGCGGCCGGGTTGGTGGCGAATTCGTGCCACTGTGTGGACTTTACGATGGTCGCCGGCACCGGGCCGTCCAGCACGATTTCCTTCGCCGCGCGTTTGGCCGCGTAGTAGGGCAATCCGTCGAGCGTCGGGTCCTCCACCCCGGCGGGAGTCAACACCACCAGCCGCTGCACCTCGTGCGCGGCGCACGCGGAGACCAGGTTGTGGGTCGCGGTGGTGAGGGTGTCGACGATGTCGGCGTGGCCATCGGGGGGTATCGGGTTGGACGCGTCGATGACGACGTCGACCCCGTCCAGCGCCTCGGTCAGGCCGTGCCCGGAGATCAGATCGACGCCGTGCGCGCGGGCCACCCCGACCACGGAGACACCGCGGCCCTTCAGCCTGGCAATGACGCGGGACCCGGCGGTGCCGGTTGCCCCGACGACAGCGACGATGGTCGTCTCGCGCTCCCTTCGCTGGTTGCCTTCGGTCTGTGCGTCCTGGGCCATCGGGAACGCTGCTATACCCACCGAAACGGTGTCCAAACATGCGCCGGCCGGACTGTGAAGCAACCCAACCTGATTCGAGGTGATTAAGCACACGCGCCGCTCCACCAGGCGAAAGCGGCCGCGACGGTGTGGGCCCGTTTGGCTCGTCGCGCCGCGGGAAGCCGGTAGATGCGGACGCGTTGATTAGCCCGGTCAGCCAACGGGCCCGGCCGATCCGCATCCAGATGAGCGCAAGCTCGCAACCACTAGGGAGGTCGACTCATGAGCGATCAGAAGAGCGGACCACAAGAAGCGGTCCAGGGCGTCGTCGAAGGCATCAAGGGCAAGGCCAAAGAGGTTGGCGGAACCCTGGCCGGCCGCGACGACATAGTCGAAGAGGGCCAGGCGCAGCAGGACAAGGCCGACGCCCAGCGTGACGCCGGCAAGAAGGAGGCCGAAGCCGAATCCGCCCGCGCCGGCGCGAAGGCCGCCGAAGAACGGCAAAAGGAAAATCAGTAACCAATTTCTGAAGGTGGTCCGGTCCGGCTGTCGGGCCGGACCATTTTCGTTGACAAGCGAACTCGCGCTGGATGCGCAGCTAGGCGCGTTCGAGCTCGACCACGAGCGGGCGGTGATCGGATATCGGCATCAGCTCGGCCTCGGTGTCGCCGCCGCGCAGGCGATCGTCGTCGGTCAGGATGTGGTCGAGCTGGCGGCCGGGGGCGTCCGCGGGAAACGTCGCGGCCACGGCCAGGGTCCGCATCCCCGACCAGCGGCGCACCGCCTTGGGAGTCATGTTCAGGTCTCCCATCAGTAGCCGCGGGCCCGGGAATCCGCGCAGGTCGTTGATCAGCCGGCGCAGCTGGCGCCGATTCCAGCCGGGCACGAAGGACAGGTGCGTGTTGGCAACCGTCATCGCGCCCTGCGGGGTGTGCAGCTGTGCGATGACCGCCGCGCGCGGCTCCTCGTCGACGACCATCACCCGGTTGGGTCCCGGCAGGTACATCGGAAACCGCATCGGGATCCGGGGCAATCGCACCACCTGCCAACCGGCCACGGGATACCTTGACAGCAGCGCGATTCCGTACGCGGCGGTCCCGGGCTGTTCACGGCCGGTGGCGGCCATCCAAGTCGCCCCCGGGGTGCCCGAGATCGCGGCCACGAACCGGTGCTCCACGGCCCCCATGGCTTCGGCCGCCGCCGCGGTGAGGTCGGCCCGATCCGACCGCGGCTGCTCGAAGTCGACCTCCTGCAGGGCCAGCACGTCGGGATCGAGGCGCCGCACGCAATCCCGCAGCCGCTGCGGGTCCACGCCATCGCCGACGATGCGACCATGCAGGATGTTGAAGGTCGCCACGCGCATGGTTCCCGGTTACCCATTCCGCGGGGTCAGGCTCCGCGTCCTCACCGGAAAACCAGCTCCCCGACCGCCAGCAGCCGCTGCAGCACGAACGCCGGCAACACGGGTGCCGAGTCGGCGGGCCCGGGCTCGAGCTGGCTGCGAAAGCACTGCGCCGCAAGCCGTTTGCGGCTCAGCGCCCACGCGGGCAGCGGCGCCGAACGCGCCCGCTCCCACGGCACCTCCGGATCGGCCGGACGGGCCCAGTGCCACATCCAGATCGGATACTCCAGCAGCGTGGCACCCGTGCGCGCGCACGCGTCGGCCGCCGCACGGCCGACCGCCTCGTGGTCGGGATGCCCGTCGCCCCGCCAGGTCGCCGCGCACCAGGTCCCGGGCGGCGCACCGTCCAGGATGTGTGCCAGCGCATCGGCGAGCTCACCCTCGTGGTCGGCCAGGCGGCCGTCGGGCAGGCCCAGCGACATCGGCGGGGGAATCCCCAAAATGCCTGTCGCCCTCCGCAGTTCGTGCCTACGGGTGGCCTCCAGGCGAAGCCGCTCGGACGGCGGGGCGCCGGGCCGGGCGGCCCCGCCGTCGCTGACCGACACCACCCGGACGTCGGTGCCCGCGGCGACCAGTTGCGCGATCGTCGCACCCAGGCCGAGGGTCTCGTCTTCGGGATGGGGCGCGACGACCACCAGGCCCGGGCAGCCGCCCAGGTCCAGGGGCGGCGGGGCGCCCCGGTCGAGGGCGGCCAGCCAGATCGGCACCGGGGTGCCGCCGCGGGTCAGCGGCTTGGCCGCAAACCTGGGGCAATTGGTTGTCGGTATGGTCCGCACGGGTCGTCCTCAGCGCTGATCGCCCGCGAGCCGCCCGAGCTCGGCCAGGTCTCGCTCGGCGTGGCTCTGCCGTATGTAGATGCTCAAGTCCGCCACCCGCTGCGCGTGCCGGCCGTCCTGGCACAGCGGGCCCGGCCCCAGGGCGCGCCCGGTGCGGGTGATGGCCTCGTCGGCCGCGTGCTCCACGACGCTGCGGACCCGGCGCGCCTGCAGCTGGGCGGCGTCGGCCCGGTCGAACGGGTCGGCGTCGATCCGGGCCGCCGCGGCGGCCAGCATCGCATCGCCGGCGGCCAGCGCGGCGTCCACCGCACCGAGATGGGCCAGGGCGTACGCGTCCGCCGATTTGCTTCGGGCGCAACGGTATAACGGCTCGGCGACTCGGCGCGCCCCGCCGAGCCAGCACGCGGCCACGCCGATCGCGCCGTGCCAGAACCCGGGGCGGCTCAGGTAGTCACCGGGCTCGCCCACCGCGATCGCGTGGGCGTTGGTGAACTGCACCGGCCGGGTGTCGCTGCCGGCCATCCCGGCGTTCCACCACGTGGTCGGCAACGGTTTGACGGCGGGGTCGACGACCGCCACCGCGAACAGGCCCCGGCTTCCGTCTTCGAGCCGGGCGGTGACGAGCGCATTGGTGCAGAACCCGGCCCCCGAGCACCACACCTTGGTGCCGTTCAGCGTGAACGCGCCGTTCACATCGGTGGCCGTCAGCACCGAGTCCGAGGATTCGGCCGCCCAGACGCCCCACAGCTGGTCGGATTCCGGTGGCTTGCCGCCCAATTCGTGCATTATCGCGACGGCGTCGACGTGCGCCTCGGCGATCCGCGCCGCCACGATGTCCTCTTCGGCCAGGCGCGCCAGGCCTTGCCAGCGCTCGGCGGTGCGGCCCGACGCCGGCAACGCCAGCTCGAGCCGTCCCGACTCCAGCCAGTGCGCAACCAAGCCCGCCGTCACGCGCAGTCACCCGCCGATCTCCCCAGTTGCCTGAGGTAAGAGGCGAATCCGTGCGGCGCGCGGCCATTGGCCCGCGCCGATGTGGCGACCGACAATTCGGTGTCCTGGTGAACGCAATAGCCGGCGGCTTCGAAGCGCTCCACCAGATCGACGTCCTCGCCGGACTCAAGCGCATGAAACCCGCCAACGCGCCAGTACGCCCGCGCGCTGAACCCCATGTTCGCGCCGTGGACGTGACGGGCCGCGGCATCGCCGGAGAAATCGTCGGAATGGCTCCGCCAGTTGGCAACGCGCACCACGCCCAGAACCATGTCGGCGCCGAGCTCGAGCTGATGGATCAACCACCCGGGATCGACTCGGCTGTCCGCGTCGGTCGTCGCGTACCAGCACCTCGTGTCGTCGGCAAACAGCGAACGGGCATAAGCGAAACCCGCCGCCCGCGCGGCGCCGACGTTGTGCGCGTCGACGACGACGAAGTGGACGTCGGGCCCGTATTCGCCCGCCAACCTTGCGCTGTCGTCGTCGCTGTCGTCGAGAACCACCACGATCGAGACCGAGATCGGCACGCACAGCGCCGCGGTCAACACCGCCCGCAGGCATGCCGGGAGATTCGCTTTTTCGTTGTGCGCGGGAACCACCACGACGACCCGGTCATAGGCGCGCAGCGCGGGCGAGAACATACCTCGTCGATTGCCCGTTTCGCCGACCCCTAAACGGAGCTAGACGGAGGTTGCAACCCCGGCCACCGGGTATTCAACCTATCCACCATGAAACCCCCTGAGACGGACGCAAACGTGGCCGCGGGCACCGCGCGGTTGCGGGAGGCGCTGCGCGAGGCGGCCTCGGCGCTCAAGGAGAAGGGGCCCCGTTTCGCGTTGGCGGGCAGCTACGCCTTGTGGGCCTACGGCGCACCCGAACCCAGCCACGATGTGGACCTGGCGGTGACCGAGGAGGACGCCGCGGCGGCGGCCGCCACGCTGCGGGACGCCGGGTTCGCCGTCGAACATCCGCCCGAGGACTGGCTGTTCAAGGCCCGCGTCGACGACACGGTCGTGGACATTCTGCACCGGCTGAACGGCGTGCCCGTGGGGCCGGCCACCCTGGACTGCGCCGAGCTGCGCGACGTGCTGGCGATAGCGATGCCGGTGCTGCCGCCGACCATGGTGCTCGTCCAGAAGCTGCGCGCGCTGGGCGAGCATCATTGCGATTTCGCGAAACTGCTGCCGGCCGTGCGGGCGATCCGCGAGCGGCTGGACTGGGACGAGATCCGGGCGCAGACCGCCGACAACGACTACGCGGTCGCGTTCCTGGTTCTTGCCGAGCGGCTCGGGCTCACCGACTGAGGCCGACTGAAGTCCGTATCAGTGGTTACGCAGCTTGGCGACCAGCTTGTCCTTCGTCAGGCCCGAATACCCGGAGATGCCAAGCTCTTTGGCCCTCTTCTTCAATTCCGGGACCGTCCAGTCGGCGTAGGACCCGGACTTGCCGCCCTTGCGGCCCACCGAGGACTTGCCCCTGCCCCTGGCCGCATTGGAGATCCGCGCGGCCTTCTCCTTGGACTCACCCTTCTTGCGCAGATCCTGGTACATCTTTTCGTTCTTGATCGACGACCTGGGCACGATAAACCTCCTGTGCATGGACGGATGCCGTTGTCAGAATGCCCCGCACGACGGCGGTCAAACGCCGTGAAGCGTCAGGCCGGAACCGGGTCGGTCTGGCG
Source organism: Mycobacterium sp. 663a-19 (assembly GCF_035616495.1). Lineage (NCBI taxonomy): Bacteria > Bacillati > Actinomycetota > Actinomycetes > Mycobacteriales > Mycobacteriaceae > Mycobacterium > Mycobacterium sp. 663a-19. The sequence goes on along the minus strand of NZ_JAPJAV010000006.1, from coordinate 135,279 downwards.
CTGCCAGCAACGGTGTTGGGCCAGGGCGACGGCGAATTCGTCGACGAACTCCTCCGGAAGCTCGTCGGCGGCCGCCGTCGTGGTGACGACGGACCGGTCGCTGACGACGTCGGTGTCATCGGCGAGGCGCGTGTCGATGTGCGCGGCGCGCAGCAGGTCGATACCGGCGCCGTACGCGCCGATCGGTTTGAGGTGCTTGTAGGCCTCGACCACGAAATGCACCGCGTAGCCGTCGCCCGAAAGCGTCGACACGGAATCCGGTCCGCAGGCCACCACCACCGCGTCGTAGAGCACCGAGGCCATCGTGGTGAATGCCCGGTCGACGGGCAGTTCGCCGCCGGATCCGCCGCGCAGGGTGCCACCGGCGACCGGGGCCAGGACCTCGACCAGCGCGCCGCGCTGCCGCATGAGCTCGGTGAAGCGCTGCGTCCCTGCGACATCCACGCCGTCGGCGGCCAGCACCGCGACCTTGCGCGAGGCGATCGTGTCGGGGACGTCGGCGAGTTGGGACAGCGCCGGCGACTCCGGCACGTCGTCGAGCGGCTGGCTGGGCGGCTCGGGCAGCCCCAGCTTTACCGCCACCTGCCCGGCCAGGTCGTGGTCGACGCGGGCGAGCTGGCCCACCACGGCCGAACGGATGTCGGGCACCTCGACCTTGCCGAGCTCGAAGGCGAACGCGGCGACGATGTGCTCGGCCTCGACCGCCGACATGCTCTTCCAGAACATCCGCGCCTGGCTGTAGTGGTTCTCAAAAGACTTGGCGCGCTTGCGCATCGCGGCGCCGTCGATCGGTTGGGTGTAGTGACGGAACACGTCCTCGCCCGCCAGCGCCGGACACCCGCCGCCGAGGCTGTTCTTGTAGTAGCTGGACCGGCCCTGCGGGATCGAGTGCTGGCCGTAGCCGTCCTGCTGGTTGTTGCGCACCTCGGCGATCGGCCGGTTGACCGGCAGCTGCGCGAAGTTGGGACCGCCGAGGCGGATCAGCTGGGTGTCCAGGTAGGAGAAGTTGCGGAACTGCAACAACGGGTCGTTGGTGAAGTCGATCCCCGGGACCACGTTCGCGGTGTGAAACGCCACCTGCTCGGTCTCGGCGAAGAAGTTGTCCGGGTTGCGGTTCAGCACCATCTTGCCCACCGGGCGGACCGGAACCTGTTCCTCGGGAATGATTTTCGTGGCGTCCAGCAGGTCGAAGTTGAACTTGAACTCGTCGGCCTCGGCGACGAGTTGGACCCCGAGTTCCCATTCCGGGTACTGGCCCGACTCGATCGCCTCCCAGAGGTCGCGGCGGTTGTAGTCGGGGTCCTTGCCGGCGATCTTCTGGCATTCGTCCCAGATCAGCGAGTGCACTCCGAGGCGCGGCTTCCAGTGGAACTTCACGAAAGTGCCCTCCCCGCGCTCGTTCACCAGCCGGAACGTGTGCACGCCGAACCCCTGCATCATCCGGTAGCTGCGCGGCAACGCGCGGTCCGACATCAGCCACATGATCGCGTGCAGCGTCTCGGGCTGCAGCGAGACGAAGTCCCACAGCGTGTCGTGCGCCGACGCCGCCTGCGGGATCTCGTTGTGCGGCTCCGGCTTGACGGCGTGCACGAAGTCGGGAAACTTGATGCCGTCCTGGATGAAGAACACCGGGAAGTTGTTTCCCACCAGATCGTAATTGCCTTGTGCCGTATAGAATTTGGTGGCAAAGCCGCGCACGTCGCGCACGGTGTCGGCCGAGCCGCGCGACCCGGCCACCGTGGAGAAGCGGACGAACACCGGGGTCCGGGCGCCCGGCGTGGTCAGGAACTTCGCCGCGGTGTACTCGGCCAGCCAGTCGTCGTACGGTTCGAAGAAGCCGTAGGCGCCGGCACCGCGCGCGTGAACCACCCGCTCCGGTATGCGCTCGTGGTCGAAGTGGGTGATCTTCTCCCGGGCATGGAAGTCTTCCAGCAGCGTCGGTCCCCGCTCACCGGCCGTCAGCGCATCGTCGGTGTGATCGACGCGGACCCCCTGTTGCGTGGTCAGGTATCCGGTGTCGCGACGAACCCGGGACGGCTCCAGGTTCCGCTGCTTGCGATCCGGCGTGTGGTCGCTTCCCATGGGTTCCCTCCTGCATCACTGGCCCTGCATCACCGCGCGGGTGGTCCGGTCAGGTGGGGTACCACGGACAAACCGCCGCAAACTGGGAACGTCCGTGCCCTATCCACCGGCTCAGCGGTTACCTACCCTTGAGAGGGGTAGTCGAAAGTGGTGATCGAGGCGACCGACAAAGGCGGCGACCTTCGGGGCGTGGTGGCAATCGGTGCATCGGCTGGGGGAGTCGAGGCACTGTCGAAGCTGGCCGCCGGATTGTCGCCGGACGTGCCCTGCGCCTACGTGGTGACGCTGCACATTCCCCCCGGCGCACCCAGCCTGCTGGCGCGCATCATCGATCGCAATGGCCCGCTGCCCGCCGTTACCGCCCAAAATGGCGTGCGCCTGCAACCGGCACACATCTACGTCTGCAGACCCGACCATCATTTGCTGGTTGCCGACCATCGCGTGGTGCTCTCGCAGGGGCCCACCGAGAACGGACACCGGCCGGCGATCAACGCGCTGTTTCGTTCGGTGGCCCTGGCTTTCGGGCCGTATGCGATCGGGGTGCTGCTATCGGGGGTGCTCGACGACGGCGTTCTCGGCCTGGCCGCGATCCGCGCGCGCGGCGGCACCACCATCGGGCAGTCGGCCGAGGACGCCTTGTTCCCGGCGCTGCCGGCCAACGCGCGCAACGCCGGCGTGCTGGATCGAGAGACCCCGGCGGCCGGCATCGGCGCTGTCCTCAAGGAGTTGTCGCATCGAGAGATCGAGGTGCTGAACATGGAGCCGGACGCCGCTATGGAGCTCGAGAACCGCATCGCCATGAAGGCGCGCTTCTCCACCGACTTCGAAGCCGAACAACTCGGCGCCCCATCGGGCTACACCTGCCCGGATTGCAATGGGTCGTTGGTGTCGATCAGCGAGGGCCACTTTCGCTGCCGCGTCGGTCACGCCTGGACGGCCGACGCCCTGCTCGCCGCGCGCGACGAGGAGGTCGAGGGTGCATTGTGGGTCGCCCTGCGCAGCCTCCAGGAGAAGGCCAAACTGGCCCGGCGCCTGGCCGACAGAACGAGCCCCGGCCTGCTCTGCCGCCATTACACCGCCCTGGCCGAAGAAACCGAACAGGCGTTAGCGGTGCTTAGCGAGAGGTTATCGGGCGTCGGCCCGCCCCGCGGTCAGGCCGATGACTGACATCGGCCCGTCCATTCACGTCGCCGTGGAACGCCGTCACGACGTGACGTTCGTGACCGTCACCGGCGAACTCGACGCGAGTACGTATCGCGGCCTGCGCGACGCCATCATCAAGGCCGCCCTGGACGAGCCGCGCGCTGTGATCGTGGACGTCAACCAGCTGTTCGTGCCGTCCGATTCGGCATGGTCGGTGTTCACCAGCGCCCGCTGGCACGTCAGCACCTGGCCGGACGTACCGATCTTGCTGGTGTGCGAGCCGGGGCGATCGTTGCGGGCCATCACCGCCCGGGGGGTCTCCCGGTATGTGCCGGTCTATCCGACCCGCGGATGCGCGCTCGACGCGGCCAACGACCGGTCGTTGCCGATCCGGCGGCGGGCGCGCGCGCAGCTTTCGGACACCCGGGTCAGCGTCGGCCTCGCCCGCGCCATGGTCACCGACTGGCTCACCAAATGGGACAAGGGTGAGCTGATTCCGACGGCGACCACGGTGGCGACGGTCTTCGTCGAAAACGTCCTCGAGCACACCGACAGCACGCCCGCGTTGATCGTCGAGAACTACGACGACACCGTCACCGTCGCGGTCGAGGACGACAGCGACCGACAGCCGGCCCTGCACGAAGATCCCGATCGTGGCGCCGACATAGTGTCGGGCCTGGCCATCGTGGCTGCGCTTTGCCGGGTGTGGGGGAGCACCCCGACGTCGTCGGGCAAGACGGTGTGGGCACTGGTCGGTCGCGAAAACCGGCTTTAGCAGCGCGGGTAGTGTGCAAGTCGTTCGGCAAGCACAATTCGAGCGGACCTGCATGGAAGACACCACCGACGAGTCCTTCGAGGCTCTCCTGCGCTATATGCGGGATTCCCGCGGCTTCGACTTCACCGGCTACAAACGCACGTCGCTGATGCGCCGCGTCCGGCATCGGATGGATCAGGCCGGATACACCTCGTACGAGGAATATCTCGACGTTCTGCAGGCCAGCTCCGACGAATTCACGGCCCTGTTCAACACCATCCTCATCAACGTCACCTCGTTCTTCCGCGACCCGGAAGCCTGGGAGTTCATCAGCGCCGAGGTCATTCCGCGGATGCTCGCCGAGCGCGGTCCCGACGACCCGATCCGGGTGTGGAGCGCCGGGTGCGCGTCCGGGCAGGAGGCCTACACGCTGGCCATGTTGCTGGCCGAGGCGCTGGGGCCGGACGGTTTCCGGCAGCGAGTCAAGATCTACGCCACCGACATCGACGAGGATGCGCTCGCCGAGGCGCGCACCGCCGCCTACGACGCCAAGGCCGTCGAGTCTGTGCCGCAGGATCTGTTGCAGCGCTATTTCGAGAAGGTCAACGGCCGCTACGTATTTCGCAAAGACCTGCGGCGCGCGATCATCTTCGGCCGCAACGACCTCGTCAAGGATGCGCCGATATCCCGCGTCGACCTGCTGGTGTGCCGCAATACCCTGATGTACCTGAATGCCGAGACCCAGCGAAACGTCTTGGGCCGCTTGCATTTCGCGCTTGGACCGCAGGGCACGCTGTTCCTCGGCCACGCCGAGATGCTGCTCAGCTACGGGGACAGGTTCACCCCGCTGAACCTGAAGAACCGGATTTTCCGCAAGGTGCTCGGAACACACAGCGGCGTGCAGCGTTACGACCCGGCCGCGGCGTTCTACGATCGGCACGGTGAGTTACCGGGGCTGATGACGGTGCGCGAGCTGGCTTTTCGCGCCAGCCCGGTGGCCCAGATCGTCGTCACCGGCGAGGACACCGTCGCGATGATCAACCAGCAGGCCGAGAGCATCTTCGGTCTCTCGGCGCGCGACATCGGCCGGCTGCTGCGTGACCTGGAAGTGTCCTATCGTCCGGTGGAACTGCGCGCCTACCTGGAACAGGCCAAGATAGAGCGGCGTTCGGCGCGGATTCCAGACGTCAAATGGCAGCGGCCCGGTGCCGAGACGGTGTGGTTCGAGATCCACATCAATCCCCTCATCGACGCCGAAAACGGCCTGCTCGGCGTGTCGATCGTGTTCTTCGACGTCACCGCGACGCGAGCCCTGCTGGACAAGGTCGTGCAGACCAACCGCCAGCTCGAGGCGGCCTACGAAGAGCTGCAATCCACCAACGAGGAACTCGAGACCACCAACGAGGAATTGCAGTCCACGGTCGAGGAACTCGAGACCACCAACGAGGAGCTGCAGTCCACCAACGAAGAACTCGAGACGATGAACGAGGAGCTGCAGTCCACCAACGACGAACTGCACACCATCAACGAGACGCTGCACGAGCGCAGCGTGGAACTCGACGACACCAAGAACTTCCTTGATTCGTTGATCAACTCGGTCCGCCTGGGAATGGTCGTGGTGGACCGCGAAATGACCGTCGTCGTGTGGAATCGGGGGTGCGAAGACCTCTGGGGGCTGCGGGCCGACGAGACGACGGGCACCAGGCTGACCGAACTGGATATCGGGCTGCCGCTGGACGAGGTGCGGCCCTTGATCGGCAACGCGTTCGTCGATTCGGACGGCTCCGGGGAAGCGGTGGTGGACGCGGTCACCCGGCGTGGCCGCTCCGCTCGGGTGCGCGTGACGTGCACATCGTTCCGCTCGAGCGAGGGAACCATCGGCGGTGCGCTGCTGCTGATGGAGGTTGTGGCCTAAAGCGTGCGCCTAAAGCGCGTCCGGCCTGCGGTCAGCGCCCCCACTCCGCGGCCGCCCGCGAGGCCGCCTGGTGGGCCAGCTGCGCGCGGCGCAACCCCTCCTGGGCCCTGCGTCGCGCGATCGCGACGGTCTCCGCGCTGGCGCCGATTCCCGAGGCCAGGTCCTGCCGCCTGCGCCGCAGTTCGGCCGCGCGCAGCCGGGCGGTTTCGGCGCGGCCGGCCGGGCTGTTCGGGGTGGGGTTCGGCGAGAGCCGGGTCCGGCCGTCGCGCTGCTCTGCGGCGACGTGACCCCGCTCCATCGGCCCCGCTGCCGTCGGCGCCGTCCCGGTGCCCGACGCCACGCGGGCGGCCTGTTCCTCGCTACGCGCCCGCGGTTCCGGCCTGCCCGGGGGCCCGCCCGCGACGATCTCGCCCAGGGTGCGGCCGATCTCGTAAATCGGCAGCACCATATCCGCGCCGGCTTCCACCGCCGCGAGCGGCATGGACGGATAGTCGGCGGTGTCAGGGCTCTGCGCGATCACGATCGCGCCCGCCCGGCCCATCGCCGCGGTGCCCATGGCCCCGTCGCGGCCGGACCCGGTCAACACCACGGCCACCGCGCGAGGTCCGTACGATCCGGCTACCGATTTCAGCAGCGCGTCGAAGGGACGGTCGCCTCGTTCCGACACCTTGTGCAGGCGGCAGGAACCGTCCGGCCCCAGTTCCATGTGCATTTCCGGCGGGCACACGATCACCTGGCCGGGCTCGACGAACTGCCCGTCGAGGGCCCATGCGACGCGATGGTTGGTGGACCTGCCCAGGATCGTGGGCAGCACGCTGGAATGGCCGCCCAGGTGTTGCTGCACGACGACGGCGGCGGGAAACTCTCTCGGCAGATCGTGCAGCACGATCGACAGCGCGTCCAAGCCGCCCGCCGAAGCGAGCAGAACCACCAGCTCAACTCGTGGACGCCGCGCTTGGGCCGCCATCTCATCAGTGTCCACCCGGCGGCGGCCGTGCCGCAGTCCTTGCAGCGAACCGCTCCCGCGCGGGCCCCGCGGGTATCCACCATGCGAAGTGCCGGGGACGCCCGACGAAACACGGAAAGCGCCCGCCAGTTTCGGCCGGCATGGGCTCGGGTACGCACTCGCTTGCATGGGGAACAACCCGCTTGCGACAACGCAATACCCGAAGGGAGCTTCCACGAGATCCGAGGGGAGCTGAGATGAAGCTCGCGCTCGTCAGCGGTGACGACGTCGTCGGTGAGGACCCGATGCGGCTGTGCGCCGCGCTGGCCGCCCGGGGGCAGGATGTCACCGCCTACGTCCGGCAAACCGATCAGCCGCCCCCGGAAGGGGCCCCCGACGGGACCTGCCGGGCCGTCGGGATCCGGGTCGGTCCCCCCAGCGCCCGCAAGGATGCCGACCTTTTGCCGTTCGTCGGTGAGTGGGCGGCCACCCTCGAGCGGCTCTGGTCGTCGGACCGGCCGGACATCGTGCACGCGCACGGGTGGCTGGGTGGCCTGGCAGCCCAACTGGCCGCGCGGCGGCAGAAGCTACCGACGGTTCAGACGTTCCAGGACCTGGCCCTGACGTCGCCGCCCCGAACCGCCGCCCGCCGGCGCAAGGTCACCGAACGCGAGCGCCTCGAGCCGCTGTTGGCCCGCAACGCGGACTGGGTGACCGTCGAGAGCAGTGCCGACGTGGACCCGCTGGCCAGGTTGCGTCATGGCCGGGCGCGGGTGTCCGTCCTGGCGAGCGGGGTCGACGTCGAGCAATTCACTTCCGTGGGGCCGGCGCTCGAGCGCACCGACCGCCACCGCGTGCTGTGCCTGGCACCGAATCCCTTGCCGGGCAACGGATTCGACATCGCGATCCGGGTGATGCCCAAGGTCCCGGACGCGGAGCTCGTCATCGCGGAAACCGACGCGACCGACCGAAACCACAGCAAGGCGCGCAACGGCCTCAAACACCTCGCCGCGGAATTGGGCGTGGCCGACCGGGTGCGCTTCGCCGGCACCCTCGGCGGCGACGAACTGTCGATGCTGCTGCGCTCCGCCGACGTCCTCGCGTGCGCGCCGCGCCGCCCGCCGCGCCCCGCCCCGGCGCTGGCGGCCATGGCCAGTGGCGTGGCGGTGGTCGCGCTGCCCGTGGGCGTCCTGGCCGACGTCGTCATCGATTCGGTGACCGGAGTCCTGGCGGGTAACCCGCACGAATTCGCCGCGTCCTTGAGAAGCCTTCTGGCACAACAATTTCAGTGCCAGAGCATGGGCTCGGCGGGGCGCAGCCGGGCGCTGTCACGCTTCACCTGGGACCGGATCGCCCTTGACGCGCTGAACATCTACCGGCAGGTCGGTTCGCAACGCTCGCCGGCGCCATCGCTGCAGGGCGCGCGGTAGCCGCGTGGGCGATATCGGCGGCTTGCCCTTTGGCGTTGTAGGCTTTACTAGGCCCCGATGCCGACCCCCACGATGACGAGCATCACCGAAACCCCAGCCCCCGGCCCCGCCATGAGCCCCGCCGGTGACGTCAACGCGATCCACGTCGACCTCCACGCCGTGAACCATGCCCGTGCCCGCGATCCCGGCGGGATGCATGGCCCCGCCGCGATCCGCTACGAGCAATTCCGCACCAGCGAGCCGGACGCCGCGCGTCGTTTCTTCGCCGACGCCTACCGGCCGGGCTGGCAGGTCACCGGGCTCGTGCGGGGCTCGGCCGTCGTGCACCGCCGGTGCGAAACGGGCTCGATGACCTTCGACGAGGTGATGGTCCAGGGCCGAATGGTGTGCAAGGTCCCGCCCGCGGACTCCGTCCTGGTGATCCAGCCGCGCGCGGGATCGCTGACCGTGACGGGCGGGCCGTTGCCGATTGCCGACTGCCCGCTGCTGGTGGCCCACGGCATGTCCTGCGTGATGCAGGTGAACGCGGCCCGGTTCGACGTCGTCGGCATCGGGGCGGACGTGTTGCACAAGGTCGCCGCGGACCGCCTTACCCCGTTGCCGCAGCACATTCAGTTCCTCAGCTGGCGCCCGCGCTCGCGCGCCGCGGTGCGAGCCTGGCACCGGGCGCTGGACTACGTGACCGCCACCTTCGCTTCCGCGGACACCGCCCAGCAACCGCTGCTCGCCGCCGCGGCGGCCCCCCTGCTGGCTACGGCGCTGCTCGAGTGCTACCCGTCGAACGTGACCGCGCAGCAGGACCTGCTGAGCGATCCCGCGGTGCCGGACACACTCAAGGACGCGGTGAAGTTCATCCACCGCAACGCCGCCGGTGACGTCGGCGTCGCCGATGTCGCGGCCGCGGTGCATCTCACGCCCAGGGCCGTGCAATACCTGTTCCGCCAGCGGCTCGATACGACTCCGACCGAATACCTGCGCCGGGTCCGGCTGCACCGCGCGCATCAGGAGCTGACGAGCGGCGACCGGACCGCGACCACGGTCACCGAGGTCGCGCAGCGCTGGGGCTTCGCCCACACGGGCCGGTTCGCGGTGCTGTACCGGCAGGCCTACGGCCAGAGCCCACACACCACGCTCAAACAGTGAGCTTCCGCGCAGATCGCTTCGCCCCCGGGACAATAGCGGCGACAAGCGAAGCGGTCGAGCCGCGAAACGAAATCTGCCGCCGCCGCCCAGCCGCCTCGGCGCGGTCCGAAATCGCTTGTGCGACTGGTCATTTGCGGCCATCCGGCGGTGTGCGTGGCCCCGGTCGGGCCGCTCGCCGTGCCCGCCCGGCGTACGCTGTACCTCACGTTGAGTTGATGGGGCGCGGCCCATGGCAGCCTTACCAGCGCGCTTGCGCTGTCCGATCGATTGCGCCGGCGCGCAACTGTGCATTCACGCGCGCAGCCTGGCCACGGTTGTGCGCGTCGACGGCGACATCGACGCTGCCAACGCCGCCCTGGTGGCCCGGGTGATCCGCCGCGTCTCGCGGCAGCAGGCCCCGCTGATCCTCGACCTGTGTCACCTGGACTTCCTCGATGTAGCCGGTCTTCGGGCACTGATCGCCGTCAACCGCGAGAACCAGGAAGCCGAGCGGCTCTGCGAGGTGGTCGCCGGCCCGACGCTGCGCCGGCTCACCCGGGTGGTGGCCGACCACGGCCTGCCGATCGTCGATTCGGTTCCGGAGGCCCTGCAGCTCGTCGAGGACGCGGTCGGCGCACGCTCCTAAGCCGGCGGAAATTCCCTGGGGCGCAGGCGAGTTAGCTCCTCGGCGGGTGCCCGGCTACCATGTGCTGATGGTCGAGATTCACTTGGAACGCACGATCGCGGCGCCGGTGGACCGGGTCTTCGACTGGCTGGCCGACCCGCTCAACCTGACCGCCGCCCCCCTGGCGCTGCGGGCCGGTTGGGCGAAGGACTCGCCACCGCCCGGCGCGGGCGCGGTGCGCGAGGTGGTCGGCGTCGGCACCTGGTTTCGCGAGGAGATCACGGCCTACGATCGGCCGCACAGCTACTCCTACCTCATCGTCCGGTCGTTCCCCCCGTTCAACCACGAGGGCGGGACGCTGACGTTCACCGCCGCCGACGGCGGCACCCACGTCGACTGGCTGAGCCACTACACCCATCCGGCGCGGGCCGGGGGCAGGGTGCTGGAGGCGATCAGCTATCGGGTGCTGCGTTCCAGCTTCCTCGCGGTCCTCGACGGCTGCGCGAAGGCGCTGGAGCGTTAACCGCCCAGCCGGCGCATCAATTGGGCCGCGGCGTGACGGCCGCTGAGCACGGCGCCGGTCACGGTGGCCGGATTGCTGACGCCGACGGCCTCACCCGCCAGGTACAGCCGGTCGCCGATCGCCTCCTGCAGCCGCCGCCGGTCGTCGAGGCCGGAGCCGGGCGCGTGGAACGAGTAGGCGCCGCGGGCGTAGGGGTCGGCTGCCCAGGCCGACGTCGCGACCTCGACCGGCGAGGCGTCGTCGCCGAACAGTTGCCGCGCGACCGGCAGCGCGCTGGCCATCACATCCCTCGGCGAGGACGACTCCACCCAGCGGCCGCGGTCACCGGCGTTGAACGCCAACACAATCGGGCCCGTGGCGCGCGGCAGGACGAACCACTGCGACCATGCGCCGGGGTCGGTCCCGAGGAACAGGTAGAAGGCGCTCTCCGCGTCCCAGCTGCGCCGGGCGAAGCGGAAATAGCTCTTGGACAGCACGCCGAATCCGAGCGCCTTCACCGCGCTGGTGTGCCCGTCGGGAAGCGGCGGGTCGAACGCGATGGCACCGGATTTCAGCACGCCGAGCGAAACGGTGACGATCGCGGCGGGTCCCTCGAAGGAGCGGTCCTTCGTCCGCACGACGACGGAGCCGTCCCGTCGCGCGATCGCGGTCACCGGGGCGTTCAGCACGATCTGGAGCCCGTCGGCCAGCAGCCGCGGCAGCGCATCGTAGCCGCTGGTGATCACCTCCTGGTCGCCGCCGGCGTACTCGCCCATGTCAAATGTCTTGGCGGACAGTTGATCCGCGCCCGCGGCGTACTCGTCCTCGATCTCGCTGGCGATGTAGAAGTTCAGCTGGGCGCAATCGGAATCCGAAAGGCCGGCCGCCGCGGCGTCGACGGCGGCGCGCAGGCTCCCCCCGTCGACCCGGTCGCGGGCCCGTTCGACGAACTCGCCCCAGCGCCCCGGGCGATAGTCCAGGGGCGGCAGTCGCGGGTCGACCGCGAGCTTCGCCCACCCGTGATAGTCGGTCGGAACAAGCTGTGCCCGCGCCCGTTGCGCCAGATCCATCAGCGGGTTGTCGGTCGTGCCGTGGATCCAGGACGCGCCCATCTCGAGCGGGGTGCCCCAATCGCGGTTGGTGTCCACCCTGCCGCCGATGCGGGCGCGGGCCTCGATCACGCGCACCGGCCACCCCGCGTCGGCGAGGGCGCGCGCGGCGGCCAGGCCGGCCATCCCCGCGCCGACGACGAGGACCGATTTGGTGTCCGGCGGCGGCGCCGGTGGTGGCTCCGGGTCCGGCGCGCAGGCGGCCGCCAGCCCCCCGCCGACCACGCCCGTCGTGGCCGCGAAAAACTCCCGACGCGACATCGGGGCCACGATGGCCAGCGTCTCACACCCCGTCCGGCGGGGCCCGCTTTGGCACGGCGATTGTTGGACGGCCGTCCGGAAATTCGCGGCGTGTATTGGGCCGATTCGGTCCGCTTCGTCGTTGACCGCGGGTAAACTCGCCACATCCAGCGTGCGGCGACGGTGCCGTGTTCGAGGGGGGTGCAGCGATGAGCGCTCGGCGATCGACCCGCATGGCCAACCGGCTGCCCGACGCACTGCCCCCGAGCCGCACGCTGACCGTCCGCGCGGCCGACGGCACCCCGCTGCACGCGGAGGTGTTCGGGCCGCCCGACGGCTATCCCATCGTTTTGACGCACGGCATCACCTGCGCCATTCGCGCATGGTCGTACCAGATCGCGGACCTGTCCACCGACTATCGGGTGATCGCGTTCGACCATCGCGGCCACGGCCGAAGCGGGGTCCCGCGGCGTGGCGGCTACAGCCTCAAACACCTTGCGTCCGACCTGGATTCGGTGCTGGAGGCGACGCTGGCGCCGCACGAGCGGGCCGTGCTGGCCGGGCACTCGATGGGCGGCATCACCATCGCCGCGTGGTCGGCGCGCTACCGGCACAAGGTTCATCGGCGCGCCGACGCGGTCGCGCTGATCAACACCACCACCGGCGACCTGGTGCGCGAGGTGAAGCTGCTGTCGGTGCCGAGTGAGTTGCGCCGGTTCTCCGAGGCCCGGGTCCTGGCCGCGCGGGGACTGATCGGCGCGTTCGGCGGGTTTCCGCTGCCGAAGGTGACCCGGATGCCCAGCCGCCACATCATCGCGATGCTGGCGGTCGGCAGGGACGCCGACCCGAGCGCCGCGCGGCTGATCCACGAGCTGTTCGCCCAGACGGCGCCGGCCGGGCGCGGCGGCTGCGCGAAGATGCTCGTCGACGCGCTGGGGTCGCGGTACCTCGATCTGGACGGTTTGACCGTGCCCACCCTGGTCATCGGCAGCGAGCGCGATCGGCTGACGCCGATCGGCCAGTCCCGCAGGATCGCCCGCACGGCGCCCAACGTCGTCGGCCTCGTCGAACTGCCCGGCGGCCACTGCTCGATGCTGGAACATCCCCGAGAGGTCAACGGCCGGCTGCGGGCACTCGCCGAATCGGCGGCCGACGTCGGGATCCGGCGGATCAGCTCCTAGCAGTTCAGCTCACAGCAACCGGGCGGCGATCTCGGCGGCCGCCCGCTGGCCGGACCGCACGGCGCCGTCGAGAAACCCGGTCCACTCGTCCGCGGTCTCGGTGCCGGCCCAGTGAATCGGCCCGACCGGCTCGCGCAACCACGGCCCGTATCGCGTCCACGACCCCGGCGGCACCGCGGCCGTCGGGCCTCCCGGAGCGAAATCCTCTGTGCCCCAACGGTGGTCGACATAGTCGAGGGGCTTGAGCGCGTCGTCGCCGAACAGCTGGGCGAAGCAGCGCAACGCGTCGCGGCGGCGCTGGTCGGTGGGCAGCGAGTCGAACGCGCGGGCGTCGACGAAACCCATCAGGATGCCCGGCCCGTCGGCGTCCGGGCTGACGTCGAAGGTGATGAACACCGGGCCCTTGTCGGACAGCGCCTGACCCGAGAACCCGTCGTTGCGCCAGAACGGCGTGGAGTAGGCCGCGTAGGCCTTGCTGAGCCGGCCCTGGGGCCAATGCTTGGCGAGTTCGGTGTACTCGGCCGGCAGCGGGGGAGCGAATTCGATGGAGGCGCGATGGGCCGGGGGGATGGCCACGATGACGAACCCGGCCTCGGTCTGGCCGCGATCGGAGAAGACCGTCACGCCCCCACCGTGCCGATCGATCCGCCACACCGGCGCGTTGAGGATCACCCGGGTGCCCAGTTCGGCGGCCGCCGCCTCGGCGATCTGCTGGGTGCCGCCGGGGAAACGATCCTGCTGGGCGCCGTTTTCGACGTCGAGCAGCCGGTCCAGGCCGCCGGCGGCGTGCGTGTAGCGCGCTGCGTGCAGCATCGACACGTCGTCGGGCTCGCACCCCCAGGTCACCCGGGACACGATGGCCAGCAGGTCGCGGGACGAGGCGGTGGCGCGCACCGAACGCAACCAGTCGCCGAGCGACAGGCCGTCGAGTTCGCGGGCGCGGCGCGCGTCCCAGGGTGCCGCCAGCGGGATGCTGCGGGCGATTCGGTCGAATTGCCAACGCAACCGGCCGATGTCGATCAGCCCGGTCAGCGAAAGCTTGGGGATGGTGCCGCGGTAGGACTTTGCCCAGCCGCGCCAGTGGATGACGTTCTTGCCGTCATGGTGGGTCGGGGTGGTCGCGACGTCGAGCTCGGACGCCAGCGCCAGGACAGCGTCCTGGGTCGGGCCGACGAACGTGCCGCCCAGGTCGGCGGGCAGTCCGGCGACGCTTCCGGTGAACGAGCGCCCGCCGACGCGGTCGCGGCCCTCGAAGACCACCACGTCATGGCCCTGTCGCGTGAGCTCGCGGGCCGCGGTCAACCCGGCAAAGCCAGCGCCCACCACGACGACGTCGACAATCCGCGGCGGGTCTGTCACGTCCCCTAGTCAACCGCATTTCACCGACTCGTAGGGTAAATTCCCCTTGCCCGGCCTCCCCGGGCGGTCGTCAGCAGTGCTCAGGCAGGTGTTTTGAAAGTCTTCACCGCGCTCTACGGACTCACCGACGCGTCCGAGCGCGCCCGGGCTCTGCGGGACGCCGGAGCCGGCGGCGTCGCCACCTTCGAGGGGCCGCACGACGTGTTCGCCCCGCTGACACTGGCCGCGGCGGTGGGCGGACTGGACCTGATGATGAACGTGGCGATCGCGTTTCCGCGGAACCCGATCCACCTGGCGCATCAGGCCAACGATCACCAGCTGCTCAGCGGCGGCCGATTCATCCTCGGTCTCGGCACGCAGGTTCGCCCGCAGATCGAGAAGCGGTTCGGGGCGCAGTTCGACCATCCGGTGGCCCGCATGACGGAGATGATCGCTGCCCTGCGCGCGATTTTCGACGCGTGGAATTCCGGTGCCCGCCTGGACTTTCGGGGCGAGTACTACCGGCACACGCTGATGACGCCGACGTTCGATCCCGGGCCGAACCCCTACGGCCCGCCGCCCATCTACGTCGGCGCCCTCGGGCCGAAGCTGACCCGGGCCACCGCCGAGCACGCCGACGGCCTGCTGGTGATGCCGTTCGGGTCCAAGCGTTTTCTGCACGACACCACGATGCCCGCGGTGCGCGACGGGCTGCGGGCCGGTGGCCGGCGGCCCGACGAGTTCGCCGTCATTCCCGAAATCATCGTGTCGGCGAGCGAGGAGGACGGGCACGCGAGCACGCGAAAGCTCTTGGCGTTCTACGGGTCCACGCCGGCGTATCGGCCGGTGTTGGCCGCCCACGGCTGGGAGAACCTGCAGCCCGAACTCAACGCGATGTCCAAACAGGGCCGCTGGCAGGAGATGGCCGGCCTGATCGACGACGAGATCCTGCACACGCTGGCCGGCTGCGGTACCCCCGCGCAGATCGCCGCGTACATCCGGGACCGGGTCGACGGCGTCGGCGACACCGTGTTCCTGTATCAGCCCACGCCCATCGGACTGGAGACCCTGGCCGCGATCGTCGACGAGCTGGGTTAAGCCGCAGTATTCGCAATCCTCTTGGAAACAAAGTCAATTCGAGAGACCGAACGTCAAGTCGTCGCGGCGCTGTTTCGGCCCACGAACCGTTGTTCGATCAGGTCGGCGCCGTGGGCAACGCCCCCGGTGGCCGCGAACCCGGCCGCCACTCGCCGCGCGCCGTCGGTCATCGCCATTGCTTCGCGGACCTTCGCGCGCAGCCGCGCCGGCGTCAGCTTCTTTGCCGGCAGGCGGGTGCCGCAGCGGGCCACCTCGACTCGCCGCGCGACCTCGAACTGGTCGCGCCCAAACGGCACCACGCACACCGGAACTCCGCGGGCGAGCGCCTTTTGGGTGGCGCCCATTCCGCCGTGCGTCACCGCGCACACCGCACGATCCAGCACCGCGCTGTGCGGAACGAACTCGCACAGCGTTGCGTTCGGCGGCGGCGTGATGTCCTTGGGCAGCCCGGCCAGGAACGTCGCGATCACATGGACGGGCTCGTCGGCGAGCGCGCTCATGGCGGTGACGACCAACTTCTTATCCGCTTGGTACTCCGATGACGTGGTGACCAGCACGTTCGGACGGTCATAGGCCTCCAGCCAGTCGGGAAGCGCATCCGCCGGTGGCTCGAATACGCACGGGCCGATCATGTGTACCGCTTCGCCCCAATCGGTCTGCGGGTACTCAAAGGGTTTACCCGTGGCCACCAGCATCAGCGGCGCACGGCGAAAGAATTCGTCCGCCGACGTGACCGGGCGTACACCGATGTCCGCGCGAACCTTATTCAAGGGCGGCAACATTGACCTTTCGAGGATGCCCATCACGATGGGCCGCAGCGCCGCGTCGCGAAGTCGGCCCAGCATGCCGGGCAACGGCTTCAGGCCCGGCCCGAACGGCGGGACGCCGGGCGAGCGCAGGAACGGTGTGTAGGGCGAGAAACAAACCCACGGGACCGAGCCGGCGTCGGCGGCCGAGAGCGCGCCCCAGCAATTGACGTCGATAAGCAGCGCGTCCGGCCGAACCTGCGCGACGGCATCCGTAAGGTCCCCGACTTCGTAGGCGGCGCGGCGGCAGAACACATCGACTGCGCGCTTCAGCGCGGCGCGCGGGTTCGGCGCCTTCCAGTCGTCGTGGGCGATCGCCTCGATGCGCGAATCGATGGCACCGGTGGTGAAGCCCAGCTCTCGCCCGACCTGGACCCCCGTGGACAGGGTCCGCAGATGAATCTCGTGGCCGCGGCGGGACATCTCCGAGAGCAGTGCGCTGATCGGGAACAGATGACCGAACGCCGTCGACGTGTAAGCGAGGATTGTGGCCATCGTTTCCACACCTTCTTGATTTCTCACACTTCCTTGACTTCTCGCACCTTCTTGACGAGGGGTTGAAGCATCTCGCGCAGCGCAGCCCGAGCCTGCCGGCGGGACAGGCCCATCCGGATGCGCAACACTTCCCAGGTCCCCAGGTCGCAGATCGCGATCAACTGGGCGAGCCGGCGCTGTCGGGCGGCGGCGGTCAGTGGCTTGAGCGTTGCGGCGAAACCCGTTTCGCACCAACGCTTGTGGTAGTCGCGGGCAAACGCGAGCGCCGGCTGGATCGTGGGGGTGGTGGACTCTTCGGTGAGCACCTTGAGCATCAGCCGACCGTGTGTCTCGTAGTGTTCCATGAGGTTGTCCAAGAGGTCGTCGAGATCGTCGGGGATCGCATGGTCGCGCTGGTCGACGATCTCGGCGGCAAGCCGCGATATCGTCTCTCCGACCAGCGTGTCCTTGCCGTCGAAGCGGCGCAGGATCGTCTGAACCGCGACGCCGGAGCGCTCCGCGATGTCGGCCAGCGTGATAGCGCCGACGGGTTTCTCGGTGAACAGCTGCTTGGTGGCGTCGATGATCTTGTCCGGGGTTTCCGCCGCGGCGGCGGCCCGGGCAGTCATGCGGTAAGGCCGTCTTGCCACCTTCATGTTAATGAGACTAACATGAAATATCTCGTTTCGACAATCCTGGAAGGCGCGCCCATGAGCATCGTTATTGGCCGCACCATGGCTCTGGCCGTCGGCGCGGTCGCAGTCGGCCTCGGCATTGTCGCGGCCGCCCCCGCCGCGGCATCCCCGGCGGACCCGTACACCCCGACGCCGCGACCCCACCCGGCACCGGTAGGGCCGGTGCAGGCCGGGGTGCCGACGCCGGCGACCAGACCGGCACCGTCGCCGGTTGGGCCACTGCGCGGTGGGACGGTGCCGGCGGTGACCCCCGATCCCCCGCCGCCCTGCCCTCCCTACCCGCCTCCGCCGCCGCTGGTGGCGTGGCCGGGCTGTCTGTTTTGACCCCCGTAGTCAACCGGCGAACGTCGACTTGATGCACGAGAAAGGCCGGCGAAACAGCGCAACAAGTCGACGCTCGCGCCAAATGTTTACGGCGCGACAGTCAGCCAGTCTTTGAATCCGGACGGGTCGTGGCGGCCCAGCGCGCCGTGCTCGTACAGGCCCCAGCCCTCTACCGGATCTGCATCGCCGTCGCGGCACACCGCGCGGCCCACATGGTCGATCACGCCGAAACCGGATCGCGCGACGATCGCCGGGTCGGTCATGTCGTAGGTCAGGCGCTCGACGAACTTCTCGCCCTTCCACATGCCGTGCAGCCAGTCCGAGTCGCCGCCGTAGCCACCGCCGACGTGAATGGGCACCGGCAGCTTGGACTCCACGTCGAAGTGGACCGGGGTGCCGTCGGGGGCGGTCGCGTCGATCGTGGCGCCGGTCGGGATGCGGGTGCCGGAGCGGTAGTGGATCTTGACGCGCGGCCAGCCCAGTTGCTCGACGCGGCCGTCGCGCCAGATCCGGGTGCAGTCGTTGAGCGAGCGGAACCCGTTGGGCTCCTCCTGGATGATCAGCACGATCGCGAACTCATCGAACGCCATCGGCACATACAGCCACCACATGCCCTCGAACGGCGGGTCGGCGGGCCGGCCCGCCGGCTCGGGCTCACCGATCGGCCGGATGCCCCAGGACCGGTCGCGGCTGCCCAGCCAGGTCGCGGGGTCGACGGCGATCTCCTCGCCGTCGATGGCGATGCGGCCGCTCCAGCTGCCGAGCTGGGCGAACCGCTGCGCGTCCAGCGTCACCCGGTTGCCGGACCGCAGGATGTGCGGCTGCTCCTGCACCACGTCGAACAGGCCTTCCCAGGTGAGATCGGCTGCGATGCCTTCGGTTTCGTCGAGGACCAGCCGGAGTTTGCGCAGCGGATCGATCACCTCGATCCGATAGCCGTTGACGTTCTGGTTCAGCCGGTCCTGATCGATGGCGTCGGACAGGTGCACCGCGGTCTGCGTGTCCCCGCGCCGCACCAGCAAAAACGCGTCCTTGACCCCGAGGTTGGGGTAGTAGCCGATGCCGCTGATCACGAAGATGTCCCCGGTGCGGTCGTGGGCGTTGAAGTAGGAGCGGTCGTAGAAGTTGCGGTCCGAGGAGCCCGGCCACGCGATCGGCTGGGGGATTTGATGGACCGGGAACTCGTCGAGCGGGCCAAGCATCAGCGTTCCTCTCCGATGAGACGCCTCATCAATCCGGCGTGGTAGAACAGCGATTCGACGTCGTCGGGTTTCTCCACCTCGCCGAAGTGCACCCGCCGTGCACCCGTGCGCATGAAGACGCAAGCCCACATCACACCCGAGTAGACATAGAGCCAGTGCAGGTCGCCCACCTCGACGCCGGTGAGCCGTTGGTAGGTGGCGCGGACGTCGTCCTCACGCATCACCTCGGGCAGGCCCGGCAGCGTCGCCAAACCGGCGAGCTCTTGAAACACCATGTGCGCGAATATCATCCACGCGACATCGAGCTCACGCGGCCCCAGCGTCACCATCTCCCAGTCCAGCACCGCCACCGGGGCGAAGTCGCGGTACAGCACGTTGCCCACCCGGGCGTCGCCCCACAGCAGCACGGGCTCCCGTGCGGCCACCTCGTGCGGCCAATTGTCTTCCAGCCAGCCGAAAGTCCGCTCCAGCAGCGGCGAGGGGCCGATGTCGGGCACCGCGAAGTCGTACCAGGAGCGCACCCAGTTGAAGTGCCGGCGCAGCGCGGTGTCGCCGGTCTGCCCCTGTGTGAGGAAGCCAAACGTGTTCGCCGCGTTGGGAATCGAGTGCAGCTTCGCCAGCACCCCCACGGTGGCGTCCTGCAGTTGACGCTGGCGCTCGGCGGGCGCGTCGGCGAACCAGTTACCGCCGAACGTGTAGGGCATGACATCGGGGGGCACCACGCCCTCGACGTAGTCCATGAGGAAGAAGGGCGTTCCCAGCACCTCGCCGGTGTTCTCCAGCCAGCGCACCCGGGGGACGGGGACGTCGGTGAGCTCGCCGACCATGCGGATGACTTCGAATTGGTGGTCCAGGCGATAGGTCGGGAAGACCTGGACGTCCTCGGCGCTGGGCGCGACCCGGGCCACGAGTTTCTGCTCGACCGGTTGCCCGTCCTGTTGCCAGCGGGCGGTCAGGATGATGGTTTCCGACGACATGCCCGTCGAGTCCACGCCGCTTTCCACGATGACCTCGGGCTTGGCGCCGCCGGGCAGGACCGTGGACAGCCATTGCGACATGACGGCGGGCAGGGTGGTGACGTCGCGGCTGGAGCGCTGAAGTCGGTCGACGTTGTCGAGGGCCGGTTCACTTGCCACTGGTGCCTCCATTCTTCGACACGTTCTCGCGGCAATTACGATACGGTAGGTAGCGTTATGAAAGCAGACCCGTCCTACCTTGACAAGGCCCCGGTCGCCGGGCGGCCCCGGGATCCGCGCATCGACGCGGCCATCCTAGCGGCGACCGCGGAACTGCTTGTGGAGATCGGCTATTCGAACCTCAGCCTGGCCGCGGTGGCCGAGCGCGCCGGGACCACGAAATCGGCGCTGTACCGGCGGTGGTCGAGCAAGGCCGAATTGGTGCACGAGGCGGCGTTCCCGACGGCGCCCACCGCGCTGGAGGCCCCGGCCGGCGACATCGCCGCCGACGTCCGGATGATGATCGAGGCCACCCGCGACGTGTTCACCACCCCGGTGGTGCGGGCCGCATTGCCCGGGCTGTTGGCGGACATGACGGCCGATCCCGCCCTGAACGCCCGGGTGATGTCCCGCTTCGCCGACGTCTTCCTGGCGGTGCGGGTGCGGCTGCGCGAGGCCATCGACCGCGGCGAGGCCCATCCCGAGGTGGATCCGGACCGGTTGATCGAGTTGATCGGGGGAGCGACGATGCTTCGGATGCTGCTGCGCCCGGACGAAAAGCTGGATGATGCGTGGGTGGATCAAACCACCGCGATCGTGGTGCACGGGGTGACGGGATGACCGGGCGGCTCGCGGGCCGGACCGCGATCGTCACCGGCGGCAGCCGCGGCCTGGGCCGGGCGATCGCGCTGGCGCTGGCGGCCGACGGCGCGGCGGTGGCCGTCGCGGGGCGTACCGAGCGGGTGTGGGACGACCGGCTGCCGGGAACCATCGGCGAGACGGTCGCCGAGATCGAGGCGGCCGGTGGGCGCGCGGTGGCGGTTCGCGCCGACCTGACCGACCGCGAGGACGTCGCGCGCTTGGTGAGCGAGGCGCGAGAAGCGTTGGGCCCCATCACCATTCTGGTCAACAACGCCGCGTTCACGGCGCCCGGCCGCCCGCCGGCGCCCGGCGCGCAGCCGCGCCCCAAGCAAGCCAAGCCCGAGTCCGCCTCGGGTGCCAAGCCCGGCTGGCCGGGTTTCGTCAGCACCCCGCTGCACGCGTATCGGCGGCACTTCGACATCGCGGTCTTCGCCGCCTACGAGCTGATGCAACTGGTGTGCCCGGACATGATCGAGGCGGGCGGCGGCTCGATCGTCAACATCACCTCGGTCGCGTCCCGGATGCCCGGCAACGGGCCCTACCCCGACCGCAGCGGCGGGGTCCTGCCCGGGTACGGCGGGTCCAAGGCGGCGCTCGAGCATCTCACCCAGTGCGCGGCGTACGACCTGGCCGACCACAACATCGCGGTCAACGCGCTGTCGCCGTCGAAACCGATCCTCACCCCGGGGCTGGCGTATTACGCCCGCGAGTTCGTCGACACGGCCCTCGCGGATGAATTCGCCCGTGCCGCAGTGCAGTTGGCGCTGGTGGACCCGGGCGTGGTCACCGGTCGCACGATCGGCCACCTCGACGTCCTCGACGGCAGCTTCCGGCCCTTCACGGTCGGTTAGGGCTCGGCTTGGCCGCGGTCACTGCTTTGATGATCGTGGCGTACACCGGGTGCCATTGCAGGGAACGGAACCCCGCGTGCAGGACCAGGTTGCTGGCGCGGGCCTTGGTGCGGGCCTTGCCGCGACGGCTGGTGGCCAAGGTCGGCAGCAGCCACCGCGAGAACTGGTCGACCAGTACCAATCGGCCTCCGGGGCGCAGGACTCGCGCGCATTCCACGAGTCCCGCCTGCTGATCGGTCCAGTGATCGAACGATGTGGTGCTGACGATGAGGTCGAAAGTGGCGTCGGGGTAGGGAATCTCTTCGGCCACCCCGACGGCGAAGGTCAATCGATCATCGGGAGTGAAAGCACTTGCTGTCGCAATCATTTGAGGCGCGGCATCGATTCCGCAGAGCTGCCTCGCGGCCGGATAACGGCCAGCGAGGGTGCACAGCAGGTAACCCGTGCCGCACCCCACGTCCAGCACGTGTCTGGGAGAGGCGGCGGTCACAACGGCGAGAGCGGCTGTGCGATCGGAAATCTCATGGTGCAGCCGGCCACGCCAGCCGCGGTCGTATTGGGGCGCTCGATCATCGAACGCCGCCAGGTCACGGTAGGGCGGCACGAATCAAGTCTCGGCAGCTGTGATCGTGGAAGCAACCCGGTGCTCAACCTTCGTCCGGATTCGGTGGGTCGGGGTCGCCGCGGAGAAGTTCCTCGGGGTGGTGGGCGTGGTTGATTTGTGGTGGCCCACTGCCGTCGGTCCACCCGAGGCGCCCGTTCTCGGTGACCTCGGTGTGGTATTCGCCGCGGCTGGCCGCGCCGTGGTCGCAGCCGCAGGCGAAGAACAGCTTGTCCGCATCGGTGCGGCCGCCCGCTATCCAGTCGGGGGCGTGGTGCACCTCGCAGCGGTAGCCGGGTTGCAGGCAGTTGGGGCGGGTGCAGCCGCGGTCGCGGGCGTAGCAGATCAATCTTTGGTCGGCGGTGGCGATGCGTTTTTGGCGGCCAAGATACAGTGGCCGGCCGGTGTGGTCGTCGAACACCGCCAGGTAGTGAATGGCTTTGGCGGCCATGCGGATCAGGTCGGGCATGGGCAGCCTGGACCCGCCGCCGGTGCTCGCCGGTGCGGGCGTCGGGATCGCCGGGTCGAGGGCGGCGTGTGCGGCGCGGTCGAGTTCGGCCAGGGTGGTGGTGGCGACGACGGTGACCGGGTGACCGCGGTGGGTTCCGAGCTCACCGGAGCCGATGGCGGTCTGCAGGGCGAGTTTGAGCGCGTCGTGGCAGCGTTGGGCGGCGCTGCGCTGATCGCGCTGCTCGGGCCCGGCGGCCTCGGGTTGATGGCGCCCGGGCCGCACCGCCGCCTCGATCGCTTCGAAGTAGGCGCGGGCCTCGGGGTCCAGCAATCCCGACAGCCGCGACATCCCATCAGGTCCCTGCGGGCCCAGCCTTAGCCCGCGCCGCCGCGCCCGGTCCTCGTCGGTGAACAGCCCGTCGGGATTGAGGTAGTCGGCGATGCGCTGGCCCAGCCTGGTCACGACGCGGGCGTCGAGCTTTCTGGCGTGCTCGACGAGCGTGCGCTCGGCCTCGGCCACGTCGGTGGGCGACACACTGCCCGGCAGGACATCGACCGCGCGGCACACGACGCGGATGTGGTCCTCGCCGACCGCGCCGGCCTCCGCCGCGGCCGCCAACTCGGGCAACTCGGGTGGCAGCGGCGGGCCGGTCAGCGAACGCCGCGGCCGAATCCGGGCGGCCAGTTTGAACCGGCGCGTGATTTCTTGTGGAGTGATGCGCAGCCGCGCCCAAAGCAGGTCGCGCACCGCGGGCACGAATCCGGTCCCGTCGGGCGGGTCGGCGATCTCGCCGAAGAACCGATACATCAGCCCGCGATTGGTGCGATCCTGGGTCTCCAACCGCTCGGCGACCCCGACGCGGAAATCGTTGCCGACGACATCCGAGGGGGTCTCGCGCAGCACCAGCTGGGCGGCGTCGATCGCATCGAGAGCGGCGCTGATCCGCTCACGTGCCTGCTCATCACCGATCGGGAGACCCATGCCCCAAATCTATCGAACGTGTGTACGAATGCGCCCACGTTCGCCCAGTTTACGGCCCGCACTGTGGATGAAACAGCGACTGTGGATAACCCAGGCGCGCGTCGGCGCCGTTTGTAGCGTTGCACGTGCCTGACGTGCAAGTATGAGGAAAGGCCTGTACCGCAACGGCGGCAGGCGAACCGGTCGAGTGGTGTGCCGATGCCCGGTATTGACAAGCCCACGGGGCGCGTTGTCGCGCTGATCGTGCTGCTGATCGTCGTCGCGGCCGCGTTGCGTGGATACCTTCCGGCTCACGAACACGCGGCGCGCTCCGAGGCGGGCGCCAACCGGGCGGCCCTGGTGTTCGTCGCCGCGGCCCTCGGCGTGGCGGTCGCGCTGGTGGCCTTCGCGGTCATCGCCCGATTGCGTGACCCGCGTGCGCTTGCGCCCTACAACCGGGACCTGTCCGAAATGCTCGGCACCGGCAGGGGACGGCCGAATTGGCGGGTGCTGCTGATCGGGCTCGGCGTGATCGTGGCCTGGCTGCTGGTCGCGATTCTGTTGTCCCGGGTGTTCGCCCCGCACCAGGTCACTCCGCCGCCGCAGACCCCGGACGTCGGCGCGCCGCCCTCGCCGCGCGTCAACCCGCAGCCGCCGCAACAGCCGCACCCGCGAAACGACAACGGGGACATGCTCGGAATCCTGCTCGCCGCCACGGTTCCGTTGCTGTTGATCATCGTCGCCGGGTCGGCAACCATGGCGCTGCGGCGGTGGAGGGCGTCCAAACCGGTCACCGTCGTCGACGACCCCGTCGAGCCCGCGCCGCCGCCCAAACCCTCGGAATCGCTTGCGCGGGCGGCCGAACTCGGGCTGGCCGAGATCGGTGACCTCAACCGCCAACCTCGCGAGGCCATCATCGCGTGCTATGCCGCGATGGAAAGGGAGCTCGCCCACGTTCCGGGCGCTGCCCCCCAGGACTTCGACACCCCGACCGAGGTCGTGGGCCGGGCCGTCGAAAACCATGCGCTGCAGGTCGATAACGCGGTGCAGCTGGTGAACCTGTTCGAGGAGGCGCGATTCAGCCCGCACGTGATGAACGAGGGGCATCGCGAGACGGCGGTGCAGGTGCTGCGGCTGGTCCTGGCGGATCTGCGGAGCCCGGTATGAAAAAGCTCATCTCCCTGGGTGTTTGCCTCATCGTCGGGATCGAGCTGCTGACGCTGATCGTGCACGATCGCAAGTTCGTGCTGGCGGCATCCGGCGTCGCGCTGGCGCTGGTCCTGCTCAGCGTCCGCCGCGTCCTCGGGCACGGGATGGGATCCACCGGCGAGCCGGACCCCGACGATCTGGGCGACTCGTTGCGCCGCTGGCTCGCCACCACCGAGACCACGATCCGCTGGTCGGAGTCCACCCGATCCGACTGGGACCGGCACCTGCGCCCGATGCTTGCGCGTCGATACGAAATGGCAACGGGCCAAAAGCAATCCAAGGACCCCGTGGCGTTTCACTCGACCGGCCGAATGCTGTTCGGCGACCAACTGTGGGAATGGGTGAACCCCAACAACGTCGCGCGCGGCGGTGACCACCGGCCCGGTCCCGGCCGTGCGGCGTTCGAAGAGATCCTGCAGAGGTTGGAACAAGTATGACAACGATGCCGGCTGCCACGACCACCGCGCACTGTGAGGCGGTGCTCGACGAAATCGAACGGGTGGTGGTGGGAAAGCGCTCCGCGCTCACCCTGATCCTCACCGCGGTCCTGGCGCGCGGCCACGTGCTCATCGAGGACCTGCCCGGCCTCGGCAAGACGCTGATCGCCCGATCCTTCGCCGCGGCGCTGGGGTTGCGATTCACCCGGGTGCAGTTCACCCCGGACCTGCTGCCCGCGGACCTGTTGGGATCGACGATCTACGACATGCAGTCCGGCCGCTTCGAGTTCCGCGCCGGGCCCATCTTCACCAACCTGCTGCTCGCCGACGAGATCAACCGCACCCCGCCCAAGACCCAGGCGGCGCTGCTGGAGGCGATGGCCGAAGGCCAGGTGAGCATCGACGGCGAAACCCATAAGCTACCAACACCATTCATCGTGCTGGCGACCGACAACCCCATCGAGTACGAGGGCACCTATCCACTGCCGGAGGCGCAGCTGGATCGGTTCGCGATCCGGCTGGAGCTGCGCTACCTCTCCGAGCGCGACGAGACCTCGATGCTGCGCCGGCGCCTCGAACGCGGTTCGGCCGAGCCGACCGTCGACGAGGTGGTGGACGCGCACGACCTGCTGGCGATGCGCGAATCGGTCGAGCAGGTGACGGTGCACGAGGACGTCCTGCACTACGTGGTGTCCCTGGCCAACGCCACCCGGCATCATCCGCAGGTCGCCGTCGGCGCCAGCCCGCGCGCCGAACTCGACCTGGTCCAGCTCGCCCGGGCCCGTGCGCTGCTGCTGGGCCGGGATTATGTGATCCCCGAGGACGTCAAGGCGCTGGCCACCCCGGCGATCGCGCACCGCATCACGCTGCGGCCGGAGATGTGGGTGCGCAAGGTGCAGGGCGCCGACGTCGTCGAGGAACTCCTGCGACGCCTGCCGGTGCCCCGGACGCGCGGCGGGACCGGATGAGTCCGGCATGAGCTTGCTGTGACTCGAACCCGCGAAGTCGAGTTCCGCTGGCGCGCATCGCAACTGACGCTGGCCGTCGCGACCTGCGCCCTCGTTGCGCTGGCGGCCGCCGTGATCGGGGCGCGCTGGCAGCTGATCGCGTTCGCTGCGCCGCTGCTGGGCGTGCTGTGCTCGATCAGCTGGCAGCGCCCGGTGCCGACGGTCCGCGTGCACGGCGAGCCCGACGCGCAGCGATGTTTCGAAAACGAGCAGGCGCGGGTGACCGTGTGGCTGTCGGAGCAGACGGACGCCACCGGCGCCCCGGCGGCCGAGCTGACGGTGACGGCCGTCGACGGGATGCAGCTGGACGTTCTGGACGCGGATTCCCGTCGCCAAACCGTGGCGGTGACCGCGGCGCGTTGGGGGCGATATCCGATTCGGGCCCGCGTCGACGTGGTCGCGCGCGGCGGGCTGCTCGCGGGGACGGCCACCGTGGAGGCCGCCAGCGTCCTGGTGTTTCCGCTGACGCCGCCGCAGGCGACGCCGATCCCGCGAACCGAGTTGCTCGACCGGCTGGGCGCGCATCTCACCCGGCACGTCGGGCCGGGCGTCGAATACGCCGACATCCGGGCCTATGTGCCGGGCGATCAGCTGCGGGCGGTGAACTGGGCGGTGAGCGCGCGCCGGCGCCAGTTGCACGTGACCGAGCGGTTGACCGACCGCGCCGCCGACGTGGTGGTGCTGATCGACACGTACCGGCAGCCGGCGGGCCCGGCGACCGCGGCCACCGAGCGGATGGCCCGGGGCGCGGCCCAGGTGGTGCAGACCGCGTTGCGGCACGGCGACCGTGCCGGGATCGTCGCGCTCGGGGGCAACCGCCCGCGCTGGCTCGGCGCCGACATCGGGCAGCGCCAGTTCTATCGGGTGCTCGACACCGTGCTGGGGGCGGGCGCGGGGTTCGAAAACACAACGGGCACACTGGCGCCGCGCGCCGCCGTTCCCGCCGGGGCGATCGTCATCGCGTTCTCCACGCTGCTGGACACCGAATTCGCGCTGGCGCTGATCGACCTGCGCCGGCGCGGCCACGTCGTCCTTGCCGTCGACATCCTCGACAGGTCCCCGTTTCAGGACGAGCAGGACCCCCTGGTGGACCGGATGTGGGCGCTGCAGCGCTCCGCCATGTACCGCGACATGGCCACCCTGGGCGTCGACATCGTTTCCTGGCAGGGGGATCGCAGCCTGGACCAGTCGATGGCCGTGTTGCCGGACCGGCGCCGCCGGGTTCGGGGACGGCTGCGGGGCTAGCAGTGATCCGCGTCGCCGCAACCGTTTTCGGCCTCCTGATGGTGGGCCTGGGCGCGGTCGGCGCCCATGGGCCCGCGGCGGTTGCGTGCGCGGTCTCGGTGATCGCGGTGGGTGTGGGGATGGTCTACCGGCCGGCCGCCATGGTTGCCGTGCTGCTGGTGGTGGCCGCGATCGCGTTGTCCGATCCGCGGCCCGTGCCCGCCGCGGTGTCCGGCCTGTGCGCCGCCGGCTACCTGGTGTGCCGGCATGCGGCCGGCAGGGTCACCCGGGTCGTGTTGGAGGGCTGGCCGACAGTCGTTGCCGCCGTGGGGTTTACCCTCGCCGGGATCGTCGCGACGGCGTTCCCGCTGCGGTTGCCCTGGTTGCCGCTCGCGGCGCCGGTCGCGGTGTTGGCGATCTACGTGCTGGCCACCCGCCCGTTCCTGGGTTCGGACTGACTAACCGGCGCTTGCGACCAGGTGCAGCAGCGCCGCGGCGTGGTCGGCCAGATCCAGCAGCGGCTGCGGGAAGATCCCCAAAGCCACTGTGACCACCGCACATACCGCGATCGCGGCCTTGCTCAAGATGCCGGGCGCCACCACGTGCGGCGTGTCGCCGGTGGGCTCGGTGAAGAACATCGACACGATCACCCGCACGTAGAAGTAGGCCGCGATCCCGCTCGCGATCACACCGATGACCACCAGCGGCACGGCACCGCCCTGGGCGGCGGCCTTGAACACCGCCAGCTTGCTGACGAACCCACTCGTCAGGGGAATGCCCGCGAAGGCCAGCAGGAACATCGAAAGCATCACGCCCACAATGGGTGAGCGCTGCCCGAGCCCGGCCCAGTGGGACAGGTTGGCGTCCTCGACACCGTCGGCGTCGCGGACCAGGCCGACGATCGCGAACGCGCCGACCGTGCTGAAGCTGTAGGCGACCAGATAGAACAGCGTGGAGGAAAGGCCCGCGGGGTTGTCGGCGATCACGCCGGTGAGGATGAAACCGACGTGGGCGACCGACGAATAGGCCAGCATTCGTTTGACGTCGGTCTGGTTCACCGCGGTGATCGTGCCGACGGCCATGGTCAGGATCGAGATGGCCCACAGCACCGGCCGCCACTGATCGTGCAGCGGCGGCAACGCGACGTAGACCACCCGCAGCAGCGCGCCGAACGCCGCGACCTTGGTGGCCGCGGCCATGAACCCGGTGATCGGGGTGGGCGCACCCTGGTACACGTCGGGAATCCAGGAGTGGAACGGGACCGCGCCGACCTTGAACAGCAACCCGACCGACAGCAGCGCGACACCGACCAGCGCCATCGAGCTATCGCCGTGCGTTGCAAGCGCATTGCGGATGCCGGGCAACGTGAGCGTGCCGGTGGCGCCGTAGAGCAACGCCACGCCGTAGAGGAAGAACGCCGACGAGAAGGCGCCCAGCAGGAAGTACTTCATGGACGCTTCCTGGGACAGCAGCCGGCGGTGACGGGCCAGCCCGCACATCAGGTACAGCGGCAGCGATAGCACCTCGAGCGCGACGAACATCGTCAGCAGGTCGTTGGACGCGGGGAACACCATCATGCCGCCGACGGAGAGCATCAGCAGCGGGAAGAGCTCCGTCTGGGCGACCCCGGCCCGCTCGGCCTCGCGCTCGGCCTCGCTGTCCGGCACCGCGGACGCTTGCGGGGCAAAGGAATCAAGTCCGGCACCGTGTCCGGCGGCCGCCACCGCCACCTTGCGCTCCGAACTTTGCGCAACAGCGCTGCGCTCGGCGATGAAGATCACCGCCATCATCGCGACCAGCACGATGGTGCCCTGCAGGTACAGCGTCGGCCGGTCGACGGCCATCGCGCCCAGCACCGCGCTGCGACCGGACGGCGCAACGCTGCGGCTGACGACGACGATCGCGACGAACGCCGCGAGCAAACCGCCCAGGCCGAGTGCCACCTGCGCGACGTAGCGAATCCGCCTGGGCACGAACGCTTCCGCCAGCACGCCGGCCACCGCGATGCCGAATACGATCAGCATCGGGCACAGCAGGAAGTACTCGACGCTGGGGGTGGGCAGGGTCATCGGTGCGGTCCTTCGGCTGTCCGGGGCGCGGTGCCGGGCGGCACGGTCGGCGCGGGATCGTGCTGGCCGATGGTGGTCATGGTGTTCTGCACCGCGGGATTGATGACGTCCAGCACCGGCTTCGGGTAGATCCCGAGACCGATCAGCAGCGCGATCAGCGGTGCCACCACGACCATTTCGCGCGCCTTCAGGTCGCCGATGCGGTCGTTGCCCGGGGCCACCGGCCCGGTCATCACGCGCTGGTACAGCCACAGCATGTAGATGGCCGCGAGCACCAGCGCCGTCACCCCGAACGCCGCGGCCAGCCAGTACCGGTTGAAAGTGCCCAGCAGGACCAGGAATTCGCTGACGAACGGCGCCAGGCCGGGCAGCGACAGGGTGGCCATGGCCGCCACCAGGAACGTGCCGGCCATGATCGGGGCGACCTTCTGCACGCCGCCGTAGTCGGCGATCGCCCGGCTGCCGTGCCGCTTTATCAGGAAGCCCGCGATCAGGAACACCGCCGCGGTGGACAGGCCGTGGTTGAGCATGTACAGCGTCGAGCCGCTCTGGCCCTGGCTGGTCATCACGAAGATGCCCAGGATGATGAACCCGAAGTGCGAGATCGACGTGTAGGCGATCAGGCGCATGATGTCGGCCTGGCCGATCGCCACGATCGCGCCGTAGATCACGCCGATGACGGCCAGGACGACGATCAGCGGGCGGAAGTACGTTGAGGCGCTGGGGAACAGCTGCAGGCAGTAGCGCAGCATGCCGAAGGTGCCGACCTTGTCCATCACCGCCATCATCAGCACCGCGGTCGCCGGGGTGGCCTCGACCGCGGCGTCGGGCAGCCAGCGGTGGAACGGCCACAGCGGGGCCTTGATCGCGAACGCGAACATGAAGCCCAGGAACAGCAGCTTGATCACCGCGGGGTCCGCGGCGTAGCGGCCGGACGCGAAGCCGGCCACGATGTCGCGGAAGTCGAACGAGCCCGAGCCGCCCTGCGCGGTCACCACGTACAGCCCGATCACCGCCGCCAGCATGATCAGGCCGCCGAACAGGTTGTACAGCAAGAACTTCACCGCGGCCCGCGACCGTCCGGGCCCCTGACCGAAACCGCCGATCAGGAAGTACATCGGGACCAGCATGGCCTCGAAGAACACGTAGAACAGCAACACGTCCAGCGCGATCACCGAGATCAGCACCATCGACTCGATGGCCAGCGTCAAGGCAACGTAGGCGTGCACGCCGCGGGTGCGCTCGCCACCGTCGTGCCAGCCGGCCACCAGCAGCAGCGGGATCAGCACCGTGGTCAGCAGCACCAGCACCACGGCGATGCCGTCCACGCCGAGGCTGTACCCGGCGCCGAAGGCCGGTATCCAGCGGTGGCTTTCGACGAATTGGTAGGCGGCGCCACCGGGCTTGAAGCCGGCCGCGACGACGGCCGACACCGCCAGCGTGAGGACGCTGACGACCAGGCCGGTCCACCTGGCGAGCCGCCGCAGCCCGGGGGGCATCAGGATGATCAGCACCGAGCCCGCCAGCGGCACCAGCCACAGCACCGTGAGCCACGGAACGTTGTTCAGGACAGGCGAGTTCACCACAGCCGCACCGCCAGGATCAGCGCGGCCACCAGGACGGCGCCCGCCAGCATCGACAACGCGTAGTTGCGGGCGAACCCGGTTTGCAGCCCGCGCAGGCGATTCGAGGTCGCGCTGACCAGTGCCGCCAGCGCGTTGACCGAGCCGTCCACGGCCGCATTGTCGACTTCGACCAACGCCGAAGTCAGTTGCGCGCCAGGGCGCATGAACACCTCCTCGTTGAAGGCATCGCCGTAGAGGTCGGCGCGTGCGGCGGCGGTGAGCGCCGAGACCCGGGCGGGGGCCACCCGCGGAATGGACACCGTGGCATACATGCGGTAGGCCACCGCGATGCCGACGGCGACGACGCCCAGCGCCAGCGCGGTGCTGAGCCAGGCCGGGACGGCGTGGGTCACCTCCTCGTGGGCCCCGACCACCGGTTGCAGCCAGTGCTGCATGGTGCCGCGCCACGCCAGCAGCCCGCCGGAGAACACCGACCCCACCGCGAGCAGGATCATCGGCCACGTCATCACGGCGGGTGCCTCGTGCGGGTGAGCGCCCGGCGCCCAACGCTTTTCGCCGAAGAACGTCATCAGCATCACGCGCGTCATGTAGAACGCGGTGATGCCGGCGCCGAGCAGCGCGGCCCCGCCCAGCAGATAGCCGCGGGCGCCGCCGGCGCCCAGGGCCGCCTCGATGATGGCGTCCTTGGAGAAGAACCCCGCGAACGGCGGCACGCCGATGATCGCCAGATACCCCAGCCCGAACGTGGCGAACGTGATGGGCAGCGCGGCGCGCAGGCCGCCGTAGCGGCGCATGTCCTGCTCCTCGTGCATCGCATGGATCACCGCGCCGGAGCCCAGGAACAGCCCGGCCTTGAAGAAGCCGTGGGTGAGCAGATGCATGATCGCGAACGCGTAGCCGGCCGGGCCCAGGCCGGCGGCCAGCACCATGTAGCCGATCTGGCTGATCGTCGACGCCGCCAGCGCACGCTTGATGTCGTCCTTGGCGCAGCCGATGATCGCCCCGAACAGCAGCGTCACGGCGCCGACGATCACCACCGCCAGCTGCGCGTCGGGCGCCAGGTTGTACAGCGGGTTGGACCGCACGATCAGGTACACCCCGGCTGTCACCATGGTGGCCGCGTGGATCAGCGCCGACACCGGGGTGGGACCCTCCATGGCGTCCCCGAGCCAGGCCTGCAGCGGAACCTGCGCGGACTTGGCGCAGGCGCCCAGCAGCAGCAGCAGGCCCATCGCCGTGAGCGCCCCCCGGCCGGCGCCCGGCGCGCCGGCGAACACCCCGGCGTAGGACAGGGTGCCGAAAGTGCTGAACATCAAGAACATTCCCAACGCCAGCCCGGCGTCACCGACCCGGTTCATGACGAACGCCTTCTTGGCCGCCGTGGCCGCCGACGGTTTGTGGTACCAGAACCCGATCAACAGGTAGGACGCCAGGCCGACGCCCTCCCAGCCGACGTAGAGCACAGCGTAGTTGTCCGCGACGACCAGCAGCAGCATCGAGGCCAGAAACAGGTTGAGATAGCCGAAAAACCGGCGGCGGTCCGGGTCCTCGGCCATGTAGCCGACCGAATAGATGTGGATCAGCGACCCCACCCCGGAGATCAGCAGCACGAAACACATGGACAGCTGGTCGATCTGCAGCCCGAAGTCGAGTGAGAGTCCCCCGACCGGAATCCAGCTGAACACCCGCTGATGGATGACGCGGTCCGCCTCGCCCCGGCCGACCATGTCGGCGAGCAGCGTCGCGCCCACGCCGAACGCCGCGAGCGCGGCGGCGCAGCCCAGCAGGTGCCCCCACGCGTCGGTGCGCCTGCCCCCGAACAGCAAGATCGCGGCACCCGCCAGCGGCAGCGCCACCAGCAGCCAGGTGTATTGAGTCATCTTGGCGTTCTTAGCCTTTGAGTAGGTTCGCGTCGTCGACCGACGCCGATTTACGGGTACGGAAAATCGTCATGATGATGGCCAGGCCGACGACGACTTCGCAGGCGGCCACCACCATCGTGAAGAACGCGATCATCTGCCCGTCCAGGTGGCCGTGCATCCGCGCGAAGGTGACGAACGCGAGGTTGACGGCGTTGAGCATCAGCTCGACGCACATGAACATCACGATGGCGTTGCGCCGCAGCAGCACGCCGGCGGCGCCGATGGTGAACAGCAGCGCCGAAAGATAAAGGTAGTTGGCGGGATTCACGAGCTGCCGTCCCTGACAATCTCGGAGCCGACGTCGGAGCCGGCTTCGGGGGAGGCGGTCCTGTGCTGGGCGAGCTCCCTGCCGTCCGCACCGCGGCTGCGCAGTATCCGCGACACCGACAACCGCGAGTACGAGCCGTCCGGCAGCATCGCGGCCACGTCGACGGCGTTTCGGCGCGCGTACACACCGGGCGGGGGCAGCGGGGTGGGATATGCGCCGGTGCGGAAGCGCTCCTCGGACAGCTCCCGCTGCGTCTTGCGACGCGTGAAGCGCTCGCGGTGGGCCAGCACCATCGCCCCGATGGCGGCGGTGATCAGCAGCGCGCTGGTCAGCTCGAAGGCCCACAGATAGCGCGAAAAGATCAGTGCCGCCAGGCCTTCGACGTTGCCGTTGGCGTTGGCGGTGGTCAGCCCGGTGAAACCGCCGACGGCCACGTTGCCCATGGCGGCGATCAGCAGCACGCCGAACCCGACACCGGTCACCACCGCGGCGACGCGCTGCCCGCGCAGCGTCTCCTTCAGGGATTCCGCGGAGTCGACGCCGATCAGCATCAGCACGAACAGGAACAGCATCATCACCGCGCCGGTGTAGACCACGACCTGCACGACGCCCAGGAACAGCGCGTCCTGGACCATGTAGAACACGGCCAGGCTGATCATCGTCATCGCCAGGAACATCGCCGAGTACACGGCGTTGACCGCCATGACCACCCCCAGCGCGCCGATCACCGCCAGCGCACCCAGCACCCAGAACGTCACCGCCTCACCCGTGGAGGTGCGAGTGATGGTGTCCTGCGCGAGGTTTGAGGCCAGACCCGAGGCCAGCACCACGATCACCGGCCCGCCCCGCCGTCCTGGTTCTCGAGCACGCCGTTCGGGGTCACGTTGCCCTGGTAGTAGTCCTTGTCGGTGGCGCCCGGGGCCCTGGGGTGCGGTGGTGCCGTCATCCCGGGCAGCAGCGGGGCCAGCAGCCGGTCCTTCTCGTAGATCAGGTCGGCGCGGTTGTCGTCGGCCATCTCGTAGTCATTGGTCATCGTCAGCGCCCGGGTCGGGCAGGCCTCGACGCACAGGCCGCAGCCGATGCACCGCAGATAGTTGATCTGATACACCCGGCCGTAGCGTTCCCCGGGCGAATACCTGTCCTCTTCGGTGTTGTCGGCGCCCTCGACGTAGATCGCGTCGGCCGGGCAGGCCCACGCGCACAGCTCGCACCCGATGCATTTCTCCAGGCCGTCGGGGTAGCGGTTGAGTTGGTGCCGGCCGTGGTAGCGCGGCGCGACCGGACCGGGTTTTTCCGGATACTCCTCGGTGACGTGCTTTTTGAACATCGATCCGAATGTCACGCCGAATCCGGCCACGGCGTCCAGGAATTTAGCCACGGGCCTTCTCCTTGCTCGCCGCCGCCAGGGATTTCGCCGGCAGCGGCGGTGTCGGGAATAGAGCTGCGGTGCTTTCGGGGCCGGCGAGCTGTTTGGCCCGGCGGCGCAGCTGTCGTTCCATCGCGCGAATATCGGGGGCGGTGAAGGGCTTTCGCAGCACCAGCACCAGCACCACACCGAACACCACGCTGCTGACCGCGAGCGCCGGGGTCCACTGCTCATACCCCTGGTTGCGCAGCGTGCGAATCACCCCCGCGATCAACACCCAGACCAGCGAGGCCGGGATCAGCAGCTTCCAGCCCAGCCCCATGAACTGGTCGTAGCGCAGCCGGGGCAGCGAGGCCCGCAGCCAGAAGTACACGAACAGGAAGGTCCACATCTTGGCGGTGAACCAGAGCACCGGCCACCACCCGGTGTTGGCGCCCGCCCAAATGTTCAGCGGCCACGGCGCATGCCAGCCGCCGAAGAACAAGACCGTGGCAAGCGAGGAAACCGTCATCATGTTGACGTATTCGGCCAGCATGAACATGGCGAACTTCAGCGACGAGTACTCGGTGTGGAATCCCGCGACCAGCTCGCCCTCGGCCTCGGGCAAATCGAATGGGGCGCGGTTGGTCTCACCGACCATCGAGATCAGGTAGATCAGGAACGACGGCAGCAGCAGGAACACGTACCAGACCCGGTCCTGCGAGGCCACGATCTGCGACGTCGACATGGTGCCGGCGTAGAGGAACACCGCCGCGAACGAGAGCCCCATCGCCACCTCGTACGAGATGACCTGGGCGGTGGAGCGCACCCCGCCCAGCAGCGGGTAGGTGGACCCCGACGCCCAACCGCCCAGCACGATCCCGTACACCCCGATCGCCGACAGTCCCAGAATGAACAGCACCGCGACCGGCAGGTCGGTCAGCTGCAGCGGTGTGCGGTGGCCGAACACCGACACCACCGGCCCGAACGGGATGAACGCGAACGCGGTGAATGCGGGGATCGTGGAGATGACAGGCGCCGCGAAGTAGACGAACTTGTCGACACCGCCCGGGGTGATGGTTTCCTTGAGCGCCAACTTGATTCCGTCGGCCAGGCTCTGCAGGGCGCCCCACGGCCCCACCCGGTTGGGGCCGGGTCGCAGCTGCATCCAGCCGAGAATCTTGCGTTCGAGCAGGATCGCGACCAGCACGTTGAGCATCAGGAACACGAAGATGGCCAGCGCCTTGCCCAGCACCAGCCACCAGGGGTCGTGCCCGAAGGCGGTCAACGCGGTCGTGTTCATGCGCCCACTCCGATTTTCACGATGCTGCCGATGGCCACACCCAACTCCTGGTGCACCGCCGAGCCCGGTGAGTTCAGCGGAAGCCACACCACCCGGTCGGGCATGTCGGTGACGTTGAGCGGCAACGTGATTGACCCGCGCGACGTGCTGACGGTGACCGCGTCGCCCTCGGCGGCGCCGATCGAGGCCGCCGTGTCGGCCGAAAGCCGCACGACGGGGGTGCGCGCGGTGCCGGCCAGATGCGGCTCGCCGTCCTGCATCCGGCCGTTGTCCAGCAGCATCCGCCAGCCGGTCAACACGGCCTCGCCCTGACCCGGCTGGGCCGGCTTCGGGCTCGCGACCCGCGGGCCGGCGACGTGCTTGCCGCCCCAGCCGCCCAGCCCGGACATCTCCTCGCGAGCCGCCTCGACGGTCGCCGCGTTCAGGTAGACGCCCATCTCGTCGGCCAGCGTGTCGAGCACGCGGTGATCCGATTGGCTCGCCTGCTGCGCGGTGCCGTGCAGCGCGGGGGCGAACCCGCGGTAACGGCCCTCCCAGTTGACGAACGCGCCGGCCTTCTGCGCCGTCGACGCGACCGGGAAGACGACGTCGGCACGTTCGGTGACGGCGCTGTGCCGCAACTCCAGGCTGACCAGGAAGCCGACGGCGTCCAGGGCGGTCAGCACCGCGTCCGGATCGGCGAAGTCGGCGGGGTCGACGCCGCCGACCAGCAGCGCGGCCAGGGAGCCGTCGGTGGCGGCGGCCAGGATGGCGCCGGCGTCACGCCCGGCGGCAGAAGGCAATTCGTCGACGTGCCACGCCTCGGCGACCTGCGCCCGAGCGGTGTCGTCGGCGACGGGCCGGCCGCCGGGCAGCAGCGTGGGCAGCGCCCCGGCCTCCAACGCGCCGCGCTCGCCGGCCCGGCGCGGAACCCACGCCAGCCGGGCGCCGGTGGCGTCGGCGAGCCGGGCCGCGGCGGACAGCCCGCCGGGGACCGTGGCCAGGCGTTCCCCGACCATGATGACCGCGCCCGGCCGCGACAGCAGGTCCCCGACCTCACCGGTGGCCAGCCCGTCCAGCGTGGAAGCCTCGGCGCCGGGCGGGGTTTGGAGCAACCGGCCGAACATCTTCGTCAGCGCGCGGGTGGCGAACGGTGCGACCGCGTACACGGGCACCCCGTGGTTGCGGGCCGCCTTGCGCAGCCGCAGGAACACGATGGGCGACTCGTCTTCGGGCTCGAACCCGACCAGCAACACGACCGGCACCGACTCCAGGTCGGAATAGCTCACGGTCACCGGCCGGCCCGCCACCCGGGCGGCGAGGAAGTCGGCCTCCTCGGCCGAATGCGGGCGGGCGCGGAAGTCGATGTCGTTGGTGTCCAACACTATTCGTGCAAACTTGCTGTACGCGTAGGCGTCCTCCCAGGTGGCTCGGCCGCCGACCAGGACGCCGGTGCGCCCGCGGGCCGCCTCGAGGCCCTGGGCCGCCGCCACGATCGCGTGCGACCACGACGCCGGCTGCAACTCGCCGTCCGCATCCCGGATCAGGGGAGTGGTGATCACGTCCGGCTGGGTCGCGTATGTGAAGGCCCACCGGCCCTTGTCGCAGTTCCACTCCTCGTTGACCTCGGGGTCGTCGCCGGCCATCCGGCGCAGCACCTTTCCGCGGCGGTGGTCGGTGCGCTGGGCGCACCCCGAGGCGCAGTGCTCGCACACGCTGGGGCTGGACACCAGGTCGAAGGGGCGGGCGCGGAAGCGGTACGCGGTCCCGGTGAGCGCGCCCACCGGGCAGATCTGCACCGTGTTGCCCGAAAAGTAGGAGTTGAACGGTTCGTTGGCGTAGATGCCGATCTGCTGCTGCGCGCCGCGCTCCAGCACGTCGATGAACTTGTCGCCGGCGATCTGCTCGGAGAACCGGGTGCAGCGCACGCACGAGATGCACCGCTCCCTATCCAGCAGCACCTGCGACGAGATGTTGATGGGCTTGGCGAAGTGCCGTTTGTCGTCGTGGAAGCGGCTCTCGGGCCGGCCGTTGGACATCGCCTGGTTCTGCAGCGGGCATTCGCCGCCCTTGTCGCACATCGGGCAGTCCAGCGGATGGTTGATCAGCAGCAGCTCCATCACGCCGTGCTGGGCCTTGTCGGCGACCTCCGACGTCAGCTGGGTGCGCACCACCATCTCGTCGGTGGCCACCACCGTGCACGCGGTCATCGGCTTGCGCTGACCCTCGATCTCCACGATGCACTGCCGGCACGCGCCCACCGGGTCGAGCAGCGGGTGCTCGCAGAACCGCGGGATCTGGATGCCCATCAGCTCGGCCGCGCGGATCACCAAAGTGCCCTTGGGAACGCTGATTTCGACGTCGTCGATGGTCAACGTCACCATCTCCGGCGGACGCACCTCGTCGCCGGTCGCGGGTTTGGCCGCCTGGGTCATGAGCGCCGCTCCTCCTCATCGCTTCGCTCTGCATCGTCGCCGGCGCGAGTCACGCGTTACCTCCGTTGGGCATCAGCATCGAGTCTCGGGGGTCGAACGGGCAGCCGCCGCCCTCGACGTGGGCGACGTACTCGTCGCGGAAGTACCGGATCGACGACTGCACCGGCATCGCCGCGCCATCGCCCAACGCGCAGAACGACTTTCCGAACAGGATGTCGGCGATGTCGAGCAGCGTGTCCAGATCCTCGTGGGTGCCGCGGCCCGTCTCCAGTCGCTCGTAGATCGGCGCCAGCCAGTATGTGCCCTCCCGGCACGGCGTGCATTTCCCGCACGACTCGTGTTTGTAGAACTCCGACCAGCGCCGGGCCGCGCGCACCACGCACGTCGTCTCGTCGAAAATCTGCAACGCCTTGGTGCCCAGCATCGAACCGGCCCCGCCCACGCCCTCGTAGTCCAGCGGCACGTCAAGGTGCTCCTCGGTGAGGATCGGTGTCGACGACCCGCCGGGCGTCCAGAACTTGAGCCGATGCCCGGCCCGCACCCCGCCGGCGTATTCGAGCAACTCGCGCAACGTGATACCCAGCGGGGCCTCGTACTGGCCCGGCCGGGTGACGTGACCGGACAGCGAATACAGCGTGAAGCCGGGCGATTTCTCGCTGCCCATCGACCGGAACCAGTCGACGCCGCCCAGGATGATCGGCGGGACGCTGGCGATCGATTCGACGTTGTTGATCACCGTCGGGCAGCCGTAAAGACCGGACACCGCGGGGAACGGCGGCCGCAGCCGCGGCTGGCCGCGGCGGCCCTCCAGCGAGTCGAGCAGCGCGGTCTCCTCGCCGCAGATGTAGGCGCCCGCACCGGCGTGCACCACCAGCTCGAGATCGAAGCCGGAACCGTTGATGTCGCGACCCAGGTAACCCGCCTCGTAGGCCTCGGCCACCGCGTTCTGCAGCCGGCGCAACACCGGCAGCACCTCACCGCGCACGTAGATGAACGCGTGGTGGGCCCGGATCGCGTAGCAGGCGATGATGACGCCCTCGACGAGCATGTGCGGGGTCGCCAGCATCAGCGGAATGTCTTTGCACGTACCGGGTTCCGACTCGTCGGCGTTGACCACCAGGTAGTGCGGCTTGGCGGCCGGGCCGGTGTCACCCTGCGGGATGAACGACCACTTCGTCCCGGTGGAAAAACCCGCGCCGCCGCGGCCGCGCAGGCCGGAGTCCTTGACGATCCCCATCACCTCGTCGGGCTCCATGCTCAGCGCCTTCTGCATGGCCCGATAGCCGTCGTGGCGTCGATAGGTCGCCAAGGTCCACGATTCGGGGTCGTCCCAGTAGCGGCTGATCACCGGCGTCAACGGTGTCGCCTGGACGGCGGCGGCCATTACTGCTCCTCCCCGGGAGCGCCCGGCGCCGGCGGTGCCTGCATGCCGAGCTCCTTCGCGATCTTCAGGCCGGCCAGGGTGGCCGCACCCGCGCCGCCCTGGCCCTGGTCGGGGCGCTCGTCGGGCAGGCCGGCCAGGATGCGCGAGGTCTCGCGGAAGGGGCACAGCGGGGCGCCGCGGGTGGGCGGTGCGGGCTTGCCGTCGCGCAGCGAGTCGACGAGTTCGCGGGCCGACTCCGGCGTCTGGTTGTCGAAGAACTCCCAGTTGACCATGACCACCGGCGCGAAATCGCAGGCGGCGTTGCATTCGATGTGTTGCAGGGTGATCTTGCCGTCGGGGGTGGTCTGGTCGTTGCGGACGCCGAGATGGTTGACCAGCGTCTCGAATATGGCGTCGCCGCCCATGATCGCGCACAGCGTGTTGGTGCAGACTCCGACCAGGTAGTCGCCGGTGGGGCCGCGGCGGTACATGGTGTAGAAGCTGGCCACCGCGGCCACCTCGGCACCGGTCAGCCCGAGCTGCTCGCCGCAGAACTCCAGGCCCGCGGGTGTCAGGTAGGAGTCCTCGGATTGCACCAGGTGCAGCAGCGGCAGCAGCGCCGATCGCTTGTCGGGGTAGCGGCCGATGATGTCCTTGGCGTCGACCTCCAGCCGCGCGCGGACCTCGGCCGAATACGACTGCGGCGCACCCTCGACGACGAACTGGTTGGGTTCCTCCGGTGGTGGTCCGAGCCTGATGAAGACGCGCTCGCCGTTGTTGCCTACCCCCGGTGCCGTCATCGGTCGACCCCGCCCATCACCGGGTCGATGCTCGCGACCGCGGTGATCAGGTCGGCGACCAGTCCGCCCTCGCACATCGCGGCGACCGACTGCAGGTTGGTGAACGAGGGGTCCCGGTAATGCACGCGGTAGGGGCGGGTGCCGCCGTCGCTGACCATGTGCACGCCCAGCTCACCGCGCGGCGACTCCACCGCGACGTAAACCTGGCCCGCCGGAACGCGAATGCCCTCGGTGACCAGTTTGAAATGGTGGATCAGCGCCTCCATCGAGCTGCCCATGATCTTCGCGATGTGCTCCGGTGAGTTGCCCAGGCCGTCGGGCCCGACCTTCAGGTCGGCCGGCCAGGCGATCTTGCGGTCGTCGACCATGATCGGTCCCGGTCGCAACTTGTCCAGGCACTGCTCGACGATCTTCAGCGACTCCCGCATCTCCTTGACGCGAATCATGTAGCGCCCGTACGCATCACAGCTGTCGTCGGTGATCACGTCGAATTCGTAGTTCTCGTACCCGCAGTAGGGTTCGCTCTTGCGCAGGTCGTGGGGCAGCCCGGTGGATCGCAGGATGGGTCCGGTGATGCCCAGCGCCATGCAGCCGGTCAGATCCAGGTAGCCCACGCCCTGGGTGCGGGCCTTCCAGATCGCGTTCTCGTTGAGCAGATTCTCCAGGTCGTTCAGCCGGCGGCTGAGCAGGCCGATGGTCTCCCGGACCTCGTCGACCGCGTTGGGGGGTAGATCCTGCGCCAGTCCACCGGGCCGGATGTAGTTGTGGTTCATCCGCAAACCGGTGATCGACTCGAACAGGTTCAGGATGAGTTCGCGGTCCCGGAAGCCGAGGAACATCGCGGTCATCGCGCCCAACTCCATGCCGCCGGTCGCCAGCGCGACCAGATGCGACGAGATCCGGTTGAGCTCCATCATCATGACGCGGATGACGTTGACCCGCTCCGGTATCTCGTCGGTGATGCCGAGCAGCTTCTCCACACCCAGGCAGAAGGCGGTCTCGTTGAAAAACGGTGACAGGTAATCCATTCGGGTCACGAAGGTGACACCCTGTGTCCAGTAACGGTATTCGAGGTTCTTCTCGATTCCGGTGTGCAGGTAGCCGATCCCGCAGCGGGCCTCGGTGACCGTTTCGCCCTCGATCTCCAGGATCAGCCGCAACACCCCGTGCGTGGACGGGTGCTGGGGCCCCATGTTGACGACGATGCGTTCCCCGGGGTCGGCGGCGCGGGCGGCTTCGACGACCTGTTCCCAGTCCTGGCCGCCGGCCACGACGACCGTCTCGGGGCCGCCGCCGTCGTGCGTCGAATCGGTGACTGTGCTCATCAGTTGTAGGCTCTCCGCTCGTCGGGCGGGGGTATCTGGGCGCCTTTGTATTCCACCGGGATCCCGCCGAGCGGGTAGTCCTTGCGTTGCGGATGCCCGTGCCAGTCGTCGGGCATCTCGATGCGGGTCAACGACGGGTGCCCGTCGAAGATGATGCCGAAGAAGTCGTAGGTCTCGCGCTCGTGCCAGTCGTTGGTCGGGTAGATCGAGAACAGCGACGGGATGTGTGGATCACCATCGGGCGCACACACTTCCAGCCGGACGCGCCGATTGTGGGTGATCGACTGCAGCGGGTAGACGGCGTGCAGCTCGCGGCCGGTCTCGTGCGGGTAGTGCACCCCGCTGACGCCGAGGCAGAGCTCGAAGCGCAGGGGCGGTTCGTCGCGCAGGCGCTGGGCCACCTGCGGCAGCAGCTCCCGGCGCACGTGCAGGGTCAACTCGTCACGGTAGACGACGACTTTCTCGATGGCGTCGGCGAATTGGATGCCGCCGGCCTCGAGCGCGTCGGCCAGCCGGTCGACGACCTCGTCGAAGTAGCCGCCGTACGGCCGGGGGCTGCTGCCCGGCAGCGTGACCGCCCGCACCAGCCGTCCGTATCCGGACGTGTCACCGGTGCCGGACGCCCCGAACATGCCGTGGCGGACGTTGATGACCTCCTCGCCGGGGGACGGGACGGAGCCGCCCACCTCGCTGGCGGCCACCTTCGGGTCGTGATCGGGCGAGCTCATCGAAGCAGCCCACGCATCTCGATCGTCGGCTTGGTCGCCAGCGCCGCCTGCTCGGCCTCGGCGATGGCCTCTTCCCGGTTGACGCCCAGCGGCATTTCCTGAATCTTCTCGTGCAGCTTGAGGATTGCGTGCAGCAGCATCTCCGGGCGCGGTGGGCAGCCGGGCAGGTAGATGTCCACCGGGACGACGTGGTCCACGCCCTGCACGATCGCGTAGTTGTTGAACATTCCGCCCGACGACGCGCACACGCCCATGGCCAGCACCCATTTCGGCTCGCCCATCTGGTCGTAAATCTGGCGCAGCACCGGCGCCATCTTCTGGCTGACCCGTCCGGCCACGATCATCAGGTCGGCCTGCCGCGGCGTCGCCGAGAAACGCTCCATGCCGAAGCGCGCGATGTCGAACCTCGGCCCCGCCGTCGCCATCATCTCGATCGCGCAGCAGGCCAGCCCGAACGTCGCCGGCCACAACGAGTTCTTGCGGACGTAACCGGCGACCTTCTCGACCGTCGACAGCAGGATGCCGCCGGGCAGCTGTTCTTCCAGGCCCACGTCTTACCTCAATCCCACGTCAGGCCGCCGCGGCGCCACACGTAGGCGTAGGCCACGAAGA
The DNA here is from genome assembly GCF_035616495.1 of Mycobacterium sp. 663a-19. Taxonomy (NCBI): domain Bacteria; kingdom Bacillati; phylum Actinomycetota; class Actinomycetes; order Mycobacteriales; family Mycobacteriaceae; genus Mycobacterium; species Mycobacterium sp. 663a-19. The sequence goes on along the minus strand of NZ_JAPJAV010000006.1, from coordinate 92,001 downwards.
CCGTCAGCATGAACACCACCATCTCGACCAACGCGAACGTCCCCAGGGCGTCGTAGCTCACCGCCCAGGGATACAGGAACACGATCTCGATGTCGAAGACGATGAACAGCATTGCGGTCAGGTAGTACTTCACCGGGAACCGCTGGCCCGGCCTGGCTTGCGGGCCGCTCACCGACGTCTCGGTGGGTTCGATCCCGCACTCGTAGGCGGCCTGCTTCGACTTGTTGTAGCGCGACGGGCCGACCAGGCTTGCCAGCGCCACCGAGCCGACGGCAAAGGCGGCGGCAATCGCGCCTAGCACCAGGATGGGTATGTAGACGTTCAATTCGCTCCATGATCCGTCGTGGGGCCGTCTCCCAAGGCTTGAGCGGCGGCCGGGCGGTAACCGGGCTGCTGTGACGAACGGGGTCTGTAGTGCGCCACAGTGACCTTCAACATAGCGTCGCGACACCCGGCGCCGTTGCCCGGGGTGGTGCTTTCGGGAGGTTTCCGGGACGGCCGGCGCGGGCGCCGCGGGGCAGCCCCCGGTGCGTGTCCGTCACCGCAGGTGAGGACGGCGATCGCGGGCGTGATCGGGCTAGCGGGCGGGGGTGCGCAGCAGGCCGAGCACCGTGCGGCCCAACACGATGGGGTCGACGGGGTGCGGCACCGCGGCTTCGGCGCGCGACCAACTGGCCAGCCAGGCGTCGTCCGGGCGCCCGGTGAGCACCACGATCGGCGGGCAGGTCGCGAGTTCGTCCTTGAGCTGCTTGGCGATGCCCATGCCGCCGGTCGGGGTGGCCTCGCCGTCGAGGATGGCCAAGTCGATGCCGCCCTCGTCCATCGTGCGTATCACCATCGGACCGGTCGCCACCTCGACGTAGTTCAGCTCCGGCAGGTCCGGGTGCAGGCGTCGGCCCAGTGCCCGAATCACTTGTTGGCGCGTGTGGGCGTTGTTGCTGTAGACGAGGATCCGCAGGGCAACGCTGGTTTCGAGGCTGGACTCGGGGCTCGAGGCGGGCACGGTGCAGATCGTACTGGTGCCGCGGCGGCCTTACCGGGGCGCCCGCTCGAAGATGACGTCTCCGGCCGCCGTCGCCGTGGCGCCGATCATGCCGAACTTGTTCCAGCCCAAGTCGAACCGGGAGCGATCGATCTCGGTTTGGCCGCAGATCCGGACGGAGCCGTCCTCGAGCTCGGTGATGGTCACCGGCAGGGGCAGCGGCGCGGTGACGCCCTTGATGGTGAGGTTCGCGCCGAGCTCGGCGGCCCTGCCCTTCGGGGGGCCCTCGGTGGGGCGCACCGCGGTGACGACGACGCTGATCTGATCGAAGCGTTCGGCGTCGAAGAAGTCGGCCGAGCGCAGGTGCTTGTCGCGGCGACCGATGCCGGTGTCCAGCGACGCGGCGCGGATGTCGAGGCGGCCGAAGACCGCGCCCTTGCCGGTGAGTTGCCCGTCGCCGTCGAAGTCGGTGAAGCGTCCCTTGACCGTCAGCAGGCCCCACATGTTCTTGACCTCGAAGGTGATCGCCGAGCGATCCGGGACGATCTTCCACACGCCGGCCATCTCGGGATCGTCGAGCAGTGTTTCCAACGTCGTCATCGTCAGCCCTTTCGTTCGTCACCCCATCAGGGGGGCTATCCCCGCGGGGTCGAAGTATTCGTCGATCCGGTCGATCAGCCCGTCGGCGCCCACCTCGATCACGATGCAGACGCGTAGCGAGATCGATTGGCCGGCATGGCCGGTGGCGCGCAGGATGTGCTGCTGGACGAAGCCGCCTGCCGGTCCGTCACTGAACAGCCGGCGATCCAGGATCTCGTAGCGGCGCTCGGTGGTGACGTCGATGAACCAGTCGATGACCCGCAGCGCGCGGGCCTTGTCGTCATCGCGGCGCGCACCGACGCGCCAGACGGCGATGTCGTCGCTCCACATTCGGGCGACCGCGTCCTTGTCGCCCTTCTCGATCGCCGTGAACAGGCGGTCGGCTACGTCGACGACGGTTTCCGCGGTGGCGGGCATGGCACTGGCTCCTATTCGCTGTCGTATCCGGGATGGGCAACCGCCAGCCGGTGCCGGACCAGGGTCCGCAGGCAGGCCGTGACGTCCTCGGTGCGCCCGTCCAGCTCACCGGCCCGGATCGCGGCGGCAAGGCCGGTCTCGTCGGCGAACCCCAGGCCGGCCAGCGCCGCGCGCGCCTGCCCGGCACCGTCGTCGAGCAGTTCGCGCTCGACGATGCGTAGGACGTTGGCGGCCACCCGGGCGTGGAAGTTGACCTGTCCGCCGGTCGCCTCGCGCACATCGCCTTCGATGAATTCGGCCACCGCCGCCACCAGCTCGGCCGCCGTCGGCCGGCCGTGCAGCGGGTCACCGGATGTCACGGGCTGTGCCTTTCCCGAGCAGGTCGAGCCTCGAGCAGGTCGAGCAGATCCCATTCGGTCTCGCAGACGCGGCGCCCGATCGCCGCCAATTCCACCGAGCGGACCTGCCCGCTCAGGTGGCGCTCGGCCTGGTGCCGGCAGATGACACCCCAGCGCAGCGTGGCCAGCACCAGCCACCAGTGAAACGCCACCCGATCGACGGTAGTCCCGCCGGCCTCCTCGTAGGCAACCAAGAAGCTCTCGATGCTGCCGAGGCCGCCGGCCCCCAGGCCGGCGGGCGCGCCGAACCGCCAGGCCCGGATGCAGAACCAGGCCAGGTCCTCGTAGGCCTGCCCGCGGTGCACCAGCTCCCAATCCAGAACGGCGGCAAGGTCGCAACCGTCGACGATGAGGTTTCCCATCCGGAAGTCGCCGTGCACCAGCACGGTGGGCGAGGGCTCGGGCCTGCGGGCGGCCAGCCAGCGAAACCCCCACTCGAAGGTGGCCGTGGTGTCGCCCATCGCGTCGAGCCGCGCGCGCCACTCGTCGAGCTCGTCCGCTTCGGTCAGCCCGGGCAGGTCCGCGTCGGCCCGGTGGATGGCGGCCAGCGCCCGGGCGCATTGGCGCAGCAGGTTGGCGCGGCCCGTCTCGTCGAGGCGGCGCTGGATGCGACGGACGATGGTCTCGCCCTTGATCTCGTCGCAGATGAGAAACGGATTGCCCAGTGCGGCAGGCGAATCGTCGGCGACCAGGATGTGCGGGACCGGCGCGCCGGCCGCGGCGGCGGCGGCCTGCGACCGGGCCTCCAGTTCCATGCCGGCGTGCGCGTCGTCGGGTGGGCCGGCGCGCAGGATGAGCGGACGGCGCCGCCCATCGGTGACGGCGTCGAACGCCCACGTGGTTCTGCTGGCGCCGCCGGTCAGCGCGCGCAGGTTGCCGATCGTCACGTCGGCGCCCAGCACCGGGCCCAACACCGCGGGCAATCGGTCGTGCAAATTCACTTGCTGCCGAACTTGAACAGCCGCTGGGCCACTCGGCGGATCTGGATCTCCTCGGCGCCCTCGGTGATCCGGTAGCGGCGGTGGTGACGGTAGATGTGCTCGAAGGGCTCGTGGCGGCTGTACCCGAGGCCGCCGAAGACCTGCATGGCGCGGTCGGCGGCGTCGCAGACCAGCCGGTTGGCGCGGTAGTTGGCCATCGACACCTTGTCGGAGACCTCCATGTGGTGGTCGCGGTCCAGGTGCCACGCCGCGTATTGGACCAGCAGCCGTACCATCTGGGCCTCGGTCTGCAACTCCGCCAGCGGCCATTGGACGGCCTGGTTGACCGACAGCGGCTTGCCGAACACCGTGCGCCTGCCGGCGTACTCCGCGGCCCGGTCGATGCAGTATTGCGCAGCGCCCAGGCTGCTGGCGGCCTGGCGAATCCGGTTCTCGTGCAAGAACGTCTGGGCGACCTCGAGGCCGCGGTCCACCTCGCCGAGCACCGCGTCGGCGGGCACCCGCACATCGGTCAGCTCGACCTCGCCGTGGTCGGTGGGCATGTTGAACGTCCACCAGTAGTAGGGCACGTTGAACCCCGGCGCGTCGGTCGGGACCATGAACGCGGTGATGCCCCGGGCCTGTCCGGGCTCGCCGGACGTGCGGGCGAAGACCAGATCGTGGGTGGCGCGGTGCACGCCGGTGTTGAACCGCTTGGAGCCGTTGATCACCCAGTCCTCGCCGTCGGGCTTGGCGTGGGTTTCCAGCCAGGTCGCGTCGGAGCCGTGCCGCGGCTCGGTGAGGCCGAACGCCATCGAGCGCTCCCCGGTGATCAGCGCCTCCGACCAGACCCGTCGTTGCTCGTCGGTGCCGAACCGCTCCATCATGATCACCTGCGGGAAGTTCCCGACGATCGAGGATTCGTTCTGCAGGTCGTTGTGCAGGCCAAGGCCCTTGTGCGCCAGGTGCTCCCGGATGACGGCCATGTCGACGTTGGAACCGTCGCGGCCGCCCAGCGAGTCGGGCAGCCCGTAGCGCAGCCAGCCGGCCCGGTCGGCCCGCCGGCGCATCTCGGCGAGCAGGTCCTCCCACTCCCGGGTCGGGATGCCGTCGTTGTCCCAGTCGGTGCGGGCATGCTCGCGGCGCTGGTCGAAGTACTGCATGTTCTCGGCCTGCAGCGGCGCGATCTCGCGCTCGATGAACGCGTCCATCTCGGCAAGCAGCCCCGGAAGGTGTTCTGGCAGAGTGAAATCCACGCTGATCTCCTCACGATCTCGTTACGCGCCGTACAGGGTTTTCTTCCAGATTGTGGACAGGGTGGCGATGGCGTCCTCGTCGCTGATCCTCACGCCCAGGCCGCCCGGGCCCGACGGGCCGACGAAGACGGTGGTGAAGTTCTCGAACAGCAGCGCGATGGCCGCCGCCGTGTAGTGCGGGTTGAGCTCTTTGCCGTAGCCCTGTTCCTGCGCGCGGCGGACCGAGGCGGCCACGATGTCCATGCCGAAACGCCGAAACTCGTTCTGCACGGCCGCGAACCGCTGCTGGGTGGCGCCCAGCTGGGCGACGGCGATCATGATGCCGATGTTCTGCTTGAAGATGTTCCAGTACCCGGTGACCACCGAGGTGAAGAACGCGTCGTCGTCGGGCGAGTCCGGCAGGTGCACGCTCAGCCCGGACGGCGTCACGACGTCGTGCAGAAAGGACTCGGCGAGCGCGGCCAGCAGGTCTTCCTTGTCGGCGAAATACCGGTAGAACACCGCCGGCGACTTGCCCGCGGCCGACGTGATGTCGGCCAGCGTGGTGCCGTGAAAGCCGCGCTCCGCGAACAGCTTTCGCGCGGCCTGCTCGATGGCCTGCCTGGTCTGGCGGCCCTTGGAGGTCAGCTCCCGGGTGGGCATCAGGCCTGCATTCGGTCGCCGGCGCGCAGCAGGGCGCTCGGCAGGTCATGGCCGACGACCGACCGCGCGACCTCCGCCGCCGCGATGGCGGCCTGCAGGTCGACGTCGACGTCGATGCCGCTGTCGCGCAGCAGGTACACCAGGTCCTCGGTGGCGATGTTGCCGGTGGCGCCCGGCGCGAACGGGCAGCCACCCAGCCCGCCGACCGAGGCGTCCAGGCGGGTGACGCCGGAGCCGACCGCCGCATAGGCGCTGGCCAGCCCGGCGCCGCGGGTGTTGTGGAAGTGCGCGCCCAGCGGCATGTCGCCGATGACCGGACGCAATTGGGCGACAAGCGAACTCACCCTGCCCGGGGTGGTCGTGCCAATGGTGTCGGCGATGCAGAAGCGGTCCGCGCCTTGGTCGCGGGCGGCCGTGGCGATGTCGAGCACCCGCTGCGGCGGCGTGGGGCCCTCGAACGGCGAGTCCCACGCGGTGGCGACGATCACCTCGACGGTGACGCCGCCGTCGTGCGCGATGCCCACGATCTCGCCGATCTGTTCGGTGGCCTCGGCGCTGGTGCGCCCGACGTTGGCCTTGCTGAAGGCGTCGTCGGCGGCCACCACGTACTCGATCGATCGCAGGCCGGCCGCGACGGCGCGCTTGGCCCCGCCGGGGCTGGCGACCAGGGCGGAGAACTCGATGCCGGGATACTCGTGCAGGTGCGCGGCGAGTTCGGCGGCGTCGGCCATCGACGGCACCTTGCTGGGGGAGACGAAGGCCGTGGCCTCCACCTCCCGCACCCCGGTGGCGGCCACGGCCGCCAGCAGTTCCAGCTTGGCCGACAACGGGATTGGCTTTTCGATCTGCAGGCCGTCGCGCAGCGACACCTCGCGGATGTCGACGTGGGAGTTCATATAACCTCCTCGGCGCGCAACTCGTCGAGTTGCTCGGCGGTCTTGCCCAGCAGCCCGATGTAGACGTGGTCGTTGTGTTGCCCGGGACGCGCGGGACCGGCGTTGCGGACGGCGCCCGGCGACTCGGACAGCACCGGCACGATCCCCGGCCCCAAGACGTTACGCCCGACGCGCTCGTCGTAGTGCTCGACCAGCATGCCGCGCGCCTTCAGCTGCGGGTCTTCGACCACTTCGGCGACCGTGTTGATCGGCCCCGAGATCACGCCCGCGGCGCTAAGCGTTTCGATGATCTCGCCGGGTTGCCGCTCGGCGGCCCAGGCGCCGATGATTTCGTCGAGTTCGTCCTGATTGCGCCCGCGCGCCCGGTGCGTGGCGAACCGGTCGTCGGTGGCCAGCTCGGGCCGGCCCATCGCCTTGCACAGCCGGGCGAACACGGTGTCCTGGTTCGCGGCGATGACCACCCAGGAGCCGTCGGCGCTGCGGTAGATGTTGGACGGCGCGATGCCCTCCAGCCGGGTGCCCGACGGCCCGCGCACCACGCCGCCGACGTCGTAATCGGGGATCGTGGATTCCTGGACGGCCAAACATGATTCGGTGAGCGCGACGTCGACCACCTGGCCGCGGCCGGTCACGCCGCGGCGGTACAGGGCGGCCAGCGCGCCCTGGGCGCCGAACATCCCGGCCAGGCTGTCGCCGAGGGAGAGCGCCAGCCGGGGCGGCGGGCCGCCCGGGAAGCCGTTGAGGTGCCGCAGCCCGCTGCCCGCCTCGGCCACCGAGGCGTAGCCCGCCTTGTGCGCCTCCGGCCCGGTCTGCCCGTAGCCGGAGACCCGGACCAGGATGATGCCCGGATTCCGTTCGGACAGCACGTCGTAGCCCAGGTTCCACTTCTCCAGCGTGCCCGGCCGGAAGTTCTCCACCACGATGTCGGACTTCTCGACGAGCTCGAGGAACAACTCGCGGCCGCGGGGCCGGCGCAGGTCGAGGGTGATCGCGCGCTTGTTGCGGGCGTGCACCGTCCAGAAGACGTGGTGCCCGTCGAGCTCGGCCTGGCCCCAGGTGCGCAGCGGGTCCGGGGCGCCGGGCGGCTCCACCTTGATGACGTCGGCGCCCATGTCGCCGAGCAGCCGGCCCGCGAACGGCCCGGCGATCAGGGTGCCCAGCTCGAGCACCCGGATGCCGTCCAGAGCACCCGTCATACTTTCACCGCGAAGTCGTGGCGGGCCAGCCAGCCGGTGATGATCTCGACGGCCTGGCGCAGCTTGTCGCGCTGGTCGGGACCGGCGTAATAGTGTGTGGCGCCGGGGATTTCGTGCATCTCCTTGTCGGGGTGCCCGATCGCCTCGAACAGCCGCCGGGTGTGGCTGGGCGTGCAGGCGTCATCGGCCAGGTTACCGATCACCAGCGCCGGGACCGCGATGTCGCGCCCGCAGTCCACCCCGTCGCCGCGGGCCTCGTCGTAGCTCCACTGCGAGAGCCACCCGCGCAGCGTCGAGAAGCGGGCCAGCCCGACCGGGCTCATGTTCACCACTCGAGGGTCGCCCAGGTAGCAGGTTCCCGGCGTGCGTTCGTTCGGGTCGACCGTGGGATCCAGCCAGCGCGGGTCGGCCATGGTGCCGTGCACGACGAAGCAGAACTCGTCGTCTGGGCGGCCGCCGGCCCTCAGTTCGGCGAGCTTGTCCTTGACCCACGCGGTGATCCGGCGGTTGCGGTCGATCTGGGCCTGCCGGTACCGGGCGAGGAACTCTTGGCTGTAGGGCGGCTGGTTGGGGTTGTCGGACTTGTACAGGTCGAGCTCGGGATCGCGCTTGGTGGGGTCGGATTCGTCGAGGATGGACGCGTCGAGCCATTCGGTCAGCGTGCCGTGCCGGCTGATGTGCGCGGCGAGCAGCATGATGCCGTCGGCGGCGGGCAGCTCCAGCTTGGTGAGGTCGGGGCCGTCGCCCGACGGGCTCGACGTGATGGTCGCGTGCTGGGCCTGCTGCTGGTAGAACACCGACAGCGAGCCGCCGCCGCTCCACCCGGCCAGCACGACCCTGCTGTAGCCCAGCCGCTTCTTGGCGTCCTTGATGCACTCGCCGAGGTCCTCGACCACCTTTTCCATCAGCAGCGCCGAATCGGTGCCGCGGAACCGGCTGTTGCAGTAGATGACGTGGTGCCCGGCGCGGGCCAGCGCGTTGATCATCGGCAGGTACGCGCCGCCGCCGATTGGGTGCATGAACACCAGCACGGTGTCCGACGGCTTGTCCTTCGGCTTGAGCAGGTAGCTCTCCAGCACGGTGATCTCGGCCAGGCCGCCGTACACGTCGCGCACAGCGGAATTGTTCTGGAACGCAACGAGATACGGGATGCGGTCGTATTCGTGTTTCACAGCTTGTCTCATCAGTGCTGCCCGAGGTCGTGCGCCAGCACCTCGGCCGACGGTGTCAGCCGCCGCCGGGTGTCGACGGCGATGACCTGCCAGTCGACGCGCGTGTGCTCGTCGAACTTGCGGCGCGCGCGTTCCCGCGCCTTTTCCGGAGCGCCATGGTGAACCCCTTGCGGCGCATGGGAAATCAGGCCCGGCGGCATCGGGATCCCGTAGAGCGAGCCGCCGTGGAAGAACGCGATCTCGTCGTAGTCGACGTTGCGGTGATACCAGGGCGTGCGCTCGGTGCCCGGGATGCCCTCGGCGGGCCTGGGCAGGAAGTTCATCACGTAGACGCCGGTGGCCTGCATGAACAGGTGCACGGTCGGCGGCAGGTGGACGCTGTCGGAGGTGATCACGTTGTAGTCGGCGATGTTGAAGGTGAACGCGAAGTTGTCGCCGCGCCATCCCTCGACGTCGATCGGATTGTGTTGGTAGTACAGCGTTGTCGTGCCGCCACCCTCGATGGGCCGGTGGACGAGCCGGACCTCGTATTCGTCGCGGCCGTCTCGGAAAGGATCGGGGTCGATCGGTTCGGGCTCGGGGATGGTGGCCTGCGACGGGTCGAACGGGAAGTGCCGGCCCAGCGAACCGGGCGGCGGCACCCGGAACTCGTCGCTGGCCTCGATCATCAGCAGCGTGGTTTCGCGATCGGGCACCTGGCGCCAGGTGCACGCCTTGGGGATGTAGACCCAGTCGCCCTCGCGGTAGCGCAGCGGCCCGAACTCGGTCTCCAGCAGCCCGGTGCCGTCGTGGACGAAGCACAGCAGGTCGCCGTCGACGTGACGGGTGTAGAACGGCATCGGCTCGTGGCGGCGGCTCAGCAGGATGCGGCAGTCGGCGTTGCTGAACATCAGCAGCGGCCCGCCGTTGGCGTCGGTGGCGTCGCTGGGCTTGAGCTCGCCGGACAGCACGTCGAGCGGGCGCAGCGGGCCCACCGAGCGGTAGGCGGTGGGGTCGTGGCGGCGGTAGATGTTCGCGGTCCGGCCGGTGAAGCCGCCCCGGCCCAGCTCGTCGTCCTTGAGGCCGTCGAGGTCGGCGTGCAGCCGCCGCGGCGTCCTACCTTTTCGCAGGTGAACGAAGGATTCCATGGATGACTCCCGGATTGTTGCCGCTCGGCTGAATAACTGAAAGTGACATTACTTTTTGTTTTTGGGTCGCACAAGGGGCGGTGTATCCGTGCGCCATAGGCGCGTCAGCGAACGCGGACGACGACCTTCCCCTTGGCGGTGCGATTCTCCAGCGACGCGACCGCCGCGGCGGCCTCCGCGAGGGGGTACACCTCCGGGTTCGGGGGAGCCAGCCGGCCGGAGCTCAGCAGGCCCTCGAGCCCGGCCCACTGCTCGGCGAGCGCGTTTGGGTGTGTCGCCGTCCAGGCGCCCCAGCCGACGCCGACGACGTCAATGTTGTTGAGCAGCAGCCGGTTCACCTTCACGGTCGGAATCTCTCCGCCGGTGAACCCGACGACCAGCAGCCGTCCGCCCGGGGCGAGCGAGCGCAGCGAATCGGTGAACCGGTCGCCGCCGACCGGGTCGACGACCATGTCGACACCCCGGCCGCCGGTGAGCTCCTTGACCGCGTCCTTGAAACCCTCGGCCAACACCACGTCGGTGGCGCCCGCCGCCGTCGCGACGTCGGCCTTGTCCTCGGTGCTGACCACCGCGATCGTGCGGGCCGCCCCGAGCAGCGGGGCCAGCCGCAGCGTCGACGTCCCGATCCCGCCCGCGGCGCCGTGCACCAGCACCGTCTCGCCGTCAGCCAGCCGGCCGCGCACGGTCAGCGCGAAGTACACCGTCAGGTCGTTGAACAGCAGGCCGGCGCCCGCCTCGAAGCTGACGTTGTCGGGGAGCTTGAACACCCGGTCGGGCTGCAGGATCGCGACCTCGGCCATGCCGCCGGACAGCATCGTCAGCCCGACGACCCTGTCGCCGGCCCGCACGTGAGCGTCGTCCGATGCCGAGCGCACCACGCCGGCGATCTCGGCTCCGAGCACGAACGGCGGCTCCGGGCGGTATTGATAGAGCCCACGGGTCAGCAGCGCGTCGGGGAACGCCGCGCCGGCGGCGTGCACCTCGACGACGACGCCGTCACCCGAGGGTTCGTCGACCTCCGTCACCTCGATCGCGTCGGGACCATCCAGCCGAGTCACCCGTGCAGCCCGCATGCCACCTCCGTCGTCGATGTCGCCCGATCAGCCTACTAACCTCACCGTGATGGATTCCTTTCCGCTCGGCGGCCGTGCGGTCGCCCGTATCGGGTTCGGGGCGATGCAACTGCCGGGCCCCGGTGTGTTCGGGCCGCCGCGGGATCGCGACCAGGCGCTGGCGGTGCTGCGCCGCGCCGTCGAGCTCGGCGTCGACCACATCGACACCGCGCAGTTCTACGGCCCCGACGTCGCCAACGAGCTGATCTGCGAGGCGCTGCACCCGTACCCCGAGAACCTGGCCCTGGTGACCAAGGTCGGCGGGCGCCGCGACGACGCCGGCGGCTGGCTCCCGGTCGCCGAGCCCGCCGACCTGCGCCGCGACATCGAATTGAATCTGCTCACCCTGGGCGTCGACCAGCTGGCCGCGGTGAATCTGCGACTGTTCGAGAGCGACGGGCCGGACCGGCTGTTCGACGATCAGCTCTCGGTCATGATCCAGGTGCGCGACGAGGGGTTGATCGGCGGGATCGGGCTGAGCAACATCAACCGCGAGCACCTACTGCGCGCGCTGGAGCGCACCGAGATCGCCTGTGTGCAAAACGCTTTCAACCTCGTTGACCGTGACTCGGCCCCGGTGCTGGACGAATGCACGGCGCGGGGAATTGCGTTCGTTCCGTTCTTCCCGCTCGGGGCCGCGTTCCTGCAGCCGAATCCGGTGCTGGGCAACCCGTCGGTGCAGCGGATCGCCGAGCGGCTCGGGCGCACCCCGGCCCAGGTCGCGCTGGCGTGGACGCTGAGCGTGGCACCCAACGTTCTGCTCATCCCCGGTACCTCGTCGGTGCGGCACCTGGAGGAGAACTTGGAGGTCGCCTCGATCGAGCTCGACGAGGACAGCCGCGAGCAGCTGACCGCGCTCGCCGGTTAGGTTTCGCCGAAAGTGCACTCACGGAGAAAAATTCGCCAAATTCTCGCCGCAGGTTCACGTTCGCCGCAAAGGCGACCTACTTGAGCTCCGACGACGACAGGCCGAGCAGGCGGCGGGCGACCACCAGCTGCTGGATCTGCTGCGTTCCCTCGAAGATGTCCATGATCTTCGAGTCGCGCGCCCACTTCTCCAGCAGCGTCTGCTCGGAATAGCCTGTGGTGCCGACCAATTCGACGGCCTTTAGCGTGATGTCGCTGCCCACCCGGCCCGCCTTGGCCTTGGCCATCGACGCTTCCTTGGAGTTGGGGATCGAGTTGTCGGCCTGCCACGCCGCGCGCAGGGCCAGCTGGTAGCTGGCCTCCCAGTCGGCCTCCATCCGCAAAAACTCGGCCGCGGCAGCGCTTTGGACGTGTGACGGCTTGTCGTAGGAGATCTCCACGCCGGACTCGGTCAGGATCTTGCGCAGTTCTTCCAGCGCCGCCCGGGCGATCCCGATGGCCATCGCCGCCACCACGGGCCGGGTGTTGTCGAAGGTCTCCATGACGCCGGCGAACCCCTTGCCCGGCTCGATCTCCGGGTTGCCCAGCAGGTTGTCCTTCGGTATCCGCGCGTTGTCGAACCGGATGACGGCGGTGTCGGAGCCCTTGATGCCGAGCTTGTCCTCCAGCCGCTCCACCGTGACGCCCGGGTGTTCCCGCGGCACGATGAACGACTTGATCGCGGGGCGGCCCTTCGACTTGTCCAGCGTCGCCCACACCACGATGTGGGTGGCGCGCGAACCCGCTGTGACGAAGATCTTTTCGCCGTTGATCACGTATTCGTCGCCGTCGAGCGTCGCGGTGGTGGACACCGCCGCCGAGTCGGATCCGAAGCCCGGCTCGGTGATCGCCATCGCCGCCCACACCCTGCCCAACCGCTGCAGTTGCTCGTCGGTGGCCACACCGGAGATGGCCGCGTTGCCCAGGCCCTGATAGGGGATCGACAGCATCATCGCCGCGTCGCCCCAGCAGGCCTCCATGGTCTGCAGCACCGCGGCCATGTTGGCGCCGTTGTGGTTCTCTTCCTTGCTTTCGCCGCTGCGGAACGCCTCGGCCCCGGCAAGCCCCAGGGCGTTGGACTCGGTGGCTCCCTGGAACAGGCTGGCCAGCGTGTCCAGCTCGACGGGATACTCGTGCTCCCTGAGGTCGTATTTGCGGGCGATCGGCCGCATCATCTCCGCGCCGGCCTGATGCGCCTTGTCGATCACCGCCTGCATCTTGCGGGGCAGTTCCAAATTGATTGCCATGATTGATCTTTCGCTTGAAATTAAGACTTCAGATGACGACGACGCCCTCGGCCACGCCGATGGCCCGCAGGTCGCGGTACCACCGCTCGACCGGATGTTCCTTCGTGTAACCGTGGCCGCCGAGCAGTTGCACGCCGTCGAGGCCGATCTGCATGCCCTTGTCGGCGCCGAGCCGCTTGGCCAGCGCCGCCTCCCGCACGAACGGGAGGCCCTGTTCGGCGCGGGCCGCGCCGCGCCAGGTGATCAGCCGCAGCCCGTCCAGCTCGATGGCGATGTTGGCGCACATGAACGCGACGGCCTGGCGGTGCGCGATCGGCTCGCCGAACGCTTCGCGTTCCTTCACGTAGGGCACGACGTAGTCGAGCACCGCGTGCGACGTCCCCACCGCCAGCGCCGCCCAGCCCAGCCGCGACAGCGCGAGCGCCTCGGAGTAGTCGTGTTCGGTCGCGTCGTCCTCGCCCAGCCGCGCGCTCAGCGGCACCGACACGCCGTTGAGCTCGACCCGGCCCAGCGCCGCGGCGCGAATCCCCATGCTCGGATCCGCCTTGACGGTAAGGCCTTTCGTGGACGATTCGACGATGAACAGGGCCGGCTTGCCGTTCAGTTGCGCGCCGACGATGAACAGCTCGGCGTCGGCCGCGGCGGGGACCAACGACTTCACGCCGTCGAGCCGGTAGCCGCTCGGCGTGCGCACGGCGGTGGTCTTCAGCCGGGTGGGGTCGAACAGCGGCTGTGGCTCGGCGATGGCCACGCAGGCCTGCGGCACGTTCTCGCCCGCGAACTCAGGCAGGTAGGTGGCCTGCTGGTCCGCGCTGCCCCAGTGGGTCAGCGCGGCCGCCACGCCCCCCGGCGCCAGGATCGGCAGCGCCAGGCCCATGTCGCCGTAGGCCAGCGCCTCGGCCGCCAGCACGTTGGTCACGCTGGAGCGGTGCGCGGCGATGCCCTCGAAGTCCTCGGGGATGTTGATCGCGGTGATGCCCAACTCGGCGGCCTTGGCGATCAGGTCCCGCGGGTAGGTCGCGGCCTCGTCGGCGTCGTGCGCCGCGGGCCGCAGCACCTCGGCGGCGAACTCCTCGAGGGTCTCGACGATCATCTTCTGCTCGTCGTCGGGCGTCAGGTCGTAGTAGTCCTTGCCGCTGGACTTGAGCCGGGTCGGTCCGCCGCGCAGGTTCTGGACCCGCTTGAACTGCCGGGTGGCGGCGCCGGCCGTGGAGAAGACCGTCTTGGTGCCGTAGCGCAGGGCGCGGTTGAGCGGGTCGCGCAGATGGTATTTGTCCAGAAACTCCTGGCCGACGATCGGCGTGAGCAGCGCCATGGCGATATCGATCCCGGTCCGCCGGTGCGGTTGCAGCCCGACGCCGGTCTTGCGGCCGCGCCGCCTGAAGCGGGAGCGGGACGACTTTGACGATTGTGAAGTCTGTTTGGAACCGGAAACGGTGTCGGTCATATCAGCAGCCTCGGTCGTTGGGGCGTTCGCATGCGGATGCCCCGATCTTACTCCGGAGTAAGATAGCTGGGGATGCCCTGTTAACTAATTCACACGTTTTCGTCGCCGAGGCAGCCCAGCACCCGGTCGTGCAGCAGGCCGTTGGTCGCGACGGCGCTGCCGCGGTGCGGGCCCGCCGCGCCGTCCAGGCCGGTGAACGTCCCGCCCGCCTCCCGCACCAGGACGTCGAGGGCCGCCAGGTCCCACACCGACACCTCGGGCTCGGCGGCGATGTCGACCGCCCCCTCGGCGACCAGGCAGTAGGACAGGAAGTCGCCGAAGGCGCGCACCCGCCACACCGCGTCGGTCAGCTCGATGAACCGATCGCGAATCCCGCGCCGCGCCCATCCCGACAGGCTGGAGAACGACAGGCTGGCCGAATCCAGCTGTGCCACAGCCGAAACCGACAGCCGGCGCGGGGCTGCGCCGTCGACCGCGACGAACGCGCCCCGGCCGCGCGCCGCCCACCACCGGCGCTGCAGCGCGGGCGCGCTCACGACGCCGACCGAGGGGACGCCGTCGTCGAGCAGCGCGATCAAGCTGGCCCACACCGGGACCCCGCGCACGAAGTTCTTGGTGCCGTCGATCGGGTCGACGATCCACTGCCGCCCGGTGAGGGCGGTGGTCCCGCCGAACTCCTCGCCGACGACGCTGTCGTCGGGCCGCTCGCGCCCGAGCGCCTCGCGCAGGTCGGCCTCGACCGCCCGGTCGGCGTCAGTCACCGGCGTCAGATCCGGTTTGGTGTCGATGCGCAGGTCGAGCGCGCCGAACCGGGTGCGGGTCAGCGCGTCCGCGCGGTCGGCCAGCGTCAGCGCCAGCGCCAGATCGTCCCGGCTCATGCCAGCAGTCCTACCACGACTTTCGGAAGCGACTTTCGGAAAGCCCTAACCTGGAAGGCGTGTGGGAATTCGGGGTGCTGCTTCTACTGGTGGCGGTGCTGGCCATCTTCCTTGCCCAGCGGTTCGTCCCGCGGGGTCCGCGCGGCGAGCTGGCCAGCGGCACGCTGCTGGTGACCGGCGTCAGCCCGCGACCGGACGCGGTCGGCGAGCAATTCGTCACGATCGCCGGGGTGATCAACGGACCGACCCTCAACGAGCACTCGGTGTATCAGCGCATGGCGGTCGACGTCGACGCGTGGCCGACGGTGGGCCAGCTGATGCCGGTGCTGTATTCGACCAAGAATCCCGACAATTGGAAGTTCGCGCCGCCCGAGCCGCCCGAGCCGCCCGCGCCCTAGATCACTGGCTTTGCGCCGGCGCGACCCGCGGAATCCGGCCGCGCGGTCCGATGGTGGTCGCCAGGTGATGCAGCATCGCCACGAAGGTGACCGCCCACACCGCGAGGGCGATCCAGCTTTCGACGTCGCCGATGCGCTCGACGATGGGCAGCCGGTCGGCCTGCCCGAGGTAGTCGCCGCCCACCCCGTACATGCCGAGCGGGAACACCACACTCCACAGGGGGGCCTCGTAGCGCAGCGGGACGCGGCGCACCACGTGGCGCCAGATCCCGGCGGCGACGAGCGGCGCAAGCAGCCAGCTGCCGAAGGCCCAGAAGACGACCGACGTCCCGGCGACCAGGCCGCGCGTGGCGGAGACCATCGGCGCGTTCGCCATCTCGACGATGCGGGCACCGGCCACCACCGTGATCGCGGTGGCGCCCATGGCCACCCAATACGGCGGGGTGAGATCCTCGGGGCGCAACGGGTAGACCACCATCCGGGCGGCGACGAACACACCGACGGCCCCATACAGAAACACGCCGACCGACCAGGAGAACACCGCCAGCAGGGCCAGTTCCCGACGGCCCTGTCCCAGAGCGGGTTCCAGCGTCGCGGCCAGCACGGCGACCGACTGGCTGGCGACCACCCAGATGAACCACGTCCCGTTCGCCCGTTGCAGCACCGGCCGCAGGGGGGTCTGCAGGACGGCCATCCAGGGAACGAGGTAACCGAGGGTCACCCAGGCCAGCCAGGCGACCGTCAGCAACGCGAACGCGGGCGCGTAGTGGTCGTCGACGGCCAACCGGGTGCCCAGCACGTCGGCGGCGGCGACGAAGGTGAACACCCCGAAGGCGCGGCCGGGGTCCGCCAGGTCGCGGGCGAACTGCTTGCGGAAGAGCACCAGCCGGGTGGTTGTCACCGCCACCAGCACGGTGAACTCGACGCCGGCCAGCCACAGCAGCACCACCGAGAGCGCGTGGGCGCGTTGGTGATACATCGCTACCGAGAGGATGCCGGTGGCCATCACCAGCGCGAAGTAGCCGGGATTCAGCGTGCGCACCGCCTCGAGGGCGCTTGCGCGGCAATCCCCGCGCGGCTCGGTCATGGCCTCCTCCGCGGCCCGCTCAGCCCGTGTGGTTGAAGTTTCCGGCGATCCCCGACAATATCTCCGGGTGTTGCAGGAAGGGCGTGATGATGTCGACCGGCAGCGGGAACACCACGGTCGAGTTTTGATCCGCCCCCAGCTCCAACAGCGTCTGCAGATAGCGCAGCTGCAGCGAGGCCGGGTTCTTCGACAGGGTCTCCGCGGCCTGCCGCAGCTCTTCCGACGCCTGCAGCTCGCCCCGGGCGTTGATCACCTTCGCGCGCCGCTCGCGTTCGGCTTCGGCCTCGCGGGCCATCGCCCGCTGCATCGACTCCGGTATCTCGACGTCCTTGATCTCGACCACCCGAACCTGGACGCCCCACGGTTCCGTTTGCTTTTCGATGATCGTGCGCAGGTCGCTGTTGAGATCTTCCCGGTGTGCCAGCAGGGTGTCCAGGTCGGCGCGGCCCAAGAGCGATCGCAACGTCGTCTGCGCGATCTGCGAGGTCGCGACGGCGTAGTTCTCCACCGCCAGAATCGCTTTCATCGGATCCGTCACCGAGAACATCACCACGGCGTTGACCCGGGCCGGCACGTTGTCGCGGGTGATCACCTCTTGCGGGGGAATGGTCAGCGTCACCAACCGCTGGTCAACGCGAACCATCTTGTCCACCAAGGGAATCAGGAACCGCAGTCCCGGACGGTACAGCGGGCGGACGTGGCCCATCCGGAACACCACGCCGCGTTCGTACTCGCGCAGCACCGCCAGCGACACCACCGACAGCGCGACCGCGACCACGATCACCGCGGCGACGACGCCGATCACAAGCCCAGTCACAATGTCTTATCCTCCTTGCCTTCCCAGCCGCCCCAACGAGTGGAGTAGCGGTCGATCGCCGCGGCGACCTGGTCCTCCTGCGCGCTGCGGTGCGGGAGATAGTCGGGCGCGTTGGACGGGGTGTTCCACAGGTGGCGGGCCAGCGGCAGCCCCAGCACGACGACGACCACCACGGTGCCCGTCAGCACCAGCACATCACCGACGGAATGGTTGGCGATCAGCGTCGCCAGCGGCAGCACGACCCCGAATGCGGCCACGGCGCAAGCGATCCCGCGATGGAACCGGCCCGCATCCGAGTGCGGCCAGGGGTCGACGTCGCGACTGATCTCCCGGCCGTGATCCGACGTCGTGCAACCCGATTTGGCGGGGCAGCTGTTGCACACCAGCGGCAGCGCCCGGTACCGCATGACCCGGTGCCGCGGGTCGAACGAAGTCGGCCACAGCCAGTGGTCCTGTGGGCAGACCCAGGCGTCGTGGTCGGGCCGATAGACGAATCGACCCGTGCGCCACTGCGCGGCGCGCGCCGAGGCCCGCCGCGCCATCGCGTCGAAACTCCACCCGATGGCGAGCAGCGCCAGCGAGTACCCGGCGAACAGCCATACCGTCGTTGCCGGCGCCGCCATCGCTCAGTCCTTGGCCTGCGCGACGGCGCCGGCTTCCGACTCGGTGTAGAGCGGGTGCTCGGGCAGCTCCTGAACGCTGGAACCGGACCGGAAGTTGCGCAACGCCGTCCAGGCGATCCAGATGAACGGCAGCACACCGCCGACGATCATGATGATGTCACCGGGCATCCGCAGCCATTCGATCACCGCGTTGCCGGGTTTGGTGATGTAGCCCAGCGACCGCGCGTCGAAGTAGCCGTTGTTGACCGAGTGGTAGAGCTGCAGCACACCGAGCGGCAGCAGGGTGACGAACACCATCCAGGCCAGCCCGATGTTCATGGACCAGAACGAGATTCGTGCCAGCTTCTCCGGCCACTTGTCGGCGGGGATCGCGTACCGGAACGCGAACATGGCCAGGCCCACGGCCAGCATGCCGTAGACGCCCATCATCGCCGCGTGCGCGTGGTTGGCCGTCAGCGCGGTCCCGATCTGGTAGTAGGACACGATGGGCAGGTTGATCAGGAATCCAAAGATGCCCGCGCCCAGGAAGTTCCAGAACCCGACCGCGACCAGGAACATCACCGCCCAGCGATGCGGGAACGGGTTGGTGTCGCCGGACTGCTGGCGCGAACCCAGCTGCAGGAACGCCCACGCCTCGACGGTCAGGAAGGTCAGCGGGATGACCTCGGCCGCCGAGAAGAACGCGCCCAGCGCCATGTGCTCCACCGGGGTGCCGGAGAAGTACAGGTGGTGCATGGTGCCGATGACGCCTCCCGCGGAATACAAGATGACGTCAAGGAAGATCACGCCCAGCGCGATTCGTTCCCGCACCACGCCCAGCAGCACGAACATGTAGGCCACCATCACGGTGGTGAACAGTTCGAGGAAGTCCTCGACCCACAGGTGCACCACCCAGAACCGCCAGAACTCGGCGACGGTGTAATGGGTGCCGCTGCTGGCCAGCAGCCCGACGGTGTAAAAGGTCGGGATCGCCAGCCCGGAGAAGAAGAACAGCCACGGCATGTTCATCTTCGACTCGTTCTTGAGCCTGGCCCGCATGCCGCGGTAGATGATCGCGATCCACACGAACATGCCGACGATCAGCAGGATCTGCCACAGCCGCGGCAGGTCGAGGTACTCCCACTGCTGGGACAACAGCGTGCCGTGCGGGATCACCCCGTAGATGGACAGCGCCTCGGAAATCAGCGAGCCGAAAACCACCACCGCGACCGCGCCCAGCAGCACGTACGCCAGCAAGCCCTGGCGGCGCGGCTCCCGGCGGGCGATGAACGGCACCAGGAAGATGCCGCCCGCGAGAAACGCCGCGGCGGTCCAGAACAGCGCCAGCTGCACGTGCCAGGTCCGGGCCAGGTTGTACGGCAGCAGCCGGGCCAGGTCGAGGCCGAAGAAGTTCGACAGATCGGCCCGGTAATGCTCGGCGGCGGCGCCCAGCAGCGTCTGCGCCAGGAACAGCACCGACACGATCGCGAAGAACCAGATGGTGGCCCGCTGCGCCGGCGTGAGGCTGACCTCCCCGGGTTGGCGGAAGGACAGCGTGGACGTCTCGGCGCTGTGCCAGCCGACCTTCTGGCTCCAGCGCCCATAGATCGCGAACATGACCCCGATGCCGCCCAGCAACGCGATCAGCGACAGTGCCGACCACACGATCACCGGTGCGGTCGGGCCGTTGTCGACCCGGGACTCCGACGGCCAGTTGTTGGTGTAGGTGTATTTGTGGCCGGGGCGTTCGGCCGCGGCCGCCCAGGCCGTCCAGGCGAAGAACGCCGTCAGGTCGTGGATCTGCGCCTTGTCGGTGATCATTTGCGGCCGCAGGCCGTATTTCGTCGAGTTCTCACCGAAGTAGGCGGCGTAGTGGCTCTCGATGCGGTCGAACGCCGCGGCCTGCCGGTCGGTGAACACCACCGTCTTGGTCGTCGGGTTGTAGCGGTTGGTCCGGAATTCGGCGACCACCCGATCGTGCGGGTCGGCGACGCCCTGCGCCCGCAGCTGGTCGGCGACGTCCTGCGTGGCCATCCGCAGGTACTCGGCGGTGTAGTCGGGTCCCAGGTAGGCGCCGTGGCCCAGCACCGACCCGTACTCCATCAGCCCGCGGGCCTGGTAGAGCTCCTGGCCGCGGGTGATGTCCTGCCCGCTGAACAGCACCTGGCCCGATTCGGTGACGACCTTGTCCGGCATCGGCATGGAAGCCGAGTAGGTGCGGTAGGCCAGGATCCCCATCACCAGGAAGCCGAAGATCATCACCAGGGCGACACCCTGGATCCAGCCTCTCCCTACGAGTGGTTGCGACGACGAAGTCTGTTCCTGGGTTTCTTGGGTCGCCATCGAAGAGATTCCCTTCTGGGCAGTGGGGCGTGGTGTGCGCACGCGGCGGTCGGATGAACCTCAAACTGTGTGTCGCGTCACAACCGTAAATTGCGCCATTGCAGATGAAAAGGGACCAACGGCATCCAAGTGGTGACCATCGCCCCTGTGCAGCGGCGCGCCCGGCCCATAGCGTATGAGGTAGATAATTACCTTTGCTAAGGAGATTCCGATGAGCGACATTTATCCCGCCCCGTCGGTCGTCGTCGGTATCGACGGGTCAAGGGCGGCAATCTATGCGGCGCTGTGGGCCGTCGACGAGGCTGTCGCCCGGGATATCCCGCTGCGGCTGGTGTATGTCATCGATCCGCGGGGCGCCGGCCCGAAGGGAAACCCGCACGGCGCCGCCCGCGCGGCGCTGTATGCCGCCTACCGGGCCGTCGACGCCACCGGCAAGCCGGTCAAGGTCGAAACCGAGATCCTGTGGGAGCGGCCACTGACCAAGCTGATGCAGGAATCGAGGTCGGCGGTCCTGGTCTGTGTCGGGTCGATCGGGCTCAATCACGCCCGCCGCGTCGGCGGTACCGTCGCCGCGAGCCTGGCCGAGTCGGCGTTGTGCCCGGTGGCCGTGGTTCACCGCCCGCCTGGCGGGCCGGCAGCCCCCGAGGCCAGCGAGGTCGTCGTGCAGGGGGACAATGGTTCGGTGCTGCGACACGCGTTCGACGAGGCCAGGCTGCGCGCGGTACCGCTGCGGGTGCTCTCGGCACACACAGCCGCGACCCGCGAGGCGGCCGGAAACCGTTTGGCGCAAGCGCAATTGAGCCGCCGGCTGGCCCGCTTCACGCCGCTGTACCCCGACGTCCCCGTCGACTCGGCGGTCATCCGCGGCAGCGTCGCCCAATACCTGAGGGCCAACGCGAACGCCGGGCAGTTGTTCGTCACCGATACGCACGCCGCCAACGACGTGTGCGGGGCCTACAGCGTGGGATGCTCGGTGCTCACCGTGCGGTGCGGCAACTTGTAGGGAGTGGCGCCTTGGTAAAGGTCTTCTTGGTCGACGATCACGAAGTGGTGCGGCGGGGGCTGATCGGCCTCCTGGGGGCGGACCCCGAACTCGACGTCGTCGGTGAGGCGGGCTCGGTCGCCGAGGCGATGGCCAGGATTCCGGCGGCGAAACCCGACGTCGCTGTGCTCGACGTCCGGCTGCCCGACGGCAACGGCATCGAGCTGTGCCGGGATCTGTTGTCGCGCATGCCGGATCTGCGCTGCCTGATCCTGACGTCCTACACCTCCGACGAGGCGATGCTGGACGCGATCCTGGCCGGCGCCAGCGGCTACGTCGTCAAGGACATCAAGGGCATGGAGCTGGCGCAGGCCGTCAAGGAGGTCGGCGCCGGGCGATCGCTGCTCGACAACCGGGCCGCCGCCGCGCTGATGGCCAAGCTGCGGGGCGCGACCGAGAAGTCCGACCCGCTGTCGGGTCTGACCGACCAGGAGCGGACGCTGCTCAGCCTGCTCAGCGAGGGGCTGACCAACAAGCAGATCGCCGACCGGATGTTCCTGGCCGAAAAGACGGTGAAGAACTACGTGTCCCGGTTGCTGGCCAAGCTGGGCATGGAGCGGCGCACCCAGGCCGCGGTGTTCGCGGCGGAGCTCAAGCGGTCCCGGCCGCCCGGTGAAGGGCCATGACGGGACGTGACCCCCGCGACGGGGCGGGCGATGCCGGCATGCGGCCGCTGCGCCACACCCTTTCCCAGCTGCGGCTGCGTGAGCTCCTGGTCGAGGTGCAGGACCGGGTCGAGCAGATCGTCGAGGGCCGCGACCGCCTCGACGGCCTGGTGGAGGCCATGCTGGTGGTCACCTCGGGCCTGGAGCTGGACGCCACCCTGCGCGCGATCGTGCAGTCGGCGACCAGCCTCGTCGATGCCCGCTACGGCGCCCTGGAGGTGCACGACCAGGACAACCGCGTTCTGCACTTCGTCTACGAAGGCATCGACGAGGAAACCGTCCGGCGCATCGGGCACCTGCCCGAGGGCCTGGGCGTCATCGGTCTGCTCATCGAATACCCCAAACCCCTTCGACTGGACAACATTTCGCTGCACCCGGCGTCGGTGGGCTTTCCGCCGCACCACCCGCCGATGCGGACCTTCCTGGGGGTCCCGGTGCGGGTGCAGGACAGTTCGCTGGGCACCCTGTACCTGACCGACAAGACCAACGGGCAGCCGTTCAGCGAGGACGACGAGGTGCTGGTGCAGGCGCTGGCCGCGGCCGCCGGGATCGCGATCACCAATGCCCGCCTCTACCAGCAGGCCAAGGAGCGGCAGTCGTGGATCGAGGCGACCCGCGACATCGCCACCGAGCTTTTGTCGGGAACTGAGCCCGCGGCGGTGTTCCGCCTCGTCGCCGAGGAAACGCTCAAGCTCACCGGCGCCGACGCGGCGCTGGTGGCGATTCCCGTCGACGACAGCCGGTCCGCGGCCGACGTGCGCGAGCTGCTGGTGATCGAAACCGTCGGCAGCGCAGTGGCTTCCACCGTCGGGCGAACCATACCGGTGGCGGGCAGCTCACTGGGAGACGTGTTCGTCAACAGCACACCGCGGCGGGTCGAGGGCATCGACCTGGACGGCGTCGACGACCTCGGGCCGGCGCTGCTGCTGCCGCTGCGCACCACCGACACCGTCGCCGGCGTCGTCGTCCTGCTGCGCCAGGGTTCCTTCACCGACGAACAGCTCGAGATGATGGCCGCGTTCGCCGATCAGGCCGCGCTGGCCTGGCAGCTGGCCACCTCGCAGCGCCGGATGCGCGAACTCGACGTGCTCACCGATCGCGACCGCATCGCGCGCGACCTGCACGACCACGTGATACAGCGGCTCTTCGCCGTCGGGCTGGCGCTGCAGGGCACCGTCCCGAGGACGCGGGATTCCGAAGTGCAGCAACGGCTTTCGGAAGCCGTCGACGACCTGCAGGGCGTCATCCAGGAGATCCGGACGACGATCTTCGACCTGCACGGCGCCGCGCAGGGCATCACCCGGCTGCGGCAGCGGATCGACGAGGCGGTCAACCAATTCGCCGGCTCCGGGCTGCGCACCAGCGTCCAATTCGTCGGGCCGTTGTCGGTGGTCGACGGCGCGCTGGCCGATCACGCAGAGGCGGTGGTGCGCGAGGCGGTCAGCAACGCGGTTCGTCATGCGGAGGCGACCACGCTGGCGGTCAGGGTCAGCGTCGGTGACGAGTTGTGCATCGAGGTGAGCGACAACGGGCGGGGGATGCCCGACGAGTACACCGGCAGTGGCCTGATCAACCTGCGGCGCCGGGCCGAACAGGCGGGCGGGGAGTTCACGATCGAAAGCGCGCCGGGCACCGGCGGAACGGTGTTGCGGTGGTCAGCCCCGCTGCTCCAGTAGCCCGGGCCACTGGACGACGTCTGAAAGCTCGCGCCGCGGCGTCGGCGGCAACGGGTCGGCGTTGACCGGGGCCCACCCCACCCGGAGCAGCATCTGCGGGTAGCCGCTGGAGCCGAACACGTCCGCGCGCACCGCCTCACGGGTTTCGCCGATCTCCAGCGGTTCGCTGATCGGGCAGCACGCCAGCCCCAGCGCCGTCGCCGTCAGCGACACCACGCTGGTGGCTTCCCCGGCGCGCAGCCGCGACAACCGGTCATCCCCTTCGGTGCCCAGCGCCACGATAGCGGCGCCGTCGTCGGCGGGCGGGGCGGCCGACGGGGTCAGGCCCGGGCCCGCGAAGAGGCGACCCGGGATCGGGGCGGTTCGCTCGGATGGCGGTGTGCTCCTGGCCGGCACCCCGGCGACCGAACCGTACCGTCCCGTCCACGTGGTGAGTTCCCGCATGTAGTCGGGGTTGGTCGCGTGTTCCCGGACCGCTTGGGCGACAATCTTATTCATCCTTTCCACGCTGTCGACCTGACGCAGCATCACGCCGTTTCGAGCCGCCCGCGCGGCCATCAACGCGATGTCACCCTTGGCCACCGGCCACGAGCTGTAGGCCCGCCGGTCGGTACGGCGCCGCGGGATGGCGGCCGCCAGCGCGATGTCGGCCTGGTCGGGGGCGTGCGGCTCGACCTCGATGGTGGCCAGGTGGCTGGGGTCGTCGGGGTCCGGAAAGCGGTGCGCCTTGGCCTTCCAACCCATCGCGTCCAGGGCGACGACGCAGTGGTGCAACGCGGCCCCGCAGCTGAGCATCAGTTCCCGCCCGTCGGGATCGGTGTTGGGCAACTGCATCTCGGGCTCGCAGTACAGGTCCAGGCTCGTCGTGCCGACCCGCCAGCGCCACGGCTGGGTGTTGTGAATGGACGGCGCCCGGGTTGCCAGGGCCAGGACGTCGCGCAGGGTGTCGGCGTCTGGGAAAAGGGCGTTCATGTCTGCCTCCCCGGTCCGACACGCCTCGCCGTCGGCGACTGTGATCACGCTTCCCAGGATCGCGCGATGCGACCGGCCTGGTCAGAGCAGGAAGCCATCGGGATCGAAGGACCTTCGGCCCTGCCACGGACGCCGTTCGCGGCGGATAGTGGTACTGCGGGTTGCAGATAACTCCGATCGGTCGGGAGGCGCGGACCATGAACCACCTAACGACGCTGGACGCCGGGTTTCTCAAGGTGGAAGACGCGGATCGGCGCATCAGCCTGGCCATCGGCGGCCTGGCGGTCATCGAGGGGCCGCCACCGAACCAGGAGGCGCTGCTCGCCGAGCTCGTCCCGCGCATGAGCGCGTGCCCCCGGTTGGGGCAGCGGCTGCGATTGCGGCGGTTCGACCTCGGCGCCCCCCAATGGGTGAACGATCCCACCTTCGACGTCCGCCGGCACGTGCGCCGCGTCGCGCTGCCGCAGCCCGGCGACGACCAAGAGCTGTTCAAGGTGGTCGCCGACGTGATGGCGCGGCGGCTGAATCGTGACCGGCCGCTGTGGGAGATCTGGGTCATCGAGGGCCTCGCCGGCGACCGGTGGGCGATGCTGACCAAGGTTCACCACTGCATGGCCGACGGAATCGCGGTCACCCACATGTTCGCCGGGCTCTGCGACCCGGACGGCACGGGCCTGGGCGACAGCTTCGCGCACCACATTCGCGCGGCCCGGAACTCGGCCAGGGACTCGAAAAGCGCGGCGGCAACTGCCAATCCGCCGGGCGTGCTCGACGGGCTGTGGAACCTGTCGACCGCGATCACGGTGGGCGCGGCCCGGGCGGCCCGCGGTGCCGCCGAGATCGCGGTCGGCCTGTTGCGCCCGGCCCCCTCGCCGCTCAACGGGCCGATCGGCGACCTGCGCCGCTACAGCGGGGCCCGGGTCCGGATGGCCGACATCGAGCGGGTGCGCCGGACGTTCGGCGTCACCGTCAATGACGTTGCGCTGGCGGCGATTACCGAAAGCTACCGCGCCATGCTCATCGACTGCGGCGAGCGCCCCCTGCCGGAATCGCTGTGCACGCTGGTCCCGGTGTCGATGCGCTCGCCCGACGCGTTCCACGAGACCGACAACCGCGTGTCGGTGATGCTTCCGCGGTTGCCGGTCGACGTGGAGAACCCGGTGGAGCGGTTGCGCACCGTGCACGCGCGACTGGACAGGACGAAGGCGAGCGGCCAGCGGCAAGCGGGAAATGCCTTCGTGGCCATGGCAAATCAGCTGCCGTTCGCGCTGACATCGTGGGCCTTTGGGCTGCTGTCGCGACTGCCCCAGCGTGGAGTCGTGACCGTCGCCACCAACGTGCCGGGCCCGCGCCGGCCGCTGCGGGTGATGGGCAGGCGGGTGCTGGAGGTCTTCCCGGTTCCGCCGATCGCGATGCAACTGCGAACCGGCGTCGCGATGCTCAGCTACGCCGACGAGCTGTTCTTCGGGATCCTCGCCGACTACGACGGGGTGCCCGACGTCGAGCAGCTGGCCCGGGGCATCGAAGCCGCGGTGGCCCGGCTGGTGGCGATCAGCAAGCGGCGCAAGGCTCCTCGCACCCGCGGACCGCTGTCCCTGGTCGTGTGACGATGGGTGAGACTCACCCGGACTCCGGCCCGAACCTGAAGTGGCGGCCGGTGATCTCGGATGGGGTCACGCGGACGTAGTGGACTTTCGGTGTCGCGGTCCACGGTATGAGTTGGGCCCTTTCGGCTTCCGCGATCTCGGCCTCGGTCCGCAGCCGCCTCGCCCGCCCCCGGACGATGACGCTCCAGCCATCGGCGGTCTCGTGGTCGTCGGCCTCGAACAGCACGGTGTTGTTGGCCACGGCGGAAAACAGTTTGGTGCCCTCGGAGGTTCGAAACAACACGGTCCGGTCCTGGACGACGAAGTTCACCGGGAAGATCTCGGGCTCACCGGCAAAGCTGGTGACCAGCCGGCCCAGGGCGACGCCGCCCAGCCGGCGCCAACTCTCGTCTTCCGACAGGATGGTTACCGGGTCGTCGGTCATGGCCCCAACCTTTCCTTGCGCGCGACCGGCATTCAAGCCGCCGCGCACGAGAGCTAGCGAATCTCGAGGACGTCGTGCAACGGCCGCCGCGGTGTCGGTGCCGGGAGCGCCTCGAGCGGCGGCGCTATCCCGACGCGGACCAAGACCTGGGGTTCGCCGTGCCCGACGAGGTCGCGGACGATGTCGCGGCTCTCCTCCGATTCGATCAGATGGGTCAGCGTGCACGTCGCCATGCCGGCGGCGGTGCATTCGACCAACACCGTGGACAGCGCTTCGCCGCACCGCAATACGTCGGCCCGGGTGTCCCCGGGGGTGGACAGCACGAGGACTTGCGACCAGTCCGCGCCGATCTCCGGGCGCCGATCCTGGTGGCTTCGGACCGGGAAATCCCGGCCCACATCGACCCGGTAGCCCTCGACATCCGACGCCAGGGCGCTCGGCGGTATGCCGTCGGCCAACGCGAACGGCGAAGTCCACCATTGGAGTTCGAGGTGATACGACAAATCCTCGTGCCGCAGCGATTCGCTGACCCGGGAGGCCTCCGCGAGTTGCGGCCGCCGATCGTCGGACAGGACGTCGAGCGTCACGACGCCGTCGTCCAACGCGCCGCGCAGCACGGGTTCGAACCGATCCCAGTACGTGGGCCTGCCGAACGCGAGCCGATCGGTTCGGCGCAGCGCGATCGCCTGCGCCCGTTCCCGCTGCGCCTCGGTGACGTGATCCATCGGGCTCAGCTCGATCGAGGCCAGGCGATCGGGATCGCTCGGGTCGGGCAGCCGGGTGATGGTCGGCAGCCAGCCGGCCGCGGTCATCGCGATGCGAAAGTGGTCGAGCGCCGCGCCGCAACTCAGGATCGCGTCGCGGCCGGATCGGTCGGTGGCGGGCACCGTCCGGTGGCGATCGACGAACAGCTGGACCACGCCGTCGCGCAGCACCCACCGCCAGGGCTGGCTGTTGTGCACGGACGGAGCCCGGCAAGCCAGCATGACCGCCGCCTCGAGTCGCTCCACGTCCACGCCGTCGACGCTACGGTCAGCCGTCGGGGGCCAGTAGGGGCCTTCGTCCCCTTACCGGCCCGCAGAAGGCACTTGTCTGGCATCCTGATCGCATGGCGCGCGGCGAAATCGATCCCATCCGGGCAAGGAGTGCCCTCGCGGTGATCAGGCAGAATCCCGGCATCGTCGTCTTCGCGGTGTCGCCGGCGCTGGTGGCGCTGGCCGTCATCTGGTGGCTCGCCGGCGCCGGCTGGGCCATCGCCACGGCCATCCTGCTGCTGATCGCGGGCACGGCCGCCGTCGTCTTGAAGCGCTGACCCGGCGCCATGCGTTCGTGGTGGGGCTGGGGCACCGTCGAGGACGCGCTTTCCGAGCACGAGACACGTGATCTGGTCGCGCGCACAGCGACGCTGTTGACGGGTCACGACCTGACCGATCACCAGCCGCCGGATCCCGACGCGCTCGGCTTGGCCGCGCCGCGGGTGACCCCGCCGTCGGCGCTGGCCGGCCTGTGCTCGGCCGACCCCGTCGATCGGGCGGCCCACGCGCACGGCAAGGCCTTTCGCGACGTCGTGCGCAACCTGCGCGGCCGCCTCGACCACGTCCCCGACCTGGTCGTGCGGCCGCGCCGCGAGCAGGACGTGGTCGACGTGCTGGATTGGTGTGCGCGCCAAGCGATTTCGGTGATCCCCTACGGCGGCGGCAGCTCGGTGGTCGGCGGGGTGGAACCGCGCTTCGACGGGCCGGCGGTCACGGTGGACACCACCGCCATGGGCGCGGTGCTCGAGCTCGACCGCACCGGCCGATGCGCCCGGATCCAGGCCGGCGCGCTGGGCCCGGCGCTCGAAAACCAGTTGCGGCCACACGATTTGACGCTGCGGCACTATCCGCAGTCGTTCGGGTTCTCCACCCTCGGCGGCTGGCTGGCCACCCGCTCCGGCGGGCACTTCGCCACGCTGTACACCCACATCGACGACCTGACCGAATCGCTGCGGGTGGTCACCCCGGCCGGGGTGAGCGAGTCGCGGCGGCTGCCGGGATCCGGTGCCGGGCCGTCGCCGGACCGGCTGTTCCTCGGCTCCGAGGGCACGCTCGGCATCATCACCGAGGCGTGGATGCGGCTGCAGGACCGGCCCAGGTGGCAGGTCACCGCGTCGGTGGCGTTCGACGACTGGTCCGCCGCGCTGGCCGCGACCCGCACCATCGCGCAGGCCGGCCTGTACCCGTCGAATTGCCGGCTGCTGGACCCGGCCGAGGCGTTCCTGAACGCGGGCGCCGCGGTCGGGGGAGGGATGCTCGTACTGGCCTTCGAGTCCGCCGACCATCCGGTGGACCCGTGGCTGGACCGGGCGTGCGAGATCGTCGCCGCGCACGGCGGCACCGTGACCGCGCGGCGTGCCCGCGAAAACGGCGGCGAGGCAACCAAATCCGACGCCTCCGGGAACTGGCGCTCGGCCTTCCTGCGCATGCCGTACCAGCGCGACGCGCTGGCGCGGCGCAGCGTGATCGCCGAGACGTTCGAAACGGCGTGCACCTGGGACCGATTCGAGGCGCTGCACGACGCGGTGACCGCGGCGGCGCGGGCCGCGATCGAACGGGTCTGCGGGACCGGCATCGTCACCTGCCGGTTCACCCACGTCTATCCCGACGGCCCCGCCCCCTACTACGGCATCTACGCCGGCGGGCGATGGGACTCCCTGGACGCACAGTGGGACGAGATCAAGGCCGCCGTCTCCGAGGCGATCATCGCCGCCGGCGGCACCATCACGCACCACCACGCGGTCGGCCGCGATCACCGCCCGTGGTACGACGCGCAGCGCCCGGACCCGTTCGCGGCGGTGCTGCGCGCGGCGAAGTCCGCGCTCGACCCGGCCGGGATCCTCAACCCCGGGGTGCTCGTCGACCCGTGATCAGCCGTCGTGGCCGACGCGCAGCAGCTCGGCCAGGCTGGGCAGCTTGACCCGGGGCCGCCCGTGCGGCTCCCCGGCGGCGCGCTCGTGGCGATCGATGATCTCCCAGTGCGCGGAGGTGACCAGCTTCGGCTGCCGCGAGGCCAGCCAGTCGGCCAACTTCTCGGCGTGGTCCTCGGGGAAGTCGGCCAGCCCGTTGGCGCGTTTCAGGTCCGCCAGCAGTGTGTCGACGGTGTCCTGGGAGTCCTTCTTGTTGGTGCCGATCACGCCGGTCGGCCCGCGCTTGATCCAGCCGACGACGTACTCGTTGCGGCTGCCCTCGACCCGGCCGTTGGTGTTGGGGATGGTTGCGCTCTTGTCGTCGAACGGCAGCCCCGGGGTGGGCACGCCGCGGTACCCGACCGACCGGACGACCAGCTGAGCGGGGAGTTCCTCGCGCTCGCCGGTGTCCTTGGCCGTCACCCGCCCGTTCTGGTCGGTGACGAGCTCGTTGCGGCCGAGCAGGATCCGCTCCACCCTGCCCTCGCCCTTGATCTCGATCGGGGAGGTCAGGAAGCGGAACACCATGCGGCGGTGTCCCGGCCGCGGCTCGCGCCCCGCGTAGTCGCGCAGCACCTTGATGTTCTGCTTGCAGACCTTGCCCACCGCGGCGGCGTCCTCGTCGGTGATGCCCTCCAGGTCCGCGGGGGCGACGATGACGTCGACGCCTTCGAGGTCGGCCAGCTCGCGCAGCTCGAGCGTGGTGAAGGCGGTCTGCAGCGGGCCGCGCCGGCCGACGATCACCACCTCCTGCACGCCGCACGGGCGCAGCGACTCCAGCGCGTGGTCGGCGATGTCGGTCCGGGCCAGCTCGCCCGGGTCGGTGACCAGGATGCGCGCCACATCGAGCGCGACGTTGCCGTTGCCGATGACGACCGCGCGGGCGCCCGACAGGTCGGGCGATATCTGCTCGAAGTTGGGGTGCGCGTTGTACCAGCCCACGAAGTCGACGGCGGCGACACTGCCCGGCAGGTCCTCGCCGGGGATGTTGAGCGTGCGGTCGGACTGCGCTCCGACGGCGTAGATCACGGCGTCGTAGTGCTCGGCGAGCTCGGCGGACTCGAGGTGCTCGCCCACGACGACGTTGCCGAAGAAGCGGAAGCGGGGGTCCTCGGCGGTCTTCTCGAATTGTTTGCTGATCGACTTGATCTTGGGGTGGTCGGGCGCGACGCCGGAGCGCACCAGCCCCCACGGCGTCGGCAGCATCTCGAGCATGTCGACGGCCACGTCGATGTCGTCGGAGGTGTCGGCGGCCTTCAGCAACGATGCTGCGGCGAAGAACCCCGACGGTCCGGAACCGACGATGGCGACGTGGTAGGGGCGCATACTCGGATGCTAAACGCTGGGCCCGCGCCGGTAACGTGGGCGGTTGTGGAACCCGACCGTCAAGCCGACATCGCGGCCCTCGACTCCACGCTGACCACGGTGGAGCGGGTGCTCGATATCGACGGTCTGCGCGGCCGCATCGAGAAGCTCGAGCACGAGGCGTCCGACCCGAAGCTGTGGGACGACCAGGCCCGCGCCCAGCGGGTGACGAGTGAGCTTTCCCACACGCAGGGGGAGCTGCGCCGGATCGAGGAGCTGCGGCGGCGCCTCGACGACCTGCCGGTGCTCTACGAGCTCGCGGCCGAGGAAGAAGACGGGGCCGAGACGCTGGCCGAGGCCGACGCCGAGCTCAAGGCGCTGCGCGCCGACATCGAGGCCACCGAGGTGCGCACCCTGCTGTCGGGCGAGTACGACGAGCGCGAGGCGCTGGTCACCATCCGTTCCGGCGCCGGCGGCGTGGACGCCGCCGACTGGGCCGAGATGCTGATGCGGATGTACGTCCGCTGGGCCGAGCAGCACAAGTATCCGGTCGAGGTGTTCGACACCTCCTACGCCGAAGAGGCCGGGATCAAGAGCGCGACGTTCGCGGTGCACGCGCCGTTCGCGTATGGCACGTTGGCGAGCGAGCAGGGCACCCACCGGCTGGTGCGGATCAGCCCGTTCGACAACCAGAGCCGCCGTCAGACGTCGTTCGCCGAAGTCGAGGTGCTTCCGGTGGTCGAAACCACCGATCACATCGACATTCCGGAAGGCGATGTGCGCGTTGATGTTTACCGCTCCAGCGGGCCCGGCGGCCAGTCGGTGAACACCACCGACTCCGCGGTTCGTTTAACCCACGTGCCAACGGGTATCGTCGTGACTTGTCAGAACGAAAAGTCGCAATTGCAGAACAAAGTTTCGGCAATGCGGGTACTCCAAGCAAAGTTGTTGGAGCGCAAGCGATCAGAAGAACGCGCCGAGCTTGACGCGTTGAAGGGCGAGGGCGGCAGTTCGTGGGGCAACCAGATGCGCTCCTACGTGCTGCACCCGTATCAGATGGTCAAGGACTTGCGAACCGAGTACGAGGTGGGCAATCCGGCGGCCGTCCTGGACGGAGACATCGACGGGTTCCTGGAAGCGGGGATCCGGTGGCGCAACCGAAAAGATGACGACTAACACCACTGTTCTTGCCGCATCGATGGGGCAGCGCTGGCACGACTTTTGGCGCGGCGACGTCGGCGACTGGATCATCACCCGCGGTCTGCGGATTGCCATGCTGCTGATCGCGGCCGTGCTGGCCGCCCGCTTCGTCAGCTGGGTGGCGCAACAGGTGACCCGGCAGCTCGACGTGGGCTTCGCCGAGAGCGACGCGCTGGTGCGCTCGGAGGCGACCAAGCACCGCCAGGCCGTCGCGTCGGTGATCCAGTGGGTGTCGGTGGTGATCATCGCGATCTGGGTCATCCTGCAGATCGCCAGCGTGCTGCAGTTCTCGGTGGGCGGGCTGATCGCGCCCGCCACCGTGCTGGGCGCGGCGCTGGGTTTCGGGGCCCAGCAGGTGGTCAGGGACCTGCTCGCGGGGTTCTTCATCATCGTCGAGAAGCAGTACGGCTTCGGCGACCTGGTCACCCTCACCATCGTGTCGGCGACCGAGGCCAGCGGCACCGTCGAGAACGTGACGCTGCGGGTGACCCGGCTGCGCTCGCCGGACGGCGAGGTGCTGACCATTCCCAACGGCCAGATCGTCAAGGCGGTGAACCTGTCCAAGGACTGGGCGCGCGCGGTCGTGGACATCCCGGTGTCGACCAACGCCGACCTCAACCGGGTGAACGAGGTCTTGCACCAGGAATGCGAGCGGGCGATGGACAACCCGGTCCTGGGCGCGTTGCTGCTGGACGAGCCCACCGTGATGGGTGTGGAGAGCATCCAGCTCGACACCGTCACCCTGCGACTGGTGGCCCGCACGCTGCCCGGCAAGCAGTTCGAGGCGGGCCGGCAGTTGCGGGTGCTGGTCATCCGGGCGCTCGCCCGCGTCGGGATCGTCACCTCGGCCGACGCGACGGTCGGTGTCGTCGACGACGCCGCCATGCCGCCCGCCGAGGTCGCCGAGGCCCAGGACGAGGGCCCGGATCGGGTGCGCCAGCGGTGAAGCTGACCTTCAATATCTTCGAGAAGGGCGACGACGACGAGAAGCAGCGTCGTCCGCTGAGCCACCTGTTCGGCGGCCGGGTCCGCACCTCGACCGTGGTGTTGATCGTGGCGTTCCTCGCCATGTGGTGGCTCTACGACACCTACCGCCCCGAACCGCCGCCCAAGCCGGCGGCGCCGCAGGTGGTGCCGCCTGGCTTCGTGCCCGACCCCAACTACACCTGGGTGCCGCGCAGCAGGGTGCAGCAGCCGCCGGCGACCGTCACGGTCACGCCGACCACGACCACCCCGCCGCCCCCGCCACCGCCGCCACCGGTGACCACGACCACGCCGCCGCCGTTCGTGCTGCCGCCGCCGCCGTGTTTGCTGCCACCGCCCTTCTGCCCGCCGAGCACCACCGCGTCGCCCACGCCGCAGCAACCTCAGCCGGGGCCCGGCCCGGCGCCTGCGACGACGCCACCCGCCAGCTGATCGTCCGGGCCAGCGAAATTCACCGCTACACTGGCGTGCCGTGATGATCACCCTGGACCATGTCAGCAAGAAGTACAAAGCGTCGGCCCGTCCGGCGCTGGATGACATCAACGTCAAGATCGACAAGGGTGAATTCGTCTTCCTGATCGGCCCCTCCGGCTCGGGCAAATCGACGTTCATGCGGCTGCTGCTGGCCGAGGAGACACCTAACACCGGCGACATCCGGGTTTCGAAGTTCCACGTCAACAAGCTGCCCGGCCGGCACGTGCCGAAGCTGCGGCAGGTGCTCGGCTGCGTGTTCCAGGATTTCCGGCTGCTCCAGCAAAAGACGGTGTTCGAGAACGTCGCCTTCGCGCTGGAGGTCATCGGCAAACGCAGGGACGCGATCAATCGGGTGGTGCCCGACGTGCTCGAGACGGTCGGCCTGTCCGGCAAGGCCAACCGGCTGCCGCACGAGCTGTCGGGCGGCGAGCAGCAGCGGGTCGCGATCGCCCGCGCGTTCGTCAACCGCCCGCTGGTGCTGCTGGCCGACGAGCCCACCGGCAACCTCGACCCGGACACCAGCAAGGACATCATGGATTTGTTGGAGCGGATCAACCGCACCGGCACGACGGTGCTGATGGCCACGCACGACCACCACATCGTCGACTCGATGCGGCAGCGGGTGGTCGAGCTGTCTCTGGGCAGGCTGGTTCGCGACGAACAGCGCGGCATCTACGGGATGGATCGCTAAGTGCGCTTCGGTTTCCTGCTCAACGAGGTCCTGACCGGCCTTCGTCGCAACGTCACCATGACGGTCGCGATGATCCTGACGACCGCGATCTCGATCGGCCTGTTCGGCGGCGGCCTGTTGGTGGTGCTGCTGGCCGACCACTCGCGCGCCATCTACCTCGACCGCGTCGAAACGCAGGTCTTCCTCACCGAGGACGTCTCCGCCAACGATCCGGCGTGCGGCACCGACCCGTGCAAAGCGCTGCGCGCGCTGATCGAGAAGCGACAGGACGTCAAGTCGGTGCGATTCCTCAACCGCCAGGACGCCTACGACGACGCCATCCGGAAGTTCCCGCAGTACAAGGACGTCGCCGGAAAGGATTCCTTCCCGGCGTCGTTCATCGTCAAGCTGGAAAACCCCGAGCAGCACAAGGATTTCGACTCCGCGATGCAGGGCCAGCCGGGTGTGCTCTCGGTGCTCAATCAGAAGGATCTGATCGACCGGCTGTTCGCGGTGCTGGACGGCTTGAGCAACGCCGCCTTCGCCGTGGCGCTGGTCCAGGCCGTCGGCGCAATTTTGTTGATTGCCAACATGGTTCAGGTCGCGGCGTACACGCGGCGCACCGAGATCGGGATCATGCGACTGGTCGGGGCCAGCCGCTGGTATACCCAGCTGCCCTTCCTGGTGGAGGCGATGGTCGCCGCGGCCGTCGGCGTGGGCATCGCGATCCTCGGCTTGATCGTGGTGCGGGCGTTCTTCCTGGACAATGCGCTAAACCAGTTCTACCAAGCCAATTTGATCGCGCGCGTCGACTACGCCGACATCCTTTACATCTCGCCGATTCTGTTATTGCTCGGCGTGTCGATGGCCGGCCTGACCGCCTATGCGACGTTGCGGCTCTACGTGCGGCGGTAGTAGCTGTGGCCAAAAATTCGGGCCGGGACCGGG
Source organism: Mycobacterium sp. 663a-19 (assembly GCF_035616495.1). Lineage (NCBI taxonomy): Bacteria > Bacillati > Actinomycetota > Actinomycetes > Mycobacteriales > Mycobacteriaceae > Mycobacterium > Mycobacterium sp. 663a-19. Next base: position 56,647 of record NZ_JAPJAV010000006.1, on the reverse strand, counting down.
CCGCGGGCGGCAAGCGTGACAGCAAACGAATCGTGGCCACCAATCGCAAAGCGCGGCACAATTATTCGATTGTCGAACTTTTCGAGGCCGGAGTGGCTTTGCAGGGCACCGAGGTGAAGAGCCTCCGGGAGGGGCACGCCTCGTTGGCCGATGCGTTCGCAACCGTTGACGACGGCGAGGTTTGGTTGCGCAACTTGCACATTCCGGAGTATCAGCACGGTAGCTGGACCAACCATGACCCACGCCGCAATCGAAAGTTGTTGTTACATAGGCAACAAATCGACAGACTGGTCGGCAAGATACGGGATGGTAACCTCGCCCTCGTGCCTCTGTCTCTGTATTTCTCCGAAGGAAAGGTCAAGGTTGAGCTGGCGCTTGCCCGCGGCAAGCGCGCCTACGACAAACGGCAGGACATGGCCCGCCGCGATGCGCAACGTGAAGTGCATCGCGTACTGGGGCGGCGAGCCAAGGGCATGAACTGATCGGGGCGGCTTACGCCCAGCTGTCGGCCGTCACGTACGGCGTCAGCGATTTTGTGGGCGGCGTAGCCGCTCGACGGGTGGCCGCGCTGCGAGTGATGCTCGTGGCCTATCCGATCGAGACAGTGATCCTGGGTGTGCTCGCCATCGCAGTCGGCGGCCCGATCCAGCCCGGCGCGCTGCTGTGGGGCGGCCTGTACGGGATCGGCATGGCGTTCGGCATGTGGGCGTTCTTCGCCGCGCTGGGGGCCGGGCCGATCTCGGTGGTCTCCCCGCTGGCGGCCGTGCTCAACGCCGCGGTGCCCGTCGCGGTCGGGGTGGCCCTGGGGGAGCGGCCCGGCCAGGCGGCCTCCCTGGGCGTCGCGCTGGCCCTGGTCGCGGTCATGCTGGTCAGCCGCGAGACCGTCGTCAAGGGCGGGACGCCGTATCGGTTCACCCCGAAGGTGGCCTGGCTCACGATCGTCGCGGGCTCGGCGATGGGACTGAACCTGGTGTTCCTGCACCAGGCGCCCCACGCCTGCAAGCTCTGGCCCCTGCTGTTCGCCCGGGTGTCCGCGACCGCGGTGATATTCGTGATGTCCGCGCTCAGCAACAACCTGGCGCTGCCGCGCGGGAGGCCGCTGAAGCTGGCACTCGGCGTGGCCCTGCTGGACATCTGCGCCAACGTCACCATGCTGCTGGCGCTGCACACCTGGCTGCTCTCGCTGGCCAGCATCTTGATCTCGCTGTATCCGGCGGCGACGGTGGTGCTTGCGATGGTGGTGCTGCGCGAGCGGGTGAATCGCTGCCAGGGGGTTGGCATGGTGATGGCCATGGGCTCCGTGGCGATGATCGCCGCGAGCTAGGCCGCCGTCGGCTTAGGATTCCGTCCATGGCCACGCGTCCCGTCACCGAACTCGACAAGTCCGAGGTGCTGTCCGGCCTCTTCGCCGTATGGGACGACATCGACGGGCTGCTCGACGGGCTGCCCGAGACGGACTGGCGGGCGGCCAGCCCGCTGCCGGGCTGGGACGTCAAGGCCCTGGTATCGCACATCGTCGGCACCGAGTCGTTCCTGGCCGGCATCGCGGCGCCGGAACCCGACGTCGACGTCGCCGCGCTCGACCACGTGCGCAACGGCATCGGAGCCATGAACGAGTGCTGGGTGCGTCACCTCAGCGGGGAGCCCGGCGCCGCCGTCCTGGAGCGGTTCCGCGCGATCACCCGGGATCGCCGCGCCGCCCTGACCGGCCTGTCCGACGACGAGTGGAACGCGGTCACGGCGACGCCCGTGGGCCCGGAGAGTTACGGCCGGTTCATGCGGGTGCGGGTGTTCGACTGCTGGATGCACGAGCAGGACATGCGCCAGGCCCTGTCGCAGCCGTCGTCCGGCGACGAGCTCGGCGGGGCCCCGTCGCAACTATCCCTCGACGAGGTCGCGGCCAGCATGGGCTACGTGGTGGGCAAACTCGCCAAGGCGCCCGACGGGTCGCGCGTCCTGTTCGAGCTGACCGGACCGGTGGCCCGCGACATCCGCGTCAGCGTCGACGGTCGGGCGCAGGTGGTCGACGACTTCGGCGGCCAGGAGCCGACGGCCACGATCCGGCTGGACGGGCTGCAGTTCACCAGGCTTTCCGGCGGGCGCCCGATGAGCCCCGCGCGCAGCCAGGACATCGAGCTCGGCGGCGACGAGGACCTGGCCGCCCGGGTCGTCGAGCACCTGAACTTCGTGATCTGACCGCAGCCCGGCGGGGAACATAATTGCGTTGCCGCTGGTTGATAGCGGCGTACCATTGATAGTCCTGCCGAAGGTCGGCGGGGATGAGCGATAGACATGGGGCTGAAAGGTTTCGACATCGCGCATCGAATCAAGGGAAGCGTGCCGGTGCAGGCAAGAGACCACCGTAAGCGTCGCTGCAAATATATAAGCGCCGATTCACATCAGCGCGACTACGCTCTCGCTGCCTAAGCGACAGCTAGTCCGTCAGCCCGGGAACGCCCTCGGCCCGGAGCCTGGCGTCAGCTAGAGGGATCCACCGGTGAGTCCGGTCGCGGGACTCACCGGGACATACACAGCGACTGGGATCGTCATCCCGGCTAGTTCGCGTGACCGGGAGATCCGAGTAGAGGCATAGCGAACTGCGCACGGAGAAGCCTTGAGGGAATGCCGTTGGACCCGGGTTCGATTCCCGGCAGCTCCACCAAGAAAGTGCTGTTCAAAGCGACAAATTGGGTACGCGCCGCAACTACGTCAATAGGCGTGGGTTGGATTATGCCCGGGGTGAGCGGCTTTAATCGTCATGACACCGCGACTAGCGCGACTAGAAGGAGAGGCCTTCATGACCCATCGCCGTCTTGCTTGGGCGCTCGGCGCGGTGGTGGTGATGGCGGTCATCATTCCCGTCGAGGCCCATGGCCAGCCGCCGACGAAGTGTCTGACCAACACTCCCACGGGCAAGCAGGTCTACGTGCCCTGCGATCTGCTCAACGCCGGCGCCAATTTTCCGCCTGGGCAGCGTTGTCCTCCACCGCTCGAGCAGTACCCGAAAGATGTGGCGGACTGGTGTGGCGAAGGCCCGGGCCTTGCGAGTCCCGCGCCCGCGAGTCCCGCGCCCGCGAGTCCTACGAGCCCCACAAGTCCTACGAGCCCTGTGCGGCCTACGAGCCCCGTGAGCCCGACGAGTTCTGCGACCCCAACCAGTTCTGCGACCCCAACGACCTCAACGAGTCCGACGAGCCCGCCGGCTCTGAAGAACGCAGGCTGACAACACCGCATTTCAGCCCTCCTGCCGCGTGGTTGGTCGCGCCAAGTAAGACATCCGCGGATCGCAGACCAAGCGGTCGCGTGAAACTTATGCTGCCCGCATGACCGAGTTCCATGCGTCGCCGCCGCCGGATCTTCCCGGCATCCCCTCGGCCGAGGGTTCCCTGCCCGGACCGGAGCAGTTGGTCGGCCGCCCACGCGCGCTGGCCGTGGATTTGCTCGGCGAATTGCACGGTCCGCTGTTCTACGCCGACTTCAACGGCGGCTTCAGGAAGCTCTACGCGTGTTCGCTGGAGCTCGTTACCGAGCTTTGCGACGAGGGTCGGTTCGCCAAGAATCTGACGGCAACCCTTGCCCGAGTCAGGCCGTTGGCCGGTGACGGCCTGTTCACGGCCTACCACGGCGAACCGAACTGGCAGCGCGCCCACGATGTCCTGTTACCGGGCTTCAGCTACGCGGGCCTGCGCGCCTACCACCCGGCGATGCTGGACATCAACCGCAAAATGATCGACAGGTGGGACGCCAGCGCAGGAGACGGGCCGGTCGATGTGTCGGCCGACTTGCAGAAGCTGGCGATGGACACGGTTGCGCTCGCCGGATTCGGTTCGCGCTTCGACTCTTTCGAGTGCCCCGACCTGGCTCCGATCCCGCAAAGCTTCACAACGGCCCTGGGGGAGTTGACATCTGACCCGCCGACGGCGGTGTTCAAGGAAGAATTGGCGACCCTGCAGACGTTCATCGACGGACTGATAGCCGAGCATCGATCCGGTGGCCGTGAGTTCGAGGACCTGTTGGCGTTGATGCTGCAACAGGATCCGAACGGCAAGCCCGTGCTGGAGACGGAGAACATCCGCAATCAGATCATGACCTTCCTGATCGCGGGGCAGCTCACCACATCGGAGCTGATGCCCAACACGCTGTACAACATCGTCAGCGAACCGACGGTGCTGCATCGGGTGCAGGCCGAGGTGGACACCGTGTTCGGAGCCGACGACGCCTACCTGCCCGGCTACGACGACATCGGCAAGCTGACCTATCTGCGGCAGGTCATCGAGGAAACCCTGCGACTGTCCCCGCCGGTGCTGAGCTTCGATCGAATGGCCTTGGAAGACACCGTGATCGGTGGCCGGTATCCGATCAAGCGCGGCGAGGCGGTCACGGTGCTCACCGGCGCATTGCACCGCCAGCCGCGCTGGGGCGACAATGTCGAACTCTTCGACCCCGGCCGCTTCGCTCCCGAACGCTCGGCAGCTCGGCCGGCCGCGTTGTTCAAACCCTTCGGAACCGGCGCACGATCATGCATCGGCCGGCAGTTCGCGCTGCACGAGGCGGCCATGGCAGTGGCCCGGATCGTACATCGCTACCGCCTCATCGATGCCTATCACTATGTGCCGCAATGGGAAACCCCCACCAGTCGCCGGCCGGTTGGATTCCGGCTCGATCTGCTTCGGCGCACGCCACAGGACCGCAACACCGACACGCTTGGCGCCCAGCCCGATGCCGCACAGAGCGAAGCGCGAAGCCCCGCAACGGCTATCACGGCCGGCACCAGGCTGGCGGTCCTGTACGGTTCCAACCTCGGCACCTGCCGGGCGCTGGCCCGCCAATTCGCCGACGATGCCACGGCACTGGGCTGCACTGCAACGGTGGCCCCCCTGGACGATGCCGTCGGTGGCTTCCCCGACGCCGAGGCCATCGTGATCATCACGGCGTCTTACAACGGACAACCGACAGACGACGCGCGCGCCTTCCTCACCTGGCTGCTCGACCCGAATACCACGCTGAATCCGACACCCAATGTCGCGGTTCTCGGTGTGGGTGACCACAACTGGGCGGACACCTACCAGGCGGTCCCGCAGCGCATCTACGAGCGCCTAGGCGAGCTGAAAGCCAACCGATTGGTCCCGCTGGCAGCGGCCGACACCTCCGGGGACATGGTCGGCACGATCGAGGAGTTCGCAGCCGCGCTGTGGTCATCGTTGGCCGAACGCTTCGGAGACCCCGACGCCGCGCCGCTCACGGATGCGGCCGAACCGCTTTACGAGTTGCGCCAGATCGTCGGACCGGTGACGGCGGCGATGGACGCACGGTCATCGGTGATCCCGATGACCATCGCCGAGAATACCCAACTGGTCAGGCCCGGGCTGGGTCAAGCCAAAATCAATGTCCGCGTGGACCTTCCGGACGGCGTCGACTACCAAACCGGCGACCACCTCACCGTGATGGCAGACAACCCACCCGAGGTGGTCGACGCGGTCTTGGCACAACTCGGCATCGACCCCGGACTGAGGCTGGCGATCAATCCTCGGCGCAGCTCTCGGCGGCTCATCGCGCTGGACAGAGAGGTCAGCGCACGAGAACTGCTCACGCACTTCGTCGAATTGCGGAAACCGGTGACCAGCAGTCAATTACGCAGCCTTGCGGCGGCCAACACGAGTCCTGCGGAGCGCCGGCGGCTCACCGAACTGGCCGAGGATCCAGAAGGCTGCCCGCTCAGCGTGATGGAGTGCCTCGACGAATATCCGGCTTGCGTTCTCACCGGTGCCGAACTCCTTGAATTGCTGGATCCCATGGTGCCCAGGCACTATTCGATCGCATCGTCGTCAATGCTGTCACCACGCACGGTAGGACTGATCGTCAGTGTGCTCGACGCGCCGGCCCGTTCCGGTCGCGGCCTGTTCAAAGGTGTCGCATCCAACTACCTCGCGACAGTCCAAGCCGGACAAGTGATCCGGGCGCGCGTGGACCCGGCTCGCCAGGCGTTCCGCGCCGGTGCCGATCCGGCCAAGAACGTCATCCTGGTGAGCGCCGGTACCGGGGTGGCGCCGTTCCTCGGTTTCCTCGGTGACCGGCTTGCCGCACAACGCGCCGGAGCGCCGGTGGAGCCCGCGCTGTGCTTCTTCGGGGTGCGTGACCCGGAGGTCGATTACATTTTCCGAGACCGGTTCGAACAGGCCGAAGCCCTCGGCATCGTGCAGATGCGCCCGGCCTTCTCCCGCGCGCCGCAGGACGGGGTTCGCTACGTGCAGGACCGGATCGCCGCGGACGCCGACGAGGTGTGGAACCTTTTGCGCGACCCGGCCAAGGACACCCACGTCTACGTGTGCGGCGATGGCGCGCGGATGGCGCCGGCGGTGCGCGGGTCGTTCCTCGACATCTATCGGTCACGGGCGGGCGCTGACGACGATCAGGCCCGCGCTTGGCTGAACGGTCTCGTCGAATCCGACCACTACGTCGAGGATGTGTGGGCAGGGTGAACGACCTTACGCGGCCGCCTGCAGGGTGATTTCGGAGATTTCAGTCCGGCTCTCGCCGTTTGTGGTGCCCAAGGTGGAGATCCACACCAGCACATTGGAAGTCTTGGTTCGGTTGTGCACTTCTATGCGGTTGTGCCCCGGCTGCAGCGGCGTGTTCGGGGTCAGCTCGGTGGTGTCGGCCAATTTGGTTGGGTCGTGGGTGGGCGACGAGCGGATCTGCACCCGGGTTCCCGTGCTGGATACGTCGATCGTCACGGCGCTTAGCGCGGTCGGTTCGGACAGCTGCAGCAGCAGTCCCATTCCTTGGATGAACTTCGGGAATGGATCGGCATCCTTGTACGTGACGGTGGACCACGCGGTGTTCGGGTTGCCGTCGATTGCCAAATTGGCTTTCTGCGGGTTGTCGGGGGCACCGTCGGGTGAAAAGACCGTTGCGCTCACCGGCTTGACGATTGGTCCGGGGTGAGTCCAGCGACCGAAGCCGTCGGTGAGGTACAGAACCGCTGCCGCCGTCAACAGGATCGCAGCGACGGCGGCGACGACCGCAGCGATCCGGACCCTTCTGCCTTTCCGTTCCTTGTCTCGCGGCGATTCGGCGGGGAGTCGGGGCCGGCGTCGCTTCGGAGGAGGTTCGACTGAAAAGTTGATGATTTTGTCGGCGTCGAGGGTGTCGCCGTCCCAGGCGCCGCTGACTTCGACCTCGTCCCCGTCTGCCAGCTGACCCGGCCCTACGAGATCGGTTGGCATTTCGACCGGAACCTGAGTGTGCCGGTTGTCCAGTGGCTCATATGGGACCACCTGGAACGACAAGATCCCCACCTGGTTTTGCGCACCGATCGCGCTGTGCTCGACGCCGCGTACTGTCCCGTTGAGGACCAGACGCTCGAGACGCTGCGTGGGCGGGCGTTCGTGCGGATGCGGTTCAGCGGCGTCCCGGCCGGGACCCTGCTGCGTGAGGGCTTGAGCAAAGTCGGCGCAATTCGGGTATCGGTCGTTCGGGTCTTTGGCCAGCGCCCTTGCCAGCACTGCGTCCAGGTGCGCGAGATCGGGTCGGCGCTCCGATATCCGCGGTGGCGGCGCACTGAGATGACGGCTGAGTACGACAGCACGATTTGAGTCCTGAAAAGGCGGAGCGCCGGTCAATAGGTAAAACGTGGTGGCGGCCAGCGCATATTGATCCGCTCGGCCGTCGAGCGGCTTGCCCAGGAGTTGCTCCGGGGCCACGTAATTAATGGTCCCTATGGCGACGTTGGCTTCGGTGAGGTTGCTGACGTCGTCGATCCTGCGAGCGATGCCGAAGTCGGTTAACAGCACCCTGCGCCGGTGGCCATCGGCCGCGGTCACGAGGATGTTCTCGGGCTTGACGTCCCGATGAAGCAGACGGCGATCATGACCGAAGTCGAGCGCATCGGCCACCGCTGTCACGATGTCCGCGACGTCCCCTTCAGGCATGCCGCGCGGATAACGCTCCTGAACCAATCGGCCCGCGTCGGTGCCGTCCACGTAGTTCATCGAGATCCAGAGCCGGCCGTTGAACTCACCGCGGTCCAGAACGCCGACGATGTGTGGGTGCCACAGCGTCGCTGCCAATTCGGCTTCGCGGTTGAATCTCGCCCGGAACTCCTCGTCGGCTGTCGCGGCCACCGACAAGATCTTCAGCGCGTCGTGACGAGGCAGACGAGGATGCTGGGCGAGGTAGACCTCACCCATACCACCGGTGCCGAGCAGGCGCTGAATGGTGTAGCCAGCGAAGACGTCACCGTTATCGAACGGCATGTCCCGAAGCCTACAAACCGGCAGGACCGGGGAGCGAATTCCGCCACCGAGGGGGCATCGAGGCCAGTGACTTCCTCAGCAACTTCTCAGCGCCGTGTTCATACGCTGGCGGTCCCATGTTCAACGGAACTCACCTCGCCTACCGGGCCACAGACGACGCCGATGACTGCGAGGCGCGAACGATGAGCGGGCGCAGTCGGGCTCCATCGCTACTGCCCAGTGAACTGGCGCACGCCTCGGTGATGGGCGCCCTGTGCGCGGCGATAGCGATCATTGCGGTGATCCTTCCCCACGCGGGTGGGCTCGGACTGCTGGGCACCGTGCCGATGGGGCTGCTGGCCTATCGCTACCGGATTCGCGTTCTGATCACCGCGACCGTCGCCGCGAGCGTGATCGGCTTCCTGGTGGTCGGTCTGAGCGGGTTCGGGGCGGTCGCCCTCTGCGCCTACGTCGGCGGGCTGGCCGGAATCGTGAAGCGCCGCCGCCGTGGCACGCCGACCGTCATCGCGTTTTCGATTGGCGCCGGTCTTGTCGTCGGTGTCGCGGTCATCATCGCGTTGACCGTCCTGGTCCGGCTTCGGGAGCTGGCATTCCACACGATCACCGCCACGGTGGACGGAGTCGCGATGACCGTGGCCCGCGTGCCGCACCTCCAGGTGGTCGCGGCCGAGATCAAGGGTTTTTTCGCCGCCGCGCTGCATTACTGGCAGTGGCTCGTTCTCGGATGCGCCGTCGTCGGGATCATGGGCGCCTCGGTGGTCGGTTGGTTGGTGTTGTCGCGGGTGCTGGTCCGGCTGCGCGGCGTTCCCGATGTGCACAAATTGGATGCGCCGGTCGGCACCGGGCCGATCGCGCCGGTCCCCGTGCGGCTCGATGACGTGCGCCTCCGTTACCCGCACAGCGACCGCGACGCGCTGCGCGCGGTCAGCCTGGACGTGCGGGCGGGCGACCACGTCGCGGTCACCGGTGCCAATGGCTCGGGGAAAACCACTTTGACGCTGATCCTGGCGGGCCGCGAACCGACCTCGGGCACCGTCGAACGCCCCGGCGCGGTGGGTCTCGGTCAGCTCGGTGGGACTGCCGTCGTCATGCAGCACCCGGAAAGCCAGGTGCTGGGCACGCGGGTCGCCGACGATGTGGTCTGGGGATTACCGCCCGGCAAGACCACCGATGTCGACCGGTTGCTCAGTGAGGTCGGGCTGGACGGCCTCGCCGGGCGCGACACCGGCGGCCTGTCGGGCGGTGAACTGCAGCGCCTGGCAGTGGCCGCGGCGCTGGCGCGAGAGCCGGCGCTGCTCATCGCCGACGAGGTCACCAGCATGGTCGATCAGCAAGGCCGAGACGCACTGCTCGCCGTGCTGTCCCGCCTGACCGACCGTCACCAAACCGCCCTGGTGCACATCACCCACTACGACAACGAGGCCGAATACGCCGACCGCACGATCGACCTGAGCGATTCGCTGGACAACACCGCAACGGTCGAGACGGCGGCCGCGCCCGCTCCGACGGCTGCGGTGGTAACCCGGTCTGACACCCCGGTGCTCGAACTCAAAGGTGTCGGCCACGAATATGGCAGTGGCACCCCCTGGGCGCAGACCGCACTCCGCGACATCAGTTTCGTGGTGCATGAGGGCGACGGCCTGCTGATCCATGGCGGCAACGGCTCCGGTAAGTCCACGCTGGCCTGGATCATGGCCGGCCTGACGACACCGACCACCGGCACCTGTCTGCTCAACGACCGCCCCGCCGCCGAGCAGGTCGGCGCGGTCGCGCTCCAATTCCAGGCCGCCCGGCTGCAGTTGATGCGCGGTCGCGTCGATCTGGAAGTGGCTGCGGCGGCGGGCTTTTCGCCTGACGATCGCGACAGCGTGACCGCGGCCCTGGCGGCTGTCGGACTTGACGCCGCACTGGCGAAGCGGCGCATCGACCAGCTCAGCGGCGGCCAGATGCGCCGAGTGGTCCTGGCCGGATTGCTGGCGCGGTCGCCGCGCGTGTTGATCCTCGACGAGCCGCTGGCCGGACTGGACGCGGCCAGCCAGCGCGGCCTGGTGCGGCTGCTCGCGGATCGGCGCCGCGACACCGGTCTGACCGTGGTGGTCATTTCCCACGACTTCGCCGGCCTGGAGGAGCTTTGCCCCCGCACGCTGCACCTACGAGACGGCATGCTGGCACCGGCATCGGGCGCGGCCGGGGAAAACAGCGTGGTCGCGGCGTTGCCGACGAAGCGCGCGGCCCGCCGCCAACCTCGCCCCGTCGTTCTGCTGCGCCCGGTGCCCGGGCGTTCCGCAATCCACGACCTGTGGGCCGGCACCAAACTGACTGCTGTTTTCGGCATTTCGCTGTTGTTGACGCTCAACCCGGGATGGGTGCCGATCGGACTGATGGCCGCGCTGATGCTGGCGACGGCATGGGTCGCACACATTCCCCGAGGTGTGCTGCCATCGGTACCGCGTTGGCTTCCGATCCTGCTGGCCGTCGTGGGCATCACGGCGACGTTGGCCGGCGGCGGTCCGCACATCCAGGTGGGCACGGTCTCGCTCGGCCTGGGCGGCCTGTTGGATTTCCTGCGCTTCACAGCGTTGTCGATCGTGTTGCTCGGCCTGGGCGCGCTGGTGTCCTGGACCACCAATGTTGCCGAAATCGCGCCCGCGGTGGCCACTTTGGGGCGACGCCTGCGGCCACTGCGGATTCCCGTCGACGAGTGGTCGGTCGCGCTGGCGCTGGCGCTGCGCACATTCCCGATGCTGATCGACGAATTCCGGGTGCTCTACGCCGCTCGCCGGTTGCGGCCCAAACAGGGAGCGGGGACCCGCAGGGCCCGTTTCAGGCGGTTGGCGGCTGACCTGATCGACCTGATTGTCGCGGTCATCACCGTGACTCTGCGACGCGCGGACGAGATGGGGGATGCGATCACCGCCCGCGGCGGCGCCGGTCAAATCTCGGCGGCCCCGTCGCGTCCGAAACTTGTTGACTGGGTGGCACTCTCGATCGTGTCGGCGGTCTGCCTGGCCACGTTGGTGCTGGGCGCCTAGCGGCTGGGCTTGCTCAGAACCGAACCAACGCCGGCACGTCCGCCAATGCGCAGTTGGGAATGCCCTCGGCCGCGCGCAGCAGGAAGTTGAGCTTCGCGATTCGCTCGCCCGACCGCGGCGCGCCGTTCTTCTGAAACGGTGCCCCCAACCCCACCGCAAGGTCCATCACGACATCGTCGAGGACACCGCCGGACCGCCCCGACGGAATCGCCAAAATGTCGTTCGCTGCGGCGTATTCGAAGCAGTCCAGCGCCTCGGCGATGGTCCCGACCTGGTTGGGCTTCATGATGAACCCGTCGACCGCCGAGGACTGGACGGCACGTTCCAGGCGTTCGCGGCTGGTGACGATCAGGTCGTCACCGAGGATGATCGATCGGCTGATGGTGTGCGCCGCCTTGGTGAACCCATCCCAGTCATCCCCGTCGAGCAGGTCTTCGATGAACACCAGCGGGAACTGCTCCGACAGCCCGCGGGCATAGTCGATCAGAGCGTCCGCACTCACTCGCCCGCCGTCGAATGCGTATGTCCGAGAACTCTTGTCGTAGACCTCGCTGGACGCACAGTCCAGTGCGAACGCCATGACGTCGGCGCAGCCGGAGCGCTCGACGGCCTCGGCCAGCACCGCCATGACCACACGCGGGTCGTCGGACGGCGCGACATACCCGTACGACGGCGCCACCAGCGGCGCGCGGCCGAGCCGTTTGGTGAGCACCTCGCCCAGCACGCCGAACAAACGCACCCCCTTCTCGACCGCCGACTCGATGGAGTCGGCGCGATAGGGCAACACGAGGAACTCGTTGAACGTCTGGAAGACGCCTCCGTAACGGCCACCGTTGATCATGTTGAAGCTCGGCACCGGCACGGTGGTCGGCGGCTCGCGTCCCAGCAGCGCGCGGACGTAGGTGTGTGTGGGCATGCCCGCCGCCGCGGACGCCGCGCGCAACAGCGCGACCGAGGTGGAGTAAATCGTGTTTCCGCCGAGCCGGTGCTTGTCCGGTGTGCCGTCGAGTTCGATCAGGGCCCGGTCCAGCGACCGCGGGTCATCGAGTTCGGCGCCGACAAGAACGGGCGCGATTTCGTCGGCCACGGCAGAGACCGCGCGGTGCACGCTCAGCCCGTTGTATTCGGCCCGGTCTCCGTCACGCAGCACGAACGCCTCGTGCACACCGACCGACGTACCCGTCGGCGACGCACCGCGGCCGACATGGCCGGTGTCGGTGGTGATTTCGACCTCTACCATCGGACGCGCCTTGCAGTCCAGCAGTTGGCGGGCGACCACGGACGCGATCCGCATCAAGGTGGCTTGTCTTAGAACACTGCGATGCAGACCGCCACGAACTGGCAGATCGCCGCGACCGCCGTGCACGCGTGAAATATCTCGTGATAACCGAACGTCACCGGCCACGGGTCGGGCCAGCGCAGCCCGTAAAACACCGCACCGAGGCTGTAGAGTGCGCCGCCGACCGCGAGCAATATCGCCGCGGCCACACCGACGTTGTGCACGATCGTCCCCGCGTACCAAACCGCTACCCAACCCAGCAGCAGATAGAGCGCCACGCCCAGCCAGCGCGGGGCGCCGGGCCAGAACAATGTCAGCGCAATCCCGGCCAGCGCCCCGCCCCACACGATCGCCAGCACCATGCGACCTGTCGGGGGCGGCATGCTCAGCCTGGCGAACGGCGTATAGGTGCCGGCGATGAAGACGAAGATCATCGAGTGGTCCAGCCGCCTCATCCAGGTCCGCGCGGTCGCCGAACCCCAGTGGACGCGGTGATAGGTCGCGCTGACGGCGAACATCGCGACGATCGCCAGGGCGTAGGCCAACGTCGCTTGCCCGGCCCGCGTCGACACGACAGCCCACGACACCGCGACCAACGCCGAACCGGCTACGAGCGCCGCGTAGGCGCAATAATGATGGATCCATCCGCGCAGCCGTGGCTTGCTCGCAACACCGGCCCCGGGCTTGGCGATGCGCCCGGTGTTTTCGGGACGTGTATCGACCTGATAGCTCACCATCCCTCCCTTGCTCACAACCCGGATTGCCGTTGAGTGGCTCTGCGCAAGGCAATCCCTGGGAGCGCCAGGGTATGGGCGGGTCGCTGAGAGGCCGCTGAGAACGGCGGGGTGGCCTCCCGCGGACGGGACGGGAGCTTCGCTGTTCTCAGCTGACTCTCAGCCCGGCAGAATCAGACTATGGGGGTGTTTGCCCGTGTCACGCGCCTGCCCACCTGGGGTATCCCGGCCCGCTCCGCCGCGGTCTCGGCGGTAGTCGTCCTGGTTGCGCTGGCGATTGCGGGAGCGGGCTTGGACCTGATCTTGTACCGGTCGTTGTTGGCGGGCGTCGACGACGCCGCCGCCGGCAGAGTTCATTTCATTGTCGACGCCCTGCACTCGGATCCGCCCGACAAGCTCGACAGCACGCTGTTGACCACCAACCAGCGCGTGGTCGCAATCCAAGTGATCGGCCCCGACGGCAAAGTGGCGAAGCGGTCCGGGGCCGCGCCCGCGACGCCGCTGATACCCATCACGGAGTTCGACTTCAACCTGCGCCGCGGCATATCGGACGATGCGGTGCCCAACGACGACATGCGTGTCAGCGGTCAGCGGGTCAACACCGCATTCGGCGAGTACACGGTGCTCGTCGGCGGAGGAAGCGAGGCGGCCGAGGCGACTGCGCGCATCGTTGCGCTGCTGCTGGCCGGTGGCGCCCCGATCATCATCGGGGTGGCCGCAACCGCCACCTACAGGCTGGTTCGCCGGTCGCTGCAATCGGTTGACGCCATCCGCAGCAGGGTGGCCGAGATCTCGACCTCCGACCTGGCCGATCGGGTACCCGTACCCACCAGTCGTGACGAGATTTCGGCCCTGGCGGTCACCATGAACGAAATGCTGGCGCGCCTGGAATCGGGCCACCGCGCGCAACAGCGGTTCCTCGGCGACGCCTCTCACGAACTGCGCAGCCCGCTGGCCACCATCATCTCCGGTTTGGAAGTCGCCGAGGCGCATCCCGAATTGCTCGATGCGGAATTGGCGATCGACACCCTGCTTCCGGAGGCACACCGCATGCGGGCGCTGATCGAGGATCTACTCCTGCTGGCCCGCGCCGACGAGCAAAGCCTGGCGATGCGCAAAGAGCAGGTGCCGCTCGGCGACCTCGTCGAAGGGGAGGCTGCACGTGTACGGCGCGATGGCTGCGAAATTCACACCTCAACCTCTCCGGTGTGTTTGATCGGCGATCCGGCAGCCGTCTCCCGGGTGATTCGCAATCTCGTGGATAACGCTGTGTATCACGCGAAATCGCGTGTCGACGTCAACGTCGGCAGCCGAGACGGCAACGTCATGCTCACCGTCAGCGACGACGGGCCTGGCATCGCGCCGGCCGACCGGGCCCGGGTCTTCGAACGGTTCGTGCGCCTGGACTCCGACCGAGCGCGCAGTGGCGGGGGAACCGGCCTGGGCTTGGCGATCGTCGCCGAGATCGTCGCCGCGCACGGTGGCACCGTCACCATTGACGACCGCCCCGGCGGTGGAACCACGGTGATCGTGATGCTGCCTCAACAAACCAACCGGTAGCCGACGCCGCGAACCGTCTCAATAGTGTTGGTACCGAAAGGAACATCGATCTTGCGGCGCAGATATCCCACGTACACCTCGACGACATTGTCGGGTCCCTGGTAGTGGGCGTCCCACACGTTGCGCAATATCTCGGTCTTCGTCACGACGGCCTCCTTGTTGCGCATGAGAAACTCCAGCAGCCCGAACTCGCGCGGCGTCAGCGAGATCTGCGTCGGCCCGCGTTGCACCAGGTGCCGAGTGGGGTCCAGGGATAGCGATCCGGCGGTCAGCACCACCGGCCGCTCCGGCGCGCCGCGACGCACCAACGCACGCAGGCGCGCCACCAGTACTCGAAACGAAAACGGTTTCGTCAGATAGTCATCGGCTCCGAGATCGAATGCGTCGGTCTCGTCGTACTCACCATCCTTGGCGGTGAGCATGAGCACCGGCGTCCACACCTCCCCCTCCCGCATTCGGCGCAGCACCTCATATCCACTGTGTCCGGGAAGCATGATGTCGAGAACCACTACGTCGAAGCTGTTCTCGATCACCTCGCGTAGGGCGTCTACGCCCGTGTGGACGGCGGTCACGACGAAGCCCTCGGCCTTCAATCCCAAAGACAGGGTCGCCGACAATCGTGCCTCGTCCTCGACGAGGAGAACCCTCATGTCGGTACGCTACTTCGTGCGCCATGTGCGCGAAAGATCGCGGCAGGTCAGGGGGCCGGCGCTACCCGCGATATTCGCCCTTCGCGTGCCGATCCGTAGCTCCTATACTCGACCTACTCATTGGAGGGTGCGATGGCCACAACCTGGGACACGTTGGATCGCTACGTCGTCATCTCGACGGACACACACGCCGGGGCGGATCTCTACGGGTACAAACCGTATCTGCCCGCGCGTCTGCACGATGAGTTCGACGCGTGGGCCAAGGCCTACGCCAGCCCGTTCGACGACCTGATCGTCGCCACCGCCAACCGGAACTGGGACCACGAGCTTCGGATCTCCGAGATGGACGCCGACGGCGTGGCCGCCGAGGTGCTGCTGCCCAACACCGTGCCGCCGTTCTTCCCGACCACGCCCAACATCACCATCAGCCTGCCCCGCACCCGCGAGGACTTCGAAAAGCGTTGGGCCGGTGTACAGGCCCACAACCGGTGGCAGGTCGACTTCTGTTCGCTGGCCCCGGCCCGGCGCCGCGGGCTGATCCAGATCTTTCCCAACGACGTCGAGCTGGCGCTGGAGGAAATCCGCTGGGGCGCAGCGCAGAACTGCTTCGGCGGCGTGCTCATTCCGGCGGTCTCGCCCGGTGATCCGCACGTGGCCCCGCTCTTTCACACCCGCTACGAACCGATCTGGGCGCTGTGCGCCGAACTGGACCTGACGGTGGTGCAGCACGCGGGCGCCGGCAGCCCCGAGATGCCGATGGACCAGCCGGCCTCCAACGCGGTGTTGATCACCGAGATGGCGCTATGGGCCCAGCGCACGCTCGGACACCTGATCCTGGCCGGCGTGTTCGAACGGTATCCGACGCTGCGCTTCGTGCCGACCGAGCAGGGCACGATGTGGGTGCAGGACCAACTGGCCGTCCTCGACGCAATGGTGCCCACCATGAAATCCGAGGCCCACAACCGCACCTACGGCATGTTCGGTGGATCGTCGGTCGACGCGCTGACCCTGAGCCCTAGCGAGTACGCCAAGCGGAACTGTTATCTGGCAAGCGAATTGATGCCCTACGAGTCGGCGATGATCGACTTCATGGGGGCCGACCACATCATGTGGGGCAGCGACTACCCGCACGAGGAGGGCTTCGCGCCGCACTCCAAGCTGGCCATCCGCTGGGCCCTGCATGACCGGCCGGAGGACACCTGCCGAAAGATCCTGGGCGGCAACGCCGGTCGCCTCTACCGGTTCGATCTCGACGCGTTGGTGCCCGTCGCCGCCAAGATCGGTCCCACCGTCGCCGAGGTGGCCACCCCCGTCGAGGACACCGGCTATCGCTCGCCGGCGGCTTTCGGCTACCGGCCGTTCGAAGGGGGCCTGGCCCTCAAGCGGCTGGCCCCCGAACGGGGCTAACCCGACTCCTCGGCCAGGGCGGCGCTGAGCCGGCGGGTCGCGGACGAGAGCTGCGTACCGAGACGGGTGACCGCCGCGCCGCTCATCGGCTCGGCGCTGGGGACCAGGCTGAGCATCAGGGCGATGCGCGACCCGGGCCCCAGGATCGGCGAGTCGATGTGGCTCACCTCGTAGGTGCGGTCCGCGGCCAGGCTGATCGGGAACCACTCCTCCTGATGGATCAGCTCGTCGGTCAACGCCTGCGCCAGCTGACTCAGCCGGGTGGACCGCACCTCGGCGCTGCGCACGATCAGCGCCAGTTCCTGCAGCCGCAGATCGGGCAGCAGGTGAAGGCCGACGGCGTAGCCGCGCCGCCGGGCGGCGGCGATGGCCTCGCGGTAGCGGTCGCGCGCGTCTTCGGGCAGGGCGGCCAGCCAGCGCTCCCGTTCCTCGGGCCCCGCCCAGGCGACGGTCGACGCGCCATAGGGCGGGCGGTGGGGGAACTGGGTGCCGATCGGCATCGGGTGACCGCCGCCGTGCGGGCTGCGGACCTGATCGACGACGGTGGAGTGGTCATCGCTCACCGAGAACGCGACGCAGTGCGCGCCCGTCGCGGCCGCCAGCTCGGCCATCGCGGAGCGGGCCAACACCAGGGCCGGGTAGCGGCCCGCCGCCTCGCGGCCGAGGCGGACCAGGGCGGGACCGAGGTGGTAGGTCTTCAGAACGGGGTCGCGCAGCAGCCAGCCGGCCCGGAGCAGTTCGGACAGCATCGAGTGGCAGCTGGCCTTGTGGACGTTCAGATGGCGCGACACCTCGGCCAGGGTCATTCCCCGGCTCCCGTCGCCCGCCAGGTGCTCGAAGAGGTTCACCACCCGCTCGGTTTGCGGGGAGGGACGCGGGGCCATGAGCCCAATGGTCGCATAATGCGACTTCTTGCGGTGATATAAGCGACCATGTGACGATGGCCACGATGGAGGACCTTCGGGGCAGGGTGGCGGTCATAACCGGCGGAGCCGGGGGCATCGGCCGGGCCATGGGCAGGCGTTTCGGCCGCGAGGGCATGAAGATCGTGCTGGCCGACGTCCTCGCCGACCCGCTGGACGAGGCGGCCCGGGAACTCGCGGACGCGGGCGTCGAGGCGGTCGGGGTCATCACCGACGTCACCGACTATTCCTCGGTCGAGGCGCTGGCCGCCGACGCGCTAGATCGCTTCGGCGCCGTGCACGTGGTGTGCAACAACGCCGGCACCGGCGGGGTCTCCGAGGGCTACATGTGGGAGCACGACCTGGCCGATTGGCGCTGGGGGATCGACGTCAACGTGCTCGGCGTCATCCACGGCATCAAGGCTTTCGTGCCCATCCTGCTCGAGCAGGGCGAGGGCCACGTGGTCAACACCTGCTCGGGCAACGGCGGGTTCGCGCCGATCGCCCGCGGCGCCATGGGCGGACCGGCCACGGCGGTCTACCCGATGACCAAGGCCGCGGTGCTGTGCCTGACCGAGAGCCTCTACACCCACCTGGAGATGACGGGGACGCGGGTGCGGGCGCACGTCCTTTTTCCCGGCGGCTTCTTGAATACCGGCATCTGGGAGTCGTGGCGGCACCGGCCGCAGCGCTACGCCGCGACGCAGGAACGTCGCACGCCCGAGCAGACTCTGGCGAACGTCGTGGCCCGCTTCGAAGCCGCCGGAGCCCATGTCGAGTTCACCCCGCTCGACACCGTCGCCGATCAGGTGATGGACGGAATCCGGGCGGACCGCTTCTGGATGATGGGCCCGCCCACCTCGGCCGATCAGGTCGTGAGCCGCAAGGCGGCATCGATCCTGGCGCGCGGCGAGCCCGACTACCTGGTCGACGTCCTCGGCCAGCATGCCGAGCCGGAAACTAAAGGAGCAGCAACATGATTCGTTACGGTCCCCGCCCACCCGAGGCCCAGGTCGACCACGAGATCGACGCCACCAAGGCGCCCATCGCCACCGAGGCGGTCACCGTCGCGTACCTCACCGACCCGGAGATCGTCGCGGCCGTGTTGCCCAAGCCGCTGGAGCCGGCGGCCGAACCGCTGGTGCGCGTCCAGCTTCAGCGGGTCCAAATCGAGGGCATGGCGCCGTTCGGGTCGGCGGTGTTCTCGGTGACCGCACGGCATGGCGAAGTCGAGGGCGACTATCCGCTTTTCATGCCCCAGTCCACCGAACAGTCGGTCACGGGCGGGCGCGAAACGTTCGGTGAGCCAAAGAAATTGGCCCACATCGACCTGCAGCGCGACGGCGACCGCGTCACCGCCACCGTGGACCGGCTGGGCTATCAGCTCATCAAACTGAGCGGCCGGGTCACCGGCCCGGCTGAGCTGCCGCCAGACCAGGTGAACACCGAGTTCTACTTCAAGTTCCTGCGTGCCCCCGACGGCAGCGGCATCACCGACCCCCACCTGGTCTACGGCGAGTACCACCGGCACTACGAGCTGCTGGAGAACATCGACGGCACCCTCGAGTTGGGGGAGTCGCCGCTGGATCCGGTGGCCGACATCGTGATTCGCCAGATCAGGGCGATCACCTGGTGCCGTCGGCGCACCGTGCAGGTGGGGCGGATCGCGGCGCGGGTGCCGCAGGAATGGCTGCTGCCGTACGTGCACCAGCGCTACGACGACGTGGCACTGCTGGCCGCCCCCCGGCCCGAGCCGGCGCGCGCGTAACTCATGGACCGCTACACCGTCATCTCGGCCGACTGTCACGCCGGCGCGGACCTGCTCGACTACCGCGGGTACCTCGATCCGCAGTACCGCGACGAATTCGACGGCTGGGCAAGGGAATACGTCAACCCGTTCGGCGATCTCACCGAGGCCGACGCCGAGCGCAACTGGAACAGCGAGCGACGCAACTCGGACCTGGACCGGGAAGGCATCGCGGGGGAGGTCATCTTCCCGAACACCGTGCCGCCGTTCTTCCCTCAGGCGAGCCTGGCCGCCCCCCAACCGGAGACCGCGCGCGAGCTCGAGCTGCGCTGGGCCGGCCTGCGCGCGCACAACCGCTGGCTCGCCGACTTCTGCTCCGCCTCGCCCGAGCGGCGCGCCGGGGTGGGTCAGATCCTGCTGCCGGACCTCGACCAGGCCACCGCCGAGGTAGCGCAGATCGCCAAGCTGGGCCTGCGCGGCGGCGTGCTGCTGCCCGGAATCCCGCCCGGGGCCGGCGTCCCCCAGCTCTACGCCGAGCACTGGGAGCCGCTGTGGGCGGCGTGCGACGACGCGGGCGTCGTGGTCAACCACCACGGCGGCAACGCCGGCCCGAGCCCGACGGACGGGTGGGGTAGCTCGTTTGCGGTATGGGTGTACGAGACGCACTGGTTTGCGCACCGGGCGTTGTGGCACCTGATCTTCAGCGGCGCACTCGATCGCCATCCCGACCTCACGGTGGTCTTCACCGAGCAGGGCGCCGGATGGATACCGGCGACGCTCGACTCGCTCGACGTGGCGGCCGCCCGTTACGGGCGGGCGAACTCGGCGATCGCCCGCTTCGCCGGGCCCACCGCCGGCTCGCTTTCGCTGCGGCCCAGCGAGTTCTGGGCCCGCCAGTGTTACGTCGGCGCCAGCTTCATGCGACCGGTCGAGTGTGCCGAGCGCCACCGCATCGGCGTCCAGAAGATCATGTGGGGAAGCGACTACCCCCACCTAGAGGGCACTGCCCCCTACACCCGGGAGGCGTTGCGCCACACCTTCTCCCGCGTCGCGGCCGACGAGGTGGCGGCCATGGTCGGCGGGAACGCGGCGGCCGTCTACGGCTTCGACCTCGACGCGCTGGCGCCGTTGGTCGACCACATCGGCCCGACCGTGGCCGAGGTCGCCGAGCCGCTGGCGGCCGTGCCCGCCGACGCGAGCAGCACCGTCTTCGAGCCCGACCCCATCCGCACCTGGTAGCGAAAGGACCAAAGTGGACCCCTACACCATCATCTCGGCCGACTGCCACGCCGAGCTGCCGACCGAGCGGTACCGCGAATACGTCGACCCGGAATACCGGGAGGACTTCGAGGTCTACCTGGCGGAGAAGACCGCCGCGGCGCAGGCCGGCGGATTCATCGACGAGGAGTTCGCGCAAGCGTGGTTCTCCGAGCACGGCGAGGGCATCGCCGGTGGATGGGATGTGGGCCTGCGGGACAAGGAATTAGACGGCGACGGCGTTGTCGGCGAGGTCATCTTCCCCGACGCCGACGCCGTGACCGGGGTCGCCGGCGCCCCGTTCGGGGCCGGGCTGGGCCAGTCCGGCGACCTCGACCCCGGGCGTGCCATGGCCGGGGCGCGGGCCCACAACCGCTGGCTGGCCGAGCTGTGCAGCCACAGCCCCGAGCGGCGGGCCGGGGTCGCGGTGGTGCCGATACTCGCGGACGTCGACGCGGCGGTCGCCGAGATCACCCGCGCGGCGGAGTCCGGACTGCGGGGCGGGATCCTGATCCCGGCTCGCTGGGTCGGCTACCCGCCGTACCACGACCGTCGCTACGACAAGGTCTGGGCCGCCTGCCAGGACCTGCAGATGCCGATACACACCCACTCCGGTCCCGCCCCGCAGGAGGAGTACGGCGGGCACCTCGGCATCTATGTCACCGAGGTGCGCTGGTGGGGGGCCCGGCCGCTGTGGTTCGCGTTGTGGTCGGGCGTGTTCGAGCGCTTCCCCCGGCTGCGCTGGGGGGTCACCGAGTGCGGCGCGTTCTGGGCCAACGACCTGCTCTGGCTGATGGACACGCGGTACCTGCGTGAGCACTCGGCCAAGAAGATGAGCCATCTGATGGAGGGCGACCTGACGATGCCGCCGTCGGCCTACTTCGACCGGAACTGTTTCATCGGGGCCACCACCACGGAGCGCAGGGAGCTGGCGCGGCGCTACGAGATCGGCGTGTCGAACATGTTGTGGGGCAACGACTTTCCCCACCCGGAGGGAACCTGGCCGCACACCCGGGACTGGCTGCGCCGCTCCTTCTGGGATGTTCCCGTCGAGGAGACCCGGCAGATGCTGGGCCTGGCCGCGGCCGAGAAATACAACTTCGACCTGGGTGCCCTCGGTGGGCTGGCCGCGCGGATCGGGCCGACGCCCGAGGACCTCGGCCAGGACGACGCGGTCAGCGTCCCGAAGTGGGAGGCGGCCCGCCGGACCGGACGCCACTGGCTGACGGGCGCGGAGCCCATCCCCGACCTTGTGCAGAACTGATGCAACCGTCCTAAGCCGCTTTTCCCAGCTGCGTCAATGCGTCGAACATCCTGTTCTGCGCCTCGACGATTGGGCCGGGTCGCAGGTTCGGATCGATGTGGTAGGCGCCGGGAACCTCGTCGATCAGGTGGAAAAGCCCTTCCGATTCGGCGATGTGCCTGTTTTCCGTGGCATTGAAAATCGCGGACCGCCCCAGCACAAGCAAACCGACCTTTACGCCCTTTGCTTTCGCCGCAGTCAGATGCGGCCGAATGTCCGGATTCTTGAGGCCGACGACCTCCCGAATCGATAGCACGGGATTGTCGGTGATGTGGCGAAGGACGTTCTTCATCGTGTCGGGGGGCATGTCTTCGAGTCTCAGGAAGTGCAACGACGCGGGCATCAGCTCCTTGCGCACTAGGGCGCAAAGCCTTATGTCGTGTCGCCCTATTCCGGAAGGGTCCTGTAGCACCATGCTCTCGATGTATTCGCCTGCGAAGGCTGCCATTTCGGGCAGCGTCATCCCGCCGTACGAATGACCACTGGCCCTGACCTGCTCCACGCCGGTGCGCCTGATGACCGCCTTGATGACGGCACGGCCATTCTGCGCGGTGCGCAGGTAGGGGCTCTTGCGGTGCCGCGCATCGAGTAACTGCACACGCAATGGCAGGTGACGGTGCGTCATGAAGGTGACGAACCGGCGTCCGGATTGGGCGGTGGCCGCCGCTTCTCCGAGGTAAAGGTTGCCGGTCGTCCACAGGCCGCCGAACTTTACCGTCGGAATTTCCGATGTCAGTGGAACTTCCCTGGTATCGGGCTCGTACAGGAATATCTCCCTGATGGTCTTGCCGTTGATCGTCGCCGCGAGCCGCTCTCGGTAATACGGCGGCGTCCCGTCGCGCGGCACGATGTGCTCTCGAGCGACCTCACGTGTCGCGTAGGAACGCGTGCCATGGCGGTCGACTATTTCGTATGGCATGAAATGCATACCGGACCCCCTGACGTTCAACCGTGCCGACACGCGTGGGCGGTTGCCGACTGTACTCGCCCAAACTTCGAAACTCGCGCTTTTGGGGTCACCGAAACGTGCCGTTTCCCGACAGTCAGAACGGCATCGGCTGGTTGTAGATGGTCCCGGTTTGGTTTTGGGGGTCTGTGCAGGTGATGTTGACGTTGAAAAGCGTGCCCGTGGGGAGCTCGGGCGCGAAGTTCAACTGTTGCTGGCCGCCCTGGTTCAGCTGAAACGTCTGGTTGAGCGGGGCCATGGGGGTGCCGATCCCCTGGAGCACGTTCATGGTGCCCAGCGTGGGGTTGGCGTTGAAAACGCAGAAGCCGTACGTGCCGGGGTTCCCGTTTCCGCTGGTGTCTGTGACGGTGACCTGCAGGCTTGGAATGTTGTTCATCGTTGCCGGTTGGAACTGGACACTGGCGGTGTCGGCCCTGGCTGTTCCTGCGCCGAAGCACAAGACGGCGGACGCGGCGACGCCCACGGCCGGGAGGACGCGCTTCTTGATCTGGCTGCCGAGGTTCACCTTGGGCGATCCTTTCTGCGGTCGCGGTGTCCCCCCACAATTTGTGCCCAGAGCGTAGTGACAGCGACGACCACGGCGGCGCGCGCCACGCCGCAAGCGGGAGAGCTTTTCGAGGATCTCTCGGCCGTCGTCAGGACTGCCGCGCCACGATCACGGGGATCTTGGCCCTGTTGACCACCGCCGCCCCGACCGAGCCCAGCAACATACCCGCGAACCCGCCACGGCCGTGGCTGCCGACCACGAGCAGTTGCGCCCGTTCGGACGCCTCGATCAGCGGACTGGCCGCGTCACCGATCTCGATTCTGCGGCGGATTCCCACGTCGCGATAGCGTTCCTGCCAACCCGCCAGTCGTTCCGCAAGCGTCTCCTCCTCGTGGGATAACTGAGCATCCCAAGCGGCGTTCTGGTACTTGTCCTTGAGGTTGGCAACGCGGGGATCCGTCCAGGCGTGCAGGGCAACGACGCCGACGCCCCGTCGGGATGCTTCCTCGAATGCGATCGCCGTCGCGGCTTCCGACGCCGGTGAGCCGTCGATGCCCACCAGCACCGGGGCCCGCACCACGTTGCTGACCATCGGTTCGTCGTCGTGGATCACGGCGACCGGGCAATGCGCCTGGTACACCAACCCCGAACTCACCGAGCCGAGAAAGTTGCGGACCAACACCCCGCCGTGGCCCCGATAGCCCACCACGACCATCTCGACCCCTTTGGACAGGTCGACGAGCGTCGGCACGATGGCCGCATGAAGCACCTTGGCGTCGATTTGCACGGGGCCGCGTTCACCGGTGCTATCTTCGGCGACCTTGATTGCCGTCTCGATGAATTCGCGTGCCCGCTTCTCCTGCCACTGCCTGAAGCCGGCCGGCGCCGGGACCTGGAACCACCCCGATACCGGGTCGTTGACGACATGGACCACGGTCAGCGGCACGTCCCGCAACGCGGCGTCGTGGGCCGCCCACCGGACGGCGGCCAGTGCCGCTGCCGATCCGTCGACACCTACCAAGATCCCGCGACGCGCTGGTTGCATCATTTCGATTCGTTTCTGATCGTTGCCCACCGGCAGCATCACTGAGGGCGGCGGTGATCGTCAGGGCCGAAGAGATGCAAAGCACAGGGACCAAAGGCACCGATGAGGCGCCTCGGCTGCCTCAATCGGGGTCGGGCGTCGAACCGGCCTCGATCAGCAGGTCGTCGAGCCGGCGCGCCAGATTCCAACCCAGGTAGACGGCGAAGTGAACCACGAGCTCCTCGAGCTCGGGCCGGGTCATGTCACCCAGCGCGAGGGCCGCGCGGAGATGTTCGGCCACTTCCTCGTCGATCGCGGTGGAGGCGGCGCTGCAGATGCTGATGATTCGCCGGTCGCGGCGAGTGAGATACCGCTGGCGGCTCCATATTTCGCCATACAGGTAGTCGAGCCGGGCGCGTCCTTGAAACGCGGTCAATGCTTCTTGCGGCGCCGGCCCGTGGATCTGCTCGTAGGTCGCGGCGCCACGTTCACGGCGGGTGCCGTCATCGGTGGGTTGCGCCCACGGCTCGAAGTCGAGGGTCTTCGGCGCCTCGCCGGTCTCCTCGGCGATCTTGAAGACGCTCATCATTCCGTACACCTGCATGACGGACGCCTTGGGCCAGCCGGCCTGGGTCGCGAAGTGGAGGACGAACTCGTCGAACTCCGGGTAGGTGATGTCCCCGCTCTTGAGGGCTGCGTAGACGTGGGTCTCGATCGGGGTGATCGACCCCGCCGCGCCGACGCACGTCAGGGTGATCCAGCGCCGGTCCCGGGCGGTGAGGACGCCCCGCCGCCACATCTCGCCGAACACGTATCCGATCACCCCGGACTCGAGGTAGGCCCCGGCCGGCTCCGGGCTGGCGGCCGTCATGATGCGCTCGTACTCGGCTCTCGCGACGGCCTGGCGTTCCTCGCGAGTTGTCCAGTCGGCCATGCGGATCCTTTCGTCGGGCCGCTATGTCACAGCCGCATGATCCAGCCGCCGTCGACCGAGATCGTCTGGCCGTTGATCCATTCCCCGGCCGGGCCGCACAGCAGCAGCATCGTTCCCACCAGGTCATCCGGGGGGCCCGAGGTCTTGCCCGGAATCTGTGCCGCGAGGACGTCACGAAACGGCGAGTCCTTCGGCAGGCTCGCGTAGCCGCTTTCGCTGGCGACCAGTCCCGGTGCGATCCCGTTGACGTTGATGCCCCGCGGCCCGAGCTCGGTGGCAAGGTTGCAAGTCAGGCCGTGCAGCGCGTATTTCGACACACCGTAGATCCCGCCGGGCATGAACGCGCCCGCGGACAAACCGTTCACGATCCGCCCGCCGCCGCGCTCGGCCATCGACTCGATGACCGCTTGCGTGCAGAGCAACGGCCCGCGCAGGTTCACGTCGAGGACCCGATCCCAGTCCGGCACCGGCATGTTCGCCAGCCCATAGGGCGGCAGGTCGGTCATGACGGCGGCGTTGTTGATGAGGATGTCGATCCCGCCGAATGCCGCGACCGTCGCCGACGCCATCTGCGCGGCGGACTCGGCGGAGGTGACGTCGAGATGCACCGCGATGGCGCGAAAGCCCCTGTCCTTCAACTTATCTGCGGTGCGGCGCGTGGCTTCGAGGTTGATGTCCGCGATCACGACCGCAGCGCCGACCTCGCACAGCGCCTGTGCGTACACCTCGCCGATGCCCCCGGCGCCCCCGGTGACGATGGCGACCTTGCCGCTGAGATCGAAGAGTTCTCTGACGTCCACCCGAGCATTAGGCAACACTTGACGCGTGAAGTCAAGTAGCTTAGAAATAAGAAATCTTACTTAATGGCGGAAGTCAGGAAAATGGTGGAAGCCAGGAAATCGGAGACGCGCGATGACCGTCGACCTGAGCGTTCCCGTCGTGCACCTGCACATCGGGGGTGAGGCGCGAACCAGCGGTTCGGGTGGCGTGCACCAGCACGTGTATCCGGCGACGGGGGAGGTCCAGGGACCGGTCCCGTTGGCCGGACGGGATGACGTGGACGCCGCCGCGCGCGCTGCACACGCGGCGCATGCCGGGTGGCGATCCTGGAGGCCGTCGGAGCGCGCACGGGTCCTGCGCCGCCTCGGCGAACTGATCGAGCGCGACGCCGCCGAGATCGCCCGGCTGTCGGTGCTGGACAACGGGATGTCGACCGCTATGAGCCGGCCCCTCGTCGACATCATGGCGAATTGGACCTCCTACTACGCCGGCTGGGCCGACAAGATCGAAGGGCGCGTCACATCGTTCCCGGCGAACCAGCGTGAGCTCGCCTACTCGATGCCCGAGCCGTACGGCGTCGTCGGCATCATCCTCACCTGGAACGGCCCGGTCGTCTCGATCGGCATGAAACTGATACCGGCGCTGGCGGCCGGGAACACGGTCGTGATGAAGCCATCCGAGCTGACGCCCTATGCGACCGAGCATCTGATGCGTCTCGTCAAAGAAGCCGGAATCCCTGACGGCGTCGTGAATCTCGTGCTGGGCGGGCCGGAAACCGGTGACGCGCTGGTGGGTCATCCGCTGGTGCAAAAGGTCAGCTTCACCGGTGGGCCGGCGACGGCACGCAAGATCCTCGCCAGGTGTGCCGAGTCCCTCAAGCCTGCGGTGCTCGAGCTCGGCGGCAAGTCCGCCAACGTCCTCTTCGCAGATGCCGACCTGGACACCGCGATCGCCGTCAACGCCTTCAGCGTCCTCGGCACCCTCGCCGGACAGGGGTGCGCAATACCGTCGCGCATGATCGTCCAGAACGACATCTACGACGACGTCGTCGCGCGTGTGCTCGCGATTGTCGCCGGGATGCAGTGCGGCGATCCGTTCGACCCGGCGACGGTGATCAGCCCCGTGGTGACCCGTGCGGCCCAGGAGCGCATCCTGGCCATGATCGAGCGGGCACAGGCCGACGGGGCGAAGCTGCTGGCCGGCGGCGGCGTTCCCGGTCACCTGCCGAAGGGCTTCTTCGTGGAGCCGACCGTGTTCGGCGATGTCGATCCGGCCTCCGAGCTCGGCCAGGTCGAGGTGTTTGGCCCCGTGCTCTCGCTGATGCGATTCGACACCGAAGAGCAGGCGATCGCGATGGCCAACTCGACCGAGTACGGGCTCGCCTCCTACGTCTACACCAGGGACGTCGACCGGGTGCAACGTATGGTGACCGCGCTGAGGGCCGGCGGGGTGTACGTGAACGGAGCCAGCCCGGTGACCGGTTACGAGCTCGCGTTCGGCGGCGTCGGCATCTCCGGGTTCGGCCGAGAGGGCGGCGAGGAAGGGCTGTTCGAATTCCTGCGCACCAAGGCGGTCGGCATCGGATGACGAAGGCGCACAGCCTCGATGGCGCAATCGCCGTGCTGACCGGTGCGGGCAGTGGCATCGGTCGCGCCACGGCGGTCGCGTTCGCGCGGCGTGGCGCATCGGTCGTCGTGAGCGACCTGGCCAAGGACCGGGTCGCCGAGGTCGTCGAGCAGATCACCGCGCTCGGCCGGCCGGCGATCGGGCTCCCCGTCGACGTGACCGTCGAAGCGGACCTGGAGAAGCTGCGGGATGCCGCGCTCGAGCGGTTCGGTCGCATCGACCTGGTGATGAACAACGTTGGCGTCATTGCGATCGGCGCTCCCGAGACGTTGCCCGACGAGGCATGGCTTCGCACGATCGACGTCAACCTGTTGAGCATCGCGCGCAGCAACCGGGTGTTTCTTCCGGGCTTGATCGCTCAGGGCAGCGGCCACGTGATCAACACCGCCTCCGCCTCCGGGTTGCTGGGCTACGGGTTCGACCGGCTTCCCTACGTTGCGTCCAAGCATGCGATCGTCGGGCTGTCCGAGGCGCTGGCGACCTATCTCGGCCCGAAAGGTGTTGGGGTGACGTGCCTTTGCCCATCCGGGGTGATCACCAACATCCTTGAGGGAATGACCGTCTACGGCGAGGCGGCCGCAACGCCGCGAGCGCCGGCGCACCAGATCGTGACCGCGGAAGAGGTCGGGGACCTGACCGCCGACGCCGTCGAGGCGGGTCGCTTCCTCGTCGTGACAGCGCCCGAGGTGCGTGATGCGCTCCTGAAGCGCGCCAACGACATCGAGGGTTACCTGCGGGCAAGCATCGAGGCGCAAGGGTGATGAGCACTCAGCCCGGGCCGACACCGGCGACCGCTCTGCAACTGCTGCTGGCCGCCGAGCGGTTGTTCGCGGAGCATGGGGTTGCCGGTGTTTCGTTGCGCCAGATCTCGATAGAGGCGGGTTCGTCGAACAACTCGGCGATCCGGTACCACTTCGGATCCAAGGACGATCTCCTGCGCGCGATCTTCGCGTACCGCCTCAGCGACCTCATGCAACGCCGTGCCCTGCTGCGTGCCCGAGCCGATCTGGATGATCTTCGGGCGCAGGTGGAGGCCCACATCCTTCCGTTGATCGAGCTGGCAGAGTCGCCCGACAGCTCATACGTGTCGTTCATCGATCAGCTGCAGCGCACGGGCCAGGTCGCCGTTTTTATTCGGCAATCGGACGCGATGAAATCCCACGAGGAATTCACCTCCGGGATGCAGCGGCTCCTGTCGCACATTCCCGAACCAGCGCGGTCGATGCGGATTCAACAGGCCCAGGATCTTGCGGTTCATCTCGCCGCCGAGCGGGAGCGCGCGCTTCGCCGCGATGACGCGGTTGTTGCTTTCCCCCTGTTCGTCAGCGGCGCGGTGGACGGACTCACCGGGTTTCTCGCGGCGCCGGCGGCCGCGGAGACCGAACGGCTGATCTCGCGCCGAGCGCCGGTCTAGGTGCCGGCCTCGATGGCCGCGACCCGTGCGGCCGCGTCGGGCCCGCAGTAGTGCTGGAGGTCCACTCCGCCCGCGGCCAGCAGATCGTCGATGCGGCGCTTGAGGTCACCCGAGGCGAGGTGGGCGTACAGGTTCGCACCCGGGCAAGAGGTCTGGGCCAGGTCCCGGTGGCCCGCCAATGTGGCGGTCGCGATGCCGAAGGTGCGGGCGGCCCACGCGAACGCTTGCGCGGCGCCGCGCAGCTGGGCCTCCGGCACAGTCTCTTGATCGAAGTCGCCTTCGCAGAGAACCAGGAAATGGCCCGTCGTGTCGTAGTCCGTCGCGGTGTCACCCGCGATCTCGGTGCTCCGCAGTTCATAGATGTTGCCGTTGCGGTCGACGCCGACGTGATAGGCGATGTCGATCCATCCGTGCTGATCTTGGTGGTACCGCTGGTCCTGCCGGAGATGGCTTGGGGCATTGCGGTTTTCGCCGAGGACCACCGCCTCGTGGTGGAGGGTCATGCGGGTGATGGTGTGACGCTTACCGCCGGCGCGGGCCGCGCGCGCGCCCCAGGCGTCTCGGCACAGCAGCGGTGCCGAAGTGGCAGCGGTCAGCTCGACACGGGTGGTCGATGTCACGGCGGGACTTGTATTCGAGCAGGCGCCGACCATGGACGCGACGCCGACGCTGCCGGCCAGCCCTAGCAGCCGACGGCGGCTGACCGGTCGCTCGTCCGGCCGGCCGGACCCTGGATCGCACACATCCTCACCATACGGAGGTGAAGGGCGCGGTCTGGCAAAACGGGCTAGGCTTCACGGCGCGACGCCGCCGACCAGAGGGGGTTCAACGTGGCCGACGAGTTGGAGGTCGATCTCGTTGCGCTGCACGTCGGGAGCAACCACATCCTCAACGCGATCGGTGAGGCCGCCGTGGACTTCGTCGGTCATGAGGACGGGCTGGCCGACGCCGCGCCGGGGTGGGTCGGGTCCTCGCAGCAGGCGCTGGGCCAGCTCGCGGCGCGGTGGGAGGCTCGCCACAACCAGCACAGGCTCCGCGTGGGCGGGCTGGGTACGCACGTCGCCGAAGCGATGGTGACCTTCGCCACGAACGAGGACAGTTCGGCCGGGGCGCTCAGGTCGGTGCTGGGGTAGGGGTGGCGGGTGGGATCACTGACACCTGCTGACGTCAAGCGCTGGGATCTCAACGCGATCCACGCGGTGTTCGAGACGGCCAGTGGACGCGCTAATACGTTGCAGCACTTGGGGGACAGTTTGAATCAGGCCCACAGCGTTCTCGCCGACTGGCAGGGCGAAGCGGGCGACGCGTTTCGCGCCGACGTCGGCAAGCTTCGCCGCGACATCGAGGCGGACGGTGCGGAATCCAAGCGGGTGGCCGCGGCGGTGTCGCGCGCCGAGGCGGACGTGGGCGCGTGCAAGCGCGAGCTGGATGACATCGAACGGGCCGCCACCGCCAACGGCTGGACCATCACGCCGGACTGGCGAATCGACGTCGGCGACACCTGGATCGGGCGCGATCCGATCGAGTTCGCCGCCGAGCAGCAGATGTTGCAGGACGAGCTCAACGCCTGCAAGGTGCATGCCCACAGCGCCGACCATGAGCTCGCCACCGCCATCGGCGCTGCCGTCGGCGAAGTCCCGCTGGATGCCGCGGCATCGCCGCCGAGCGGTGCTCCACCGTCGCAGGGCGGACCGAACCCCGCCCCCGGTGGCAAGCCAAAGACGTGGCAAGACATGCTGCTTCCCGGCGGCCCGACGCAGGCCGGCCCCGATGGCGCGCCGGCTTCCCTCCCGCCGGCCCCGGCGGGCGGGGTCGCCGAGCCACAGTCGCTGCACGACCTCCTGACCGATGACCCTCCTTCCGATCCGGAACCGTCACCCGCCGGCATGCCGGGTGCGCAGAGCCGAGTTCCCCAGCCGGTAGGTCCTGGCGCGCCTGGTCCGGGCGCGCCGCCTCGGCCGACGCCCGCAGACATCGACAGCGCCAAGGCGTTGCTTCGCCCGATCCTGATCCGCGATGGTGTGCCGCCGGATCAAATCGAGGCACGTCTCAACGACCTTGTGAGTCAGACCCAGCAGTGGATCGACAGCGGGATGCCCCGATACATTCCCCCCGAGCCGCCGCCCGCACCGCCGCCGGGATTCGCCGAAGGCTTCGGTGACCGCTGGCGCGCGACCGAACAGGGGATCAAAAACCTTCTGGGGCAAGGAGGTCCGGGAGCACCCGGCGTCCTCGAATCATGGCAGCAGCTGCTCAAAGGCACCGTCGAGACGGCCCAAAACCCGATCGGCGCAGCAGCCGGGGAAATCAAGAACGCGTTCGATGCACCGAGCCCTTCCTATTATCTGGGCGCCAAAGCCTCCGACGGCGCCTTCGCCCTGCCCGGACTGCTCTTCGGCGGGGAAGGGGTGGCTGTCGAAGCGGGGCTTCCTGCGGAGACCGTCACCCCAGGCGGTGCGCCCCTGGCCGTTGTGCGCGGCTGGGATCCTACAGGCGGAATGACGTGGGACGACTTTGCTTCGCAGTTCGGCACCCCAGCATCGCGAAACTACCCTTTGAATGATGGGTTCCCTCCAGGTTTTGTCCCACACCCCGCCCAGCTACCTGAGGGGGCCATCATCGACCGGTTCGGGTCGGAGTACGGTCGCTATCTTGCACCCGACGGCACGCCTTTCGCAGATCGATCGTTGGCGCCCGAATCGGTTGGCGGGGATTACAACCGATACATGGTGACCGGAAAACCACTGCCTCCCGGGTGGCAAATCGTGGAAGGACCGGTTGAACCTTGGTATGGGCAGACGCCGTCACCCGGCAGCGTCCAATACATGATCTTGGGTCCAGATGGCGTGAAGCCGACTGTTTGGGAGCTAGTCAGGTTGGGAGTACTGGATGAGTACGGACCGCGGCTTGGGCGATAAATCAGCGAAGCTTCAAGCTGAGATAGATCGGTTGTCGGGACAGCTTGGGGTTCGCCCGATGCCTGTCGGGCTTCTAACAAACGATGGTCTGAATATTTTCGTCGCCGACGACGGCTCGTATCACTTCACCTTCTACGAGCGAGGACAACTCGGCTTCGACCGGGTGGGCAACCTCGATGATCTTCTCTACTGGTACTGCGAAAGCGTGGTTACGCGCCAAGCGGCCAAATGGGTGGGGGACCGCGCAGAACGCTTCAAGTATGAATATCAGGTGCTGAGCCAGTTCAATGTTGATTGGGCTAAGCGAAATGTCCGAGAAACTGCGGCATTATTTCGACGATGTGGCCAGCCTGAGGACATTGCCCTGCTTCCCGACATCGGCGAAGCGCTGTGACTGTCAGCGAGTGGCAGCGCGCAGCAGTGCCAGCGCTTGCTCGGTGGTCTCCTCCGTAATCCTCGCGGCGTCGACGCGCAGCACGGACGGCTGCTCGTCGGGCGGCGTGAACGCGGCCCGCAGCTCGGGCCACAGCTCCAGCCGCGCATCCGAGACGACTCCTCGCTCCGTGGCACGCCGCTCGAGTCGCGCGATAAGGGTGGCGTCGTCGGCGTCGCACAGCACGATGTGGAGGTCGGTCCCAAGCCGGCGCGCCAGCCGGCGCATCTGGGCGCGCTCGGACGGATCGCCGAAGGTCGCGTCGACGACCACGCCGCGGCCGCGCCGCAACCAGCGCGCCGCGTCGCGGCGCAGGGCGGCATAGGTGCGCCGCGTCATCGCGGGATCATAGAGCCCCGAACCGAATTCATCGCCGCCGCGCCGGGTGGGCTCGATGCCCGCCATCCTCTTGCGCGCCACGTCCGACGAGAGGTGGACCAGCCCGAGTCGCCCGGCGAGCGCGCGCGCCAACGTGGTCTTGCCGCTCGCCGGCAGACCCATCGTGACGATCATCGGCGCACCGGGCAGGCCACCCGCGTGCGCCCACGCCAGATCGAAGTAGGCCCGCGACTCGGCGATGATCGGTTCCCCCTCACCACCGGATGCCTGTTCGGTCTGCGCCAGGCGCAGGCTGCGGACCTTGCCGCGAACGTACGCCCGGTAGCACGTATAGAAGTCGAGCAGGCTGAGCAGCTGGCGGTCGCCGCTGGTGCGTACGTAGGAGTCCACGAACGCCCACGCCAGGTCGGCGCGACCGTGGTACTCGAGATCCATGGCGAGAAACGCCACCTCCGAGGCCAGGTCGGCGCACCGATATCGGGGCGCGAACTGCAGGCTGTCGAACAGCACAATCCGGCCGTCGTCGATGCAGACGCTGGCGGCGTGCAGGTCGCCATGACCGTCGCGCACGTGCCCTTCGGCCACGCGCCGCTCCAGCAGCGGCGTCCGCTGCCGTATGAACTGGTCGACGTAGGAACGGATTTCGTCATTGATGTCGCTCGAAATGGTGCGACCGACGAACGGGACCATCTGGTCGAAGTTCTCCTGCCAGTTCGCGATCACGCTGGACGGGCCGCCGTACGCATCGATTTCCGGGCCGGTCTCGGCCCTGCGGTGAAGCCTGGCCAGGGTGCGGCCGATTCGTCGTGCCAGACGCGTGTCGACTTCGCCGCGTGCGAGCTTCGTCGGCAGCATGCCGTCTTCGGGCAGACGCCGCATCCACACGGCCGGCTCGCCCGACCCGGATGCGCCCCCGATGCGATAGTGGCCGTCCTGCTCGGTGACCTCGACGACGCCCAGGTAGACCTGCGGGCTGAATCGCCGGTTGAGGCGCAGCTCCTCGTCACAGTCGGAGCGGCGGCGCTCGATGCTGGTGTAGTCGAGGAAGCCGAGGTCCACCGGTTTCTTCAGCTTGTAGGCGTTCGGACCGGCGAGCACCACCCAGGAGCTGTGCGTCTCGTGGAGCTGCAGGTCGTCGGTTGGCGGCTCGTGCGCCTCGGGTCGCAGCAAGTCGGCGATGATGCGCGGGTGGCCGTCGGGGCCGACGGGGTCGAATGCGTGTGTCATGGTCTCTCGTCCGAGGGTATTCGGTCGGACAACGAGTTCGGTCAGCCCCGCAGCCGCGCTATGAGCCGCTGCACGCTTCGGGCCAGCGACGGCGGGACATGGTCGGGATCCGTAAGGTCGCTCTCCGCCAGCGGGCCCGCCTCACCGGACACGGTCCGTTCGGTGAACGGCCGCAACGTCTTGCCGTGTCCGCGCAGCGCCTCGATCGCGTTCAGGAACGACCCGCTTCGGCGAATCGCGTTCTCGAACTCACCGACGGGCACACCCAGGTGCTCGGCGACCAATTCGTAACGCACGCGGGTGATTTGGCGACGCACGTCGTCGTCGTCCGTCGCGTTCGGACCCGCTTCGACGGCGACATCGCACTCGCTGTCGAAGCCCATCGACCGGTTGTTGAGGTTCGACGAGCCGATGCGCAGCAGCCGATCGTCGACCGCAGCCACCTTCGAGTGGACGTAGATCGGCGCCCCGCCGTCCGTCTCCGGCCAGTAGACGCCCAGACGATGGTGCTCGTCCGCCGCCCACAGCACTTGAATGAGCCGATGACGTGCGCTGTCCATCGTTCCCCGCTCAATCGGATTGTTGCCCCGGCGCGCGACGACGATGACGACCTCGGGGCCGTCGTCTTCGCGCAGCCGGGCCGCCAGCGCGTCGACGACGCGTCGGGCCGCCAGGTATTGGTTCTCCAGGTAGATGGTGTCGCGCGCGGCCGCAATGGCCGCAAGGTTGAGCGCCTCCACCTCCCGCACCTCGGCGCGCTGGTCCAGCTCCGGCAGCGTGCGCGCGATTCCGACCTCCACGTTGCGCAGTGTCGGCTCCAGCCGGCTGGGCCACGTGGCGTGCCTGGCGTCAACCGGCTCCAGCGATCGGCCGGTCGCGCTGTGCCACCGAGCGAGAGCCAGCTCACCCAGTGCACGGGCGGCCGCACCGTCGACGGCCAATCCGACGTCGTGTCGGGGCCCGTAGCCGCGTCCCAGCGTGCGACGGTCGCGGCTGCGGTGCTGGTGCTCGCGGGTGTCCCAGCGGCCGACGGTGAGGTCGATGCCGCCGCAGAACGCCGCCGCGTCGTCGACCACCACGATCTTTTGATGATGCACGGAGCCCGTCGGGTGGGCGCCGTCGATGGCGAAGTGCATTCGCTTACTGCTGATCCGGTTCAGAACCGCCACGGGCGTGACCCCGTACCAGATGCCGGCGAAGGCGGGGAGCAGGCGCAGATTGGATTTCAGTAGGTGTACCTCGAGAGCGGGCCGCTTCCAGAGCATCCAATAAAGGAAGGCGCCAAGCTGATTCGGGCCGGGCAGCGTCGTGGCGCCCCGTTCGAATGTCATCCTGGTGTCGAAATCCCAACCGATCAGCATGATTCGGCGCCGCGCGCGCAACATCGCCGCCTTGACGTGCCTGAAGTAATCGGCCGCGTCGATGATGCAGGCGAACCTGTCGGCGCGCGCCGTGCGCCAGCACGTCTGGCCGGGGATCAGCAGTCGATCGTCGGGCACGCGGACGCTTTCAACGAGGTTGACGACCCGGCGCGTGCATAGTCCTTTGGTACCACATGCGGCCCGGCGCCTTGACGCGCAACGACCCCGAGGAACAGGCTGGGCAGGACAACGGCGCCGATGTGTGCGAGGACGAACCGATGCGAATGCTTGTGCTGCTCGCGAGTTTCGCGGCGGTGATCGGGCTGGCCGCGCCGGCACAGGCCGATCCGCCCGGCACTGAATCGGGCCCCGACGCCGGCTTTCTGACCGCACTCGACAACGCCGGCATCACGTATCAGAGCCGAACCGGCGCCGTCGCCGCGGGCAAAAAGGCGTGCCAACTGATGGATCAGGGCTATCCCGACAGCGACGTCATCAACAGCGTGTCGGCGAGCAATCCCGGATTCGCGATGGACGCCGCCACCAAGTTCACCGCGATCGCGGCGAGCGCGTACTGCCCCCAGCACCTTGGGGATCCGACGACGCCGCCACCGCCGCCCCCGCCGGCATCGGCGTTCATCCCCGACTTGTCGCTGCCGGCGCTGCCGGCCGCGTAACGCAACCTTGCGGCCGCCGTCATGGCAGCGCCGCGGCCCACTTCATGTGGCCCTCGAAGCCGAGTTCTGCGGCCATTGCGCGATAACGGTTCCTGAGGTCCCGGTACGGCGCGTCGTCGCCGCGCGCCCGCGCCAGCAGCGCCCGCAGTCGCAGCAACCAGATCTCACGCGTCGCCAGGCGCTCCTCGGCCGGCGCGTCGGCCAACCGCTCGATCGCCGCCTCGGCGTCGGCCACGTCACGGGCAGTCCCGCGATCGAGCAGTGTTTCCACCAGAACACCGGTCGCAGGAATGCCCCACCCCAGCTGCAGTCCCTTGTGGAACAGCTGGTCGACGGTGGCGAGCATGAGCGGCATGGCGTCGTCGCGATCTCCGCGCCGTGCCCTCTCGCGCGCCACGTACACCTCGACAACCGATAGCTGGGACAGAAGGAACTTCCTGCGCACGTACACGTCGCTGAGCTCGGCCAGCAGCTGCTGTCCCCGGTCACGTTCCTCGGCCGTGGGGCGGTGCACCAGCGCAACGCCCAACGTCATCCGGGCGACGGCCAGCGCCAGGTCGTCACCGGATCGTTCGGCGATCCGGAGCGCGTTTTCGATCTCGGTGATCGCGCGATCGTCGGATGTCAGTGCGCCATAGGCTATTCCGGCGAAGTAGACGTATGCGACGACGGTGACGTAGGACATGGGGTCGGTGCTGCGGGCCATGGCCAGGCCCTCCTGCAGGCCTTCTCGCCATCCGTCAAGCCCCAGGGCATAACGGCCGATGGCCCGGTTCGTCAACGCGAGCGCCAGGGGAGATCCGATGATGAAGTTGCCCTTGGCCGGGTCACCGTCGGCCAGGTCGATGACTCTCTGTGACCACCGCAACACATCGGAGTACTCGTGGTTCTCGCCCTTGGCGTAGATGGGGGCGACGGACAGCCCAACCGTCAAGTCGGGATTGTCGATCGACTCGATGAGGGCCATTGCCTCCGATGCCAGCTGCGAGGCCTCGCGCAGCCGGTCCTGCAGCGCGTGATCCATCACCAGCCCCGCCATGGCGATGGCCAGCGAGGCCTTGTCCCCGGCGATGGCGCACAACTCCCGCAACTCGTCGAAGCGTTCCCCGGCCACGTGTTCGTGGACCCGAAAAGCGATGCCGCACAGCATGGTTCGCGGGGTGATGCGCATGGCGGTCCGGTTGGGGTCGTCGTCGGGCAGGGCATCGGCGATCACCCGGGCGCGCTCCCAACTCAGCCATGCCGCGGCGATGTCGCGGTTGGTGGCCCACGCCGCGGCGCGCACGTGCCAGCCGTAGGCCGCGTGCCAATCGCCGGCCGCCTGCAGGTGCTCGGCGATCAGGGCGGCATTCTCGTCGGCCGCGGCCGGATTGCGCGATTCGATCGCGGCCGCGATGCGCCGGTGCAGCTCCGCGCGATCGGATTTGAGCTGCGATTCGTAGGCCACCGCCTTGATCAGCGGATGGTAGAACACATACTCGGGCTGCGGGCCGGACCCGACCTGGTCGATGAGCTGGGCCCGCATCAGGTCCTCGATCACCGGTTCGATGCCCAACGTTTCCAGGAGGTCCCGGCTGAACTTCGAGCCGACGACCGCCGCCGCGGTCAGGGTGCGCTTCGCCTTCGGGTCGAGCCGGTCGATGCGCGCCGCGATGGTGGCCTGCAGGGTGGCGGGCACACGCACCGCGACACCCCCCGCCGTCGAGACGTATCCACCCGACTTTCCTTGCAGCACACCGCGATCGGCGAGTTCGCGGACGATCTCCTCGGCGAAGAACGGGTTGCCGGCGGCCCTGTCGATGATCACGCCGGCCAACTCTTTGACCGAGGGGTGCGGGCCGAGCAGCTGCGCGACGAGCGCCGCGGTCTCCGGAGCACTCAGCGGGGAAAGGGCGATGGTTTGCGCGCCGGCCAGCTCGGTCAGCGCGCCCTGGTATTCGGGGCGGTAGGTGACGAGCACCAGCGAGCGTGTCCTCGAGATCACCGCGATGAAATCGGTCAGCAGCGACTCGCTGATCTCGTCGATCCAATGGACGTCCTCGATGACGTAGAGCGCCGGGGTTTCGCGGGCCAGCGACGCGGCATTGATCAATGCGGTCAACCGCCGCCGCCGGGCATCCGGATCGATCTTGGGCAGCTCCACGTCGGGGTCCGCGATGCCCAGCAAGTCGTTGAGGAGCAGAACGTCCTCCGGCTCCGCGTCGGCGGCCTGGGCCCGCATCAGTTCCCGGGCGGCGCGCGGGTCGAGGCCCTCGATGCCGGTGACCGTGCGCAGCAACCGCGCCACGGCGTGGAACGGGATCTGGCTGGTGTGCGATTCGCAGAACGCCGTGAACACGTCGACACCCCGGGCGGCCGCAATCGTGCAGACTTCGCGCACCAGGCGGCTCTTGCCGATGCCTGGCAACCCCACCAGGCCGACGACCGCGCCGTGGCCGTCGATCGCGCGCTCCAGCAGGCCCTCGACGGCGGACAGCTCCGCTCGCCGGCCGACCAGATTCGACTCGGCACGCCCGGCGGCGGCGTGCCCCTCGACCATGCCCTCCAGCTGCCGGGCGGGCACCGGCACGTCGGAACCCTTGATCCGGACCAGCTCGGGTTCGCCGAGGCGCGCCGCGCCCTCGACGAGTCGGGCCGTCGACGCGCTGAGCATCACCCCGCCCGGCGGCGCCGCCGATTCCATCCGCTGGGCCATGCCGACCTGGCTTCCGATCGCGGTGTAACCGAAAGGGCCCGAACCGATTTCGCCGGCGATCACCTGACCGGAGTTGAGTCCGACGCGCAGCTGCAGGTCCACACCGTCGCGTTTTCGGACCTCGGCGGCGAGCCGCTTGACCTCGTCCTGAACGCCGAGCGCCGCAAGGCAGGCGCGGACCGCGTGGTCCTCCAGCGCCACCGGCGCCCCGAACACCGCCATGATCCCGTCGCCGGTGAACTTGTCCACCGTGCCGCCGTAGCGCTCGACCACCGCGGCGCAGCCGCCGGCCAGGCCGGCCATGATCTCGCGCAGTCGCTCCGCGCCCACCGTCGAGGCGATGGCCATCGAGTGCACCACGTCGGCGAACAGGACCGTGACCTGCTTGTACTCCGCGCGGCTGGCGCCGTCGTCGACCGGTGAGCCGCAACCGTCACAGAATCGCGCGCCCGGCCGCGGCTGCGTCCCACACGTGCGGCACGCCGCTGCGGTCGTCATGGCTAACTCGAATCCGTCTGCAAGATAAGGTCATCGTAGCCACGAGCAACCCGTGGCGGGATCCGGTTCAGGCGCCCCCGCCGACCAGGTTGTTGTTCTGCGGGCAGTAGGTGTGGACGGAGATGGACACGTAGGCATCGGCGTCGCCGGCGAGCGCGGGATTGGCCGCGCGAAACGCCGCGGTGATCTGCGGCACCGAGACCCCGCGACGGATGTCGTCGCACACCATCTTGCCGTTGGCGATGGCGGCGTCGGGATTGGCGAACGAGATGCCCCGGTCGTTGAGGTCCTGGATGTACTTCTTGTCCTGATCCGGCGTGGACACGATCGACGACGGGGCGGGCGGGGCTGACGCCGTCGCGGGCGCGGTGGAGGCCGGCGTCGCGCCGTCGCTCGGCGTGACCGAGGGCTTCGGCGCCGACTTGGTATCGCCGGTCAACAGCGAACGACCGAGAACGATCGCCCCGGCGAGGACGAGGCCGGCCGCAACGAGCGCGGCCGCGATACGCCAAGTCGCACGCCATGATTGGCGGTTGGTGTCGCGGCCACCAGCCGGGCCGCCGCGGTCGTCGCCGCCGTCGTCGTCGGTCGACCACGCGAGGCCGGCTGCCTCTGGCCCTGCGGAATTGGGTGTGGCGACGGTCTCGTCATTGTTGAGTCCGACGGTGTTGTCGCCAGCCGGGCCTGGCTCGGCCATGGGGGCCATGCTAGCCGCTGCTCGCGACGAATTGCGCGATCGACTCCGGCGCGACGCCCAATCCCCGCAGGCAGAAACGCAGCGCCCGGTTGCGAACGTCGGCGCGTTCCCATTGACCCGTGGCCCATTGCCGCTGGGTGTGGCTCCAAACCACGCCGTGGATCGACTTCGCGGCTATCGCCGGCACGATGTCGTGAAACGCGCCGAGTTCCAGACCCCGCTGCAGCTGCTCGATGAGTGGCCCCAGGATCGCGCTGTGCACGGGCGAAGCCAACTCGGGGGAGGAGGATATGTCTTCGTCGTAGGCCAGGTCGAGTCGGCCCTCGATCCACGCGGCCACCGCCGCCGTCGGGTCGGCGGCCGTCGCCATCCTCGCCTTGAGGCGCAGCACTTCGTTGCGCGTCGCCTCCAGGAAGACCGCCGCAACCAGCTCATCCTTCGATTCGAAGTGCCGGTAGAACGCGCGCGTGCTGAGCCGGGCGCGATCCAGGACCGCGGCGATGCTGAGCCCCTGGACCCCCTGCTCGCAGATGGTTTTCGTCGCGGCGGCGACGATGGCGCGACGCACGTTGGGGTCGGGCGCGAGCTTGGTCCGCCGCCGCATGACCGGATCGCTCGCGTAGTCATGCCGACGAGTGAGCGGGTCCCCCTGATCCGTCATCACTGACCAAAATAATCCTCGCCGCGGGCGGATCCCAGCCTCGCCGGGCCGATGGGTTTGCCCGCGGCGCTATGCTGCGGCCATGTCGATCGACCGTGCCGGGCTCGTCGCGGGCAGCATCCGGCTCGCCTCGGGCATCCATTTCCTCGTCGACCCGCTGGGCGCCAACCGGCTCTGGGGCGATTTCGAAGAGCCGACGCCGACGGCGCGTCTGCTGCTGCGATCGATGGGCTACCGCGACGCGTTGATCGGCGGGCTGCTCGCGACGGCGGCGCTGCGCGGCAAGAACACCCGCGGCTGGTTTTTGGCGTCCGGGGGCGCGGACGCGGCCGACCTGCTCGGCGGGATGAGCGTTCACCGCGAACTCAAGGGCTCCCAACTCGTCGGCCTGGGCGGCGCTGTTGTCGGCATCGGCGTCGGGCTGTGGGGCGCCACCCGGCGCAGACCTAAGGCGGCGCCGAGCGGCGATCAGTAGGTCTTCGTCGAACAGGGGAGCGGGACATGGGTTTTGGGGTGCTGACTTTCGTCACCGACGACGGCATAGGCCCGGTGGAGCTGGGCCGCGCGCTCGAGCAGCGGGGCTTCGAATCCCTTTTCCTCGCCGAGCATTCCCACATCCCCGTCGACGCGCAGACCCCATACCCCATGGGCGGTCCGATCCCGCCGAAGTACCACCGCACGCTGGACCCGTTCGTGGCGCTGGTGGCGGCGGCCGTTGCCACCGAGAAACTCGTGTTGGGCACCGGCATCGCCCTGATCCCGCAGCGTGACCCGATCCTGACGGCCAAGGAGGTGGCGTCGCTGGATCTGGTGTCGCAGGGACGGTTTCGCTTCGGGGTGGGCGTGGGCTGGCTGCGCGAAGAGATCGCCAACCACGGTGTCGACCCCGCCGTGCGCGGGTGGGTGTCCGACGAGCGGCTGTGGGCGATGATCGAGATCTGGACGCAGGAGAAAGCCGAATTCCATGGCGAATTCGTGAATTTCGATCCCATCTACAGCTGGCCCAAGCCGGTGACGAAACCG
Organism: Mycobacterium sp. 663a-19; assembly: GCF_035616495.1. NCBI lineage: Bacteria > Bacillati > Actinomycetota > Actinomycetes > Mycobacteriales > Mycobacteriaceae > Mycobacterium > Mycobacterium sp. 663a-19. The sequence goes on along the minus strand of NZ_JAPJAV010000006.1, from coordinate 14,760 downwards.
TATCCGCCGCTGTATGTGGGTGGCGGCCGGGCGAGCTTCAAGCGCATCGAGCGGCTGGGCGCCGGCTGGATCTCGATGAGCCCGTCGGCCGAGGCGCTGTCGGGTCCGCTCGACGAACTGCGCGGGATCGCCGGCGTCGACGTGCCCGTCATCAACATCCACATGGGAAAGCCGGAGGACGTCGCGGGCTACCGCGACATCGGAGTCGAGCACGTGTTGGTCGAGCTGGAGACCGAGCCCCGCGACCAGACGCTTCGCCGTCTGGACGAATTGCAGGCGGAGTTCGCGAAACTCGCGTAAAGCTAAGTCCCGCAGAATGTTTGGTAGGGGCCGAAATCCTCGGGTGCGGGGCTGGCGTAGCGCTCGAGGCCGGGGCGTTCGGCGTAGGGGGCGGTGACGGCGTCGAGAAGCCGCTCGACCGGTTCGAGATCGCCCGCCGTCGCCGCGGCCAGGGCCTCCTCGACCAGATGGTTGCGCGGAATGTAGACCGGGTTGGCGCGGTCCATCGCGTCCGCGTCCGGATTCAGGGCCCGCCAACGTGACATCCAGTCGTCGAAGCCGGCGAGTCCGTCGGCTTGGTCGTCGGCGCCGCCTCGGGCCGCGCGGGCGAGGTGGCGGAAGGACGAGGTGTAGTCGACCTTGCTCTGTTGCAGCAAGGCGAGCAGCTCGTCGACCAGCGGCGCGACGACCTCGGCGGCGACGTCGGCCGGCAACCCGAGTTTGGCGCGCATGCCCGACAGCCACACGGCGTCGTAGCGATCGCGGAACACCCCGAACGACTGCTCCGCGAGCGCGACCGCCTCCTCGAGGTCGTCGGAGAGCAACGGCAGCAGCGCCTCCGCAAACCGCGCCAGGTTCCACTCGGCGACCGACGGCTGGTTGCCGTAGGCGTAGCGGCCCCAGAAGTCGATCGAGCTGAAAACCGTCTCCGGGTCGTAGGCCTCCATGAAGGCGCACGGCCCGTAGTCGATGGTTTCACCGGAGATCGTCATGTTGTCGGTGTTCATCACGCCATGGACGAACCCGATCAGCATCCAGTGGGCCATCAGCTCCGCCTGGACGGCGACCACCGCCTCGAACAGCGCGAGGTAGGGCCGTTCGGCGCGCGCGGCGCCGGGGTGGTGGCGGGCGATCGCATGGTCGGCGAGCCGGCGCAGCAGGCCGGCGTCGCCGGATGCCGCGGCGTACTGGAAGCTGCCCACCCGCAGGTGGCTGCTGGCCACGCGGACCAGCAGGGCGCCGGGCAGCAGCGACTCGCGCTCCACCGGGCGCCCGGTGCCCACCACGGCCAGGGATCGTGTGGTCGGCACGCCCAGCGCGTGCATCGCCTCGCTGACGATGTATTCGCGCAACATCGGGCCCACCGCCGCCAACCCGTCACCGCCGCGCGCGAACGGCGTCGGGCCGGAGCCCTTCAGGTGGATGTCGCGCATGCGCCCGTCGCGGTCGGTGAGCTCGCCCAGCAGCAGCGCGCGCCCGTCGCCCAACCGTGGCACGTAGCCGCCGAACTGGTGCCCGGCGTACGCCTGCGCCACCGGGACCGCGCCGTCGGGCACCAGGTTGCCCACCAGAAACCGCAGCCCGTCGGGACCGCGCAGCCATTCAGCGTCGAGGCCGAGCTCCGCGGCCAGCGGCTCGTTGAGGGCGAGCAGCCGGGTCTCCGGGGGCGCCTCGGCCTGCCAGCGCACCGCCATCTCCGGCAACTCGCGGGAGAACCGGTCGCTCAGGGCGACGGCCACATCCGGTGCAACGCTCACCACACCGAGACTACGGAAAACCCCGTCGGCCGCGGCTAGCCGACGGCCTGTTCGATCAGGTCGCGGGCGCGGTCGAGCATCGACGCGAACGGGCCGACGGCGAAATTCAGCTTCGCCGATTCCACACCGGCGTGGGGGCGGGTCGGCGCGATGGCCTCGGCCGCCCGCACCGCAGTCGCCATCCGCTTGAGGTCATCGGCGCCGACCTCTCGCTGCAGGACCGGGAATTCCTCGTTCTCCTCGTGCTCGGCGTGGTCGAGGACGGCGTCCCGCAGCTTGGTGAGCTCGTCGACGAACCGCCGCGAGGTGATGTCGAGCTGCTCGATCTGCGAGAGCAGTTCCTTGGCCTCGCGCTCTTCGGTCAGCCGGGCGTCGACGATCGCGTCGCCGGCGTCGGCCTCGCGGCGCACCCGGGGGTGCACCACCATCTCCTCGGCCGTCTCGTGCACGGCCAGCAGCTGGCGCAGCTTTACGAACGGCTTTTCGCGGGCTTGGGGATCCGACGCGTGCAGCACCTCGTCGAACATGTCCTCGATCAGGTTGTGCTGTGCCTTGAGGAACGCGACGACCTCGTCGGGTGATTGGACAATCATGTCGGCCATCGCCGATACCTCCATCGATTGGCGGGCGTTGATACAGGCGCCGTGGGCTGTGCGCCGCTTGGCGGAAGATACCCGGCGGGGCAGCGCCCAAACGGTCCCGGCGCGACCAGCCTCGACCACCCGTTTCGGATATCGCTACGGTTTAGGGAATGTATGAAGAGGTCAACACCGACGCGCTGGATCCTGCCGACGTAGGTTCCCGCATCGATCCGGTTCTCGCCCGGAGCTGGTTGCTGGTCAACGGCGCCCATGCCGACCGGTTCGAGGCCGCCTCGCGCTCGCGCGCCGACATCGTCGCCCTCGACATCGAGGATGCGGTCGCGCCGAAGGACAAGGCCGCCGCCCGCGACAACGTCGTGCGTTGGCTCGGCGAAGGCCACACCGACTGGGTCCGCATCAACGGCTTCGGCACCCCTTGGTGGGCCGACGATTTGGCCGCGCTGGCCGGCACCGGGGTCGGCGGGGTGATGCTCGCGATGGTCGAATCGGTGGACCACATCACCGAGACCGCCAAGCGACTGCCCGACGTGCCGATCGTGGCGCTGGTAGAAACGGCCCGGGGCCTCGAGCGCGTCACCGAGATCGCGGCGGCCAAGGGCACCTTCCGGCTCGCCTTCGGCATCGGCGACTTCCGGCGCGACACCGGCTTGGGTGAAGACCCGACCACGCTGGCCTACGCCCGGTCGCGCTTCACGATCGCGGCGCGGGCGGCGGGTCTGCCCAGCGCCATCGACGGCCCGACGATCGGCTCCAACGCGCTCAAGCTCATCGAGGCCACCGCCGTCTCCGTCGAGTTCGGCATGACCGGCAAGATCTGCCTGTCGCCGGAGCAATGTGCGGTGGTGAACGAGGGGCTGTCACCCTCGCAGGACGAAATCGGCTGGGCGAAGGAGTTTTTCGCCGAGTTCGAACGCGACGGGGGTGAGATCCGCAACGGGTCCGACCTGCCGCGCATCGCCCGGGCCACCAAGATCCTGGAGCTGGCCCGCTCCTATGGCATCGAAGCGTCCGACTTCGAGGACGAACCGGTGCACATGCCGGCGCCGTCGGACACCTACCACTACTGACGCGAGACGGAGGGTCAGGATGGACACCGTCGTGGAGTTTCACTTCGACCCGATGTGCCCGTTCGCGTACCAGACCTCGTTGTGGATCCGCGACGTCCGTGAGCAACTTGGCATCGGCATCGACTGGCGATTCTTCAGCCTCGAGGAGATCAACCGCGCCGACGGCAAGAAGCATCCGTGGGAGCGGGAGTGGTCCTACGGCTGGTCGCTGATGCGGATCGGGGCGCTGCTGCGCCGCACCGACATGGCGTTGCTGGACCGCTGGTACGCCGCGATCGGGCACGAACTGCACGCCGCGGGCGGCAAACCGCACGACCCGGCGGTCGCGCGTCGTCTGCTGGGCCGCATCGGTGTCGACGCGGCGACTTTGGATGCGGCGCTGGACGATCCGACCACCCACGACGACGTCCGCGCCGACCATCAGCGGGTCGTCGACGCCGGCGGATACGGGGTTCCGACGCTGTTCCTGTCCGGGCAATGCCTGTTCGGGCCGGTGTTGGTGGACCCGCCGACCGGCCCTGACTCGCTGAAGCTGTGGAGCGTGGTGACCGGCATGGCCGAGTTACCGCACGTCTACGAGCTTCAGCGGCCCAAGGCGCCGGCCGACGTCGAGCTCATCGGCCGCCGACTGCGCCCCTACCTCGATGGCCGCGATTGGGTGAGCATCAACCGCGGCGAGGTCATCGACGTCGAACACCTCACCGGCCAAGGATGAGTCTTCCTACGCGGCGTGCTTCGAGAGCGCGACCCCGATTCGGAACTCGACATCGCTGAACACGATCGTCGGCGCCCGCGGTGGCGCCGCGGACCGGTAGGTCTTGCCCGTCGGTATCGTGAATTCGGCTGTGTGCGTGTGGGTTTCGTCGGTGCCTGTGCTGACTCGCCAGCCGGCGCCTTGCTTCGTGTAGTTGCAGCACTCGCACATGCCGAGACCGTTGCGCGCGGCGGTGGGGCCGCCCTCGGTCCATGGTTGGGCGTGGTCGCGGTGCCGGATCGGCGCGTCGCAGTAGGGGGTGCGGCACCGCTGGTCACGGAGCTCGATGAAGGTGGCCAGGCCGCGCGGGAAAGCCGGGCGCGTGACTCCATCGTCACCAGCGCCCCGGAGCGGGGGTGCGCGTAGAGCCTGCGCAGCGTCGCCCGGGAGCGTCGGTCGGCGACGCCGCTGGAGACCATCGCGCGGGCGCCCGCCGCGGGGATGGGGCCATAGCCGCTGATGTCGGCGGGCGCGTCGCTGCCGCCCAGCAGCGTCTCATCCGACAGGACCAGGTTGACCGCGACGGGAACCGGCACGGCCGCGTCGCGGCCGGTGACGCATTCGACCAGCGTGTCGGCCATCACCTGCCCGCGCGAGCGCCCGTCGCAACGGGTGTCCGCCTCGCGACGCAGCGCCGCATACGCCGCAACGCCCTGGGCCACCGGCAACAATGCGGTCAGGTACGTCATGGTGTCGGGTGCCGGCCGAATGGTCACGGTGCGTTCGTTCTCGGCCTTGGCCGCCCGGTCGACGACGGCGTGTGGGTCCAACCGGTAGGCGATCGCCTTGGCGGCCGCGGCCACTCGCGCATCGCCCATTCCGTTCAGGCGGGCAGGGTCGCCGCACATCTCGGCGTCCAGGGTGCGGCGGTCGTCGACGTCCAGGCAGGCGCTTTCGCGCACGATCAGGGTGGCCCGCCACTCCGACAGCGTCCCGGATTCCAGCGCCGCCAGGGTATGGGGCATCTCGTGCACCAGCGCCTTGGCAAAGCCCAGATGCCGGCTGCCCCGGGCGGGCGAATCCCGTCGCGCCAGCGCGACCTCGCCGGCCACGCCCCGACCGCGCCGCGCGGCGGGCACACCCGCGGCCGCCGCGGATTTGACCCGTTCCAGCTCGGCGATGCGCTCGATCAGCGCCGATTGGTCGGTCGACGGGTCGAGCGGAGCGAGGTATTCGAACATGCGTTCGAGAGTAGCAGGAGTGGCCGACAACCGCCACGACGGCGCTACCCTGGCCGTGTGAGTGCCGGAAGCCGTATCCGGGTGGCACGGGTCTACGACGACGCCGGCAGCGATGACGGCCAGCGCGTCCTGGTCGATCGCGTCTGGCCCCGGGGAATCCGCAAGGAGGACCCGCGGGTGGGCATCTGGTGCAAGGACGTCGCACCGTCGAAGGAACTGCGCGAGTGGTACCAGCACAAGCCGGAACGGTTCGACGAATTCGCCTCACGGTATAAGTCCGAACTGCGCGGCAACCCCGCGCTGGATGAACTGCGCAAGCTGACCAAACGCGGCGTGGTCACCCTTGTCACCGCCACCCGCGCCGTCGACATCAGCCAGGCGGCCGTCCTGGCGAGGCTCCTGAAAAGCCGCTGAGACTGGGTAGGCTCGCCCGTTGACATGACTGACGCCGAACCCATACTGCGGCGGGAACTCACCGACATCCCCGACGAGGTGCGTGACGTCCCGCCGCCGCCGATACCCGAGCTGCCGCCGCCGTATGGTTTGCGCCTGGCCGACCCGGACGCCGACGCCGAGACGATAGCCGAGTGGATGAACCGGCCCCACCTGGCCGAGTCGTGGGAATACGCCTGGTCGGTGGCTCGCTGGCGTCGTTACCTGCGCGCGCAACTCGAGAGCACGTTTTCCCGCCCGTTCGTCGTCAGCCTCGACGGAGTGGACCGCGGGTACGTCGAATTGTACAGGGCAGCAAAGGATTCCATTGCCACCCGATACGAGTACGACCCCTACGATCTGGGTTTGCACGCCGCGGTCGCCGATCTGGATTACATGCAGCGGGGGCACGTCGGCTACCTGCTGCCGCACCTAGTGGCCAGCGCGCTCGACCTCGACCCGCGATGCCGTCGTGTCATGTTCGACCCCGATCACCGCAATGTCTTGGCGCGCAAGTTCTGTGAGCGTGGGGGTTGCGTGTTTCTGGGCGAACACGACATGTCGAACCGGCGGATGGCGCTGTACGCGCTGGCCCGCACGCCCGACGACGTCCCGCGGCTCAAGGGGGCGCGTCCCCACAGTCAGTAGTCGTGCCGGGCCAGCGTGATGTCACCGAGCCGCTGGGTCTCGTCGAGCGACAGGGCCGCCGGAACCATCTCGCTGGTCACTAGCCCGTGCCGGGTCGTCAGTTCGTCGACGATATCGAAACTGCGCGCGATCGACTGCGGGGTGTCGACGATGATCGTGGCCACGGGAACGCTGCGTGCGAGCTGGAATAGCTTGTCCCCGTGCGGCTTATGGTCCCCGTGAAATCCCCAGATGCCGCGCAGCACCGTCGCGCCGCGGACCGCCTCGGCATGCAGCAGCCGCTGCACCAGCGCGCGGTGGATCGGCAGCCCGTCGTGGGTGGTGCCCTCGGCGCTGTACACCATCAGCTTCTGCCACAGGGTTCGTCCCCGGTCATCGGTGGCCGGCAACCGCGGGGGAGGGGCGAACAGCTCGCCGTCGCGTTTGCACAGTCGCACCCGCTCGACCGTCAGCAGCGGGTGTGGCAGCAGTGCCGCCAGTTCGGTTGCGGCGGTTGAAACTTGCCTGACCGACCCGATGCCGATGATCATCACCGGGACGTTGACGTTGCGGCCGAAGAAGCGAGCCCGATAGCGCTCGCCGTGCGCCGTCCCGTCGACACCGAGAAGCACTATGGCACCGGCGAATCCGTGCGTGTGCAGCAGCTCGCATACCGCGTAGTGCGCCCGTCTCCCGGCGATGCGCTCCTGACGGCCCACGTACACGGTGAGTTTGGCGGCATCCCCGTCGTGTCCGTCGACGTCGTCGAGCGCGCCGGCCCCCGTGACCAGTCGCGCCCGCTCCAGGGTCACCAGCCCGCGGCCGGTCATCGCGGCGACGTCGTCGACCAGGGAACGGATCTTCGGCTCGACATCGACGGCGGCGATCGCCACCGCCGGATCCTCGGACAGACTCAGCGACACGTCACTGCGCAGCGTGTGGCTCGGCCCGAAACTCGCTATGCCGCGCAGCATCACGCTGGTCGCGACGTCGCTGGCGCCGAACAGGTCCAGCATCTCGTCGGCAAGAAACCGCGCGCTGTCGGCGACGGTGCGTTGCCGCTCGCCGAAGTACGCGGTCAACTTCAGGCAGGGCTGGCTCATATCTGGTCCGCAACCCATTGTCCGAGCACCGCCGCGGCCACGCCCAGCACCACGCTGACGACGAGATTCGCGGCCGCCGCCCACGTCTGGCGCTCCTCGCCGAGCCGCTGGGTTTCCAGCATCCAGGTGGAGAAGGTGGTGTAGGCGCCGACGAACGCCGTGTCGACCAGCAGGGCCGCCTCCCTGCTCAACGCCAGCCCGCCGAGCAGCCCGAGCGCCGCGGCACCGCTGACGTTGACCGCGAGCGTGCCGAACGGAAACGGCCGCGCCACCCGCCGGGCCACCGCGCGATCGACCAGGAAACGCAGCACCGAGCCGACACCGCCGACCAGCACGACACCGACCCACACCAAGACCGTCGTCGCCCCGGCGCTCGTCACGAGCGCACCCGCACCCGGCGAACCAGCGCGGTGGCCAGGTGCACCGCCAGCAACCCCAGCCCGATGCTGCTGACGGTGTAGCCGACGGCCAGGCCCCAATGGCCGTGCTCGATCATCCTCAGCGTCTCGACCTGCATCGTCGAGAAAGTCGTCAGCCCGCCGCATAATCCGGTGCCGAGCAGGGGACGGCGGTAACTCGACAACGGCAGCCGCTCCAGCAGCCGGGTGGTGAAGTAACCCACCAGGAAGGCGCCGACGACGTTGACCGCGAACGTCGGCCACGGCCAGCTCGCGGGATCGGCTTTGGCGAGGCTGCTCAGGCCGGTGCGCGCCACGGTACCCAGCGCGCCGCCGGCGAATACGGCGGCCAACTCGCGGTAGTCACGACCGGGCACCCAAGCAGCCTAGGCAGGACGTCGGCAGAATTGGCGTCATGGTGGCCAACCCGCGCGCCGGCCAGCCGGCCCAACCCGAAGACCTCGTCGACCTGCCCCACCTCGTCACGTCGTACTACGCGATCGAACCCGATCCCGACGACGTCGCGCAGCAGGTGGCGTTCGGCACGTCGGGTCACCGCGGCTCGGCGTTGAACGGGGCGTTCAACGAGGCCCACATCCTGGCGATCACCCAGGCCATCGCCGAATACCGCGCCGCGCACGGCATCACCGGGCCGTTGTTCATCGGCCGTGACACACACGGCCTCTCGGAGCCGGCCTGGGTGACGGCGCTGGAGGTGCTGGCCGGCAACGAGGTGGTGGCCGTCGTCGACTCGGCCGACCGCTACACGCCGACGCCCGCGGTCAGCCACGCGATCCTCACCTACAACCGCGGCCGCACCGACGCGCTCGCCGACGGGATCGTGGTGACGCCGTCGCACAACCCGCCGTCCGACGGCGGCTTCAAGTACAACCCGCCCAACGGCGGTCCGGCCGACACCGACGCGACGAACGCAATCGCCAAGCGCGCCAACGAGATCCTGCGCGGTGGCTCGGGGGTGAAGCGGGTGCCGCTGGCGCGGGCGCTGCGGACCGCCCGGCGCCACGATTACCTGGACAGCTACGTCGACGACCTGCCGAACGTGGTCGACGTCGACGTCATCCGCAAGGCCGGGGTACGGATCGGCGCCGACCCGCTCGGCGGGGCCAGCGTGGACTACTGGGCCGCGATCGCGGAACGGCATGGGTTGGACCTGACCGTGGTCAACCCGGTGGTCGACGCGACGTGGCGGTTCATGACGCTCGACCACGACGGCAAGATCCGGATGGACTGCAGCTCGCCGGACGCGATGGCTGGGCTCATTTCGATAATCGCCACCTCGGACCGCTATCAGATCGCCACCGGCAACGACGCCGACGCCGACCGCCACGGCATCGTCACACCCGATGCGGGGCTGCTGAATCCGAATCATTACCTGGCGGTGGCGATCGACTACCTCTGTACCCATCGGCCGTCGTGGCCGGGCGGCATCGCCGTCGGCAAGACCGCCGTCAGCTCGTCGATCATCGACCGCGTGGTCGCCGGCCTCGGCCGCAAGCTGGTCGAGGTGCCGGTCGGATTCAAATGGTTCGTCGACGGCCTGCTCGGCGGGACCATCGGCTTCGGCGGCGAGGAGTCGGCGGGGGCCTCGTTCCTGCGGCGCGACGGATCGGTGTGGACCACCGACAAGGACGGCATCATCCTGGCGCTGCTGGCGTCGGAGATCCTGGCCGTCACCGGTTCGAGCCCGTCGCAGCGCTACCGGGAGCTGGCCGACGAGTACGGGAGCTCGTGTTACGCGCGGGTGGATGCGCCCGCCGACCGCGACCAGAAAGCCCAGCTGGCCAAGCTGTCCGCCGATGAGGTCAGTGCCACCGAGCTGGCGGGGGAGCCGATCACCGCCAAGCTCACCTCGGCGCCCGGCAATGGCGCGCCGCTGGGTGGACTCAAGGTGACGACGGCCAACGCATGGTTTGCCGCTCGCCCGTCGGGCACCGAGGATGTCTACAAGATCTACGCGGAATCGTTCAACGGGCCCGAGCACCTGGCCGAGGTCCAGAAGACCGCCCGCGAGGTGGTTGGCCAGGTCATCGGGTTGGGCACCTGAGCAGCGACTTTGAAGGTGTGTTGACGGTGGTGTAGCTTCGATGGGCAACTTCTCGGGGCTATGGCGCAGCTGGTAGCGCACCACACTGGCAGTGTGGGGGTCAGGGGTTCGAGTCCCCTTAGCTCCACGGTCTTAGCTCGTCGCGGCCGCGGTCGCGTTATGGTGCAGTATGCCTTGTATGGTTGCTGGCGGCTTCAAAAACTCACTGCCCAAACGTAATCCGGTGTTTTCGTCGCGCGTCACCAATCGGGTGGCCGGATCGATCTGGGGACCACAGTGGACGTAAGCCGTGTCGGCAGCCTGTTCATCCGCGCACTGGAGCCGATGCTCCATGGCGATGACATGGCATTGGTTTTGAAATTCCGCGACAACTACGATCCGGATCGCTTGTGGGCCGCCTACGAATCCCTGGTGCGACAGAATCCGGCCCTACAGGTAGTCCTCAGATCCTCCGGCGAATCTTTCTCATGGGCGCCGATCGATTCGGCGGAGGTGGACGCCGCTCTCGGCCGTCAGCGTGAGCGCTTCTTCTCCCGGCTATTCTCTTTCGAGGAGTTGCTTTCTCCCGCTAATGCCCTGACGCCGCCGCTTCCCCTGCGGATTTCGCGGATGAACGACAGGGAAACTTGCTTCCAGATCAGCCACGCTCTGTCGAATGGTCGCGCCGCCATCCAGTGGATTCTTTACTGGCTCGCCGCCGCTCATGGTGAACCCGTCGCGGTTGAATCTGTCGATATTGATCAGACTGCGGGGCCTTCGAAATCCACCGCCCCGCGAAGCGGATTCGCTTTGTTGCCGTTGTACATCTTCGGCTACCTGGCACGGGCAGGTCGGAAGCAAGCGCGCACGACGGTCGACCTCACCCATGGCAAGACGCCGGTTCCACACGACAACGGCTATGCGTCCCGGACGTATTTCTACTCCGAGCAGGAGACCGATCGAATCCTGGCCAAAGCCGGCGCAGTGGACCTATCGCTGCAGCAGTACATGTGTCTCACGGTCGCAGAAGCAATGCTGGCCGCCCAGCCCGAAAAGTCGCGCGTGACGATCGGGATCCCCACTGATCTGGCCCGTTTTCTGCCCGATTTGCCGCGCGCGGCGCTCGGTAACTATACGGGCAGCATGGTTGTGCAATTGCGGCGCGGAGCACCGATGCAAGAACAGATCGCGCGTCAATTCGGCTGGCTTCGCCGCGGCGTCGATTACTGGCTGGCCCGGCAGGGCGCCGCTTCGTCCAACGAGCAGCGGTTGTTGAACACAATGGCCCGGATTGCGTCGCTTCCCGTCAACCGCCGCGGCCCGTTTCAGAACATTTCCTGCGTGGTGTCGAACGTCGGTGTCGTCACGACTCCGGCGAACTGGGGAATCGAGTCCAGTTATGGCACCACCAAGACGCAGACTATTTTCTTTCTCGTCGCCGTGGTAAACGGCATTCTCAGCGTCAACGTCACGTTCGCCCGCGACCTCTACGACCCCAAAGAAGTGTTCTCCGTTGCCGATGCGGCCTTGGCGGACCTCGGCCGCTAAAGCAGGCCGAGCTGTTGCAGGTCGGTGGCGTATTTGATGATGATCGGCGCCGAGATGTGTGGGATGTCGTTGTCGGGGCCGATTTTGGCTTCTTGCACCGCGGCCCGGAATCGGTCGGTCGGCGCTAGGGACCCGTGGGTCGGCTCGATGGGCTGTAGAGCGTCGGGATTGTCCAACGGCAAGAGCCGCAGCGGCGAGTGCTGTCGCTGTGGGTCCGGCAGCTCGTGCAGGGCGGCGGCGAACCGTTGTGCCCATTCGGTGAAGTCCTCGATGCGCTGGATGGGGTAGCCGGCGTCGACGAGCCAGTCGACGTATTCGTCGAGCCCGATGCCGTCGTCGTGGGGGTTCATCACGTGGTAGGTCTGCAACCCGTCGACCGTTTGGGCGCCCAGGGTGGCGATCGCCTCGGCGACGAATTCGACGGGCAGCGCGTCGAAGTGCGCGCGTTGCCGCTGGCCGTGGGCGTCGAGTTGGTAGAACGAGGCGGGCGCGAGACCGGTGGCCAGGATGGACAGCGCCATGCGGGTGAACATGTCGGAGACGTTGAGCTGGCCGGTGTAGGTGGTGTCGGCAAGGAGCATGTCGCAGCGGAACACCGCGACCGGTAGCCCGCAGCAGTCGTGGGCCTCGCGCAGCAGCACCTCGCCGGCCCACTTGCTGGTGCCATAACCGTTGGCGTAGCCGTCGCTGAGTTGGCGGGTGGGGCTGATGACGCGGATGTCGGCGTCCTCGGTGAACACCGACGGCTCGATCTGATCACCCACATTCGCGGTCGAGACATACGCGTAGGGCTTGAGTTTGGTGGTCAGCGCGAGCCGGATCAGCTCGGCGGTGCCCACCACGTTGGGGCCGAACAACTCTCGGTAGGGCAGCACCCCGTTGACCAGGGCCGCGGGATCCACGATCAGATCGACGGTAGCGGCCAGGTGTTGCCAGGTCTGCTCATCCAGGCCCAGGTTGGGCTGGCTCTTGTCGCCGGCGATGACCTGCAGGTGCTCGCCGGCCAACTCCTCGAAGTCGGCCAGCAGCGCCGGGTCGCCGCTGTCGAAGGTCGTTTCGAGGCGGTGCCGCGCATCCTCGTCGGATTTGCCGCGCACCAAACAGATCAGGGTGCCGTCGACCAGCTCCATGCGCTGCAGCCATTGCAGGGCCAGGTAACGGCCCAGGAAGCCGGTCGCCCCGGTCAGCAACACCGTGCGCACCTCGGCACTCGGGCCCGGCAACGCCGGGGCAGCGTCCAGGGTTGCGGCGTCGATGAACTTCTCCAGCGTCAGATCAGCGGCGTGCACCTCGGTGGTGTCGCGGCCGTGCACGGACACAAAGCATTCCGAGTCGTGGTGGGTGGCCAGCCGTTGGCCCAGGCTGCTCACCGACGGTGCTTCGAACACGGCGCGCACCGGCAACTCGGCACCGAGGGCGGTGTTGACCTCACCGATGAGCCGCATCGCCAACAACGAATCGCCGCCCAACTCGAAGAAGGAGTCGTCGGCCCCGACGCGGTCGAGTCCGAGGACTTCGGCGTAGATGCCGGCCAGGATTTCTTCGACCGGGCCGGTCGGGGCGCGGTAAGACCCGGTGGGGGTGTAGTCGGGGGCCGGCAGCGCGGCGGTGTCGAGTTTGCCGTTGGCGGTCAGCGGCAACGCGTCGACGGCGATGATCGCGGCGGGCACCATGTAGGCCGGTAGCCGCTGGGCCAGCTGCGCGCGCAGACCGGCCGGTTCGGCACCGCCGGTGATATAGCCGATCAGGCGTGTATCACCGGGGCGGTCCTGGCGGGCCACCACCACGGCCTGCTGCACCCCGTCCAGGCCGGCCAGCACGGCCCGGATTTCGCCGGGCTCGATGCGATACCCCCGGATTTTGACCTGCTCATCCGCGCGGCCCACATAGGCCAGCTGCCCCTGGGTGTCCCAGCGCACCAGGTCCCCGGTGCGATACATCCGTGCCCCGCCCGCCCCGGGCAGCGGGCAGGCCACAAACCGGGACCCGGTCAAACCCGGCCGGCCCCAATACCCGACCCCCACCCCGGCGCCGGCCACATACAACTCGCCGACCACCCCGGCCGGCACCGGGCGCAACCACCCATCGAGCACCAGCAGCGCCGCCCCAGCCACCGGCGCCCCAATCGGCACCACCTGCGCGCCCGGCGCCAGCGGGGCGCTAAGGGACGTACACACGGTGGCCTCGGTGGGCCCGTAGGCGTTGCGCATCACCCGCCCCGGCGCCCACCGATCCACCAGAGTGGCCGGGCAGGCCTCCCCGGCCACCACCAGCGTCACCGACTCCAACCCCGCCTCAGGCAGCAGCGCCGCCGCCGACGGGGTCTGGGTGAGCACCTCGACGTGTTCTCTGGTCAGCAGGTCATGCAGATCAGCCGGGGAGCCGACCACCGGTTCGGGCACCACCACCAGCCGCCCACCATGGAGCAGGGCCCCGAAAATCTCCCACACCGAGGCATCAAAGCCATAGGAGTGGCACTGCGACCACACCCGGCCCGGCCCCGCCAACTCCGCATCCACACACGCCAATTGGGTGATGTTGTGGTGGGTGATGGCCACCCCCTTGGGGGTGCCGGTGGTGCCCGAGGTGTAGATCAGATACGCGATGTCCCCGCCAGCGGGGACCGGCAGCGCGGCGACAGGCGCGGCGGTGGGCTGAGCACAGACGGTGGGGGCCGCGAGGTCATCGATGTCGAGGACGGTCAGCTGGTGGCCGGTCAGCCGGTCGCGCAGCGTACTGGTGGTGATGACCGCGGCCGGGGCGGCATCAGACAGCAAGAACCCGATCCGGGCATCGGGTAGGGCGGGGTCAATCGGTAGGTAGGCGGCCCCGGTTTTGAGCACGCCCAGCATCGCGGTGATCGCCTCGATCGAGCGGGGTAGCAGCAGCGCCACACACCGGCCCGGGCCCACCGCGCGCCCGGCCAGGGTGTGGGCGATGCCGGTGGCGGCCTGATCCAACTCGGCATAAGTCAACGAGTGGTCCAGATAGCTCACAGCGATTGCGGTCGGGGTGGCGGCCACCTGCGCGGCGAACAACACCGGCACCGACACCGCGGCATCCGAGGCCAGCGCGGGTGCGCTGGCCAGCGCGGTGTGGTTGCCCCACCCGGCCAGCCGGGTGTGCTCGACGGCGTCCAGGACGTCGATGGTCGAGATTGGGCGGTGCGTATCGGCGCTGATCGCCACCAGCACCCGTTGCAGCCGCTCGATCAACGCCGCGATGCTGGCCGGGTCGAACACGTCGG
>NZ_JAPJAV010000058.1:0-262 GCF_035616495.1 Mycobacterium sp. 663a-19 | reverse complement strand
TGATCATGGGCGGCCATACCAGGTAGAACTGCTCCTCTACCCCCAGCGACCAATAGTGCAAAAACGGCGACGGGGCCCGGTAGTTGGAGAAGTAGTCGATGGCATGACTCTGGAACCACATGTTGCCGACGTACAGCGCGCACGCGATGCCATCACCAAAGATGCCCCGGACCTGCAGCGGGAGCAATAGGACAGCAGACGCGATCATGGTGACGACGCCTACCGCGGCCGACGCCGGCAACAGGCGTCGGGCCCGCGCCCC
>NZ_JAPJAV010000057.1:0-265 GCF_035616495.1 Mycobacterium sp. 663a-19 | reverse complement strand
GGCCAGCGCACCCGCGCTGGCCTCGGATGCCGCGGTGTCGGTGCCGGTGTTGTTCGCCGCCCAAGTCGCGGCCACCCCGACCGCGCCGGCCATCACCTACCTGGACCAGTCGATGACGTATGCGGAGTTGGATGCGGCCGCCACCGGCATCGCGCGCATGCTGGCCGGGCGGGGGGTGGGCCCGGGCCGGTGTGTGGCGCTGCTGCTGGGCCGCTCGGGCCAGGCGATCACCGCGATGCTCGGGGTGCTCAAAACCGGGGCCGCC
>NZ_JAPJAV010000056.1:0-287 GCF_035616495.1 Mycobacterium sp. 663a-19 | reverse complement strand
TCGGTGGGCCCATAAGCGTTGAGCATCACCCGCCCCGGCGCCCACCGATCCACCAGCGTGGCCGGGCAGGCCTCCCCACCCACCACCAGCGTCACCGACTCCAAACGCTGTGGGCAGAGTGCGGTCACCGCAGACGGCGTTTGTGTGAGTACGTTGACCTTTTCTCTGATCAGCAGGTCGTGGAAATCGTCAGGGGAGCGGGTCACCGGCTCGGGCACCACCACCAGCCGCCCACCACCCAGCAGGGCCCCGAAAATCTCCCACACCGCGAAGTCGAAGCTCAACGA
>NZ_JAPJAV010000055.1:0-305 GCF_035616495.1 Mycobacterium sp. 663a-19 | reverse complement strand
GGCACGGTGACGGTGGGCACCGCCAGTGCGAATAGCGGCACGTTGACGGTGGGGAGCACGGGTCCGGGTAGTGGCACGCTGGCGGTCAATGGTGGGCTGACCGTCAACGCCGGCGGGACGCTGACCGACACCGGGACGGTCACGGTGTCGGGCACGTTGACGGATTCCGGCACCATGACGGTCGGCACCGGCACCGCCAACAGCGGCACGCTGAGCGTGACCGGCACGCTGACCGACAACGGGGTGGTGACGATCAACCCGGGTGGGGTGCTGTCCGACAACGGCAGCCTCACGATCGGCCCGGC
>NZ_JAPJAV010000054.1:0-370 GCF_035616495.1 Mycobacterium sp. 663a-19 | reverse complement strand
TTGATGCCGACGCACTGGCTACGGCGCTGGCCGATGTGGTGGGCCGCCATGAGAGCCTGCGCACGGTGTTCCCGGCGTCCGACGGGACACCGCAGCAGCGGGTGCTGCCCGCCGAGCAAGTCGATGTGGGTTGGGATGTCGTCGATTCCAGTGGGTGGTCGCCGGCCCGGCTACAGCACGCCGTCGAGGACACGGCGCGGCACTGCTTTGACCTGGCGGTCGAGATTCCGTTGCGGGCGCGGCTTTTCCGCGTCGGCGGCGAGGAGCACGTGCTGGTGGGCGTGGTGCACCATATCGCCGCCGACGGCTGGTCGATCACCCCGCTGATGCGTGACCTGGGTGTGGCGTATGCGGCCCGGCGCGCGGGGCG
>NZ_JAPJAV010000053.1:0-405 GCF_035616495.1 Mycobacterium sp. 663a-19 | reverse complement strand
ACCCCCACCACACACCAACGCCACCGCATCCGGGCTACGCCCCACCTGCGCGGCCCACAGCACCGGGATCGACACCGGCGCCGGCCCCGGCGCACCCAACACCGCCCGATGACCGATCTCATCCAGACACACATGCTCACCGGCGTCGAGCACATCAATCGACGACACCGGCCGGGCCGGATCGGCGGACATCGCCACCAACACCCGCTCCAACCGCGCCACCAACGCCTCAACGGTGGCCGTGTCGAACACCGCGGTGTCAAATTTGACGCGGATCCCCGATTCAGCGCCCGACACGGCTTGGACCGTGAGCGGGTAGCGACTGGGGTCGTGGCTGGTGATCTCGGTGATGGCCAACCCGTCAGCACCGGTCAACGCGGCGGTGTCGATCGGATAGTTCTGGTA
>NZ_JAPJAV010000052.1:0-419 GCF_035616495.1 Mycobacterium sp. 663a-19 | reverse complement strand
GAAGGGCAGGTGTGGGCGCAGTTCCATTCGTATGCCTTCGACTTTTCGGTGTGGGAGATCTGGGGCGCGCTGCTGCATGGCGGGCGGCTGGTGGTGGTGCCGGAATCGGTGACCCGCTCCCCGGACGAGTTGCACGCCTTGCTCGTCGGGGAGCAGGTCAGCGTGCTGAGCCTGACCCCCTCGGCGGCGTGGACGCTGCCGCCGGACGGCCTGGATTCGATGGCGTTGGTGGTCGGCGGTGAGGCCTATCCGGCCGAGGTGGTGGATCGGTGGGCGCCGGGGCGGCTGATGGTCAACGTGTACGGCCCCACGGAGACCACGGTGTTTGCGTCGGTCAGTGCACCGCTGACGGCGGGCTCAGGAATACCGCCGATCGGTTTGCCGGTTCCGGGTGCTGCGTTGTTCGTGTTGGACGGGTG
>NZ_JAPJAV010000051.1:0-434 GCF_035616495.1 Mycobacterium sp. 663a-19 | reverse complement strand
CCGCTGACGGCGGGCTCAGGAATACCGCCGATCGGTTTGCCGGTTCCGGGTGCTGCGTTGTTCGTGTTGGACGGGTGGCTGCGCCCGGTGCCGGCGGGTGTGGTGGGCGAGTTGTATGTGGCCGGCCGCGGGGTGGGCGTGGGGTATGTGCGCCGGCCGGGTTTGACCGCGTCGCGGTTTGTGGCGTGCCCGTTCGGGGCGCCGGGAGCGCGCATGTATCGCAGCGGGGATCTGGTGCGCTGGGGTTCCGATGGGCAGTTGCGCTATCTGGGGCGTGCCGATGAGCAGGTCAAGATCCGTGGGTATCGCATCGAGCTCGGTGAAATCCAAAGCGCCCTAGCCGAACTGGACGGGGTCCAGCAGGCGGCGGTGATCGTGCGCGAGGACCGTCCGGGTGACAAGCGCCTGGTCGGCTACATCATCGGCACCGCGGA
>NZ_JAPJAV010000050.1:0-437 GCF_035616495.1 Mycobacterium sp. 663a-19 | reverse complement strand
TGGTACTTGCTGACCGGCCAGACCACCGCGCCCACCAGCCTGGGGGCACTGGTCAACGGGTATGCCCCGTTTGCGGGTCTGTTCTACAACACCGAGGGCCTGCCCTACTTCAGCGTCGGTATGGGCAACTCGTTTGTGCAGATCGCCAAGTCGGCGGGACTGCTGGGCAGCGCCGCGCCCGCGGCGGCCAAGGCCGCCGCCGGGGCCTCCCACGGTTTGGGCGCTGCCCTCGGTGGCGGGGCGCTGGGCGGGGGCGGCCAGGTCGCCGCCGGGCTGGGGCACGGGGCGCATGTGGCCGGGCTGTCGGTGCCCCAATCCTGGCCCGGGGCCACCGCACCCAGCGTGGCCAAACCCATCTCGGCGGTCCCGGTCAGCGAGGTCATCACCGCCCCCGAATCCGGGGCCGGCAACCTCGTCGGCGGCGTGCCCGCCACCAC